>DASXNV010000036.1:0-20233 GCA_036494815.1 Caulobacteraceae bacterium
GCAATGATCGCGCCCGCCATGGATCAGCAGCAGTGGCGGCGCGCCCTCGTTGCCCCAGTCGACGAAATGCAGGCGCAGACGCTGGGAAAAGTAGAAGTGGGACGTGGGACCTTCCATCGCAGCCTCCTGAGCGCCAGCGGGCCCTACCTCATCCGGCGCCCTGGCTCCAACTCGCGCGCTCATCAATCAGGAAGGCGACGCCCACGAGTTCTAGGCTCGCAATTGAGAATTTGCGTGCTTAAAGTCAGCATACGTCGCGCAGAGCCTGCAGCATCCGGCGGAAATGGTCGACACGCCAGCCGTCCTGGTCTTCGCCCCAGCCGATCTGGCCGTCATATTCCCAGCGCATCAGGGCGTTGGAGCCGGCTCCGTGTTCACACATGTGGCTGACGCTGAAGCCCTCCGCCTCCATGGAGCGCCCCTCCAGGTCGACCAGCATCACCTCCATGTGTTGGCTCCAGCCAGTGTCCTTGTCCCGATAATTGCGCATCCAGCTCTTGGTCTTGTCCAGACGCCCGAAATGTCCGTCCTTCAACAGCCAGCCCATATTGAGGGGCGAGCGCCCGTAGGCGTCGCCGTCCTGCGGCCGAACGAAGCTTAAAAAGCCGGTCTGGTCACTGGTGTGGCCGAATATGTACTGGATGCGGCCGCGGCCGCGTTCGCGCTCGACCTGCCGCCAGCGCGCACCACCCGGATGCAGAACCCGGGTGGGCTTGTCCCGGTATTTCTGACTGGAGGCGAAGGCGCCCTCACGCGGGCCCCAGGTCCGGTCGCGGACCGACCAGCAGTCGATCGCGATGCGCTCGCCTTTCAGCGTCAGCGCCCCGGTGAAATGGCCGAGCTGGTCGATGTGCGGGTTGTGCATGGCGGGCGGCTCGCCAGGCGTGAACCTGTGCGGCGGATGGGCCGCCATGAATTCGAACTCGACGCCAAAGCCCGCCTCGGCGTCCCGATAACCCACCTGATAACGCGTCAGCGGCTCCAGCATCTTCAGCGAATAGCCGCCCTGGGGAAAGGTGATGTCGCGCAGGTCCGGGGCCTTGAGCATCGGAACCTCGTCGGCCATCTTGTAGTAAGCCAGGCGCGCCGGATCCGCGCCCTTGTCGTCCCAGGCAAACACGCGCCAGCGCACCTTGTCGGCGTTCGGGTAATAGGCGGCATGGATCCAGATCCCGATCCTGCGCTCGGGAATGTTGATCGCCCACCAGTTGGTCTCCAGATCGAGGGGATTGTCGCTGAGTGTGTGATAGCCATCGTCCTCGGGCGCAAATGGCGTCTCGGCGGTGATCGCGTCCATCTCGGCTAACCCCCGAAGTCCAGGCCGTCGATCAGGGTCCATTCGCCGGCGCGATTGCGCACCCAGCCGCTGGAGGCCCACGTGCCGCCGTCCACCGGAATCACTGTCCCGGTCACGTACTCGCTCATGGCGGAGGCCAGGAACAGGGCGACATTGCCGCACTCGGTGTCCACGCCCTCGCGGCCCAGCGGGATCAGGCGGGCCCAGGCGTCATCCTGCTCTGCAGTGCGCGCTGGCCAAGCGGATGGGTCCACAGGCCCGCTGCGATTGCCGCGGCTACCGGGGGTCACCGTATGGTCCGGCGCGATGGCGTTGACCCGGATCTGATGCTGCGACAACTCCAGCGCCATGGTCCGCGTGAAGCTGATCATCCCTGCCTTGCAGGTGGCATAGACGGCGAAGTTCGGCGCCGCGCGGGAGCCTTCGATGCTGGTGACGTTGATGATCGCGCCGCCGCGGCCGCCGCGGATCATGACCGGCGCGGCGGCCGCGGTCGCCGCCAGCATGCTGACCAGGTTGATATCGATGTGCCGGCGCCAAGAGCGTTCGGACTGCTCCAGAAATGGCCGGCCGCTAACGCCGCCTGCATTGTTCACCAAGATGTCGATCCGGCCGAACTCGGCGTCGGCCTTGGCGATCATGGCGTTCACCTGGCCGGTGTCCATCACGTCGAGGGGAACCGGAAGCGCGCGACGTCCCCGCTGGCGCACCTGCTGCGCCACTTCTTCGCAGCGCTCCGGCGCAATGTCGCCGATCACGATATCCGCACCCGCCTCGGCCAGGGACAAGGCGATGGCGCGGCCGATTCCCCCGCCCCCGCCGGTGACGATTGCAACCTTGTCCGTCAGAAGAATGTCGGTGGCCTTCATGGTTTTTCTCCCTCTGGCGCCGGCTTCAGTTGTAGAAGGCGCCAGCCCGAATTCCTGGGATCGCGGCGGGTCGGTTGGGCGGCGACAACGCCGCCCGCCCGCCATCGACCAGAATCGAGGCCCCGGTGACATAAGACCCGGCGGCCGAGGCCAGGTAGACCACTGCGCCGGCGACGTCGTCCGGCTCGCCGATACGGCCCAGCGGCGTGGCCGCGGCGATGGCGGCGACGGCCGCCGGATTATCGACGATCGGCTGCGACGAAAAGCTGTGAATGAAACCAGGTGACACGCAGTTGACCCGGATCTTCTCGGCGGCCAACTCATCGGCCAGGCACCGGGCCATATGCGCAACCCCGGCCTTGGCGATGGAATAAGCCATGGTCACCGGCGAAGCTGTGTGGCCGGCGATCGATCCGATCAGGATGATGCTGCCGCCGCCCCGCTCGGCCATCTGGGCGCGAACCGCCTGGCAAAGACGGAAATTATGGTGAGTGTTGCTGATCAGGATACGATCGAACAGGTCGACCGGCGTGTCCGCCGAGGGGCCGATATAGGGCAGGACGGCGGCGTTGCAGACAAGGATGTCGACACCGCCGAAGGCCGCGGCGGACTCCCGGGCCAGCCGGTCCATATCTTCTAGCCTGTCGAGATCGCAGGCGACGCCCATTGCAATCGGAGTTCCGCCACGGTCGGCGTTCAACTCGGCGGCCAAGGCCTCACATTCGGCCTGATGTCGGCTGGAGAGGACCACCCTGGCCCCGTGGGCGACCAGCTGTCGCGAGACGCCGAGGCCTATTCCCTTGGTCGCGCCGGTGACGATCGCCACCTTCCCGGTCAGATCGAATAGAGACATGTCTAGGCGGCTCCCCGGGCTTTCCACAAAATTGATAACCAGTCGTTTTTACCCATCGCCGCTCAACAGGCTCGCCGTGGAGCGGGGCCTCACCGACAACGGCCGACATCGAGTTTAGCAAACAGACTGTATGTGACTTGCAAAACTTACCTGGTTATATAGGTTCACTACAACATCATCGACGCCGCCGCCAACCCGGCCTGACGCTCCTGACCAAGGCGGGCGTCACGGCGTGGGCGTTGGCCGTGATCGAGGACTCAGAGCGAACGGCGGCCCCAACCGCCGCCGAACAACCAGACGGATGGAATGGAGACCCAGGAATGAACCTGCCGCTGAAGATTTCGAATTCCGTCTATGTGGGCGGCGAATGGGTGAAGGCCTCTGGCGAGCCCGATCCAGTCATCAACCCCGCCACCGAAGCGGTCATCGGTCTGGCGCCTGTCGGCGGCAAGGCCGAGGTCGCCGCCGCGATCGCCGCGGCGCGCGAGGCGTTCGACCAAGGCCCATGGCCTCGCATGTCGCCGGCCGAGCGGGGAGCCAAGCTTCAGCAGTTGCACGACGGGCTGATGGCGCGACGCCGCGACATCATCCGCATACTGGTCGAAGAGGCCGGCTCGGTAGGGCCGATCATGCCGCTCCAGTTTGATTTCCCCATGAGCCTGGCCAAGGACGCAATCGACCGCGGCGCGCGCTTTCGCGATACGGCCCTGCCCTCCGGCACGGTTCCAAATGGCGCCGGCGGCAGCAGCCTTGTGGGCGGGATCATCCGGCGCGAACCGGCCGGGGTCGTGGCCGCCATCACACCCTATAACTTCCCGTTCTTCCTCAATGTGGTGAAGCTGTTCCCGGCTCTGGTCACCGGCAATACGGTGATCCTCAAGCCTTCACCCTTCACCCCCTTCTCGGCCCTGATCGTGGCCGAGGTGGCGCACGAAGTCGGCTTCCCGCCTGGCGTGATCAATGTCGTCACAGGCGGCAAGGAGGTCGGCGAGATGATGACCACCGACCCGCGCGTCGACCTGATCACGTTCACCGGCTCCGACGCCGTGGGATCGGCGATCGCCGCCCAGGCCGCACCGACGCTCAAGCGGCTCCACCTGGAGCTTGGCGGCAAGTCGGCCCTGATCATCCGCCAGGACGCCAATCTTGCCGGGGCGATCGGTGCGGGCATGTTCCACCTTACCCATTGCGGCCAGGGCTGTGCGCTCACCACCCGTCACATTGTGCACAACAGCATCCGCAAGGCTTATGTCGAGGCCCTGGCCGGCGCACACAAGATGATGAAGATCGGTGACCCCGCTGACCCGACCGTCAATCTCGGGCCACTGATCCGCGACGCCCAGCGGGCCAAGGTCGAATACTATGTCGAGGAAGGCCGCAAATCCGGCGCGACCCTGGTCGCCGGCGGCCGCCGCCCCCCTGAATTGGCCAAGGGCTACTTCTACGAGCCCACGCTGTTCGACAATGTCGACAACGCCTCGCGCCTTGCTCAGGAAGAGGTGTTCGGGCCGGTGGCGGTGGTGATCGGCTTCGACACCGATGCAGAGGCCATCGATCTGGCCAATGATTCCAGCTTCGGCCTGTCGGGCGCCATCTGGTCGGACAATCTGGGCGCCGCCTTCGACATGGCCAGCGCTATCCGCACCGGCGGCATATCGATCAATGGCGGCGGCGCCGCGCCGGGCTCACCCATCGTGGCCCCCTTCGGCGGTTTCAAACGCTCGGGTATCGGCCGCGAATGGGGCGACGAGGGGCTCAACGCCTTTACGGAACTGAAGTCCGTTTCATTCCGGCAGATCTAAGCTCCGGCGCAGCCCCCAAGGCCGGGGCTGCGCCATCCGGCTCTAACTTTCGCGGCGCAGCAGCACGGCCCCGCCCAGGCTGCCGCCGCCATTTCCGACCACGGAGACCTTGGGGTTCTTTGTCTGCCGGTCTCCCGCCTGGCCGCGCAGCTGCAGCACGGCCTCGTGCAGATGCCCGAACCCATGCATGCGCCCTTCGGACAGCTGCCCGCCATTGGTGTTCAGTGGCAGTTCGCCGTCCAGCGCGATGCGCTGGCCGCCCTCGATGAAGGCGCCGGACTCCCCCTCGCCACAAAGGCCGAGCGCCTCGAGCCAGAGCATGGTCAGCCAAGTGAAGCCGTCATAGAGATGCGCCGTGTCGACGTCCTTGGGCTTCAGGTCTGTACGGCTCCACAGCATCTTGGCTGCGTCGTGCATGGCCATGTGCGGATAGTCGGATCGGCACAACCAGGTGTCCATGCGATCATAGGCGCCTGAGCCCACGGCCTCGATCACGATCGGCGCCTGTTTCAGGCTCCTGGCGGCGTCCAACCGCGAAACGATCACGGCTGTCGCCCCATCGCAGGGCACGTCGCAGTCCAGGATCGTGAACGGCGTTGTGACCATTCGCGCTGACATATAGTCATCCAGCGTGATCGGATCGCGATAGATCGCCTTTGGATTAAGGCCCGCGTTGCGCCTTTGGTTGATCGGAATCGCTGACATCTGTTCGCGCGTGATGCCATAGCGAGTCATGTGGGTGCTGGCGTGGCAGGCGACCCAGATCGAGGCCGAGGGCGCCCAGTAGGGCAACACGAACCCCATCCAGCCACTGGGCTGCATCCGGGAGCTGCCGCCGGCGGCCGCGGCGGCCGAGCCGTAGCTTGGAACCCAGCGCTCGCCCAGAGCGCGCCAGCACAGCACGTGGTCGCAATAGCCCGCGGCGATGGCGGCTACGGCGTTGACGATCGGAGACAGCTGGGCGGCCACGTCGCCTGCCCCATGCCAGTTCAGCTTCAGCCCCAGGCTGGTGGCGACATCCGGGATGCTCGCCGAGGCCATGCCGGCGACCGAGCCGCTGGCCGTCGCCGGCCAGCAGCAAGCGCCGTCGATATCGGCGGCGGTCAGGCCAGCATCTTCGATGGCGCGTTCGCAAGCCCGCAGCGCTAACTCGAACGGAAATACCTGCGGCTTGCGATAGATCTCGGACTGGCCGATTCCGGAGATGCAGGTCGTCTTTTCAGCGTATCGGGTCACGACATCGTCCTCAGGCGGCTTCGAACAGGGGCAGGTAGACGTCGGCGTCGTGCTCAAAGAACACCTTGACCGGCAGCCCCACCCGCACCTCAGCAATCGGGGTGCGTGGCAGATTGGTCATCAGTCGAACATTGGCCTGCTCTTCCAACTCGACGATCGCCACTACATAGGGCGTCTCCACGCCGGGCACCCAGGCCTGGTGATTGACCGTAAAGCCGACCACGGTCCCGCGCCCGCTGACCGGCTGCGGCGCGATCCGGTCCGAATGGCACTTCGGGCAGCGCCCGGCATAGGGATGGATCCAGTAGTCGCAGGCCTGGCAGCGCAATACATGCAGGCGCCCGTCAGCGCCGCCATGCCAGAAATGCTGGTCCATCTCGGTGACTAAGGGCAGCGGCCGCCGAGGCGCCGTTCGGGTCTGTTCCACTTTGCTTCCTCTTCCGCTGGAGGGCCAATTGCAGCGCTGGTCCAGGCCGCATTCGCCTTGACGTTCGTCGCGCAAGCGACACCAATTGCGTCAAAGCCGCAAGCAAAATTGATGGATCGTTAGTTTTTATGGTCGTCAGCCACGCTGGACAGGCCCAGCCTCAGCTGCTCTAGTCGTATATAACCTAGTTCAATAATAGGTCACGAGCGTGTCAAGGCGAAATCAGCCTGGCGTCGCGATCGGAGCCAAGTCGCAGGGTGGAAACATGGCGGAGCTAGCAGGCGCGGACGTGATGGCTGCGAGCACAGTGACGACCGTTGGTTCAGGGCCAGCCCAACTGGGCCGCGCCGCTCGCACCTGGTCAGTGTTCACCCTGTCACTGGTGGCCCTGCTGGCGGCCATCGACCGCCAATCCTTCGCCGTGCTGCTGGTCCCGATCCAGAAAGACCTTCACGTCAGTGACGCCGCCATGGGAGCCCTGACGGGTAGCGCCTTCGCCATCGTCTACGCGGTGATCGCCCTGCCCCTGGCGCGCCTGGCCGACCGGACCAACCGGCGCAACCTGCTGGCCCTGGCCGTCGCCATATGGAGTGCGGCGACGGCCGCCTGCGGGCTCAGCAGCAGCTTTGTCCAGCTGCTCATGGCCAGGATCGCGGTCGGATCCGCGGAATCCGTTCAGCTTCCGGCCAGCCTGAGCCTGATCGGGGACATGTTCCCCGCACAGCGTCGGGGAACGGCTATCAGCTTCATGATTATCGGCTCCGCATTGGGCTTCGCCCTGGGGGCGGCTTTGGCTGGCGCGCTCAATGATCATTTCAACTGGCACGCAACCATGATGATCGTCGGCCTGCCCGGACTGGTGTTGGCTGCGGTGATGTTCCTTACGGTCCGCGAGCCGCCCCGTGGGCTGCAGGACGGTCTCGGCGTTGACGCCCATCACCACGAAACCTTCATCACCTGCATTCGCCGCTGCATGCGAATTCGCACGCTCTATCCCTTCGCCATCGCTTGGATCAGCCTGCAGATGTGCTTCTTGGGTTGGCTGACCTGGATGCCGGCCTTCCTGATGCGGGTGCATCACCTCAGTTCCACCAAGATGGGCGCAATCTTCGGTGCGATCATCGCCTGCGCGACCTTTGCGTCGCTGTTGGGCGGCCCGCTTAGCGACTTTTTAGCCAAGCGCGGCGCGCGGTGGCGGCTCTATTATTGCTGCTGCGCCGCGGCGCTCTCGGTTCCGGTGCTGGCCGCATCCACCCTCGTTCCCACGCTGGGCCAGTGCATCGCCTGCCTGGTGGCCTATACCCTGCTGTCTGGCGGCATCACTGCAGTCGGCACGGCGATCTATGTCTCCTTCGCCCCACCGACCATGCGCGGCTTTCTGAGCGCGATCATGAACCTGTCCTCGGTGCTGCTGGGCTCGGGGATCGCCCCGTTCGTGTTCGGGGCGGTGAACGACGTGTTGAAGCTTAGCTATGGCGACCAGTCATTGCGCTACACGCTGCTTCTCGCCCCCGTGATGCTTGCGATCGCCGGCGTCTTCTTCGCCCTGTCCAGCCGCACGGTCGATCAGGATGTCGCGGCGGCCGGCCGGCCCGTCATCGACGTTTAGCGCCACCTCAGCGCAATCCGGCGACCATGGCGGTCAGCGCCTCGCCCGCCTGGGTTCCGGCCTCCTCCGGCGCCTCGGCGTAGGCTATCAGGAAAGCCGCCTCGTTGAGCGCCGCCAGCACCAGGTGGGCCGCCACCAGCGGATCGCGCGGCGCGATGGTCTTGGCGGCGATCAGATCCTCCATGGAAGAGACCAAGGCGCCCAGGGAAAATTCGGATTGCAGCTCGCGCCATCTATGCCAGCCAAAGACGGCCGGCCCGTCGATCAGCAGGATCCGCTGCATTTCGTGTGACGCCGCGATCAGTTGCAGGTGAACCTGCAGGCCCTCCTGTAGTTGGCGCCAGCGATCGGCGGCCAAGGGTTCGACACTTCGACTGGCGGCAGCAAACAGTTCGCCGGCGAGTTCGCGGAACACCGCCTCGAACAGGTGTTCCTTGTCGCGGAAGTGATGATAGAGCGCCCCGCGCGTGACCCCCGCGGCGGCCACCAACTCATTGGTGCCGGCCTCGTGATAGCCCTTCTGGGCGAACATCCGGCGTGCGGTCGCGATCAGCGAGCTGCGCGTGGCGGCCGCCTGCACAAAGCGAGGTTTGGGGCGAGTGTTCATGCTTCCCACTTGACTGATCCTGCGCCGCCTTGCAATCTACATACAATCTGTATGGAACTTTGATCCCCGTGAGAACGTGGCTGGCGCAAGGCGTGCGTCATCGTTGGGCGACCTGAACCGGACGCCGAACCGATCCAATCTAGACCATGCGACGGGCGAGATTGACTGACGCCCCAATGAGACTTCTACGAACCCGGAGGAAACCACGTGGACGACCTTGCCGCCGCCGACTCCAGGACCGCCCCGCCCCTGCCCGCCCATGTGTCCCCAGACCAGTTGGTCGACATCGACAAATATATGGCCCCGAACAATCGGGCCGACCCGTTCGACCTGGGCGGCGACCTGTTCGCGGAGCTTCCGCCCATTTTCTTTTCCGCGGCCCGGCACGGCGGCCTCATCGACGGCGCATGGGTGGTCACGCGTCACGAGGACATTCGCGAGGTCTATCAGAACGATAGCCTCTATTCGACCGCGGACGTGGCCAACTTCCAGGCCCTGGTCGGCGAAACCTTCCGCATGATTCCGCTGGCCATCGACCCGCCCGAGCACGGCAAATACCGCATGCTGCTCAATCCCTGGTTCTCGCCCAAGGCGATCACCGGGATGGAGGCCAGCATCCGCGCCACCATCAACGGCCTGATCGACGGCTTCGCCGACAAGGGCGAATGCGACGCGGCCTATGACTTCGCCCGCATCTATCCGGTTCGGGTGTTCATGGCCCTGATGGGATTCCCCGACGAGAAGTTCGAGGAGTTCCTGCAGTGGGAATACGCCATCCTGCACAGCCACGGCGATCTGGAGCGGGTCCGTTGGGGCATAAGCTCTGCGCTCGCCTATCTGCGCAGTTTCATCGACGAGATGAAGGCCCACCCGTCCGATAACCTGACCAGCCATATCGTGCACGGTCAGATCGAATCCCGCCCGCTGACCGACGATGAGACCATCGGGACTGTCGCCTTCCTATGGCTGGGCGGCCTGGATACGGTCGCCGCCACCACCTCCCTGATGTTCCGCAGGCTGGCCCTCGACCTGACCCTGCAGCGCAGGCTGCGGGAAGATCCCGGTCTCATCGCCGACGCCATCGAAGAGTTCCTGCGCATGCAGCCGCTCGTCAATTCGACCCGGCTGGTCAAGCAGGACCATGAAATTCATGGCGTTCAGATCAAGGCCGGCGACCACGTCACCTGCTTCAACTATTCGGGCAATTTCGACCCCGCGGAGTTCGAACGCCCTCGCGAGTTTCGCCTCGACCGGCCGTCGAACCGTCACTTCACCTTGGCCGGAGGACCGCACCGCTGCCTGGGCTCGCACTTGGCCCGGCGCGAACTGCGCCTGGCGCTCGGCGAGTTCCTGCGGCGGGTGCCGGAGTTCACGATCAAGCCAGGCTTCGACGCCACCGCCTACCCTGGTCTGATCGCCGCCCCCCGGCTCGAATTGGTCTGGCAGGCCTGACGACAAGGGCCGCCGCCCGCGCTGAAACCCGACCGACCGGCGCAGTGTCGGCAAGGTCCCATTGATCAGGAGCAACAGATTGGCCGAACCAGGGGGTCTGCGAGGGCGTGTGTTCGCCATCACCGGCGCTTCGCGGGGCATGGGGCTGCGCTTCGCGCGGGCCCTGGCGGCCGAGGGCGCAAGGGTCGCCCTGCTTGCGCGGCCGTCCGATGCGCTGGACGCCGCCGCGGCGGAGATATCGGGCTCCCTGGCCCTGCCCTGCGATGTCAACTCGTCCCAGGCCGTGCGAGCCGCCTTCGCCGGCATCGGGCGCGAGTTTGGCCAGCTTCACGGCCTGATCAACAATGCGGGGGCCTGCCTGATCCACAAGGTGGCGGAGACCACCGACGAGGAGATCCGTATTGAGGTCGACACCAATCTCGTCGGCCCCCTCTTTTGCATCCGCGAGGCGATCCCACTGCTCAAGGCGTCAGGCGGCGGCGACATCGTCAATGTCTCGTCGGAGTCGGTGCGGCTGCCGTTCCCCTATCTGACGCTCTACGCCGCGACCAAGGCCGCCCTGGAGACCCTTTCGCAAGGGCTGCGGGCCGAACTACGACCGGACGGGATCCGCGTCACCGTGCTGCGCTCAGGTCATGTGGCCGAAAGCAGTCTGGGCTCAACCTGGGACCCCAAGCGAACTGAGGAATTCTACAAGACGGTGACCGCCTCCGGGCACCTTCAGTTCTCGGGCGAGGCCGTCGCGCCCGAGACTATGGCCCAGATGCTGGTCCAGATGTTGAAACTGCCGCGCGAGGCCAATCTGGACCTCGTCGAGCTGCGCGCCTTCTAGAGTCCACGGGAGATCGGTGATGACCGGCGAGACCTGCCCCATCGACTTCAATTTCGACCCGGCCAGCTTCAAGGTCGGCGACAGCGTCAGCTATCGGGCGCCAGGCAAGTTCCAGGATTTCCCCTTCGCCGGCGTTCTGGTGGAGGTGCACGAGGACTATGTGGTGCTGACCTCAGACCCGGATGATCCACAGGGCCGAATGCGGGCGACCCGCGAAAGCCGGCCGATCGTGGCGGACGACCAGCTGCCCTGAGGGGGCGACGACGGCGTCCTCAGTAAGCACGCCCAATCCCTGAACCGTCAAAAAGGCGCCCCATTTCTGGGGCGCCTTGGTCTTGATGCTCGTGGCGACGGGCCCTGGGGTCGCGCCCGAGCTGGCCGCTCGGCGACTATTCGTGGCCGAACGACTTGGTGACCGTCACGCCGAACATGCGCGGCGCCTGAGTGTTGGCGGTGGCGATGCCCAACGCAGCCTGGAACAGCCCAACGGTCTGATAGTGCTTGTCGAGCAGATTGGTGGCGAAGAGCGCGACCGTAATGCCCTTGTCCGGAAGCGAGTAGTCCAGCCGGCCATTTAGCAGACCGACGGCCGCGTAGAGCTTGTCCTGGAGTCCAGGTGCGGCTTCGTTGAAGAGTGGCGACGTCGTGATCGCATTCTGGTTGGTCTTGGCGCGCCAGTTCCAATCAAGCTGTCCGCCAAGCATCCCAGGGCCGACGGGCCGCTCATAGCGAGTTCCGATGTAGTAACGCCAGGTCGGGTCGGCGAAGGGCGCCCCGGTCAGGTCCGCCGGAGCGCCGTCGGCGTTGATCCCGTTCGGGAACTTGTCATAGACGCCGCGCAAATAAGTCAGCGATCCATTGATCGTCCAGCCCTTGATCGGAAGCGCCGTGAACTCGCCTTCAAAGCCGTCGATATGAGCGGTCGCGGCGTTGAACAATACGGTCGTGGAGTGTGTCCCTGCCGCGCAAGGGCCCGAGACATACGGCACCGCGCCGCAGAAGGTCTCGATGATCGTTTCCTGCTTGTTGATGTAGTTGGTGTGATAGCCGGCCAGGTTGGTGCGCAGGCGATGCTCGAAGAAATCGCTCTTCACGCCGATTTCATAGTCGGTGGCGAACTCTGGTTTCACGCCCGGCAGAGACGGCGCACGGAACTGCAGCGCTCCGCCGCGGTAGCCACGAGAGGTTTTCACATAGATCAGAGTGTCCGGCGTGATCTGGAAGTTGAAGCTGGCCAGATAGGAGATGCCGTTGGATTGGGCGTTCTGTGAGGCATAAGGGCAAGCACCATAGTTGTTGCCGGGCGCAGCCGTACCATCAACGCAGCTGTAATTGCCGCCAAGCCAATTGAATTGCTGAGATTTGTTGGCTTCGGTCTCGGAGGTGTATCTCGCCCCCAAGGTCACATCAATCCGATCAGAAATCTTTATGTCGTTTTGAGTGTAAAGCGCCCATGTCTTGGTTGATTCTCCGTTGGATACGGTCGTGGTGCTGACAGAACCCCCGGTCAGGTCAGGCAGTGCAACATAGGGCTCGCCCCCAGCGCCCTCTTCCCAACTGCCGAAGGCTCCGATGAGCCACGTCAGACGATCGAAGGAGTGTCCGGAAAGATTGAATTCCTGAGTGAAAGAGTGATAGGCCTCTTCAGGTATTACGGGGTGGGTATAGGGGCCAAACGGAGCAATCGGCTGGACCTGGCCCGCCCCGGCGCCCACATCCAGGATTTGCCAGGGCACGCCGGCCAAATCTAGCGTGCTATTATCACGGACATCGTGGTAACCGGTGATAGAACGCAGCTTCGTGTCGGCGTCAATATTCCAAGTTATATCTTCACCGAAGTGCATCGTCTTCACATGATTGATGACATTTGCGGCTGATCCGTTCTGGAAGATATTTTTGCTGCTCAGATAGGGCGCCAGCGCCGCGGCGCCGCAGCCGATCAATGCCGGAATGTTCGCGAAACTGCCGCATCCGGTCTCAAGCCCCACTTCCAGAGGCACTGTGGTGCCGCCAGCGGCGAACGGCGGCAACGCCACCAGCTTGGTCATGTAGCCGTTACGATCGAGATTGCCGTATTCGAACTTTGTATTCGAGCTCAAATTCGGCAGCGGATCGAAGGTGATGGAGATGCGGCCGAGGTCGTCATCGTGATCATCACCAAATGTTTCGCCCGTGGTCGTGGATTTGCCGAAGCCGTCGCGGCTCCAATGCTGGTAGGCAAGCCGAACGGACAGAACGTCATCAATGAGCGGCGCGTTGATGGCCCCGCCCAATTTCCAATCGCTGTAGTCCCCGACCTCGGCCGTGGCGAACCCGTGATAGCCATTGAAGTCGGCGCTCTTGGAAATGATGTTGACCGCGCCGCCGGTCGTATTGCGCCCATACAGCGTGCCCTGGGGTCCTTTCAAGACCTCGACCCGCTGGATGTCGAAGAACGCCCCCTGCAGGCCGTCGGGGTGAGGAACATTGACATTGTCTTCGTAGACCCCGACCGGCTGGCTCAGGGTCAACAGGATGTCGCCGGCGGTCTGGCCGCGCAGGCTGAAGACAGCGGCGGATGCTTGCGAGGAGTTGATGGAGACCGTCAGACTCGGCACGACCGCTTGCAGATCCGTGGTCTCGCGAATGCCGCGCTGGGTCAACTGAGCCCCGGTAACGCTGGTCACCGCCACCGGAATCTTCTGCAGGCTTTCAGACTTCTTCCGCGCCGTGACCACCACCTCGCCGATGGTCGTCGTTCCGGCCGATGCGCCCGCCGTCTGCGCCAGGACCTGGCCAGCACTTGTCGCGCAGGACATGGCGACCGCACCGCACAGCAAAATGTTCCGCAAGCTCATTTGTTTTCCTCCCCGGGGAAATCGGCTGACGCCCATTTCGTTTTTTTTGACAGTAGCGAGATAGCTCTCATAGTCAACTAGGTGCGATTAGTGATCAAAGACAAGACGGACCCAGGCCCGCCTCGTCGAGCCCAGACCTTTGCGCGGCTTCAGCCGCCCATAGCCTTGGCCAGCAGCTTCTGGACGTCGATCACGCCGGTGGTCACGCCGCCGGTGAAGCCGCCGTCGACCGGCATGGCCAGGCCGCTGAGAAAGCTGGCTGCGTCGCTGTTCAAGAACACCAGCGGATAGGCCTGTTCAGCCGAGGTCGACTGACGGCCGGTCGGCTCGGCGAAGGCGTCGAACACCTGCTTGGGCGCGACCTTGACGAAATGATCCGTCATCATTGGCGTCGCCGTCGGCCCCGGCAGGGTGACATTGAGCCGGACGCCCTGCTTGGCCAATTCCGCCGCGCGCTTCAGCGTGTAGACGACAATGGCTTCCTTGGAAAAGCTGTAGCCATCAGCGACCACATCGGGGTGTTGCTCGACCCAGGCCGCACCTGAGTCGAAGTCTGGCGTATTCACCAGCTCAAGGGTCGTCGTCAGCCGCTCCTGATAACGATAGGCGGCGTTCGAGGCGATGGTCACCACCCCAGAGCCCTTGGTCATGCGCGGAATCCAGCGCTCGGTCCAATGGCGCATGCCCAGGAAATTGACCTTCATGACGTCCAGCGCCGGGAAGGTCTGAGGCAGGCCCGCGCAGTTGAAAAGACCGTCGATTCGGCCGCCGATGGCTTCAACGGCGGCGTCGATCGCGGCTGGATCCTTCAGATCGACCGTCCGGAAAGAGGCCAAGGAAACCGGACTCTCGCGGATGTCGACGCCGTGGACCTCGGCCCCCAGCCGCACCAGTTCCCGCGCCGTCGCCTCCCCCATGCCGGAAAAGCAGCCCGCGATCGCGACCCGTTTACCCTCGTAGGACCAAACGCTCATCGCTTCGCCTCTCCCTCGATCGACCGGCGTCGCGTGTGCGCGCCAGATATATAACCAAGTGCACTAACAATGTTCCAGACTTGCGATCAACCCGTAACTTGAACTGAAGCCGAGCAAGTCGGCAGCGGCCGCCCCGCCTTGGGCGTCAGTCCCAGACGAGCGGCAGTTCGGCGACGCTGAGCAGCCCGCCCGGCTGGACGGGGACCTCGACGCCCGCCGCAATCCGGAAGGGCGTAACCCTCTTGAGCCACTCTTCGATGGCGATGGTCAGTTCGCGCCGAGCCAGATGGGAGCCGATGCAACGATGCGGCCCGAAGGAGAAGGCCACATGCCGGTTTGGCGCACGTTCGATGTCGACCTCTAGCGGGTCGGGAAATTCGTCCGGATCCAGGCTGGCGAGCTGGGTCAGCACGCTGACACGGTCGCCGACCTTCATCTGGACGCCGGCGACCTGCGTCTCCTGGGTAACGAATCGGCTCGTGCTGACGATGCCGTAGCGGCGCAGGAACTCCTCCACCGCCGAAGGGATCAACGAAGGGTCGGCGCGCAGGCGCGCCTGGTGTTCGGGATGCATCGCCAGGTGACGAAAGTGCAGGCCCAGCGACGCGGCGACCGTATCCAGGCCGGCGACCACCAGCAGAAAACAGACGCCCATGGCCTCGTCATCGCTCAGCAACCTACCATCGACCTGGGCCTGGACCACGAAGGTGGTCAGATCGTCGGCCGGCTCGTCACGGCGCTTGGCGATCAGGGCCTTGAGATAGTCATAGAACCCCTTGGCCCCGCGAACGCGCTGCTCAATTTCCCGGGAATGCAGCAGGTCATATTCCCAGCCGTTCAGCAGGCTCGCATCCCGGTCCGGAAGGCCCATGAGCTGCATGAAGATGGACACCGGGAACGGGCGGCCAAAGGCCTCGACAAACTCGCACTGGCCCTTGTCGACCACGGCGTCGATGAGCGCAGCCGCCCGCGCGCGGACCCCGTCTTCCATGGCGGCGATCTTCTTCGGGGCGAATATGCCGTTGAGGATGGCCCGGAACTTGGGATGCTCCGGCGGATCGAGCTCCAGGGGAATCAGCGGCCAGGCTTCGCCCAGGATCCTGGAGAAGCCAGCGATTCCGACGCTGGAGAAGATCTCCGGCTGCTGCAGCACCACGCGGATGTCTTCCGCGCGAGTCAGCATCCAGCTTCCCGACGGGCTGAAGAACTCCGGGGGATTGAAGATGACGCGTGGACCTTCGGTCAGCGCCGACAGGCGGGCATAGGGACAGGCGGCGCCTGAGCCCGGACTGATCAGATCGACCCTGCGCACCAGATCCGGGGGGACGTGATCGGGGACCACGACCTGGTCTGCGATGGTATCACTGGACATCACGATCCTTCCCTCTGCCGCAACGGTGCGTTTCGCACTCAGCGCTTGTGATTCAATATCACTAGGTCAGATATGTTCCCAACCCTTTCCATGGCGCCGAGCCCGGCGCCGGAGCTAATCGTCGCGGACCGAGAGGAACCATGGACATCGCGTTCGAAGTCATCGCCGAAGGTCTGGCCTTTCCGGAAGGGCCCGTCGCCCTACAGGACGGCTCGGTGCTGTTCGTCGAGATCCTAGGCGGGACGCTCAAGCGAGCCTGGGGCGACGGGCGGGTCGAGGTGATCGCAAACCTGGGCGGCGGCCCAAACGGCGCGCAGATGGGCCCGGACGGCGCGGTCTATATCTGCAACAATGGCGGCCTCGACCTCGAGCGCATGTGTCACGCCTCCGGCCCGGGCGCAAAGGGCCGGATCGAGCGGGTGGACCTGACCACCGGCAAGGCCGACCGTCTCTATGAGTCCTGCGGCGACTTTCCCCTGAACGCGCCCAACGACCTGGTCTTCGACGCCCAGGGCGGCCTCTGGTTCACCGACATGGGCAAGAACCTGCCCCGCCGCTCCGACCGCAGCGGACTCTATTACTGCCAGCCGGATGGCTCCGGGATCATGGAGGCCCATTTTGGCGGCCTATCCTACAACGGGATCGGCCTGTCGCGCGACGAGAAGACCCTGTTCGTCGCCGACACCCACTCCGCCCGCCTCTGGCGCTTTGAACTGGATGCCCCGGGCCGACTGGCCGAGTCATCGGTGCGAAGCAGTGGCCGCCGCGTCTATGTGGCTACAGCCCCGGGTGATGTGATGCTGGACAGCCTCGCCCTGACGAAGAGCGGCAAGGTCTGTGTCGGCACCCTCGGCAACGGCGGGATCACCGTGTTCGATGTCGATGGGAGCAGTGAGCACCTGGCCCTGCCAGACCACACCGTCACCAATATCGCCTTTGGCGGCGCCGACATGCGCACAGCCTACATCACCCTCGCCGGGACCGGTCGCCTTATTCGCTGCCGCTGGCCGGAGCCCGGCCTGGAGCTCAACTTTTCCCGCTAGAGCGGGCTAAGGAAAAGTGCGAAGCGGTTTTCCGCCCGCAGCCCGCTCTACCTCTTTAGACTCGATCACGTTTCATGATTTTGGATTGATTCAATCCAAAATCATCGTGATCTAGGATAAGGGGGCCGCGGTCGCCCGGAGCAGCCGCGCTTGGATCTGGGCGCGCTGCGCACCGTCCACGCCGAGCACATCGGTGAGGTAGGGCTCGACCGCGCCGCACCGGGCCTGGATCGCCTCGAAAGCCGCCTCGAGATACTGCGCCTCGGCGCTCATCACCCGGCGTAACAGGGCCTCCTGAGCGGGCTTGCCATGGTCCTGGGCGAAGCGCGCCATCAGGTCGGGAAGGCGCGCCTCGACCCGATTGTGGCGGTTGGTCTCCAGATAATCCTGCAGGATATCGGCCCGGGAGACGCCCAGCAGGCTCAGCGTCAGGGCTGCGAGCACGCCGGTCCTGTCCTTGCCCGCATGGCAGTGGATCAGCACGGCCTGGTCGGTCGCCGCCAGAGCGCTGAAATAGCGCCGATAGACCTCGATATAATGCGGATCAAAGGGATAGCCGCGGTAGCCCTGGGTCATCTGTGTCAGGATCCGCTCTTCGGTGACGTCCGGATCGGCGAGAAAGGCCAGGTGCGGCGCCGTCGCCGCCTCCAGCGGCCCCTCATGCTCGATCAGCAGTCCACCGAAGCCGGACGGGCGACGCGCGGGGTCGCGCTGGCGTTCCGCGGGGCGTCGCAGATCTACGATCATCCCCAGACCTATCCGTTCCAGAGCCGCCAGATCTGCATCGGTCGCCGGTCCGGGCGTGCCGGAGCGAAACAGCCGCCCCCGCGCCACCCATCGCCCGTCGCCGCTGCGATGGCCGCCGAAATCGCGGAAATTCACCACCCCCTCCAGGTCCTGTATGGCGAGAGCTTCTTGGCCGTGCGGCGCCTTATGGGATTGGGTCATGGCGAACCTCGTGCATGGGGGCAAGGGCCAACCACGCGTCGGTACGACCGACGCGAAGACAATAAATGTCGGACGTGGCTGGGCGAACTGAATCTTTCAAACCTTTTTGAAGACATTTATCCTAGTTAGATATCTTATAGGGCCACAGCGACACGATCGTGAACGCGGCGCATTGAAACGCCGCTGGCGTCGAAACGCAGAAGGCGAGATCTGACGCTCCTAAGGGGCCCATTGTCGCGGTTGCCGATTGCTTGATGAGGCCGGACAAGGATAGTGAAGTCTCGAGATCAACCTGAACACGACGTGTCAGAAGATCCAACGGAGCGACCCTAAGAGCCATGGTCAAGACAGTGCCGGCGTCAAAACCCAAGACAGGCGAAAGCCCCAAGACTGAGCCACGCTCCAAGCTCACCTTCGGCCAGACCATCCGCATCCCCAAGACCGGTGAGGTCGTTGCGGCGGACATCCGCAAGAAGATCATCCGGGGCGAGATCAAGGAGGGCGACTCGCTGCCGTCGGAAGCCCAGCTCCTGGAATACTATGGCACCTCCCGCCCCACGATGCGGGAAGCCATGCGCATCCTGGAGAGCGAACAGTTCATCAGCATCACCCGTGGCTCGCGCAGCGGCGCCCGAGTGCACTCGCCCAAGGCCGACAGCGTGGCGCGGCTGGCTGGCTTCGCCCTGCAGGCGCAGGGCGCTCTGTTGTCGGACGTTTATCAGGCGCGCCTGGCGGTGGAGCCGTTCGCGGCCCGGATGGCCGCCGCCGTCGCCAAGCCGGCCGACATAGGGCGCCTGCGCGCCCAGCTGGAGAATCTCTCGAGCCTTCTGGCGGATCCGGCGCGTCAGTCCGAGTTCCGCGTCGCCGTGGCCCGGCTGCACTATTCGATTATCGAACTGGCTGGAAACCCGGCCATGACCCTGATCGCCGCTATGCTGGAGCAGGTTGTCGAGAGCCACCAGTCGAACTTCGTCGCACGCTCACCGAGCGTGCGCGCCATGTCCGGCGAAGAACATCTGAAATACAATCGCTCAGCGCTCAAGTCGTTCAAGAAGGTGATCGACCTGATCGAAGCCGGCGACTCCGACGGTGCAGAGACGCAGTTGCGCCGCCACATTGAAAACGCCAACGCCAGTTGGCTGTTCGGCTATGACCGCACGGCGATCATCGACGTTCTGAATTGAACGCGATCGAGGCGCCCCCGGGGCTGGCGATCGGTTAGGATTCAGCTGGCCGGAAAATCGGCAGCACCCAGTCGTCCTTGATCGGGTTCCAGTCGACCTGAACCCGCATGCCGATCTTCACGTCCTCGGCCTTCATGCCGACCAGGTTCGAGACCAGGCGCGCGCCGGGCGCGCCATCCAAGTCCACCACCACCGGCACATAGACGAAGTCCGGCACGTCTGGGAACGGCGAGCGCGTACAGATCGCGAAGCTGAAGATCACACCCGTGCCCGGCAGATCCGGCCAGAGGGTGTTCTGGCTCTGGCATTCGGGACAGAAGGGCGACGGCGGCATGCGAAAATGGCTGCAGTCCGCGCATTGGGCGGCGGTCAGCCGGTGCGCCTTGGCCGCCTGCCAGAAAGGCTCGGTCCAGGTGTCGGTAGTGATCTGAATATGGTCGCCCGGAACGGCGACGGCCATGCCATAGTTCATGATCATCTCCTCAGGATCAGGCCGGAAACGGGAAGCGAAGCCGGGCCGCCGGTGACCAGGGCGAACTCGGCGTCCCTGACCTGGTTAATGGCCACGCCGCGAAGCTGCTCAATTGCCTCGCGCATATGAGTCATGCCGATGATATAGGCTTCCGAGAGCTGCCCGCCGTGGGTGTTGACCGGGATCGCGCCGTTCTTGTAGCGGATCGCGCCGCTCTCGACGAAGGCGCCCCCCTCCCCTTTCTCGCAGAAGCCGTAATCTTCCAGTTGCATGACCACCATGGCCGAGAAGTGGTCGTAGAGCAGCGCCACGTCCATGTCCTTGGGCTTGCGCCCGGACGTCGCCCACAACCGGTCGGCCACCGGCTTGTGACCCGACGAGCCAAAGTCCGGGTCGGGCATGCCCATCCAGGCGAAGGC
>DASXNV010000037.1:0-32346 GCA_036494815.1 Caulobacteraceae bacterium
ATACTTCTTCGCCGTCGCGCCGCCCGACTTCGCCAAAATCATCGTGATCGCCGCCGTCAGCGTCGTCTTGCCGTGGTCAACGTGACCAATCGTGCCGATGTTGCAGTGCGGCTTGTTGCGGTTGAACTTTTCCTTGGCCATCGTCTTACCTGTTGTGGCGCGGTTTTCAGGGGCGCGGGGTTGGGTCTTTAACAAAAATCTGGAGCGGGTAGCGGGAATCGAACCCGCATCCTCAGCTTGGAAGGCTGCTGCACTACCATTGTGCTATACCCGCAAGGGCGAAGCGGTCGAGCCGCGAAACTCCTCCAGTTGATCCAGACCATTTCTGCGCCGAGGCGAAGTGCCCGTTCGACGGCGGAAACGGTCTAGACCTAAAGCCTCGTGAGCGAAATCCGATCCTGACGGATCGAAATTCACTCTGGGCCCGGATCGGCCGCCTCGGCGCGCGTGGTGGGGGAAGTAGGACTCGAACCTACGAAGGCGTACGCCAGCGGATTTACAGTCCGCCCCCTTTGCCACTCGGGACATTCCCCCAAGCGCGCCGGAGCGCTTCGAACTTTGCCCGATCATTTTAGGCCTTGCGACCCAAACTTTCGAACAAAAAGCCTCCGCCTGCAGACCGGACTGATGATAGTTCAACAGCCGTTCGGCGCCGCGGAGGCTTCGAGGCCCCAAATTGGAGCGCGTCTTATAGTGGCCTCTTCCCATGAACGCAACGACCGGAAATACCGTCCCAAAACGGGGGTTTCCAAGGCCGCTCCGAGCCGTCCGCCAGCGCCGCGAATCCAGCAGGACAAGGCTTCGGTGGACTGGATGTGGGGCTGGCATGCGGTGCTGGCCGCCCTGGCCAATCCCCGGCGCGAGCCGCCCCGGCGCCTTTTGGCCACCGAAGATCGCGCCCGCCAGCTGATCGAGCGATTCGGCCGAATCGCCACCCTGGAAGTGGTCGACGCCGCGGGGGTGGGCAAGCCCCTGCCCACCACAGCCTCGCACCAGGGCGTGGCGCTGAAGATCGATCCGCTGGAACCCATGACCATCGATGAGCTGGGGGCTGAGGCCACAGGGCCGCTGGTGATGCTGGATCAGCTCACCGATCCGCAGAATGTCGGGGCCATCTTCCGCTCGGCGGCGGCGTTCGGCGCACGGGGCGTCATCCTGCAGGATCGCAACGCTCCCGCCTTGGCCGGCGCCCTGGCCAAGGCGGCCGTGGGCGCCGTCGATATCCTGCCCCACGCCCGAGTGACCAATCTGTCGCGCGCCCTGGAGCGCCTGTCAGATCTAGGCTGGCGCGCCGTAGGCCTGGACGGCGCGGCCAGCGAGAGCCTGGAGGCGGTGCTGGATTTGCGCCCCACCGTGCTGGTTCTAGGCTCGGAAGGCGAAGGCCTGCGCCGGCTGGTGGGCGAGCATTGCGACGTGCTGGCGCGCATTCCCATGCCCGGCGGCTTCGAGAGCCTGAACGTATCCGCCGCCGCCGCCGTTGCTCTCTATGAGCTGTCGCGCCCACGCGGAACGTCGGGCAAATCTTAATATTTGCAGGGCTGAAGGGCGCCTCCACAGCCCCGCTCGAAGCGCGCAAACCCTGAATTTAGTTCGCTTTGCGGGTGAAAGCGCTTCTCGTTGGACAGGTTAATTCTATTGCTTTCCGGTTCGAGCGTGGTTCTCTGACTCGGAATGCGGTCGCGTATGGGCCGCACGGTCATTGAGCCCGTCCCACGGGAAAGGCGCCTATGTTGAATATGGCTTGGCGAATGAAGGCGACCAGCGCTCTGACGAACAGCCTGATCGCTGTCCTGGTGCTGCTGGTGGCCGGCTGCGCGGGACCGCCGCCGGAGCAGTCGCCGCCCCCGCCCATGGCCAGCGCCGACACCTCGGCGTCCGCGCCCGATCTGGCCGGCGCGCCGCCCGAAGCCCAGCCCGCAGAGGCCCAGTCCGCCCCGGCCCCCGCGCCGAAAGACTATTCGGCGCAAATGGCGCCGGTTCCCAATCCGGAAGACCTGCCGCCTGGCGACCGCGCCCGAATCTATGGTCACCGATACGATCAGGAGGCGTTGCGTCAGGCCGAGCCGAGCGCTCCTGCCATCGGGGCGCGTCCTGGCCATGCCTCTGCGCTGCGTCACGCACACACAACTGCCCCCGCCGCCGCCGCGCCGGCCTACACCACCCATGTCTGGGGTTGGCGTGACCATGCTGCGACGGCGCGTGGTTTGCGTCACCGTCCTGGCCGCGACGTCACCGCCGGCCAACCGCATCAAGCCGGCGCGGCGCTGAAGCCGAGCTTGGGCGTCGCGTCTACGCCCACGGTCGCGGCGGCAAAGCCGACCGAGACGGCGCCGTCCACGCAGATCGACCGCCTGGCCCAGCTTCAGTCCGACCTCAGCGGTCCCGTGGCCGACGGCTCCGGCTTCGTGGTTGCGGACGACCTGACCGCGGGCAAGCCGGGCGCCGTGTCGCTGAGCCTGCCGTCGGACATCTACAACCGCGTTCGCAGCGAAGCCGCCAAGGTCGGCCTGGCCAAATCCGCCCGGCGCTTCACCATCACCGCCACCCTGTCCGGGGACGGCTACGCCATCAGCCCCATCACCGGCCAGACCATGCAGGCGCCGTTGGCCGAAGCCCCGATCGGTCCAGTCCCCAGCTTCAGCTGGCAGGTCCAGCCGCAGGCCGGGGCCGGCGGCCCCCTGAAGACCATGGTCATCGCCAGCCTGACGGGCGACGGCGCCCCCCAGACCCTGCAACTGTTGTCGCTCGAGCGGCCGGTCAAGCCGGCTCAAGCCGCCGACCAGCAGCCGGCCGACGCCACCGACCCGTTCAACCTGCATCTCGGCGCGGTCGACATGCGGGGCCTGGGCAAGATTCCCGTCAGCTCCATCCTGGCGGTGATCCTGCTGATTCTCGTGGTGGTGATCCTAGTCAGCGCGGCCCGGCACACCGCAGAACGAGACCGGGAGGAGCGCCGCAAAGCTCGCGCCGCCGCCCGAACCGCCCTGCTTCGGGAAGAGGCCGCCTCGGCGCGGGCCGATGTCATTCACCCGCCCCCGAGTGCGCCACTTGCCGCGACCAGCCGCAGCGAGCGCAATAGGACGCCGGAACCGGTCTAGCTTGATCCACGTCTTGCCAGCGGCGAGCCCCTGCCCCATTGAAACGGAATGGGCCAGACGATCTTTGCAAGCCTTGGGGGCCAAGCCTGGGGGGGTGAGGCCTGGATCGGGCCACTCTCAGCCTTCGTCCAGGTCGTTCTGATCGATCTGGTGCTGGCCGGCGACAATGCGGTCGCCGTGGGCCTGTCGACCGCGGGCCTCAGCACCGCCGATCGCCGCCGGGCGATCTTGTTCGGCCTAGGCGCCGCCGTGGTCATGCGCATCGGCTTCGCCCTGATCGCCGCCCGCCTGCTCAACCTGATCGGCCTGCTCCTGGCCGGCGGCATACTCCTGCTTTGGGTGTGCCTGAAAATGCTGGGCGACCTGCGGGCCCAGAGCAAAGCGGCGCGTGAACAGGCGGCTCAGCCGGCCAAGAACTTCTTCCAGGCTTTCCTGCAGATCTTCCTGGCCGACCTGTCCATGTCGCTGGACAATGTCCTTGCGGTGGCCGGCGCGGCCCACGCGCACCCCTATATCCTGGTGTTTGGCCTATTGTTGTCCATCGGCCTGACCGGCCTGGCGGCCAACGCCATCGCCCGGGTGCTGCACCGCGTGCGCTGGATCGGCTATGTGGGCGTCGCCGTGGTCTTCTATGTCGCCGGCCACATGATGTGGGAAGGCTATCGCGGCGCGGTGATCGACCTGCGCGCGGTCGGTCCGTACAACGCCGTCATGCCCGGCTGGCTGGATATCCGGCCCGGCGAAGAGGCCGCACACCAACAGCGCAAATAGCCGCTACGCCCCGCCGAAGCGTTCGGTCCATTCGGCGATCTGAGTGTCCTCGATCTTGCGGAACAAGACCTCGGGCGCGCGCACCGGCCTGCCCGCCTCGATCCGCGAAAGTTCGGCGGCGGCGTCGATGCTTGGCCATGTGTCCGGATAGGGCGCGCCCAGGCCCTCGGCGATCTTCTCCGCAGCGAACGGGATCATCGGCGCCGAAACGCGGGCGAACAGGCCCACCAGATTGATCCCCGTGCGCACAACCACAGCCGCCCGCGCCGGGTCGGACTTGATCGCCGTCCAGGGCGCGGCTTCCTGCAGATACTCGTTGCCCAGCACCCACAGCGCCCGCAGCGCCTGGGCCGACTTGCGCACCTCGATGGCTTCCATCTGCTCGGTCAGGTCCGCCAGCCGCGCGCAGACGTCGACATAGAGTTTCTCTTCCAACGGCCCTGGCTCGCCGCCCGCCGGCACGATTCCCTCGAACCGGGTTTCATTGAACTTGAGGATCCGGTTGACGAAATTGCCGAACACGTCGGCCAGGTCGCGGTTCACCGCCGAAGCGAACTGCTCCCAGGTGAAGGCGGTGTCCGAGCTCTCCGGGCTGTTGGCGGTGAGATACCAGCGCCACAGGTCGGCGGGCAAAATCTCCAGCGCCTGGTCCATAAACACCCCGCGCTTTTGCGAGGTCGAGAACTTGCCGCCGTACCAGTTCAGCCAGTTGAAGGCCTTGAGCATGTCGACCATCTTCCAAGGCTCTTCCGAGCCCAGCACGGTCGCGGGGAAGCTGACCGTGTGGAAGGCCACATTGTCTTTGCCCATGAACTCAACATAACGCACGTCGCCGGCGCCCTTGTCGGTGCGCCACCAGCGCTCCCAGTCCTCGCCCGTGGCGTCGGCCCATTCATGGGTCGCGCCCAAATATTCGATCGGGGCGTCGAACCAGACATAGAACACCTTGTCCTCAAAGCCCGGCCGCGGCGCCCCGTTCCGGGTCACCGGCACGCCCCAGGCGAGATCCCGGGTGATGCCCCGGTCGATCAGGCCCTCGTCGAGATGCTTGAGCGCGATCGAGCGGGCTAGAAGCGGCCAGTCGGTGCGCTGGTCGATCCAGGCTCGGATCTTGTCCTGCATCTTGGTCTGCAACAGATAGAGATGGCGGGTATCGCGCACCTCCAGGTCGCGCGAGCCCGAGATCACCGAATAGGGATTCTTCAGCTCGACCGGGTCCAGCAGATTGCCGCAGTTGTCGCACTGGTCGCCGCGGGCCTTGTCGTAGCCGCAGTGCGGGCAGGTGCCTTCGATATAGCGGTCGGGCAGAAAACGCTTGTCGGCCAGGGAATACACCATTTGGTCGACCCGTTCTTCCAACAGGCCCCGGTCCTCTAGCACGTCGGCGAAATGCTGGGTGAGCAGCTTGTTCTGCGGCGAGGACGACCGGCCGAACCAGTCCCACGACAGGCCGAACGCGCGCCCCACATCGTGCTGCAGCCGATGCTGCTCCTCGCAATAGGTGAACACATCCTGGCCGGCCTCGGCGGCGGCCAGCTCGGCCGGGGTGCCGTGCTCGTCGGTGGCGCAAATATAGAGGGTCTCATGGCCCCGGGCGCGCTGGAAACGGGCATAGACGTCCGCTGGCAGCATCGATCCGGCCAGGTTCCCCAGGTGCTTGATCCCGTTGATATAGGGCAAGGCGGAGGTGATCAGGATGCGGGCCATGAGGGTCTCGGACACAAGGAAGGCGCGCATATAAGGCGGAACGCGGTCAAAGCCAAAGCCGTTAGCCTTCCCCAGGCTTTCGACTATTCTTAGCAAGAGGGAAAAGAAGCGCGGCCATGATCGCGCGCCTCCTCAAGGGCAGGAGCAGACCATGGTCAAGGGCTTAAACTGGGTCGCCGTGATCGCGGCGGTGATCGCGCTGGAAGTCGCCGGCTTTCTTTATTATGCGGTCGCCTTCAAGGATGTCTGGACCGCCGCGCTCGGAACACCGGCCCAGCCCAAGAGCGTCGGCTTCGCCCAGGGCCTGGGCATGGTCAACACCGTGATCATCGTCACCGGCTTGGCCTGGCTGCAGCGCCAACTCAACCTCACAAGCCTTGGCGCCACCCTGGGGGTCGCGCTGGCCGCCTGGTTCTTCTTCGACTTAACCACCATGGCCATCGACTATCTGTATGTGGGCCAGACCAGCAAACTGGTGGCGATCAATATGGGCTATCAGCTGCTCGCCTACGCCCTGGCCGGAATCATCCTGGGCGCGCTCAGACCAAAACCCGCCGCCTGACGCACAGAGCGGATTGCGTCATCCCCCACGCCTGCGGCATAACCCGCCCCGCGCCGGCTTAGCTCAGATGGTAGAGCAGCGGTTTTGTAAACCGAAGGTCGCGGGTTCGATTCCTGCAGCCGGCACCAGCAGCTCCTGTAGAACAGGAGGAAATTTCCCCGGAACGGGCGACCCGTCGAAGGCGGCGGCCGATATGGTTGTTCCGACAGCGCCCGCCGTTAAGTTGCTGAGGCAATTCCCTATCTCAGGGCCGCGCGATGGAAAGAAGTGATCGATGCGAGAGATTGTAGCGGGTCTGCTCCTCGCCCTGGCCATCGTGGTCGGCGGTTCATTCTTCGCCACCCGAACGCCTGACAAGGCCGTATCGCATCCTGAGCTCAAGGTTGCGACCAACAGTGGGTGGCTGCCGCAAAGCTATCTGGACGATCACAACCAACTGGTGGGATTCGACATTGACGTCTCCCGTGAAATCGCCCGGCGCCTTGGTCGGACGGTAAGATTCGAAACACCCGAATTCAGCGCGATGACGGGCGGCCATTGGCACGGACGCTGGGACATGGCGGTCGGATCGGTGACGCCGACCAAGGCGCGCTCACAGGTCGTCGATTTCGCCGGAACCTACTATTACAGCCCTTACGTCTTCGCGGTGAACAGGAACAGCACCGCGCAGACATTCGACGATCTGGACGGCAAGACAATCGGCGTCGAGACCGGCACCACCTCTGAGGACTACATTCGCCGCCGGCTGCGGATCGACGCCCCGGACTCCCCGCCTGTCAAATACACGGTCACGCCGGGTGAAGTCCGGACCTATGCGGATTCCATGCTGCCCTTCGACGACCTGAGGCTCGGGGACGGCGTGCGCCTCGACGCCGTGATCGCGCCGGAGCAGACGGTGCTCCGCGCTATCAAGAACGGCTATCCGATCAAGATCCTGCCTGGCGGCTATGCGTTCCGGGAACCGCTTACGGTGGTCACCGACAAGGGAAACCCACAGTGGACCGCCAGGATAAAAGGGATCGTCGCGGCCATGAAGGCCGACGGCGCCCTGCGAACCCTCACCACCAAATGGTACGGCAGGGACTACAGTCGCTAAGGTCACGCTCGTTCCTCGCTTCGGAATATTCCCGCATGCCGTATGTCGAGACGTATTACAGACCCGGAGCGGCTGCTGACGTCCAGCGGGCGCCCCTGACCGGCCGCCTCGATGTGGATGTCTGCATTGTGGGCGGGGGGCTCGCCGGCCTCAGCGCCGCGCTGGAATTGGCGCGCCGGGGACGGCGCGTCTGCATTCTCGAGGCCGAACGGATCGCCTGGGGCGCATCGGGTCGCAACGGCGGCTTCGTCAGTCCCGGCTATTCGGCAGGCTACAGAACCATCGAGCGCCGGGTCGGGGCGGACGACGCCAAGGCCCTTCATCGCCTGTCGATCGAGGGGGCCGAAGCGGTCGCGGCGAATCTCGACCATCTGGGCGTCACCGATAGCGACCGCGTCGAGGGCATTCTCTCAACCTCGCGCTACGAAGCCACGACCGACCTCATGGCCCATCGCGATTGGCTTGAACGCGAATTCGGCTATCGGCTGGAGTTCCGGTCGAGGGCGCAGGTGCAGGAGGCGCTGGCTTCCGCGCGCTACTTTCAGGGGCTCTACAATCCCAACGGTTTTCATTTTCACCCGCTCAACTACGCACGCGCCCTCGCGCGGGAGATCGAGCGGCTGGGCGGCAGACTGTTCGAGGGGTCGCCGGCCCGGGCCCTCGAGGACGAGGGAGCGGATCGTGTCGTCTCCACCGGAGGGGGGCAGGTGCGATCCAAGGATGTCGTGATCGCCACCGGAGGCTATACCGGCTTACTGGCGCCCCGGCTGCAACAAAGCTATCTGCCCATCGCCACCTATGTGATGCTGACCAAGCCCGACAAGGCGCTGATCGGCAGCGCGGTCCGAACCACCGCCGCGATCGGCGACAACCGTAGGGCCGGCGACTACTATCGGCTGGTGGACGGCGGCGAGCGCATCCTGTGGGGCGGCAAGATCACCACGCGGACGACAGAGCCGCGCCGGCTCGCCAAGCTTCTCCACCAGACCATGGTTTCCACCTATCCGCAGCTCAAGAACCTGCAGGTCGACATGGCTTGGTCGGGCCTGATGTCCTATGCGCGCCATCTGATGCCGCAGATCGGCCAGCTCAACGACGGGCTGTGGTACTGCACGGCGTTCGGCGGCCACGGCCTCAACACCACCGCCATAGGCGGCCGGGTCGTGGCGGAGGCTATTGCGGGGGACAGCGACCGTTACCGGCTGTTCGAGCCCTTCGGCCTCGTCTGGAACGGCGGCTTCGCCGGCCGGGGCGCCGTCCAGGCCACCTATTGGACGCTGCAGGCCATGGACCTTATCCGTGAAGGTCGATCTTTCTAGAGAGCTTCCCACCCCAAATAATAACGGTGTGAACATTGCTTGAAACCGCCCCCAATCGAAGCCGCCCAAGTCAATCGGGATCGGCGATGCACTTCGCCGACAATGTCGATTACCCCTCGCTGCTGGGGCGGCCGATCGTCTTCCTGCCCGGCCTGGCCCTCCTGTTCGAGTTGCTGCGAGGGTGGAATATCGGCATCACGGCAATCGGGCGCGGCCTCACCGAGATGTTCAGATTGTCCGCCCTGTCGCCGGCGGCGGACAATCTGGTCGTCGCTGGCCTGGCGACATTGTTTGTCGCCTTCAACCTGGCCGTAGTGATGCGCCTGAAGCTGCGTTGGCAGGTCTATATCGTCTGGCTGGAGCTAGCCGTTCTGCTCCTGGTGTTCTTCTACTCATTCAATCTGAGTTTTGACTTCATCCGGCGCAAGATCGGGTTCCTGTTGAGCCAGGGACTAGTGATGACGCTCTACATATCGGTCGTATCGATCAGCATCGCGTCAGCCCTGGCGCTCATTGGCGCCATGGCCAAGCTGTCGTCCAACGGTGTCGCGCTTGGCATCGCCAATTTCTACACGTCGCTGTTCCGAGGCATCCCATTGCTGATGCAGATATACATGATCTATCTGGGGCTGCCGCAGCTTGGCTATGTGGTCAACGCCGTCCCCGCCGGTATCGCGGCCCTGTCTCTGTGCTACGGCGCCTACATGACGGAGATTTTCCGGGCCGGCATCGAGAGCATTCCCAAGGGCCAATGGGAAGCCTCCCGCGCCCTTGGCCTCAAGCCGGCCAGCACCATGCTGCGGATCATTCTTCCCCAGGCCATGCGCGTGATCATTCCGCCCACGGGCAACCAGTTCATCGCCATGCTCAAGGACAGCTCGCTGGTCTCGGTGGTGGGCGTGTGGGAGCTGATGTACCTGGCTCGCACCCAGGGTCAGACCGAGTTTCGGCATATCGAGATGATGGTCACCGCCTCGATGATCTACTGGCTGTTTTCAATCCTGCTCGAGCTGATCCAGGCTCGCATCGAGCGTTACTATGGCCGAGCGCATGCCCGCTGATATGGCCAAGGATCCTGTGATGATGGGGCTGATACGAGGTCCGGCCAACGCGACGCCGCAGCCGGGCAGCGGCGCGCCGGCGGTGGAGATCCGCGGACTGGGCAAGTGGTTCGGAGCCTTCAAGGCGCTCGACGGCCTGGATCTGACCATCGCGCGCGGGGAAAAGCTGGTGATCTGCGGCCCGTCCGGTTCGGGCAAGTCGACACTGATCCGCACGATCAACGCCCTCGAAGGCTTTGAGGAGGGCGAGATACGCGTCGATGGTATCCGGCTGACTCGGGAGCCGAAGATCGTCGAGGCGGTCAGGCAGCGGGTGGGGATGGTGTTCCAGCAGTTCAACCTGTTTCCGCACCTGACAGTTCTGGAGAACTGCGCCCTGCCCTTGCGCCTGGTGCGCGGCCTGGCGGCAGGCGAGGCGCGCGAACGCGCCATGCACTACCTGTCAAAGGTGCGAATTCCGGAACAGGCCGGCAAGTTCGCCTCCCAGCTTTCCGGCGGGCAACAGCAACGGGTGGCGATCGCGCGCGCGGTGGCCATGGAGCCGGACATCATGCTGTTCGACGAGCCCACATCGGCGCTGGATCCGGAAATGGTCAAGGAAGTGCTGGACACCATGGTCCAACTCGCCGTCGAGGGCATGACCATGGCGGTCGTCACCCATGAAATGGGTTTTGCGCGGCAGGTGGCCGATCGGGTGATCTTCATGGATCACGGGAAAATCATCGAACAGGCGCCGCCCGAGACGTTTTTCTCCAGTCCGCGCGAGGAACGGACCCGCGCCTTCCTGCAACAGATCTTGCAACTACACTGAAGCGGACGCCCCCTACAGGCGCGCTGTGGGACCCGTCAGTTCAGATGCGCCGGATCCTGGCGAGGCGAGCGACAAAGTCCGTGTGGGGCTCGACGCCCGCCCAATCCTCAATGTGCACATCGAGGGTTTCGAGTTCGGCCAACTGGCGCTGGGCGACCTTGTAGCGATGGACCTGCGCGCCGCGCAGAATATCAGCGACCATCGCCCGCAACACCAGGCTGGCCGCCAGAGGATAACGCGCGTCCAGCATGGGGACCGCCGCTTCCAGCACTTCCACGTGGCCGGCGTCGATCTCGGCCGGCCGGCTCAGGATCAGGTCGGCGGCCTGGGCGGGGGCGGACCAGGCGATGAAAAAGCGCAGAGCGTCGGTGAAGTTCGAGAAGCGCCCCGCATAGGCCAGGGCGCGGTCCTCGGCCTGAATGTCGTCAAAGTCGGGCAAGCGTTTGAGAAAGGCGCGAAGCCGGTCCGCTGCCAGGCGTTTCTCGAAGGCGGCCCATCGCAGCTCCTGGGCCAAGTCGACCTGGCCGTCCGCCTCAAGAGCGTCGAGGAACACATCTTCCCAATCGTGGACTCCGGGCAGCAGGACCCGTCCCGATTTCGGCGGCTCCGAACGCGATAGGGCCGCCAACGCGTCCTCCGTCCGCCCCGCCTTGAGCAGCCGCCGGGCGATCTGGGCGCCGGCCAGGGGCTGACTGACTTCAGCGGCTGAGAAGGTCGCCATATAGGCTTCCACGTCCCCTTCCGCATCGGCCAGCATCTGCACCGCGGCGCGCAATGCTGGGTTGGGCCGGGGTCGTCCGCGCAGAGCGGTCGACAGCTTCGCCCGCAGGGCGCCGACACCGGCAGGCTCAAGGGTCGGCAAGACGGCGGCGACCAGGCCGTCCAGAACCCTTTCGTCGTCATCCTCCAGGACGGCCGCCACCCGTTCGGCCAGGGCGGTGTTGTCGGGCTTGGCCACGTGCGCGAGCGCTCCAATATCGGCCACGGCGGCGCGAAACACTGTCTCTACATGTCCCCGACCGTCGTCCACCCATCGGAACAGGGCCTCTGTGAGGGCCAGGAATCGCCAGAGGAACTCCAGCGCGAGCTTGGGGTCCAGCTGGGCCAGCCGGCCTGAGATCATCCCGCGAAGCAGGTCCAGGTCGCGGGCGAAGGCGGCGTATTTTCGCCAGTGAACCCGCGAACGCCGGACCTCGATGGCCACCAGCCGCTTGTTGAGTTCCGCGGCGAGATGGTCCGCGCCGACCTCCCCGGCCAACTCCATGCGCAGGCGCCGCTTCAGCCCGGCCTCGTCCTCGGCGGTCTCCATGAGGATCGTTGCGAGACGCTCGGCGCCAAGCGCGACGAGGTTGGCGGTCGTCACCGTCTTGCGAGACCCGGCCCGCTTCACCTCCCGCGCCATTCAGGCGGCCATCAGCGGCGATTGCCCCAGGTGCGCCAGGCGACGGCCGGACCGCCCGCAAGCCCCACGAAAAATCCCACATCGTAGGCGACACCCGTGTCCTTCGGCTCGTACAGATGCAGCCGCCAAGGCAGGACATGAGGCGCAAATCGGCCCACGATCTCGCCGATCAGCGTCACCGGGGCGATCAGGCCATGCCACAGTCCGAGCACCAGTTGCGCCAGATCACCGCCGGTGGCGGCGTGGTGCGAAGCCGCCGTTCCCGCAGTGCACGCGCTCAATCCAACCACCACGAACGCCATGCCGATCAACGGCGCCTTACGTCTCATAGGCTACTCCTGGGCCACATGGTTCGAGCGGCATCAATGAACCGCCCGCCAGCTTAGATGAAAGCCGGCGCCGGGCTCAAACCCCTTTCGCCCTTCCGGCCAAGAGGCGGCTCTAGAACAAGCCGGTGATCGCCCCATCGGCGTCAATGCCGATGGCCTCCGCCGCCGGCCGCTTGGGCAGGCCGGGCATGGTCATGATGTCGCCGCAGATCGCCACCACGAAACCCGCCCCGGCCGCCAGGCGCACCTCGCGCACGCGCATCTCGTGGTCGCTCGGCGCGCCCAAGCGGGTGGGATCGGTGGAAAAGCTGTACTGGGTCTTGGCCAGGCATACCGGCAAATGGCCAAAGCCATCCGCCTGCCAGCGCGCCAGGCGAGCCAGCACCGCCTTGTCTGCGGTGATCGACCCGGCCCGATAGATCTTGCGGGCGACGGCCTCGATCTTGTCGATCAGGGGAAGCTCGTCGCCATAGAGGGGGGCGAAGCGCGCGTCACCGTGTTCGACGATCTTGACCACGCTGCGGGCGAGATCCTCGGCCCCTGCCCCACCGTCGGCCCAGTGACGACAGAGTACGGCTTCGACGCCCATGGTCTCGGCATAGGCGCGAACGGCGGCGACTTCGGTGTGGGTGTCCTGAAAGAAGTGGTTGATGGCCACCACCGCCGGAACCCCGAACTGGCGGATATTCTCGATGTGGCGGCCAAGGTTCTCGCAACCGCGTTCCAACGCCACCAGGTTTTCCCCCGCCAATGCCGATTTGGCCACGCCGCCGTTCATCTTCAGAGAGCGGATGGTGGCGACGATGACCACGGCCTTGGGCTTCAGGCCAGCCTTGCGGCATTTGATATTAAAGAACTTTTCAGCCCCCAGATCGGCGCCAAAGCCGGCCTCGGTCACAACGTAGTCGGCAAGTTTCAGGGCGCTCCGGGTAGCTACCACTGAATTGCAGCCGTGGGCGATATTGGCGAAGGGGCCGCCGTGGACAAAGGCGGGGCTGCCCTCGATGGTCTGGACGATGTTGGGCGACAGGGCGTCCTTCAGGACCGCCGTCATGGCGCCGTCGGCCTTGAGGTCGGCGCAGGTGACAGCGAGACCGTCCGGCCTGTAGCCAACGATGATGCGGCCGAGGCGTGCCTGCAGATCGCCTAGGTCCGTGGCCAGGCAGAGCACCGCCATCACTTCGGAGGCCACGGTGATGTCGAAACCGGTCTCCGCCGGAAAGCCGTTGCCGCCCAGGGACGAATTGATCTCGCGCAGGCTGCGGTCGTTCATATCCATCACCCGTCGCCAGACGATGCGGCGCGGATCCAGGCCAAGCGTGTTGCCCCAGTAGAGATGGTTGTCGACCATGGCCGCCAAGAGATTGTGGGCGGTGGTGATGGCGTGGAAATCGCCGGTGAAATGCAGGTTGATCTCTTCCATGGGGATCACCTGGGCATGGCCGCCGCCGGTGGCGCCGCCCTTCTGGCCGAAGCAGGGACCCAGCGAGGGCTCGCGGATGCAGATCGCCGTGCGCTTGCCGATGCGGTTGAGGGCGTCGCCCAGGCCGATGGTGGTGGTGGTCTTGCCCTCGCCGGCCGGGGTCGGACTAACGGCGGTGACCAGGATCAGGTCGCCATCAGCGCGGTCGTCCAGCGAGCGCAGAAATGGGGCCGAGACCTTGGCCTTGTGCGCGCCGTAGGGGATCAGGGCGTCGGCGGGGATATCGAGCTTGGCCGCGATCTGCGCGATAGGGAATAGCTGGGCGGCGCGGGCGATCTCGATATCACTCGGCATGAATGATCCTGCAGCTGTGGGGGAATCTCACGGTCGCTGCAAAATGTTCGGCCCCCCGCTCTTGCGCAAGGGTCTTTGGCCAAGGTCGGGTCAGACCGCTCCCAAGGCGGATCAGCCGCGCTAAACCCCGGCGACGATGGCTTCCGCCTTCTGAAACAGCGCCGGATCGATCACCAGGCCCGAGGCAGCGGCGTTCTCATCCAGCTGCGCCGGACGGCTGGCGCCGACAATGGCCGAGGCCACATTGGGCTGCCGCAGCACCCAGGCCAGGGAGAATTGCGTCAGACTGCAGCCGGCCTCCTGCGCCAGGGGCTTCAGCTTCGACACCGCCTCCAGGATCTCGGGACGCAGCCAGTTCTGCATCATCTGGCCCATGGAATCGCTGCTGGCCCGGGAGTCCTTGGGCGCTGCCACGCCCGGCGCGTATTTGCCGGACAGCACGCCCTGGGCCAGGGGCGACCAGACGATCTGCGAGACGCCGCTTTCCGCCGACAGGGGAATGACCTTCTCCTCCGGCTTGCGCCACAACAGCGAATATTGCGGCTGGCTGGAGACGAAGCGTTCGACGCCCTTTATCGCGAAGGCGGCCTCGATCTGTTTCGGTGACCATTCGCTGAAGCCGATATAACGGGCCTTGCCCTGGCGCACGACCAGGCTCAGCGCCTCCATGGTCTCTTCCAGCGGCGTTTCGGCGTCGTAGCGGTGACACTGATACAGGTCGACATAGTCAACGCGCAGGCGCTTCAGCGAAGCATCCATCTGTTTGATGATCTGGCCGCGCGACAGGCCTTTGTCGGTGGCGCTCATGGGGAAGAACACCTTGGTGGCCAGGACGTAGCTGTCCCGGGGCCGCTCGGTCAGCATCTCACCCAGCACCGTCTCGGCGGCGCCGCGGCCATAGACATTGGCCGTATCGATGAAATTGATCCCAAGTTCGAAGGCGCGATCGACACAGGCCTTGGCCTTGTCGCGTTCCACCCCGACCCCATAGGTCAGCCATGAGCCGAGGGAGATTTCCGAAACCGTCAGATCGCTGGCGCCGAGCTTCCGATACTTCATGGACGACAATTCCCTTGAACCTGTCCGGCCCATATAGGGGCGGCGCCGCGCCGATCACACGGGCAGGCCGATAAAGGCCCTGAGCTCCCGCATGATGACGATGGAGCAGATGTCGTCAACGCCGGGGACCTTTAACAGCGCTTGCCACCTCAAGGGGCCTGCTGAGTCTTGATGACCTTCTACGAATTTTTCGCCGGCGGCGGCATGGCGCGGCTGAGGCTCGGCCCTGGCTGGACCTGCCTGTTCGCCAATGATTTCGACGGCAAGTAGAGCCTGGCCTATCAGGCCAACCACGGAACAGGCGGCGAGCTGAAGATCGGCGATGTGCGCCAGGTCACGGCGGCGGAGCTGCCCGGCGGGGCCGACTTGGCCTGGGGCTCGTTTCCCTGCCAGGACCTGTCCCTTGCCGGCGTGGGCGGCGGTATGAGCGGCGAGCGTTCGGGTGCCTTCTATCCCTTCTGGGACGTGATGGGGGCTCTACGGGCCAATGGGCGCGCGCCGCGCCTGATCGCCCTGGAGAATGTCTGCGGCACGCTGACCTCCCATGGCCGCAGGGATTTCCAGGCCATCGGCCAGACCTTCGACGAGAACGGTTACCGCTTCGGCGCCCTGGTCATCAACGCCGGCCTGTTCGTGCCGCAATCGCGACCACGCCTGTTCCTGATCGGGGTGCGCGAGGATGTGGCGATCGATTCCGCGCTGGTGGCGCCGGGGCCCGTGGCGCCGTTCCACACCACCAGCCTGCGCCGCGCGGCCGAGGCCCTGCCCGGTCCGGTGCGGGACAGGCTTGTCTGGCGGAATCTGCCGACGCCCGAGCGGCGCGCGCGCTGCTTCGCCGACGAGATCGAGGAAAAACCCCATCAACATGACCTGGCACAAGCCGGTGGAAACCCGCCAGCTGTTGTCGCTGATGTCGCCGCTGAACCCGGCTAAGGTCGAGGCCGCCAAACAGGCCGGCCGGCGCATGGTTGGCGGTGTCTATCGGCGCACGCGATCGGACGACAGGGCGTCACGGCGCAGCGGGCCGAGGTTCGCTTTGACGATGTGGCCGGCTGCCTGCGCACGCCGGCTGGCGGTTCCAGCCGCCAGGTGATCCTGGTGGTCGATGGTCCCAGCGTCCGCTCACGGCTGATTTCCGCCCGCGAGACCGCCTCGGCTGATGGGGCTGAGCGACGACTACATCCTGCCCAAGGGCTATAGCGACGCCTATCACCTGACCGGCGACGGCGTAGTGGTTCCGGTGGTGCGCCACCTGGCCCATCACCTGCTCGAGCCCCTACTGGGCCGGACGCGGGCGGATCGGCGGGCGGCTTAGATCAAATCAGCGGGCCCGCCGAAGATCCGGCGGGCCCGCGCAGTGAACCGATGCGCCTACATGGGATGATGGTGGTGATGGTGGTGGCGCCAATGATGGTGATGATGATGCCACGGCGCGGCGGAGGCGGAGGTCGCCACCACGGCCGCCATGCCAAACGCGGCGAGCGCAGTCAGGAACTTGCTCATGAACGTTCTCCCTTGGCGCCGATGAGGGCCGGCGCGCCCTTCAGTTGAGCAGTTGGCACATGAAGCGCGCATGAATGGAAGGCGCCGACTCGAACAAATCAAGCTCAGGTCGAAGGTTCCGGTAGGGCCTGGGACGCCGGCTCATGCTTCCCGCCCCGGCGAAGCCGATCCAGATAGATGTAGATCACCGGGGTGGTGAACAGGGTCAGGATCTGAGAGACGACCAGGCCGCCGACGATGGCCCAGCCGAGGGGATGGCGGAACTCCGAACCCGTGCCGCTGCCGATGATCATCGGAATGCCGCCAAAAAGGGCGCAGGCGGTGGTCATCAGGATCGGCCGCAACCTTTGGTGCGAGGCCTCACGGACAGCATCTTCCGGACTGAGATTGTGCTCGCGCTCCAGCCGCAGGGCCACGTCTACGATCATGATGCCGTTCTTCTTGACGATGCCGATCAACAGAATGATGGCGATGATGCCGATAACATTGAGATCCTGCCCCACCGCCAGCAGAGCCAACAGCGCGCCCACCCCCGCCGACGGCAGAGTGGAGAGGATGGTCAGGGGGTGGATGTAGCTTTCATAGAGAATACCCAGGATGATGTAGACGGCCAGCAGGGCGGCTGCGATCAGGATCGGCTCGCTGGACAGGGATTGCTGGAAGGCCTGGGCTGTGCCCTGGAAAGAAGCGGCCAGGGTCGACGGCGCCCCAAGCTTCTCGCGCGCGGCCTCGACCGCCGCTGTCGCCTGGCCCAGGGCGACACCCGGCGCGAGGTTGAAGGACAGGGTGGCGGCGGGGAACTGGCCCTGGTGACTGATGGTCAGGCTGGCGGTCTGATTGGGATCAATCTTGACGAACAGCGACAGGGGCACAGTCTTGCCGGTCAGAGGCGACAGCAAATAGACCGAGTTGAACAGATCCGGCGTCAGCTGCATCTGCGGCGGCGCCTCAACGATCACATGGTAGCTGTTCAGCTGGGTGAAATACTGCGTCACCTGATGCTGGCCGATCAGGTTGTAGATGGCCGTGTCGATATCCGCCGGCAGGACGCCGAAACGGGCGGCGGCGTCGCGATCGATGGTCAACATCACCGCTCCCGCCTGGGATTGCTGATCGGAACTGACGTCCTTCAGCTGAGGCAGGCCCTGCAGGGCGGAGAGCAGTTTCGGCGCCCAGCTGTTCAATTCGTTCAGGTCAGCGTCGGCGAGGGTGTACTGGTACTGGGCCCGTCCCGCCCGACCGCCCACATTGATGTCCTGAGAGGCCTGAAGAAAGGTCTGCACCCCCACCAGCTTGGCCAATTTGGGCCGAAGCCGGGCGATGACCTGGTCGGCGCTGGCTTTGCGGCCGCTGTCCTTGGGCGACAGGGCGATAGTGATGTTGGCCTGGTTGGTGCTGGATGAGCCGATATTGATCACGGCCGCGGCGATATCCGGATCCTGGCGCAGGACGCCAGCCACATCCTGAACCTTCTGGCTGGCCTTGGCGTAGGAGGCGTCCTGGGCGGTGACCACCACCCCTTGGATGATCCCCGTATCCTGCTGCGGAAAGAAGCCGGTGGGGACGGTTGTGTAGAGCCAGACCGCCAGGGCCATGGTGGCGAGGAAGACGAACAGGGTCACGCGCATGTGGCGCAGGACCAGATCCAGGCCGCGCGCATAGGATCGTTCAAGCTGGGCGAAACCAGCCTCCAGCATATGCAGGAAGCCGTGTTTTGGGTGTTTCGGCTCGCGCAGGAATTTGGCGCAAAGCATGGGCGTGAGGGTCAACGACAGCAGGATGGAGATGGTCACGGCCGCGCTGAGGGTGATGGCGAACTCGCTCATCAGCCGACCGACCACGCCGCCCATGAACATCAACGGCGTGAACACGGCGATCAGGGAGATCGAGATCGACATGATGGTGAAGCCGATCTCGCTGGCGCCGGCCAGAGCCGCGTCGAAAGGTTTTTCACCCCGCTCGATCCGCCGCCAGATCGCCTCGACCATGACGATGGCGTCGTCCACCACAAAGCCCACGGCGATGGTCATGGCCATCAGCGACAGGTTGTCGAGGCTGAAATGAAGGGCCAGCATGGCCGCCGCCGTGGCCAGCAGCGACAGTGGGATGACCACGCTGGGGATCAGGGTGGCCCGCACGTCACGCAGGAACAGGAAGATCACCGCGACCACCAGGAAGATGGTGATCAGAAGGGTGATCTCAACGTCCTTGACCGAGGCGCGGATGGTCTGGGTGCGGTCGGAGATGAGATTGACCGAGATGGCCGGGGGGATATTGGCCCGCAGTCCGGGCAAGGCCTTCTGGATCCGGTCCACCGTCTGGATGACATTGGCCCCCGGCTGCTTGAAGATCACCAGCAGGACCGCTCGTCCGTTCTCCAGCCCCTTGTCCTTATTGGCCTTGCCGGTGAAGGCCCAGGCGCCGATCTGATTGTTCTCCACGTCTTTGACCGCATCACCCAGGTCGCGGACCCTCACCGGCGCGCCGTTGTGATAGCCGACCACCAACTTGTCCCAGGTGGGCGCGTCCATGATCTGGTCGTTGGCGTAGACCGTCAGGCTCTTCTGGGTCCCGTTGATCAGGCCCTTGGGCGCATTTACGGTGCTGGACGTGATCTGGGTGCGGATGGCGTCCAGTTGTAGGCCCAGCGCGGCGGCCTTGTGCGGATCGATGCGGATGCGCATGGCCGGCTTCTGCTGGCCGCCGATATTGACCAGGCCCACCCCGTCGATGCGGGAAATCTGCTGGGAGAGGATGTTGTCGGCGTAATCGCTGACCGTAGCCACCGGCAGGGTGTCGGAACTGAGCGACAGCACCATGATCGGCGCGTCGGCCGGATTGACCTTCCGGAAACTGGGAGCGGCCGGCAGGTTGGTGGGCAGTTGGGCGCTGGCGGCGTTGATCGCCGACTGCACGTCCTGGGCCGCGGCGTCGATGTTCCGGTTGAGGTCGAACTGCAAGGTGATGCTGGTCGAGCCGATGGCGCTGACCGAGGTCATCTGGCTGACCCCGGAGATCAGTGAGAACTGGCGCTCGAGCGGCGTGGCGACATTGGACGCCATGGTTTCCGGATTGGCTCCCGGCAGGGACGCGCTGACCTGAATAGTCGGGAAATCCACTTGCGGCAGAGCCGCCACTGGCAGGTTGAAAAAGGCGACTAGACCAAAGACCAGGAACGCGGCGGCGATCAGCGAGGTCGCCACCGGCCGGCGGATGAAGGGGCTGGAGATACTCACGCGGCGGGCTTCCTGGCCAGGCCGGGCTGCCGGACCACAACCGCCATCCCCGGCTTCAGGATCATCTGCCCGTCGGTGACCACGGTCTCACCGGCGCGCAGGCCCGACTTGACCACCGCGAGGGTGTCCTGGGTGGTGGAGATGGTGATCGGCCGCATGGCCGCCTTGTTGTCAGGCCCGACCACATAGGCGAAGTCGCCATTGGGGCCGTGATTGACCGCGGCCACGGGGACGATCATGGCGTGCTGCAGGGTCTGCAGGGTTAGCCGGATATTGACGAACTGCCCGGGCCATAGATGCTTGTCCCCATTGGGAAAACGGGCCTTCATCGCCACCGTGCCGGTCTGCGGGTCCACGTGGTTGTCGGCGATGCTCAACTCGCCGGTCCCCAGAGCCCCGCCCGTCTCCTGGCTGAGCGCCTGGGTGCTCATGGCCCGGGCGAAGCCGCCAGAGATGTCGGACAGGCGCTGAAAGTCACCCTGCGGCACGGTGAAGGTCACCGCGATCGGCGTGATCTGGTTGACGATCACCAGGCCGCCGGTGTCCGAGGGCGAGACGACATTGCCTGGATCGATCAGACGCACTCCGACCCGGCCGGTGACCGGCGCGGTGATCCGGCAATAGGCCACATTGACCTGGGCGGCGGCCACCGCCCCCTGGTCGATCAGCACCAGACCCTCGTCCTGCTTGACCAGGGCGGCCTGCGTGTCGCGCTGCTGAAAGGCGATGGAATCCTGGGCGGCCAGGGTCTGATACCGGGCCAGGTCCACGCGAGCCTGCAGCAGCAGGGCCTGATCTCGCTTCAGCGCGCCCTGCGTCTGCAGAAGGACGGCCCGGTAGGGCGCGGAATCGATCTCGGCCAACACTTGGCCGGCGGTCACGTCGCTGCCTTCGCGAAAGGCCACGCTCTTGAGCACCCCGCTGACCTGTGCGCGCACCGTCACCCCTTGCCAGGCCTGAGCGGCTCCTAGGGCGGTGATCGCAATCGGGATGTCCTGAACCGAAACCTTGGCCACGGCGACCGGCACGCCCGGCGGCTTGGGGGGAGTGTTCGGCTTTTGGTGGGCGACCACCAGCCAGACCACCAGGGCGATGAGGACGACGCCCAGCAAGACAAAGCCCCACCGGAAGCGTTTAGGCGCCGCCATGCAAAAGTCCTCTTCTCATCCAGGCCGGCGGCGCAATTCGCCAGGCGTCAGGGCGTATCGATCGCGACTCGAAAACACGCCGATTTGACTGGGGTTGCTGATAGATCGACGCAGTCTTCAACCGCAACCCACATAGCTTTCCTGGCCCCGGCGAAACTTGGGGCGGCGATCGCGGCCTGTCCCTAGAGGGTGGTTGTTGCGGTCAGCTTTCAAGTCTGAAATCCCATGGGGCCACCATGCGGCGCCGGCTTGCCAGCTCGCCGCGGATCTGGACCTATCGAACCCATGGCCAAGACCAGCAATCACACCAGCGTGGACGACCTCAACCGCGCCAATATCGGCAAACTACCCGGCCACCTGGGCCTGGTTATCACCGAGGTCGCCGAAGGGCGGGTGGCCGGCCGACTGGAAGTGCGCCCGGACCTGGTGGCCCATACAGGCTTCCTGTTGGCCGGCGCGGTGCTGAGCGCGGCCGATATCCTCTGCGCCTACGGGGTTTCTACTGTGTGGCCGGAGGGAGCGAGCGGGTTCACCACGGCCGAGGTCAAGTGCAACTTCATGGGCACTGTCCGCGAAGGCGCCTGTGTGTGCGTGGCCGAACTGCTGCATGGCGGGCGCACCACCCAGGTCTGGGACGCGAAAATGACCGACGAGGCCACCGGACGCCTGATGGCGGCGTTCCGCTGCACCCAGATCATCCTATATCCCAGGCCCGAGGCGCCAGCCGCCTGACCTATCGAAGCCACCACCCTCCAAGGAGAAACCATGCAGGCGCTGATGACCGAGGCTGCTCTGGGGCGGGTCGCCGACAGACTGAAGACCGTCGCTCCGACCTTGGACATCGTCACGGTGGACCGCGAGGGAGCCTATAAGCGCGCCGGCGCCCCCATCGACGCGGCCGAGGTCGACCCGGAAGTCTATTGGGTCAGCCTGGACGCTTATCCCGCGGGCATGTTGCCGGGCCTGTTCGGCAAGGTGCTGCAGGGGACGCGCGGCCAGTGGGCCCAGGTGTTCAGCGCCGGCCTGGACAACGCCGCATTCAAAGGGGTGATGGCCAAGGGTGTGCGGATCAGCAAGAGTAGCGCCCAGGCCATCCCCATCGCCGAATATGTCATCGCCCACGCCTTCAGCCTGTTGCACCCCATAGACGAGGCCCACGAGGCCCAGGCGCAGAAGGCCTGGCGCCGCCTCAGCTTTCGCGAGATCGGCCACAGCAAATGGCTGCTGGTGGGGTTGGGGACCATCGGCCAGGAGATCGCCAGGCGTCTGAAGCCCTTCGGCGTTCACACCACCGTGGTGCGTCGCTCCACCGCCGCCGATCCCCTGGCTGACGTCATCGCCCAACAGAGCGATCTACCCACACTACTGCCCGAGGCCGACGTGGTGGTCCTGGCCTGTCCCCTGACCGACGAGACCCGCAACATCGCCGATGAGGCCTTTTTCCAGGCCCTCAAGCCCGGCTCGATCCTGGTCAATATCGGCCGCGGCCAGTTGGTGGATGAAGAGGCGCTCAAGGCCGGCCTGGACCGCAGCCAGCCTGCCCATGCGGTGCTGGACGTGTTCCATACCGAGCCCCTGCCGCAGGAAGCCTGGTTCTGGACCCACCCCCAAGTCCGCGTCACCGCCCACACCTCCAACGGCGGCGACGGCCTGATGGAGCGCGGAGATGTGCAATTCCTGGAGAATCTGCGGCGGTTTCTGGCGGGGGAGCCGCTACTGAACGAAGCGGCGAGGTCGGAGGTGGGGCTCTAACCGAACGCCCCCTTGAACCGCTCACGCAACACGTTCTTCTGCACCTTGCCCATGGCGTTACGGGGCAGGTCGTCGACGAAGAACACCCGCTTGGGCGCCTTGAACGCCGCCAGTTGCTCGCGGCAGGTGGCGATCACCGTCGCCTCGTCGCCTTGCCCGATCACCACCGCGGCCACGGCCTCGCCGAAGTCGGGGTGCGGCAAGCCGATGACGGCGCTTTCCACCACCCCCTCCAGCTCGTCCAGCACCAACTCGATCTCTTTCGGATAGACGTTGTAGCCGCCGGAGATGATCAGGTCCTTGGCCCGACCACTGATCCACACCCGGCCATCCGGGTCCTGGCGACCCACATCGCCGGTGATGAAATAACCGTCAGCGGTGAACTCCTCGGCCGTCTTTTCCGGGTTGCGCCAATATCCGGAAAACACGCTGGGCCCCTTGATCTGGATCACCCCCGTTCCCCCACTCTCCACCCGCAGAGCCACCCCCGGCAGGGGATAGCCGACGCTGCCGGGGATACGTTCCCCATCGAGCGGATTGGAAGTGATGATCACCGCCTCGCTCATGCCATAGCGTTCCAGAATCCGCTGGCCGGTGCGCCGTTCGAACTCGGCGAAGGTGGATTCCAGCAGAGGCGCGGAGCCCGAGATGAACAGGCGCAGCCCCGCCGCCCGCTCCTGCGTAAAACCTGAATTCGTCAGTAAGCGGACATAAAAGGTCGGCACACCCATCATCACCGTGGCCCGCTCCAGGCCCGCCAGCACCTCGGCGTCGACGAATTTTGGCAGCCAGACCATGGGCGCGCCGCTGAGAAGGGCGCAGTGGATGGCCACGAACAGGCCGTGGACGTGGAAGATCGGCAGGGCGTGCAGCAAGACGTCGTCGGGGGTGAAGCCCCAGGCCCGGTGGAGGGCCAGGGCGTTGTCGGCCAGGGCGCCATGGCTGAGCATGGCCCCCTTGGAGCGGCCGGTGGTGCCGCTGGTATAGATGATCGAAGCCAGGTCGGCGGCGGCGCGGGGGACAGCCTGCTGCAGCGGCGCGAAAGCCGCGGCGTCGGCCGTCAGGGCCACGGCGTCTTGCACGAACAGTCGCGGCTCGGCGTCGTCCAGGAAATACCCGATCTCGGCTGGCTTGTAGGCGGTGTTCAGCGGAAGAAACACCGCGCCGGCCATCAGCGTGCCCAGATAGAGCATCACCGCCTCGGGGCTCTTCTCGGTCTGCACGGCCACCCGGTCGCCGGGCTCCACGCCCCGCGCGATTAGCAAGCTGGCCAAGCGTTCGGCGCCGGCTTCCAGATCGCCATAGCTGATCTTGCTGCTGTCGCTGAGGATGAAGCAAGGCTTGGCGCGATCGGCGGGAAACCGGGAGGACAAGAGATCGTAGAGGTTTTCGGACATGGGTTCCGTTCAAAACTATGCCGTTATGGCCGAGCTTATCGCGCCGAGGACGGCGGCTAAGAGACCAAAGCCCCCGCCATCATCTCCTGGGTCATGGCCTGCACCGACGGCGCTCCCGGCAGGGCCATCCTCTGGATCAGGCCCACATACAAAAGATCGTTCTCAGGATCGACCCAGAACCAGGTCCCCGCCGCTCCGTCCCACTGGTAGGTCCCCTGCCCCACCCGCGATCCCGCCAGGGCTGGATCGGTGAACACCGCCCCGTTGAAGCCATAGCCGAACCCCGGTCTTATGGTTTGGACCCCCACCCCGAACCCGCCGCCGATGATCTCATTCGATAGATGGTTGGCGGTCATCAAGGCCACAGCTTCGGGGCTGAGAATCCGCACCTCGCCAAACTCGCCCTTGTTCAACAGCATCTGGGCGAACCGCGCATAGTCGGCGGCGGTGGAGAACAGGCCGCCCCCACCCATGGCCAGGGCCGGCGGCGCCTCGTAATCGCGGCCGATCATATTGTCCGTCGCCACCAGCCCACGCGACTTGCTCATCCGGTACAGGGTCGCCAGGCGGCGGCGCTTGTCCGGCGGCACATGAAAGGCGGTGTCGACCATGCCCAGGGGCTCAAAGATCCGCGTGCGCATGAAATCGGGCAGGCTCTGGCCGCTCAGGGCCTCGATGATCGCCCCCTGCAGGTCCATGGACAGGCTGTAGCGCCATTGCGTTCCCGGCTGATAGGCCAGGGGCAGCGCCGCCAGCTTGGCCGCCATCTCGGTGAGCGAACCGGACGCCAGCGGCGAAACCGCCTTGTAGAGATCGTCCACAGGATCGGCGGGATCGAAGCCGTAGCTGAACCCCGCCGTGTGGGTCAAAAGCTCCTTCAGGGTGGGCGCGTGGTCGGGGGGAAGCCGCTCGACCCGGCCATCCTGGGCCACCCCGCCAAACACCTTCACGTCGGCAAAGGCCGGCAGGAACCTGGCGATCGGGTCCTCCAGGCGCCAGCGCCCCTCGTCGTGCAGGATCATCATCGCAGCCGCCGTCACCGGCTTGGTCATGGAGAAGATGCGGAAAATCGTGTCGAGCGTCAGCGGCTCGGCCGTGGCCAGGTCCCTCAGACCCTGCGCGCAGCGATGCACAACACGTCCATGCCGGGCCGCCAGGGTCACCACCCCGGCCAGCTCACCCTGGCCGATCAGCGCGTTCAGCGCCGCATCGATCCGCGCCAGCCCGGCCGCGGACAAGCCCACATCCGCCGGTTCAGCCGGGCTCAAGTTTCGATCCATGGGATTTCCTTAGCTCTGTTGCGGGATCAAGGTGCGGCGGCGGCGGCCCCGGATCAAGCGGCCCATTGACGGCCGTTGCGTCAGCCTTAGCCTGATCACCTGAACAACGATCACAAACCAATGAGGAAACCCCATGGCCCAGACCCTCGCCAACCCGGCCGCGCCCGAAACGGCCGACAACGCGGCCGAGGTGCTCTATGGCGTCACCGGCCATATCGCCACCATCACCCTCAACCGCCCCGAGCGGATGAACACTATCAGCCGCGCCATGCTGAGCGAGCTGACCGAGCACCTGCTGGCCGCCGACAAGGACCCCGTTGTCCGGGTGGTGATCCTTACTGGAACCGGCCGCGCCTTTTGCGCCGGGCTGGACCTGACCGAAGTCACCAAGCCGGGCGAAGGCGGCATCTCCAACGGGACCACCGTCGCCACCAATCTGGACCTGAAGGCCACCCCGCCCACCGTCCTGTTCAACATGGAAAAGCCCACCATCTGCGCCCTCAATGGCAGCGCGGCGGGCTACGGGATGGACACGGCGCTTGGCTGCGACATCCGCATCATGGCGCCGGCCGCCAAGCTGGCCGCGGCCTTCACCAAGCGCGGGATCGTGCCGGAATCCGGGGGCACCTGGTTTCTGCCCCGCCTGATCGGCTGGTCCAAGGCCGCCGAGCTGATCTTCACCGGCCGCACCCTTTCCGCCGGCGAGTCCGTAGCCATGGGCCTGGCGTCCGAAGTGGTGGAGGACGGAGACGTGCTGCGCCGCGCCAATGAAATCGCCGCCGAAATCGCGGCCAACGCGCCCCTGGCGGTCCAGGCTTCCAAGCGGATGATGCGCATGGGCCTGAACGAAACCTTCAACGACCATGTCCACCACGTGTTTTTGCAGCTGCTGCCCCTCTTGAAGACCGAAGACGCGCTGGAGGGGATGCGGGCGTTCATGGAAAAGCGGCCGGCGGACTTTAAGGGGCGGTGACCTGGATCCGTGCTATGCCTCACGCCCGCCTCCCCACCCTCGACCTCTATTACGAACGCATGGGCGCCGGTCCGCCCCTGCTGTTCATCTCGGGCACTGGCGGCGACCTACGCACCAAGCCCAACGTCCTGGACGGTCCGCTGACCAAGGCTTTCGACGTCCTGGCCTATGACCAGCGCGGCCTGGGCCGATCGGCCAAGCCGGACACTCCCTACAGCATGGCCGACTATGCCGACGACGCCGCCGCTCTGATGGACGCCGTCGGTTGGGCCAGCGCGCGGGTAGTCGGGGTCTCGTTCGGCGGTATGGTCGCCCAGGAGTTAGCCCTGCGCCATCCAGCCCGGGTCGAGCGGCTTGTCCTGGCCTGCACCTCCCCCGGCGGGGCGGGCGGCGCCTCATATCCCTTCCACGAGATCGAGCACCTGAAGGGCGAGGCCCGCGCCGGCCACCTGATCCCCATCAGCCACACAGGGCGAGACGCGGCCTGGGCCGCCGCCCACCCAGAACATTACCGCCTGTTGGTCACCCTCGGCGCGGCCGATCCCTATGCCGATGAGCCCGGCCACGCTCTGGGCGCGCACCGCCAGCTGGAGGCACGCGCCGCCCACGAAACCTGGAGCCGCCTGGACCAGATCGCTTGCCCCACCCTGATCGCCGCCGGCCGGCATGATGGGATCGCCCTGCCGCGGACACAGGAAAACATGGCCGCGCGAATCCCCGGCGCGCGCCTCGAATTCTTCGATGGCGGGCATCAGTTCATGCTGGAAGACCGTGCGGCCTTGCCAGCCATGACGGCGTTTCTGGCGGGCTAAGGTGGTCGCGAGACCCACGACGTACTGCCCACGCGATACTTCGCCCAGGTGTTGCAGACAAACACTATCTGGTCGTATTCGACTTGTGATATTCTGAAATTGGGTAGTTGAAGCCGCGAAGTCGCGCCCTGCGACTGCCTCAAAATCGAGCAGCGACTGGAACGGAACCTTTTCTGAAAGATCGAGTTAAAACAATAGATAGTGCGGACCCTGCTTACGGAGCGCATTTTTTGCCAAACGCGCTGGTGTTTTTCTTGCGACCTTGAAGTTTCGGCCTTCAGGACCGCTCGGTAGCGCGTAGTCGTTTTTTCTTTCGAGAATCCCATGTCAAAAGAACCTGTATTCGTCACCGGTATATCGATCGGAAGGGGCGCGGGTTTTGTGGTCGCCGCGCTCAACGCCCCTACGGGCGACTTCATCGCGGGCTCCATCGAGAGCGCCGAGGTCATCAGGATCGCCATGAGCCTCAGCACGCTCAAGGCCGTGACCGATCTTCTTGTCAGCACCTGTCATGAAATGGAACTGACCGCCAAGCCGCTGGAGCGGATCGCCGTCAACGACGCCGATCGCGGTATGAAATCCTTGCTGAAGGAAGACAGCCTGGATCTGACCGCCGCTACAGTGACCCCACAGAAATCGAAACATTAGCGGTCGCCTGCCGCACGACAGATCGAGCCGGCGCCGCCTGACAAAACGGGCGCCCTGGGCCAAGCCAGGACGCCCTCAAGATTGGACTTTCTAAAATCTACAATGATATCAGCGATGTGCGAGTTGGTTCGGGTTGGCCAGGTGGGCGGCCGCGAACACCATCGGCTTGTTGATCGCCGAAACCGCGCTCGACACGGCGCCCAGGCGGCAGGCCTTGACCTGGTCCATGACCTGGATGTCGGCGTAATAGGCGGCGCCGCAGACACGCTCGGCCGCGACATTGATACGGGCGACCAGAGCATGGGCGCCCTCCCGAGTATTGAGGTCCAGGTCAGCGTATTTCACAGCGACACTGGGCATGTCCTCATCCATTTGAGCAAAACAAGCGCTGCCGAACGAGGCTATAGCTAAGCTAAGTAGAACTATGCGGAACATGGCAGTGACCCTCCGAAGCCGTTTTCAACAAGATCGCCAGTTGCGACAACACGTCTTCTACGGATGATTACTTTCTTGTTCTGTGTCTCATGGCACATTGAATTGGATTGAAGACGCAGCAACCACCAAGCCCTCAACAACCTCCATTGGACACCACGAGGGCCGATTGGATTTCCGCCACTCCGCGCCCCGCCCTGCTCCATCCACCACAAACACGCCCCGCCCCCTTCATGATCAAAAATGTTCAATTGTGCAGTGTCCCCGCGCGTCACTAACCTGGACCACCCCTTTTTGGGGAGGGGACCGGCCATGCGGCAGACGGCGGACAACCGGCTGAAGGCAGGGGCGTCGGACGCCCGATCAGGCGCGGCTGGGCCTGGCGCTGGGGGAGTGTCAGCGCGCCTGATCGGGCTCTTGGCCATCGCCATGTTCATCAACTATGCCGACCGCGGCAGCCTGTCGGTGGCCGCGCCGCTGCTGAAAGATCAGCTACATATCGATAACGGCCAGATGGGCCTGCTGCTGTCTGGTTTCTTCTGGACCTACGCCCTGGCCCAGCCCGTCGCCGGCGCCATAGCCCAGCGGTTCGACGTACGTTGGGTGCTGGCCGGCGGCCTGACCCTGTGGGCCTGCGCCACCATGCTGTGCGGGCTGGCGGGCAGTTTCGCCGCGCTGATGGGCCTGAGGTTCTTGTTGGGCCTGGGGGAAAGCGTAATCTTTCCCGCCAACGCCCGGCTGCTAGCCGAGCGGGCGGCCAATCACGAGCGCGGACACGCCAACGGCGTGATCTCCATGGGCATGTGCCTGGGCCCCGCCGCCGGAACGCTGGCAGGCGGCTTGATCCTGGCCCATTTCGGTTGGCGGGCGGTGTTTTTGAGCCTGGGCGCGGTGTCGCTGCTGTGGTTGGCGCCCTGGCTGACCACGGCCATGCCGACCGCCTCGGCGCAGCCCCCTCCGCAGCCCGGCTTATCCGTCCCCAAGCCCCCGGGCTTCGCCGACATCCTGCGCCAGCGGTCCCTGTGGGGCGCCTCGATCGGCCAGTTCTGCTATTCTTACCAACCCTATCTGCTGCTGACCTGGCTGCCTCTGTTCCTGGTCAAGTCGCAGCACTATTCCCTGACCGCTATGGCATGGGTCGGCGCCGGGGTCCCGGTTTGCCAGGCTCTGGGGGCGGGCCTCAGCGGCGCCCTTTCGGACCGGCTGATCCGGCGCGGCCTGTCCACCACCTTGGTGCGCAAGGGCTTCATGTTGACGGGCATGGCCTGCAGCGGGCTGGGCATTGCAGCGGTCGCCCTGGCGCCTCGCGCCGGGCTGGTCCCATGCCTGTTCTTCAGCGGCTTCTTTTCCGGAACCATGAGCCCCATGGTGTTCACCATCGGCCAGACCCTGGCCGGCCCCCGGGCAGGCGGGCGCTGGATGGGGGTGCAGAACCTGGTGGGCAATCTGGCGGGGATCAGCGCCCCCATCGTCACCGGCCTGGTGGTCCAGGCTACCGGCTCCTTCAAGTTCGCGTTTCTGGTAGCCGCCTCGCTATCAGTGGTGGGACTGTTCTGCTGGGGCTTCGTGGTGGAACAGGTCGAGCCGGTGGCCTGGGGTCGAACCCGGACCTTGAGCGACGGGCTGCCGGGTGCGGAGCCGTCACCGGCGGGGTGACCGCCTCAGTGGCCGATCAGCCTCAACGCCACATGTTTCCACATCGGACTTGTGTAGAGGGCCGTCGCCGTCAGCTGGTTGGCCGTCACCCAGGCCAGCCCGGCCAGATAGGCCGGATGCAGCCGGCGCCTGCTGATCAGGTCATAGGCGCCCAGGCCCAGGATCAACACGTCATTGGCCAGGTAAAGCTGGGCGAAGAACGAGACGGAACCCTCACCCATCAGGTGGTGAACCGCGTCGCCCAGCCAGCGGGAAAAGCCGGCGTCGCTGATATAGAGGGTCGATAGCAGGATCAGCCGCTTGTGCGCCGACGCCTGGCCATGCAAGGCGATGGCCGAACCGGCCAGGCCGGCGAAGGCGACCATGTCGGTCAGTTGAACGATCAGGAACGGCGGATCGCTGTGCGGCCCGCCGAACTGCAGGTGATCCACGATAAGAGCGGTGGCCGGCCCCAGCACCAGCATGACCGCCGCGAGGCCCGCGCCCGCCACGCCCAGCCGGCGATGGATGTCCGGCCTGTGCGCGCGGATCAACAGCACCTGGCTCGTCAGCAGCGCCAGCCAGCTGACGAAGGCCACGGCATGGAAGTGCACGATCAGCGGATAGGGCGGCGCATGGATCCGGACATTGTGGATGATCTGGCCGCCGAACCCCATCAGGATCCCGGTCCAGATCATGGCCACAAAGGCCAGGAAGGCGTTACGGTCCCAGGGGTGGTGGGGTGTGAAGCGACCGGACGCTGACGGATCGATCCTGGCGCCCGTTCCCCGGCTCATCCCCAAAGTGGCGGCCATGTCCCCTCCCCCAAGGCTCTCCGCTCACGGCATGGCGACAAACCCCGGCGGCGGCAATTGAACATTTTTGATCAGGGCCGGCCCGCCCGCGCCCCGATGCGGTCAAAGACGCCGTCAAAAATGTCCATTGCGGCGCAGGCCGACACCCCGTCTGGTCAGCCGGCGACCCGCCGGGCTTTCTGGGCCGGGCGAGCGACAAGGGGCGAGACTTTGACCACCACCGCGGCGAGCGCCGTCGACGCTTCCCTGGCCGGCGCTGCGCCGCTTGGCGCCGGCCGGCTGAAGATCTTCCTGTTCGGCGGTCTCCTGCTGCTGCTGATCAACTTCTCGGCCCCTATGAACGGCCTGATCGATATTCCGGTGACCTTCTTCCTCAAGAACCGGATGCACCTGGAGTCCAACCAGCTGGCGGTGTTCAAGCTGTGGACCGGGGCGCCGTTGTTTGCGGGGTTCATGTTCGGTTTTTTCCGCGACCGCTGGAGCCCATTCGGCCTGGGCGACCGGGGCCACTTGATGCTGTTCGGCGGAACCACGGCCTTGATCTACGGCGCGGTGGCTCTGCTGCAGCCCACCTACGCCGTGTTCCTGGGCGGCCTGTTCCTGGCCACCGTAACCTTCCAGATGGCCGGCAGCGCCGCCAACGGCCTGATCTCGACCCTCGGTCAACGCCTGGCCATGGCCGGCCAGATGAGCAGCCTGCTGAACGTGGCCTACGCCCTGCCCGGCCTTGTGGCCTACGGCCTGGGCGGGATACTCAGCCAGCAGCTGGAGAGCCGCAATGCGGTGGTGGCGGCCCAGATCTTGTTCCTGATCGCCGCCAGCCTGATGGGGGCGATCGCCCTGTTCGGCGCCTTTGGCCCGCGCGACGTGTTCCAGGTCGGCCACGACGCCCCGCCTACCGCCTCGTTCGGCGGCGACATCATCCGCATCCTCAAGCACTGGCCCATCTACCCGGCCATGACGATCCAGCTGCTCTGGCAGTTCGCCCCCGGCATCGGCACAGTGCTGCAATACCACCTGACCAATACCCTGCACGCCAGCGACGCCCAGTGGGGCGCCTGGAACGCCATCTTCCAGGCCGCCTTCATCCCGGTCTATCTGGCCTATGGCTTTCTGTGCCAGAGGGTGAAGCTGTCGATCCTGCTCTGGATCGGTTTCGCGTTGGGGACCGTCCAGATGGTCCCCATGCTGTTTGTGCACAGCGCCGCCGGCGCCCTGATCGCCGCCGCACCCCTGGGGATACTCGGCGGCATCGGCCAAGGCGCCCTGTTCGACTTGACCATCCGCTCGGCGCCCAAGGGGCTGCAGGGCACGACCTTGATGATGTTCTGGGCCATGTTCTACATCTCCACCCGCTTCGGCGATCTGTTCGGCACTTGGCTCTATGACCATCACGGCGGCTTCATCCCGCCCTTTATCGCCACCATCGTCAGCACCGGCCTGACCTTGCCGGTGTTGCTCTTTGTGCCCAAACGCCTGGTCAATTCCACCGATGGCGAGGCCCTGGCGCTGTGATCTGGAACGACCGTAGCCCCCTGTACCCTTCAAGGCGCGGTTTGTGATTATCTAACCGCCTCGGGCCAGCTGATCGAGAGCAGCCAATCGCCCCCTGCGACCTGATCGCCTGGGGGGGACATGCGCCTCGATCGGTTGGCCGCGTAGCACGTCCAGTGGGGAGTTGCGCCTTGGCCCTTTGGGGCCTTGAGCCGCCAGTACAGGGACA
>DASXNV010000038.1:0-11237 GCA_036494815.1 Caulobacteraceae bacterium
GGCCTCAACCTCCATGGTCGCCTTATCAGTCTCGATCTCGGCGATCACGTCGCCGGACGAGACCTTGTCGCCAACCTTCACGTGCCACTTGGCCAGGGTACCTTCCTCCATGGTCGGAGACAGGGCCGGCATCAGAACATCAATGGACAAGGGATCTTCTCCTCAGGCGTGGGTGGGCGCGATTTCGGTCAGGGTGGCGGGCGTCCATTTCGCCCGCCGCCGAGCCTGACGCTCCGCATCGGTTTCGTCGTCATAGCTGACCGGCTCGGCCTGCCCCGGAGTCAGGCCCTGCAGATCGGCTCCAATCACGTTCAGGGTAGCGTAAAGCGCGCCGTCGATTTCGCTCACGGCCGCCACATAGGTTCCGCAGTCGGCGCAGAGCAGCATGTCGATGCCCTTGCGGCCGAAGCGATAGCGCAGCAGAGCGCCCGCATCCGCTTCAATCGCCAAAAACCCGCCCGGATCGGTGACGTTCCGGGCCCCATGCCGGCGGCAGAAGCTGCACTGGCAGCTGCGCAAGCTCAAAGCCTCTAGCGACGGCGTCTCAAACGCGACGCGAAGACGGCCGCAGTGACAAGCGCCCTTGAGCTCCGGCATCAGTCGGCCTCTCGGCTGAGATGGGCCAGGGCGGCGGCGTTGGCTTCCCAGTTGCGCCCATCGAACGGCTCGACGCGGATCTCCAGGCTGTAGGCGTCGTCCAGGCAGCGCGCATTGACCGACCAGCCGTCGGGGTTGGAGCGAGGGCGATAGAAGCTCTTCACCCCGCATATTGAACAGAACAGATGATCCGCCACGCCGCTGTTGAAGCGGTAGTGGGTCAGGACATCCTGGCCTGCGGTCAGGCGAAACCGGCTCTCTGGCACGATCAGGTGGATGAACCCCACCTTTTCGCACATGGAGCAATTACAGGCCTGGGCAAGGACGCCGACCGGCAGGGCCGCCTCAAAGCGCACCGCTCCGCAATGGCAGCCGCCAGACCACCAGACCGGTTCGGCCCTGCTCACCGGTAGCAGACGGCCTTGGCGGCCGCGACGATCTTGTCCACCGTCGGAATGGCCAGGGCCTCCAGATTGGCGGCATAGGGCATGGGCACGTCTTCCTGGTGCACGCGTAGGGGCGGCGCATCCAGATAGTCGAAGCCGTGCTCCACAATCCGCGCAACCACCTCGGCCCCGACGCCCATGGGGCCCCAGCCCTCTTCGCACGTGACCAGGCGATTGGTCTTCTTGACGCTGGTGAGGATGGTGTCGTGGTCCAAGGGACGCAGGGTGCGCAGGTCGATGACCTCCGCCTCGATGCCATCCTTGGCCAAGGCTTCAGCGGCTTCCAGGGCCAGGCCGACCATGCGGGAGTGCGCCGTCAGGGTGACGTGGCCGCCCTCGCGCCGAACCTTGGCCTTGCCGATGACCGCAACATGGTCACCTTCGGGCACGTCGAACTCGTGGCCGTACATCATCTCGTGTTCGAGGAAGACCACCGGGTTCGGATCGCGGATCGCGGCCTTGAGCAGGGCCTTGGCGTCGGCCGCGTCATAGGGGGCGATGACCTTCAGGCCAGGCACATTGGCGTACCAGGCCGAGTAGTCCTGGCTGTGCTGCGCCGCCACGCGGGAGGCCGCGCCGTTGGGGCCGCGGAACACCACCGAACAGCGGATCTGGCCGCCGGACATATACAGGGTCTTGGCCGCGGAATTGATGATGTGGTCGATGGCCTGCATGGCGAAGTTGAAGGTCATGAACTCGATGATCGGCTTCAGCCCGCCCATCGCCGCGCCCACGCCCAGGCCGGCAAAGCCATGCTCGGTGATCGGGGTGTCGATCACCCGCTTGTCGCCGAACTCCTGCAAGAGGTCGCGGCTGACCTTGTAGGCGCCCTGGTACTGGGCGACTTCTTCGCCCATCAGGAACACGTCCGGATCCTTGCGCATCTCCTCGGCCATGGCGTCGCGCAGGGCGTCGCGGACCGTGGTCTTGACCATCTTGGCGTGGGTCGGGATTTCGGGGTCTGTGGGAGCAGCTTTCGCTGGAGCCTGAACGGCCGGCGACGGCGAAGCCGCTTCGGTCTTGGCTGGCCCAGGGGCTGGTTCTGCCGCTGGCGGTGCAGGAGCCGCCGGAGCACCCTCTCCGGCCAAGCGCGCAATCGGGGCGTTGACCTTCACGCCTTCCGTACCCTCGGGAACGAGAATGGCCTCAACGACGCCTTCATCGACGGCCTCGACCTCCATGGTCGCCTTGTCGGTCTCGATCTCGGCGATCACGTCGCCCGAGGAAACCTTGTCGCCGGCCTTTACATGCCACTTGGCCAGGGTGCCCTCTTCCATGGTCGGAGAGAGGGCGGGCATCAATACGTCCACGCTCATTGGGCGGCCGTCTCCAGATAGACGTCAGTGTAGAGCTCGGAGGGCTCGGGCTCAGGGGCGGTGCGGGCGAATTCGGCCGCTTCGGCGATGACGCGTTTGACCTCGGCGTCGATGGCCTTGAGCGCGGCTTCGTCGGAAAAGCCATTGCTCTCCAGCCGCTCCTGCAGGTGATCGATGGGATCGCGAGTTTTGCGCACCGCGTCCACCTCCTCCCGCGTACGGTACTTGGCAGGATCGGACATGGAGTGGCCGCGATAGCGGTAGGTCTTCATTTCCAGAATATAGGGGCCCTTGCGCGAACGGGCATGTTCCGCCGCCATGGCCCCCGCCTCGCGCACCGCCAGGACGTCCATCCCGTCGACCTCGATGCCGGGAATGTTGAAGCTGACCCCGCGCTTGTAGAGATGGGTTTCCGACGACGACCGCTCGACGCTGGTGCCCATGGCGTATTGGTTGTTCTCGATCACATAGACCACCGGCAGCGACCAGAGCTCGGCCATGTTGAAGCTCTCATAGACCTGGCCCTGGTTGGCGGCCCCGTCGCCGAAATAGACGAAGGCTACGTTACCGTTGTCACGATAGTGGTTGGAAAGCCCCAGGCCCGTGCCCAGCGACACCTGGGCGCCGACGATGCCGTGGCCGCCATAGAAGTGGGCGCTGGTCGAGAACATGTGCATCGAGCCGCCCTTGCCCTTGGAGGCGCCGGCGGCGCGGCCGGTCAGCTCGGCCATGACCTCGCGCGGATCCATGCCGCAGGTCAGCATGTGGCCGTGGTCGCGATAGCCGGTGATCACTTGGTCGCCCGGCTTCATGATGCTCTGCATGCCGACGGCGATGGCTTCCTGGCCGATATAGAGGTGGCAGAAGCCGCCGATCAGGCCCATCCCGTACAGCTGTCCCGCCCGCTCCTCGAAGCGGCGGATCAACAGCATCTGGCGGTAATATTTGAGCAGCTCGTCCTTGCTCGGGGTCTCAACCAACGCTGCGGCTTTCGCCGGCGTTTTCGCCGCTTTGGGCGCTCTCGCCATACGACTCTCCTCACCAGCCCCAGCCCAAACAGCGGGCGTCACGGGGCCGGCGGTGAATCGCCGGACCCGATCAGGGTCTCGTGCGGATCACATAGTCCCTAGGGTCAACCAAGCCTAGCTGAGATCGACTCCGTTCTTCCAATAGATCCTTGGAAAGGCTGCTATCGCGCAAAAGGTGTGCGCGTAGCTCCAGATCCTTGCGTTCGGTCTGAAGCTTGGCGAGCTCCATGGACTTTTCCTGCAGGGTGGCGTTCCGCTGCGGTCGGGTCAGCAGCCCCCGATCTCCCGTTAGCGCCTGATATGCAAAGTAAAAAATCAGGAGCAGGAGGATGGTCGCCGGCAGGAAGGAGCGCAATCGCGCGAGCATGGGGTTCGACTCAAGTAGCAATGCGGCGATGATATAGGATTCCTGATCAAGGTTAAGCTAACCTTACCGATCAGGCGACGCGAATTTGCCCGCGCGACTTGGCCGCTCAAAAAAATTTACTGTCAGCGCCCCCGATTCCCTTCGGGCGCTGGCGCCCCTCCCCCCGGTGGAGGAGAGGCCCTGCAGAATCACCGCGCCTTCAGCGCCGCGGCGCCGGCATAGATGGCCTGGTCGCCCAGTTCCTGCTCGATGCGCAGCAGCTGGTTATACTTGGCCAGCCGGTCGGACCGGGCCAGGGAGCCGGTCTTGATCTGACCGCAGTTGGTGGCCACCGCCAGGTCGGCGATAGTGGAGTCCTCGGTCTCGCCAGACCGGTGCGACATCACCGCCGTATAGCCGGCGCGATGGGCCATATCCACGGCGTCCAGGGTCTCCGACAGGGTGCCGATCTGGTTGACCTTGATCAGGATCGAATTGGCCAGGCCACGCTTGATCCCGTCGGCCAGACGGACGGGATTGGTCACGAATACGTCGTCGCCTACCAGTTGGACCTTGCCGCCCAGCACGTCGGTCATGATCTTCCAGCCCTCGAAATCGTCTTCGGCGCAGCCGTCCTCGATCGAGACGATGGGGAACTTGGCGGCCAGGGCGGCGAGATAGTCGACCATGCCGGCCGGATCGAGAGTCTTGCCCTCGCCTTCCAGATGATAACGACCGTCCTTGAAGAACTCGGTCGCGGCCGCGTCCAGGCCCAGGTTGAAGTCCTTGCCGGCCTTGTAGCCCGCCTTCTCACCGGCGGTGACGATGAACTCCAGCGCCGCCTCGGCCGAGGCCAGGTTGGGGGCGAAACCGCCCTCGTCGCCCACATTGGTGTTGTGGCCGGCGGCCTTTAGCGCGCTCTTCAAGCTATGGAAGATCTCAGCGCCCATGCGCAGGGCTTCCGAAAAGCTCTCGGCGCCCGTGGGCAGGATCATGAATTCCTGGATGTCGATGGGGTTATCGGCATGGGCGCCGCCATTGATGATGTTCATCATCGGGGTCGGCAGCACCCGGGCCGAGACGCCGCCCACATACTTGTAGAGCGGCAGATCCTTGGAGATCGCCGCCGCCTTGGCCGCGGCCAGGGACACACCCAGTATGGCGTTGGCGCCCAGGCGGCTCTTGTTCTTGGTGCCGTCCAGCTCGATAAGCAGGCTGTCCAGGCGACGTTGCTCTTCGGCGTCGAGGCCGGACAGGGCGTCGAAGATCTCGCCATTGACCGCGGCCACGGCCTGCAGGACGCCCTTGCCGCCATAGCGCGACTTGTCGCCATCACGCTTTTCCATCGCCTCGTGGGCGCCGGTGGAGGCGCCCGACGGGACCGCCGCACGGCCAAAGGCGCCGTCATCCAGGGTCACGTCGACTTCCACAGTCGGATTACCGCGGCTGTCGAGAATTTCGCGGGCGACGATGTCGACGATTTCGGTCATGGGGCTCCCCAGGGCTGCCAAATGGTGCGGTGCGGCGAGGGCTTACCTCAGCAGAGCCCGGGGGGAAAGCCGGCAAGGCGCGCTTGACTTCCGCCAGCACCGCTCGTCATGCCCATAGCCAAGCAGGAGGAGCCCCCCATGTTGCTGATCGAAAAGTCCGACGGCGTCGCCACCGTCACCCTCAATCGCCCCGAAGCCATGAACGCTATGTCCAAGGCCCTTCGCACCGCCCTGGCCGAGGCTTTCGTGGCCCTGGAGGTAGACCCCGAAGTGCGGGTGGCCATCCTGACCGGCGCCGGCGAGCGCGCCTTCACCGCTGGCCTGGACCTGAAGGAATTGGGTTCAGACCCGCTGGGCATGAGCGCGGCCAACGCCACCACTCCCGCCGCCAATCCGGTCAAGGCCATCGAAACCTTCTCCAAGCCGGTGATCGGGGCCATCAATGGCGTGGCCATCACGGGTGGGTTCGAGCTGGCCTTGGCCTGCGACGTGCTGATCGCCTCGACCAGGGCCCGCTTCGCCGACACCCACGCCCGGGTCGGCATCACCCCTGGCTGGGGCCTGTCACAGAAGCTGTCGCGGGCCATCGGTCTCTGCCGGGCCAAGGAGCTGTCCCTCAGCGGCAATTTCCTGGACGCCCAGACCGCCTGCGACTGGGGCCTGGTCAACCGCGTGGTCGAGCCCGAGGAGCTGATGCCAACAGCGCGCAGGCTGGCCCGGGACATGGCCACCATCCCCACCAACATGTCGGTGTTCTACAAAAAAATGATCGATGACGGCTTCGCTCTGCCTTTCGGCGAGGCGCTCAAGCTCGAGCACGAGCGTTCCAGCGGCTGGAACGCCAAGGTCACGCCGGAGATCGTCGAGGCGAATCGTCAAGCGGTGCTGGCGCGGGGTCGGACGCAGTAGCGCTGACGGACCCACCCAAAAGCAATCGGCGGGGCCATGGGGCGCCCGCCGATCAATCTATCAGAACCTATAACCCGTCCGAATCGGACAGATCTGGCCGAAAGACTAGTCTTCCTTCGGCGTCAGGACCTGGCGGCCCTTGTACATGCCGGTCTTCAGGTCGACGTGGTGCGGACGACGCAGTTCGCCGGTTTCCTTGTCTTCGATATAGGAATTGGGACCCAGGGCGTGGTGCGAGCGGCGCATGCCGGCGCGGGACGGAGAGACTTTGCGTTTAGGAACGGCCATCGGAGTAATCCCACCGGCATGAAAACGAAGACGGCGACCCTGGAACAAGCCCTAGGCCGCCGACGTGAGCGCGGGTGTATGCCTCAAACCCGCGAAGGATTCAAGACCACTAAGACCGGGAGCGCAACCGGGCCGGCGCCACGTTCAACCAGGCCAGCCGGATCAGGGTTTGAACCAGGGCCTCCTCGGCCTTCTCATACCAGATGAAGGTCGAGCCCTTGCGTCCCCAATAGCCGGGGACCGCCTCCACCACGCCGGGATGGCCTGCGGCCAGATTGGCCTGGTCCTCGGCGTCCAGCTTGACCATTGCGCGGGGATGATCCTGGTGCAGGGTGCAGAAGATTTTTCCCGCCACCCGGAACGACGGCATGCCGTGATGATCGGCCTCGACAGACTCGGGCAGGGACAAGGCGATGTGGCGGATGTCATCGGGACGGACCATGCGCCCTCTCTTCCGGCGCCCATGCAAGCCAGGGAATGACGTATACATCGTACTACATCGTAGGGCATGGTAGAAACATGCCAAACTCAAAGCCCGTGGCGGCCAAATCAGCCCCCGTCAGCGTCAGGCTCCAGCCGGCGCTGAACGATCAGATCGCCGCAATCGCCGCCGCCATCGACCGGCCCAAGTCATGGGTGATCGAGCAAGCGATCAAGGATTATGTCGCCCTGGAACAATGGCGATTGGCCGCCATCGCTGAGGGCCTAAAAGCCGCGGACGAAGGTCGCGTCGCCGTCCACGAGGACGTGGCCGACTGGGTTCGCTCATGGGGCCGTCCAGGCGAGTTTCCGCCGCCCAAATGCGGATAGTCTGGACCGGGCCGGCCATAGGCGATCTTCGAGCCGCCCGCGACTATATCGCGCTCGACAGCCCGACGGCAGCCTTCGAGCAGGTGATCCTCGTGCTCGCCGCCGTTGACGGCCTGCTTCCCTTTCCACCCCACGGCCGGCCCGGTCGACGGCTTGGAACTCGGGAGCTGGTTGTCGGCCGCACACCCTTCATCGTTCCATATCGCGTAAACGGTGACGCCATCGAAGTATTGCGCGTGCTTCACGGACGACGACGCTGGCCCGATGCGTTTTGACCGTTAGCCGGCTCGCCTCACCAACCGCTTGGGCGCCACATGCGTCCAGGCTAGGCGCACCAGATCCCAAAGCAGCGCCTCGTCAGCGCGCTCGGGCCAGACATAGGTCCAGCCATGGTGCGAATAGTGCCGCGCCGGTCCCACCACGTCCGGATGCCCTTCGATCATGTTCAGTTGGTCCTCGCGCTCCAGCTTGAGCACGATCCAATCCACATCGTTCGGCAGGGTGCAAAAGATCCGGGCCTGGACCCGAAACGACGGCGCGCGCCGATGGGTGTCCTCATAGGCTTCGGGCAGAGTCAGCGCCATTTGGCGGACATCGTCGCGAGTCGGCATGAACCACGCCGCCTTGGAAGCGAGTTTTCCTCGGCCTGACGACGAAAATAGCGGCTCTCGCCGCCTCATCCTAGACCAACCGGCTCTGCACCTTGGCAGCCCCAACGAAGCTCGCGAACAGCGGGTGCGGCGCGAAGGGTCGGCTTTTCAGTTCTGGGTGATACTGCACCCCCAAGAACCAGGGATGGTCATCCCGCTCGCAGGTTTCCGGCAGCACCCCGTCGGGCGACATGCCGCGGAACATCAGGCCGGCGCCCTCGATCTGCTCACGATAGGCGATATTCACCTCGTAGCGGTGGCGATGCCGCTCGCTGATGGTGGGCGAGCCATAGATCTCGGCGATCTTCGAGCCGGGCTTGAGCACCGCCTCATAGGCGCCCAGGCGCATGCTGCCGCCCAGGTCGTCGCCCTCGGACCGAGTTTCGCGGCTGTTGCCCCTCACCCATTCGGTCATCAGCCCCACCACCGGCTCGCTGGTGGGTCCGAATTCGGTGGACGAGGCCTCAGCGATTCCGGCCAGGTTACGCGCAGCCTCGACCATGGCCATCTGCATGCCGAAACAGATGCCGAAATAGGGCACGTTATGTTCGCGGGCGAAACTCACCGCCCGGATCATGCCATCGGCGCCGCGCTGGCCGAAGGCGCCCGGCACCAGCACACCATCGGCGTTCTCAAGTCGCTCCACAGCCGCCTGGGGGTCGCTTTCCAGCTGCTCGGACTCGACCCAGTCGATATTGACCCCGACATTATTGGCCACGCCGCCGTGAACCAGAGCCTCGATCAGAGATTTATAGGCGTCCTTGAGCACGGTGTACTTGCCAACCACAGCGATGTTCACCTCGCCATCCGGATGGGCGATCCGCTCGACGATGCCCTGCCAGCGCGTGAGATCCGGCTTGGGCGCGTCGCTCATGCCGAACACGCTCAGCACCTCGGCGTCCAGGCCCTCGCGGTGATAGTCCAGCGGCACCGAATAGATGGAAGCTGAATCCATGGCCTGGATGACCGCGCTTTCGCGGACATTGCAGAACAGGCCGATCTTGCGCTTTTCGCCCGCCGGGATCGGCTGTTCGCAGCGGCACAGCAGGATATCCGGCTGGATGCCGATGGAGCGCAGTTCCTTGACCGAGTGCTGGGTCGGCTTGGTCTTCATCTCCCCGGCCGTCTTGATGAACGGCAACAGGGTCAGGTGGACGAAGCAGGAATGGCCGCGGGGCAGTTCCTGGCCCAACTGGCGGATGGCTTCGAAGAACGGCAGGCCCTCTATGTCGCCCACCGTGCCGCCGATCTCCACCAGCACGAAATCGACGTCGGAGCCGTCCTCCGCCTTGGCGTCAGTCAACACGAACCGTTTGATCTCGTCTGTGACGTGGGGGATCACCTGGACTGTGGCGCCCAGATAGTCGCCACGACGCTCTTTCTCCAGAATGGTCTGGTAGATGCGGCCGGTGGTGATGTTATCGCCCTTGGTGGCCGACACCCCCGTGAAGCGCTCGTAGTGACCCAGGTCGAGATCCGTCTCGGCCCCGTCGTCGGTCACGAACACCTCGCCATGCTGATAGGGGCTCATCGTCCCCGGATCGACATTGAGATACGGATCGAGCTTTCGCAGGCGGACCTTATAGCCGCGAGCCTGCAAAAGCGCGCCGAGGGCGGCGGACGCCAAGCCTTTTCCCAAGGAGGAGACCACGCCGCCGGTGATGAAAATGTACCGGGCCATGGGCGGTCAGATTACCCCTGATTCGCGGCGGCGCCCCAGGCCCTGGCCTGGGGTCCGATGATTTTTCATAGTTGAACTGACTAAGCTGGAATTACTGAGCGGGCTTTTTGGCCGGCGCCGGGGTGACCACGGCGCTAGACCCGAAGGGATTCAGCGGGCCGGCCGGCGCGCTGGACGGAGCCGGAGCGGGAACAGCCTGGGTGGGCGCGGTGGTGGGCGCCAGACCGCCGGCAGGCGGCGCTGACGAGGTCGGCGGCGGCTGGTTCAGCGTGCTGGGATTCATCTGCAGCTTCAGCTTGTCGACCACCGAGGACGAGGCGCGATTGTGGCCGCTGATCAGGGTCATGGCCAGGCAAAGGGCGAAGAACACCCCGGCCAGGATTTGCGTGGCCTGGGTCAGGAAGTCGCCGGTGCCACGCGCGGTCATGAAATTGCCGGGGCCACCGCCGCTCATGCCTAGGGCGCCGCCCTCCGAGCGTTGCAGCAGGATGACGCCCACAAGGGCGACACAGACGACGATGATGACGCCGAGCAAAATATTGAGGAGCATGGACCCGAACAGTCTGAAGGGCGCCGACGCCTGATGACGTCGCCGCGAACAAGCCGCGCGGTCTATCACCAAGGTCGTCATAGCGCTAGAGGGGCTTATGATCCTGCAAACCCAGCGTCTGACCCTAAGGCCGCTCCAGGCCAGCGACGCTGCGGCTCTGCACGGCCTGATGAGCGACGCCGAGGTGATGGCCTATTGGGATATCGGCGAGATCGAGGACGAGGCCCTGACGGGCCAGATCCTTGAAAGCCAGCTTAAAGCCATGGCGCGGGATGATGCGCTCCATTGGGCCATGATGCGCAACGAGGACGGCGCCTTCATCGGCTGCTGCGATCTGTCCGACATCGATCGCTGGCACAGACGCGCCGAGATCGGTTTCATTTCCGCCAGGGCCTATTGGGGTGAAGGCTATGTTCTGGAGGCGATGCAGGCGGTGCTCGATCATGCGGCTGAGGGCCTGCATCTGAAACGCCTCAGCGCCCGTACCCACCTGGGCAATCTCCGCTCGGCCCGGCTGCTGGAAAGACTCGGCTTCGAGGAGGAAGGCGTCCTGCGTGGCCATGTGGACCGCGACGGCGAGCGCCGCGACTGTCAGTTGTTTGGCCTGCTGCTTTAGACAGCCCGCACGATCTGCATGAAGTCGGCGGCCTTCAGCGAGGCGCCGCCGACCAGGGCGCCGCCCACCTCGGCGGCGTGCAGGATCTCGGCGGCGTTCGACGGCTTCACCGAGCCGCCGTAGAGAATCGGGGCGGTATCGGCGGCTGAGCCGAACATCTCGCTAAGCGTCGCGCGGATGGCGCGGTGCATCTCTTCGATCTCCGGCGTCGTCGGCGTAAGCCCGGTGCCGATCGCCCAGACCGGCTCATAGGCCACCGAGAACGCCTTGCCGGCCAGTTCGGCCGGAAGCGAGCCCCTCACCTGCCCGGTCACGACGCTAAGCGCCTCGCCGGCCTTTCGCTGCTCCAGGGTCTCGCCGACGCAGACGATGGGCTCGAGGCCCGCGCGAAGAGCGGCCGCGACCTTGCGGGCCACCAGTTCGTCGGTCTCGCCATAGCCGGCGCGCCGCTCGGAATGGCCGAGGATCACCAGTCTCGCCCCGGCGTCAGCCAGCATCTCGGCCGCGACG
>DASXNV010000039.1:0-14571 GCA_036494815.1 Caulobacteraceae bacterium
GCGGAGTCTTTCAGCGCCGCGGCCTGAACGGCTCGTAGCCTGACCCGGGTCCAGTGGAAGATTTGAGTTGCTCCATCAGCAAGGAATTGTGGGTTGATCCGCTCAGAGCGCAAACCGTGGGTCGGGCCCCACGGAGCCGGGTTTGGCTGGGGGCCTTCAAGTTGGCAGGGAATCGCGCTGATCGCGGCGGCGGTCTTGGCGCTCATCGCGGTCGTGACCTTGCTGAAGCCCAACGAACTCGATCAGCCCCGCGGGATCGCCCCCGTCATCGACAAGGCCCCTCGCCCGGTTGGCTTCACGAGCGCGCGCCCTGTTACAGCCCCAGGATCATCTTGGCCATGATGTTGTGCTGGATCTCGCTGGAGCCGGCATAGATCGAGGTCTTGCGGTAGTTGAAATAGGTCGGGGCGACGGGGGCGGCGTAGTCCGGGCCAGCGCGAGGCTCGTTCCGTTCGCCCCGCAGATGCGCCCAGGTGTCCTGGACGAAAGGCTGGACATGGACGCCCACCGCCTCCAGGGCCAGCTCGGTGATGGCCTGCTGGGCCTGGGAGCCTTCCAGCTTGAGCATGGACGACACCGGCCCCATCGCCTGGCCAGCGGCGCGGCCAGCGAAGACCTTCAGTTCCGTGGCGTTGAGGGCGTCGACCTTGATCTGCATCTCGGCCAGCTTGCGGCGGAAATCCGGGTCGCGGATCAGGGCCTCGCCGTCGTCGGCGACTTCGCTGGACGCGATTTTCCTCACCTTGTCCAGCATGTTGGTCAGGCCGGGGGCATAGGCGTTGCCTCGTTCGAACTGCAGCAGGTATTTGGCGTAGGTCCAGCCCTGGCCTTCCTCGCCGATGCGGCCCGTCACCGGCACGCGCACATCCTCGAAGAAGACCTGGTTGATCTCTTCCTCACCCGCCATCGGCCCGTCCAGGGTCGGCAGGGGACGGATGGTGATGCCGGGGGTTTTCATGTCCAGCAGCAGGAAGGAGATGCCGCGCTGGGGCCGTTCCTCCTGAGTGGTGCGCACCAGACAGAACATCCAGTCGGCCCACTGGGCGTAGGTGGTCCAAATCTTGGAGCCGTTCAGCACGTAATCGTCGCCGTCACGGACGGCCTTCATGGCCAGCGAGGCCAAGTCTGAACCCGAACCGGGTTCGGAATAGCCCTGGCACCACCAGACATCACTGGAGAGGATCTTGGGCAGGTGCTGTTTCTTCTGCTCGTCGGAGCCGAAGGCCATGATCACCGGCGCACACATCTTCAGGCCCATATTCGAGGTCGCCGGCGTGCCGGCCAGGGCCATCTCCATGCCGAAAATGTATTTCTGCGCATCGTTCCAGCCGGTCCCGCCATACTTGACGGGCCAGTCCGGAGCGATCCAGCCGCGGTCGTTTAGGCGCTTGAGCCACTGGATCTGGCCCTTGCGGTCGATATGGCCGTTCTTCGACTGGGCCATATGGGCCTGCATGCTGTCGTCGAAGGCCTCGGCGATGAAGGCGCGGACCTCGTCGCGAAAGGCGAGATCCTCAGGCGAAAAATCGAGGTCCATGGCGCCCTACTCCACAGCGTCGAGATATTCGACGTCAGGCCGGCCAGCCATGCAGGGCCCCATCTGGGCGCCGGCGGCCTTGAAATAGTCGGTGCCGCCATGGTGCTTGAGGGCGTCGGCGTCGGCATAGAGCTCCAGCACCTTGTAGGTGCCTGGCTCGGTGCGCGACTTGGTCAGCTGATACATCAGGTTGCCGGGCTCATTAGCCTTCACCTGCACCGCCAGACCGGTGAAGATCTTTTCGAACTCTTCGGCCTTCTCGACCTGAACCTTCAGAACCGCCACGACACCGATCATAGTCATCTCCCGCGTTTTTGATTTTCAAACAGATGTTAGAACGCCAGCCGGGCGGCGGGCAAGAGGCTTAGCGCCGGCGCACGAAGCGCAGGGCGGTGCGCGTGTTCGAGACGGCGCAGACCTTATTGTCCACAAGGCCAGCGGCCTTGGCGGCGGCCATTACGTCCACGTCCTTGACCCGAGCCAGCTTGCCCTTGAGCGAAACCACCCACAGGGCGCCGCGGTCGGCGAGCGACGGGATCAGATCGGCGATGCGGGCGAGCTCGCCCGGGCTGTCGGCGCCGTAGAACAGGATATCGAGGGCGTGAAGGTCAGTGGGCGGCGCACCGATCTTGCCTTGCAACTCGGCCACGAAGGCCGGGTCGTCAAGGTTCTTCACCGCGACCCGCTGGCCGGGCTTGATCCCCAGCTTATCAAGACGGCCCTTGGGATTGGTGATCGCCTCGGCCCAGGATGCAGCCGCGCGCTCGCCCAGGGCGAAGCGCGCGCCATTGGCCAGGACCAGATCGCCAGCCTCCGCGCGCACGCCAGCCAGAGCGGCGCCCTCAAAGACCTGACGCGCGCGGCCGCGAAAGATCAGCCGGGGCGGCTCATATTGCAGCCGCCCCTGATCCGGCCCGTCTTGCAGGACCGCGCTGACCTCGGCCTCCTTGCCCACTAGGCCCCTTTGAAGCTCGGCGACCGCTTTTCGAGGATGGCCTCGACGCCCTCCATGTGGTCCTCGGTGAGGTGGGAGATGGCCTGGGCGGTGGCCGACATCTCCATCAGGGTGTCGTAGGAGACGGTCTGGCCCTGTTTCAGCAGGGTCTTGGCCAGGCGCAGGGCGTGGGGTGGCTGCAGGGCGATGCGTTCGGCCAGGGCCAGGGCCTCATCCATCAGGCTGCCCGCGGGCGCGACCCGGCTGACTAGGCCCCACTCGCAGGCGGTCTTGGCGTCGATCACGTCGCCGGTGAACAGAAGCTCGGAGGCCCGGCTCATGCCGATGGTGCGCGGCAACAGCCAGGCGCCGCCGTCGCCGGGGATCAGGCCCAGCTTGAGAAAGGTCACACCGAACTTGGCGGTGTCGGCGGCGATGCGGATATCGGTCATGCAGGCCACGTCGCAGCCGAGGCCGATGGCCGCGCCATTGACCGCGGCGATGGAGGGAACCTCCAGCCCATAGATCGAGCGTACGATGCGGTGGATGTTGTTGCGATAGCCGTCGCGAATAGTCACGCCCGAGCCACCGAAAGCGCCCTCCCGGGCCTTCATGGCCTTGACGTCGCCGCCGGCGGAAAAGGCCCGGCCGGCGCCGGTCAGCACCACGCAGCGAATCTCGGGATCGGCATTGACCGTGTCGCAGGTGACGCGGACCTGATCGCCGTCACCCGGGGCGCCGAGCGCATTCAGGCTATCGGGCCGGTTCAGGGTCAGGATCGCGACGTGGCCGCGCTTTTCGAGGGTGAGAAGGGACATCGGCCGCTCCGCTGCTTCAAGGATCGCCGGCAAAGAGGCAAAAACCGAGCGGTTCCACAAGCGCCGATTCTTCAAACCCAAACGAAAAGGCCCTCCGGATCGCTCCTGAGGGCCCTGGATCGAACTCTGGCGCCGCTATTTCTTTTTGGGCGTCGTAGCCGCTGTAAACACCGTGCGGGGCGCTTCATATTCGCGCTTGTGCGGCGCCAGCATGCCAGCGAAGGCGAACTGAATGATCGCCGAATTGAGGGTCTGTTGGTTCATGTCCGCGCCTCCTTGACCAGCAGTAAAGCTAGAAAGAGACGCCCCGCGGCTCTCAGGGAAATGAGGCCCTCTCAGTCGTCAGCGCGTCGAGCGTAACTATAGCGGATTCATGCGAAATTGCAAGAATTACATCCGGGTTCGGATCAATTTGCCGCAGATCCTCAGAACCTAATATATTGTTTTTATTATCATAATTTTGAATCGACCTACAATTTCGTGTGCCGTCCGTCGCAGCCTCAGCAGCTATCGCTTTGATTTTCCAAGAAAACGCCCTCCGAATCCAAGGATCCAGAAGGCGCTTTAGTCAGCTCAATTCTCGAAGAAAGCGGTTCAGGCGGCCTTGTCGATCGACAGGCCTTCGTAGCGGCGCAGGTGGTGATCCACCGAGCCGAACAGGCCCTCGATGATTGTGGCGCGCTTGAAGTAGTGGCCGATGGCCATTTCGTCGGTCATGCCCATGCCGCCGTGAAGCTGGATCGCGTTCTGGCCCACGAACTTGCAGGCGCGGCCGATCTGGACCTTGGCCGCCGAGATGGCCTTGGCCCGCTCGTGGTCGCTTTCCGACAGCTTGATAGTGGCCATATAGGTCATGGACACTGACTGCTCGACCTGGATGAACATGTCGACCATGCGGTGCTGCAGCACCTGGAACTGGGCGATGGGCTGGCCAAACTGCTTGCGCTGCTTGGTATATTCCAAAGTGCCCTCGTGCAGCTTGCGCAGCACGCCCACGGCCTCGGCGCCGACGGCGGCGGTCGCTTCGTCGATCACCTTTTCGACCAGGGGCAGGCCCGCACCCTCGGCCCCGATCAGGGCGTCGGCGCCCACCGAGACGTTCTCGAAGAACACTTCGGAGGCGCGCAGGCCGTCGATGGTCGGATAGTCGCGGGTGACCACGCCCTTGGCGTTCTTGTCGACCAGGAACACCGAGACGCCGCCCTCGTCGCGCTGGCCGCCACCGGTGCGGGCGGTGACGATCAAGTGGCTGGCCCAGGGCGCACCCACGACCACGGCCTTGTGGCCGTTGAGCACATAGCCGGCGCCGTCCTTCTTGGCGGTGGTCTTCAGGTCGCGCCAGGTGTAGCGGGCCTGGGGCTCGGCATAGGCGAAGGCGAAGGTCGCCTCGCCGCCGACGATCTTGCCGATCAGGTCGGCCGCGCCGGCATAGCCGGAGTGTTTCAGGAAGCCGCCACCGATCACCACCGTGCCCAGATAGGGTTCGATCACCAGGGCTTTGCCGAACTCTTCCATGACGATCATGTTTTCGGTGGCGCCGCCGCCCAGGCCGCCCAGATCTTCCGAGAAGGGCGCGCCCAGGATGCCGAGCTCTTCGGCGAAGGCCTTCCAGTAGTCGGGCCGCCAGCCGGTTTCCGACTTGACGATCCCCCGGCGGGTTTCGAAGTCGTACTTGTCCTGCAGGAAGCTGGCGACCGTGTCGCGCAACATCGACTGCTCTTCAGTGAAGCTGAAATCCATCGTTTTCTCGCCTTGCTTTCCCCAGATTCCTCGCGGGACTGGGGGCGGGTGTCAATCGAACATACGTTGCGGAAAGCGGCCTAGAGCCCCAGCACCATCTTGGCGATGATGTTGCGCTGGATCTCGTTGGAGCCGCCGTAGATCGAGGTCTTGCGGCCGTTGAAATAGCTGGGCGCGGTCTCGTGGGCGTAGTCGGGGCCGATGGGGTGGGCGTTGTCGCCGTCGGTGGGGAAGCCGCGGAAATAGGGCGCGCCGTAGTGGCCGGCGGCTTCCAGGGCCAGTTCATGCACGCGCTGCTGGATTTCGGTGCCCTTGATCTTGAGCAGGGAGGACTCCGGCCCCGGCCCCTTTCCCGAGGCCTCGCCGGCCAGGGTGCGCAGCTCAGTGAATTCCAGGGCGGTCAAGTCGATCTCCAGCTCGGCGACCTTGCGCTTGAAGAAGGGATCCTTGAGCAGCGGGCCACTGTCGTCGGCCAGTTCGTTGGTGGCCATCTTGCGAATGCGCTCGATGCCGCGCTTGGAGCGGGCAACCCCGGCGATGCCGGAGCGTTCGTGGGCCAGCAGGAACTTGGCCGCGGTCCAACCCTGGTTTTCATCAAAAATGCGGTTTTCCACCGGCACTTTCACGTTGTCGAGGAAGACGTCGTTGACCTCGTGCTCGCCGCCCAGGGTGATGATCGGGCGCACGGTGACCCCGGGCGACTTCATGTCGATCAGCAGGAAGCTGATGCCGGCCTGGGGCTTGGCCTCGGTGTCGGTGCGGCAGAGGAAGAAGCCCCAGTCGGCGAACTGGGCCAGGGTGGTCCAGGTCTTCTGGCCGTTAACGATGTAGTGGTCGCCCTCGCGCACGGCGCGGGTGCGCACCGAGGCCAGGTCGGAGCCGGAGCCAGGCTCGGAATAGCCCTGGCACCACCAGATGTCGCCATTGTAGGTGGCCGGCAGGAACTTGTCCTTCTGGGCCTGCGAGCCGAAGGTGTAGATCACCGGCGAGACCATGTTGATGCCGAAGGGCAGGATCGGAACTGTGTCCGCCCGAGCCTGTTCTTCCGACCAGATGTATTTCTGAGTGGGGGTCCAGCCGGGGCCGCCATATTGCGTCGGCCAGCCGGGCGCCACCCAGCCCTTCTTGGCCAGGATCTTGTGCCAGGCCAGATAGTCTTCCTTGTTCAGGGAATCCTCGCTCATCTGCTTGTCGCGCAGATTGGCCGGGTAGCTGTCGGCGATAAAGCGGCGGACTTCCTCGCGGAAAGCGAGCTCTTCAGGCGAAAAATCGAGGTTCATGGACGTCTCCCAAAGGCCAACCGCGCCGCTCGGTCGCCCCGGCGGTGTTCACGATCAATGATAAGGATCGGCCACCGCTTTGCAAAGATGACGTTCGCGTCAACGTCAATCTTTGAGCCTGGCAAGGCGTTTCAGGCGTTGCGTCGGGGGCGCTTTCGCCCAGAGTTCAAGCGCTTCAAGGGAACGCCATGGCCCGGATCCTGACCTATAATGTCCATCGCTGCGTGGGAGTCGACAAGCGGTTGGACGTGGCCAGGGTCGCCGACGTCATCGCCGCCTGCCGTCCGGACATTGTGGCGCTGCAGGAGCTGGACGTAGGCCGCTCGCGCACCGGCGGCGTCGATCAGGCCCACGAGATCGCCCAGCGCCTGAACATGAGCTTTCACTTCAACGCCGCCTTGCGGGTGGAAGAGGAGCAGTATGGCGACGCAATCCTCACCGCCCTGCCCGAGCGTCTGATCAAGGCCGCCCCCCTGCCCGGCCTGGATCCTCGCGTGCCGCTGGAGCCGCGTGGGGCCCTGTGGATCGAGGTGACCCTCGGCGAGGCGCGCCTGCAGATCCTCAACACGCACCTGGGCCTGGCCCCGGCCGAACAACAGCGCCAGGCCCGCGCCCTGGCCGGCGACGCCTGGCTGGGGCATCCGGGCCGCCAGGGGCCGACCATTCTGTTGGGTGACTTCAACGCTGGCCCGCCTTCACTGGTCTATCGCACCTTGACCCACTGGCTGGAGGACGCCCGCCACCGTGCCGCCCATCGCCGCCGGACCCCGACCTTTCCGTCCCGCATGCCCATCCTGCGCATCGATCACATCTTCGTCAGCCCTGAGATCGCGGTCAGCGAAGTCAGCGCGCCCCATACCGCCCTGACCCGCAAGGCCTCCGACCACCTGCCCCTGGTGATGGAGTTCGAGATCAAGGGTTAGGCAGACCCGCGTCGTCCGCCAGCGCGACCACGTCCCCCGCGGCGATCGCCCGCACATGATTATCCAGCAGCTTGCGCCGCCTGCCGAGGCGCCAGGAATCCCATGTGCCGGCGGGGTCGCACAGGTGATAGGCGGAGATGAATTTGGCCAGCGGCCCCAGTCGCTCCGGCTCGATGAGCTGCAGCCGCCCACCGTGACGCAGGAATTCGATGGCCGCGATCAGGCCGCCGCGACTCTGAATCGCAGCCTCCACATCCAGCCCCGAGCGGCCCAGAAAATGCCCGACCAGGTGATTGCGCAAACGGCTTATGGCGGCGGCGGTCTCTGGGTCCTGGACCTCCACCGCCAACTCGCATTCGGTGTCAAAGCCGCAGGATCGGTTGTTGAGATTGCTGGAGCCGATCCTCACCACGCGGTCGTCAACGATGGTCACCTTGGCGTGGACGATGATCGGCTGGCCGCCCACAGTCTTGGGGCAATAGGCGCGAAAACGGCCGAACACGTCCGCCTCCCGTAGCCGGCGCAGGACCATCGATCGGGTCCGGTCCATGGTCATTCTGTCGAAATAGCTAGGCGAATGCTCCGTGGAGACCAGGACGATCTCCGGCCCATCCGGCTCGGCCAGGCGCTTGGCCAGAGCCTCGGCCACGCCTGGAGCGGTAAAATATTGGTTCTCCATGTAAAGGGTGCGCCTGGCCTCGGCGATGCTGCGCAAGGCCAGGGCATACCATTCCCCGATGGGACCATGACCGCGCCAAGCCGGCACGGTTCGAGCAATGCCCACCTCGACATTGGCAAGGTTGGCCGAAACGTTCTGCGGCCAGGGATCATGTTCGATCAGATCGGCCGCCGCCGGTGGCGCCAGCGCCTCCCCCGTCGCCCGCCACCAGCGCTCCCGAGCCAAGTCTGCGAGGCCCCTGGCGGCCCCTCCGTCCACCATCATCACCACCTCGTGTCGGGGGGCGTGATAGTCGTGGTTGGGATCGATCCGCCGGCTGTCCTGATCCAGATGCGCCGGCGTGTCCCAGCGATCGGTGCCGAAATCACCACCGCCGCAAAAGGCCAGCTGATCGTCGATCACCAGCACCTTCTGGTGGTGGCAGGCGCCGAAGGGTACGGCGTCATCCAGTCGAAAATGCACCCGGGTGTTTTCGAACCACTTACGCGCTCTATGCGGAAAGAATTCCTGGGAAGCCGAGATCGGCAGGGCCGAACGCCAGATCAAAAGGCGAATATCCAGGTCCGGTCGCTCTTGCGACAGCCGGATCAGCACGTGGCCGATTTCGTCTGGATCATCGGGGCCCTCAAAACCGTCCGGCTGCAGCCGGGTGCGCGGGTCGAACCCCCAGCCCAGCAGCAGGATCGAACGCTGCGCCTTGGCCAGGGCCTGCCGGGCGGCGTCGAAATAAGCCAGGGTGTCGACCAGAAAGGCCGCTCGGCCCGCCTTCTCCACGCGCCAGCAGGTTTTTCCCGGCTCAAGCAGCGCCATGGCTCCTCCCCTGACTAGAGCGGGTTGAGGAAAAGTGCGAAGCGGTTTTCCGCCCGCAGCCCGCTCTAAGCTTTTAGAATCGATCACGTTTTATGATTTTGGATCGATTCGATCCAAAATCATCGTGATCTAGGCTGGCGCCCCGGAAACCAGGGCCGTGGCGAGCTTGACGATAGAAAGCATGGCGATGGAGCCTGTTCCATCATCAACGCCAAGATTCAATGCCGGCAGGTGGCCACTCAGACGCGCGATCTGATCCGGGTTCTGTGGGCCTGGGGGCGCATGGCCGACACGACAATGAGCGACGGCGTCCGCATCCACCGCAGCCAAAGCCTGAGCCGCGGCCAAGGCCGCCGCGCCGTCCAGCAGCACCGGAATCGACTGGATCCGCGCCGCCAGGATGGCCCCGGCGATCGCCGCGGTCTCACGGCCGCCCAGTTGGCGCAGCAACTGGAGCGGGTCATCGCCCGCCTCGCCCCGGGCGCGCGCCACCGCGGCCGACACATCGCCGCCGGCCAAGGCTTCGACGAGATCGGCGGCGGCCCGATCCGCGCCTGGCCCGAACCCGCCGAGAATCAGAAGGTCCGGCTGCTTGGCCAGGGCTTCCATGCCGAAAGCCATGGTGGCCGCACATTCGCGCTCGCTCATCGAGGCCTTGATCGCCGCATCGGGCACGGGCCGCTCGATGGCCAGATCGAAGACATCGAGGCCGGCGCCCAGGTGCTGAACGGCCCGGCTGACTGGGGCAGCGCCCGAGGCGATGGCCTCCAGCCGCTCGCGCGCCTCGGCCGGGTCCCCGCCGGCATGGGCGCCGGCATAGAGCGACAGAATCGGCCGATTGACCGTGGCGACGCCGCGCCAGCGGGCGATCCAGGCGGCGATCTCGGCCAAGGCGCCCAGGTCACGGCCGGCATGGCGGGCGGTCTCGGCGGCCGTCGCCTGAGGCGGCGGGAACTGGGCGAACAGGGCGCGGATGTCGTCGAACGGCTGGGTCATGGCGACCGAATAGCCTTCGCGGGCGACCCGGAAAAGACGCTGGTGCTTGTCGGAGGCTCGCAGCTCGCAGCAAATGCGCCGCCAGACCCGCCCGGAGCGCCTCATGACCACCCCGCCCAGCCCATCGGCCTTAAGATTCGACGTCGACAGCCTCAACGCCTTTCTCGCCCGCGCCTTTCCCCACGGCGGCGGGTCGGGCCTGCCACGGGTGATCGAGGCCGAGCCCGGCCGGGTGCGGGTGATGCGCCCGTTCGACCAGGCCAGCCTGCGGCCCGGCGGCGTGATCTCCGGCCCGACCATGATGGCCCTGGCCGACACCGCCGCCTACGCCCTGGTCCTCGCCCATATCGGCGAGGTGCCCATGGCCGTGACCACCTCCCTGACCATGCATTTCCTCAGGCCCGCCAAGCCCGGAGACCTGATCGCGGAAGGAACCCTACTGCGCCTGGGCCGGCGCATCGCCACTTGCGACATTCGCCTGTGGACCGAGGGGCCGGAGCGGCTGGCAGCCCAAGCCACCGTCGCCTACGCGATCCCCGCCTAGAGCAGGCCGGCGTGTCCGTGGAGTTCCGTGAGGTCGGCGGCGAAGTGCTCAAACTCGAAGTGGGCGGGAGCGTGGTCGACGGCCTCGAAAGCCGCGGAAGGCGCCGCCGACGCAGGGGCGGCGAGCGTCGCGTGCTCGGCCGGCGGCGGATCGCCCAGGATGACGCCGCCGTCGAAGCCACCGCCAGCCGATGAGCCGGTCACGCTCAGGATCACCTTCAGCGCTATGGTCGGGGTGGTCGCCAGGGCGCCCAGATCGACGGCGTTGTCGGTGAAGAAGGCCGTGGCCGCCGCGGCGGTGGTGAAGACCTTATGCAACGCGTCGGTTTCGCCAGCATAGACGTCGAGGGTCAGACTGGTGAAACCCGCGCCGCTGACCGTCGGATTGTAGAATCCCACCACCAGATCCTGGCGCACGGCCAGTGGGGTCAGGTCGACGGTCAGGTCGATCTCGCTGATCGAGGTCTGGGCCGTCGAACCCGACGCGGAATGGCCGCCGCCGACCTCGCCGAGGGCGAAGAAAGAGGGTGAGGCGCCGAAGGCGGCCTTGATTGCAGCGTTGTTGTTCAGCACCGTCCAGGCGCCAGCGGTCGGGCCGCCATCCACCAGGGCGACGGCCGGGTCGCCGGTGACAAAGGTTGGCCCGTTCTGGCTGATCCCCGCCTTGGCCACTGCCGCGCTGGCGCCGCCGATCATGGCGGTGGCGAATGAGGCGTCGGCCTGGACCACGCTGCCGCCGGTGACGCTGTCAGAGGCGATCGCGCTGAGCGAGCCGCGCGGGGCGGTCGCCTCCGCAATCGCCAGCGCGCTTGTGCCGAGCGGACCCTGGCTGTGGGGGCTCCCCGGTTCACCTAACCCTGCGATGGCGTGCGCCACGACGGTGGCCGCCGTCCCGGCCGTCACCGCACCTGTCGCCGTCGCCGAGCCGCCCACGCCCGCGAGGCCGCCCGCGCCGCCCGCGCCGCCATAGGCGTCGACCTCGACATAGGCTGAATTGACGGCGGTGATCGAGGCGCTGGCGGTGGCCGCGCCGCCGCCGCCGCCGATAGAGCCGCTCTGGCTCGCCCCTCCCACCCCGCCATCGGCCGCCACCGTGACGTCGGTCAAGGTGTTGGCCACGGGATTGGAGACGTCGCTGTAGCTGAGCAGAGACCAGGCGGCCCCACCCGATCCCGTCAGCCCGCCCTCGCTGGCCCCTCCAACCCCGCCTATCGCCGTCTGCGACAGGACCAGTTGGCCACCGTCGCTCGCGCCGCCCGCGGCGTTGCTCAGATAGGCGTAGCCGCCGGCCCCGCCATTGGCCGAATTGAGGCCCACGCCGCCTGCGCCTCCCTCGGCTAACATGGTGGCGGTCGCAGGATTGACCGCTGAGGGCGTCGAGGCGAAAGCCAGGGCGGCTCCGCCGCCGGCGTGGCCGCCGACCCCGCCTGTGAAGCCAATCCCACCGGCCTGGCCGCCGGAGCCGCCCTGGGCGGTCGCTGCGCCTGCGGCGTAGACTGTGCCAGTCGCAGAGGTCGCCCCGCCGGCTGCGCCGCCCGCACCACCATCGCCGGACCCCACCGCCGATCCGCCGGCGCCGCCCGTGGCGATCGCGGTCGCGGCCACATCATAGGTTGTTCCGACCGCGGCGGCGTAGGCCCAAGCTGTTCCCCCGGCTGCGCCAACGCCCCCGGCCCCGCCGAGCGCAGTGGCCTCATTGGTGGCTTGAAAAGCCGCAGTGCCGTCGGCTCTCGCCGTGGCGTTTCCACCCGAGGAACTCATCGCCCCGGTCCCACCCGCACCGCCCAACGCGGTGCTGCTGACATAAAGGACGTAGCCCGATGCCGTGTTCAGGGTGTCGTCGAAGGTCAGGCTGGAAATCGCCGCGCCCGCCACCCCCGCCGAAGCGCCCTGGCTGGATCCGCCAGCGCCGCCGAGCGCGGTCTGGGCCAAATTCAGCGCGCCGCTGCGGGTCGAACCCGAGACGGCGTTGGTCATGGTGATGCTGGCGCCTGCGCCGCCGGCGGCGCCGGACAGGCCCGCGCCACCTGCGCCCCCGACCTCCACCGCCTCAACCGAGGACTGGCCCTGGAAGACGGTCGCCACCCCAGTCGCCGTCGACGTGGCGATCGCGCCCGCGCCGCCGGTGAACCCTGATCCGCTGGCCGAACCGCCCGCTCCGCCATTGGCGCTGGCGAGCGATGGAAAGACGTCCTCAGCGGTCACGATGCTCGACGCGACGGCGACCCCGCCGCTCGCGCCATTCGATCCGGTCCCGGCGCCGCCCGTTCCGCCGACCGCGCTGACGTCGGCCTCGATCGCCCTGCTCTGGAATTGATTGAGCAGGTCATTCACGCTCAGGTTAGACACCGCTTGGCCTGCGGCGCCGGCCACGCCGCCATAGCTCGCGCCGCCGTCACCGCCGGCCGCCTCTTGATCCAGTTGCAGCGAAAACCCTTTGGTCTGGCCGCTGACGGCGTTGGTGAGATAGGCGCCGTGCCCGGCCCCGCCGTTGGCGCCCAGAAACCCCGTGCCGCCGGCGCCGCCCGCGGCGTAGGCGATGGCGCGGCCGTTTGCTGTCGAGGTCGAGGCGATCGCGTGGACCGCGTCACCGCCGCCAGCGCCGGCGCTATGGCGCGCGCCGCTGGCGTCACCGCCGTGGCCGCCGGTCGCAGCGGCCGTGACGAGCACACCTTGCTGGTTGTAGGGTGTCTGTGCGCCTCGGCCAAAGGTGGAGGCGAAGGCCATGCCGCCGGCCCCGCCATCTCCATTGCTTGCGGCCGAACCGCCAGCGCCACCGACGGACGTCGCCGTGGCCGCAACCGGCTGCGATCCGGTCAGATCGATGGCTGAGCTGGTCGCTGCGCCGCCGACGCCGCCGACAGAGCCGGCGCCGTCCGGCGAGCCGGCTCCTGGCGCGCCCGTTCCGCCACCTGCGCCGCCGGTCGCAAGACTTGTCGTGCTGGTGCTCGGGTCGCCCGCCGGCGCGAGGGTTGTCGTTTCGGAGTCCGCTGTGGCCGCCCCACCCGCGCCGCCAGTTCCGGCATCGCCGCCAGGGCCGGTGTAGGATCCGCCGCTCATCGCCGCGTCAGCTCCCGAGCCACCCTGGCCGCCTATGCCGCCAGTCGCCGTCGCACTGTTGGCGGTGTCGCTCGAGGAGAGGTTCGAAGCGGTCGCCCCGCCACCGCCCGTTCCGGACGAGCCCGCCGCACCTGGGCTGGCTCCATCGACGCCGAGGGCGCCATTGGTCCCTGTGACCGTGACGTTCGACATAGCGGCCTCACATTGGCCGGGACAGGATCCGCGCGGCCTGCCGGCGATCGTGCGTGAAGGTTAACACACCGCTGTCCCTTCGTCGCTGAACTCAGACTAGGTTCGCTCAAGGTTAGGCGCCTCTTGCGTCAGGCGCGCCTGGAGTCCAAATCTCGGCCATGGACGCCGTCGCCCCGCCCCGCCCCATCGCCACCCCCTGCATCAAGGTGTGCATGGTCGACGGCGAAAGCGGCCTGTGCCTGGGCTGTTACCGCACCCTGTCCGAGATCGCCCGCTGGGCGTCCCTGCCGGATGCCGAACGCGGCGCCATCATCGGCGAGTTGCCCGATCGCCGGGCTCGCATCCGCCCGGAAAAACTGGGCTTGATTTAAGCGAATCATCTTCACCCGTTGAAAACCGGTTTGGGCGCAAGGTCCCTGGATCAAGGGTCGAACAACGACCTGTAGAGCCCTTTCGGCGGGATGTTCTTCATGTTTAAGCTCTTAGCGGTAGGAGTCGTTGGTGCGCTGTCCGCCGGCTTCGCCGCCGAGGGGGTGATGACGCTGGACCGCGCTCAGCACGCCCCCGACCTGCGCCGCGCTGATGCGATCAGCCCCTCCCTGGCCGCGCCTCAGGACGATTCGACCAATACCGCGCCGGCCCAGGGCTCGGCCGCCTCGGTGGTCAAGTCGCCCGACGGCCACTATTGGGCCGAGGCCAGCGTCAATGGCCAGGAAGTCCGCTTCCTGGTCGACACCGGCGCCAGCGCCGTGGCCCTGACCCAGACCGACGCCCAACGCCTGGGCATCGCGCCGTCCACGCTGAACTACACCCTGTCGGTGACCACCGCCAACGGCCAGACCCGCGCCGCGCCGATCAGGCTGGCCAGCGTCGCCGTCGCCGGCGCCGAGGTGCAGAACGTCGACGCCCTGGTGATCGAGAACGGCCTGCAATCCTCGCTGTTGGGCATGACCTATCTGGGCCGCCTGTCGCAATTCGAGGCCACCAAGACCGCGCTGATCCTGCGGCCGTAAGGCCCTGCGCTAGACGCGTTCCAGCGACGCCATCTGGATAGCCTCC
>DASXNV010000040.1:0-60178 GCA_036494815.1 Caulobacteraceae bacterium
CCTGCGTGGCCATCGTCCTGGCCATACTGACCGCTCGCCCGCTTCTGGGCGGGTTTGATCAGGCCTTCCAATACATCCAGGAATATACCGGCTTCTTCACCCCCGGCATCGTGGTGATCTTCATGCTGGGCCTGTTCTGGAAGCGCGCCAGCGAGGCCGGCGCCCTGGCGGCCACCATCGGCTCCTTCGCCTTCTCTCTGGCGATCAAGCTGCTGTGGCCAGACCTGCCGTTCATGAACCGGATGGGCCTGGTATTCGTGGCGGCCCTCATCCTGGCGGTGCTGGGCTCCCTCGCCCGGCCAGCCAGCACTGGGCAGAACCGCATCCAGACCGGAGGCGTCGCCTACGGAACAACCGCCGGATTTAATATCGGCGCCCTGGGCGTGGTGATGATCCTAGTGGCGCTCTACGCCAGTTGGTGGTGAGCCCTAATAGGAAAAGGCGTCGACCAATCGCGTCTCGGCCAGCATGAAGGCGTCGGCCACCAGGCGCAGGGGCGAGGCGTCGGCGTCGCTGGCTCGGGCGGCGATGAGTTCGGCGAAGTGGGCATAGAGTCCGTCATACTCCGCCACGGGCGCGCTACGTGGCGGCTCGTCGTCGATCGCCATGCGGGCGCCGCCGTCGAGCAGCCGCAGCCGATGACCGCATTCGGTGTCCAGAGCGATCTCCCAGGTCTGCGGGCCGGTCTGCAGAAAGTCGAGATCGACCGCGATGTCGGCCGCGGCGCACACCAGCTCAAGCTGGGCGGCGATAGGCGTCTGGCGGTTGGACGGGGTGTCGAAGCGCGCGGCCCTGACCCGGGGCGGCGCTGGCAGGATCTCGGTCAGGATCGAGAAGGCGTTGATGGCCGGGTCGAACACCCCCAGGCCGCCGGGCGCCCACAGCCATTCCTGGCCCGGATGCCAGCGGCGCACGTCTTCGCGCCAGGTGACCCTGCCGCCGGCCACAGTGCGGTCGGCCAGCCAGGCCCGCGCCTGGGCGACCATGGGCGCATAGCGCGAATGCCAGGTGGCGAACAGGACAGCGCCCGCCCGGGCTGCGTGGCGCTTGAGGTCCGCAAACTCGGCCAGGGTCGCCGCCGGCGGCTTTTCCAGCATGACATCGAAGCCCAGCGCCAGGGATTTGCGGGCCAGATCGCCGCGCACCTGGGGCGGCGTACAGATCGAGACGGCGCGCGGGCGAATCCCCTCCGCGATCATCCCCTCCAGGGTCTCAAAGCAGCGCAGGTCCGGCAGGCCGCCTTGCGGATCCACCGTGGCAACCAGATTGAAAGCGAGACTGCGCGCCAGGGCTGGCGCATGTTGATCGCGCGCGATCTTGCCCATGCCGATAATCGCCAGGTCGATCTTTTCGCTCGTCATACCCATCCAAACCTAGTTCGCCTCGCGCGGGCTCGTGGTATGATCTATATGACTATGAAATCGCCGACACAATCGGACCCGGTTCCGAACGTCGCCCCAAAGAGGTCTTGATGACGGATCCCGTTTCGCGCGCCCCCAACCTCCGTTCCCGCGCATGGTTCGACAATCCCGACAATATCGACATGACCGCGCTCTATCTCGAGCGCTACCTGAACTTCGGGCTGAGCCTGGAGGAATTGCGCTCGGGCAGGCCGATCATCGGCATCGCCCAGACCGGCTCCGACCTCAGCCCCTGCAACCGCCATCATCTGGTGCTGGCCGAACGGGTCCGCGAGGGCGTGCGCGAGGCCGGCGGCATCGTCATCGAATTTCCCGTGCATCCGATCCAGGAGACCGGCAAGCGCCCCACCGCCGGGCTCGACCGCAACCTGGCCTATCTGGGCCTGGTGGAGACACTGTACGGCTATCCCCTCGACGGTGTGGTGCTGACAATAGGCTGCGACAAGACTACACCGGCTTGCCTAATGGCCGCGGCGACGGTGAACATCCCGGCCATCGCCCTATCCGTGGGGCCCATGCTCAACGGCTGGCACAAGGGCGAGCGCACGGGGTCCGGAACCATCATCTGGAAGGCGCGGGAGATGCTGGCCGCCGGCCAGATCGACAATGACGAATTCGTCCGCCTGGTCTCCACCTCCGCGCCCTCCACCGGCTTTTGCAACACCATGGGCACGGCCACGACCATGAACAGCCTGGCCGAGGCGCTCGGCATGCAGCTGCCGGGCTCCGCCGCCATTCCGGCCCCCTATCGCGACCGCCAGGAGATGGCCTATCGCACCGGCAAACGCATCGTCGACATGGTGAGGGAGGAGCTGAAGCCTTCGGATATCATGACCCGAGACGCGTTCCTCAACGCCATCGTGGTCAATTCGGCCATCGGCGGCTCCACCAACGCGCCGATCCACCTGACCGCCATCGCCCGTCACCTGGACGTGGAGCTGGACCTGAAGGATTGGCAGACCCACGGCCATCGCGTGCCGCTGCTGGTGAACCTGCAGCCGGCGGGCGAATATCTCGGCGAGGACTATTACCACGCCGGCGGGGTGCCGGCCGTGGTGGGCGAACTCATGCGCCAGGGCCTGATCCATGAAGACGCGATCACCGCCAACGGCAAGACCATCGGCGACAACTGCCGCACCGTTGAAATTGAGGACCAAAAGGTCATCCGGCCCTTTGACCAGCCACTGATGGTCGACGCCGGTTTTGTGGTCCTGAGCGGCAACCTGTTCGACGCGGCGATCATGAAGACCAGCGTCATCTCCGACGCCTTCCGCGCGCGCTACCTGTCCAATCCCGACGACCCCGACGCCTTCGAGGGCCCGGCCATGGTGTTCGACGGGCCCGAGGACTATCACCACCGCATCGACGATCCCGCCCTGGGCCTAACCGACGCGACGGTGCTGTTCATGCGCGGGGCTGGCCCCGTTGGCTATCCGGGCGCCGCCGAGGTCGTCAACATGCGCCCGCCCGCTTATCTGATCCACGAAGGCGTCCGCGAACTGCCCTGCATCGGCGACGGGCGCCAGTCGGGGACCTCCGGTTCGCCCTCGATCCTCAACGCCTCGCCAGAAGCGGCCATCGGCGGCGGGCTCTCCCTGCTGCGCAGCGGCGATCGGGTCCGCATCGACCTGAGGCAGGGCCGCGCCGACATCCTGATCGACGAGGCGGAACTGAACGAGCGGCGGCAAGCTCTGCAGGCGGCCGGGGGCTATGCCTATCCCGCCTCCCAGACGCCGTGGCAGGCGATCCAACGCAGCCTGGTGGGCCAACTGAACACCGGCGCCATCCTCGAAGGCTCCGAGACCTTCCAACGCATCGCCCAGACCCGGGGCCTGCCGCGGGATAGCCACTGAGAACGCCCCGCCTGCCCTGAGGGCGACCGGCCAAAATGAATGGCTCGGCTCCCTTTGGGGTAGCCGAGCCATTCTCAGGCCGCCAAATTCCAGCGCTGGCTGGCCTAGAGCAGTCGTCGGTTCACGTGAACCGGCGAATGCTCGTAAGAACTTAAAATTAGACCATTTTCATCGCCGGACCGGCGCCCACTCCGGCGGAAAATAGTCTAGTTGTTGAAATCGGCCGAGACACCGACCGAGCCTGAGGCGCTGGAAGGTTTGGTCGGGCCGGACGTGGCTCCCGAGGCCGCGCCGGACGCGCCGGTCTTGGAGGCGCTTGCGGCGCCCGACCCGCGCGCCGCCCCACTGGCCTTGCCGACGGTCGCGGCGCCCGAGCCCGTGGCCGAGGCGTCGCCGGCGGCGTTTGTGGCGCTGTTGGCCGCGCCGGCGGCCTTGCTGGTCAGGCCATTCGCCTGGCCCTGGGCGGTCTGGCGCACCTGTTTGGAGGCGGTGGTGGCGCGCGACTGCACTTGGCTGGTGGTGTCGCCGACCTGGCCGATGGCGCCGTTGGCCGCGCCGCCAATGTCCGGGGCTCCCAAGCGGCCCGAGCCGGATCCGGTCAAGGTTCCGCCCAATGCGCCGCCTCCGAGCGGGCTGCTGAGCATACCGCCGCCACCCAGGCTCCCGCCCAGGCCGCCGCCGAGCCCGCCGCCACCGAGAAGTCCGGCCTGGGCCGACGAAACACCCATCAGAGCGGCGCTGGCGGCCGCGATCATCACTATCGAAAGCTTGCGCATGGTCATTCTCCTGCTTTTGGGAAAGCGCGCTGAGCGCCTCTTGCTGGGGACAACGACAGGCGCCGGGGGTTTCATCCCGAGCCGGTGAATCTTTTTTTTTGAGTTTATTGTCCCGGCCCGCGAAGCGCCGTGACCAGGTCATCGCCGATGACGCCGTGACCCAGCCCGCCCGGGCCGCGCAGCGGCCTGGCGGCTTGGGCCAGTTCGGCCACCGCGCGGCTGGCGCCGGCCTGGCTCGGCGAGGCGATCAACTGGGCCAGGCGGCCGCTGACGATGGGCGCGGCGAAGGATGTGCCGCGAACCTTGACCAGGTCGCCCTTCGGCCCCGCGGCCAGGATGTCCGCCCCGGGCGCGGCGAAGTCGATGTGTGCGGCATGGCCGGCTTCGAGCAAAATCCGACCCCGGGCGTCGACGGCGGTCACCGCGATCACGCCGGGATAGGAGGCGGGATAAAGCGGCGGCGCGGCGGGACCGTCATTGCCCACCGGAGCGACGATCAATACACCCCGGGCGATCAAGGCGCGCACCGTCGCCGCCACGGTCACGTCGGCGGGGCCGACCAGGCTGACATTGACCACCGGAACCTGTTCCTGCGCCATCCAGGCCAGGGCGTGGACGATGGCGTCGGCCGAGCCGCCGGTGGGTCCGTCGCCATAGACATCCGCCACATAGAGCCGCGCGCCGGGCGCCGCGCCGTGAAAACCGCCGGTGCGCCCCACCATCAGCGAGGCGACCGCGGAGCCGTGGGCCGCTGCCTTGACGCCCCCCGGCGCGAACCCTTTCTGCGTGATGCGATCGCCGGCGAAGGCGGGGTGATCCGCCGCCACCCCGGTGTCGATCATGCCGACCGAAGCCTTGACCTCAGGGCCGCCTGACCTCGCCGATGACGGGTTTGGCGGAGAGACGCTTTGACCGGACTCCGAATAGATATGATCCAGGTCGTACTGACCGCTCGGGTCCAGTTTGCGCAGCCGTCGCAGCCCCTCCCTGGCCGCCGCGCCGTCGGGCGGCGACAAGACCACGACCTCAAGCCCCAGAGGCTCGAGCGGGGTTCTGCGCAGAACCGCAAAGCCGGCCTTGACCGCACCTTCGATGGCGCCTGACGAAGGATCAATGGCCATGACCTCGCCGCGCACCACCGGCGCGCCGTGGGCGTCGAACTCCAGGGCCTTGGGATTGGCCCGGACCAGATCCCTCATCCGGGCGAGCCTGAGGTCGGCAAGGGCGCTGACGTCATTGTCGAGGCCGCGCGTGGCGCCATCCAGCGTACCCCGCACGTCGCCCGTGATCTGGCCCACGCCAGGCACGGGAAGGCTGGGCAAACCGCCCAGGACCGGCAGCCTTTGCGCCGCCGCTGGGCCGGCCATCGCAAGCGCCGCCGCCAGTGCGATCAATCCCAGGGATCGTAGGGGCCTAAGGGGCATTGCACCTGTCCAGCACTTGGTCGAAGGATCAGCTTTGCGGCTCACTCTTCGACGATTGGGCTTAAGAAATGAAACCGCACAGGGATGAAACGCGCGAGCGCCGTCGTTTCATCCCCGTAGCCCATGAGGAGGGGCCTTGGACGGCTTTCAGCGGGACCTGGTCGATCTTCTGCCCCGGTTGCGCCGTATGGCGCGGGTCATCACCCGCCACCCGGCCGATGCGGACGATCTGGTCCAGACCGCGATCGAGCGCGCGTTTCAGCACCGCGATCAATGGCGTCCAGGGACTCGTCTCGACAGTTGGATTTTCAGGATCATGAAGAACGCCTGGATCGACGAAATGCGCACGAGAGCCAGGTCCGGCCGCGTGTTCACCGACGAAGATGAAATCGAGCGGATCGCCGACAAGACCATCGCGACGATGGAGACGCGACTGGAGGCCTCGGCGGCCGCGCGCGCGCTGGCCGATCTGCCGGAAGAGCAGCGTTTGGCCGTGGCCCTGGTGCTAGTGGAAGGGTTATCCTATCGCGAGGCGGCCGAGGCGCTGGAGATCCCCATGGGCACCTTGACCAGCCGGCTGGTGCGTGGACGATTGGCGCTGGTGGCGCAGCTTGGGGGGCTTGAAGGTTAGGGCCATGCGTATCAGTGACGAGACCCTGCTGGCCTATGTGGACGGCGAACTGGACGAGGCTGAAAGGGCTCGCGTGGACGCCGCCGCGAGAACCGACGCCGCCCTCGCCCGGCGCATCCAGGCCCAGCGCCGCTTGCGCGAGCGGATGGCCAACGTATTCGCCGAACTGGTGGCCGAACCGCCGCCGGACCGGCTGGTCGAGGCCATCAAGGCCCAGCGCCCGCCCGCCGCCGTGGTCGACCTGAACGCGGTTCGCCAGCAGCGCGCCAAGCAAAGCCGGCCCAAGCCTGTGACGGGCGGATGGGTCCGCTGGGGCGCGGTGGCCGCCTGCCTGGTGCTGGCTGTAGGCGCGGCCTATGAGATCGCGCCTCGGCTATCCCCGCACAGCCCGGGAGCCATGATCGGCGGTCCGCCCGGAACCCTGATCGCCCAGGGCGAGCTGGCCGGCGCGCTGGACAGCCAGTTGGCCTCGTCCGGAGTGCGGCCGGGCGACGCGGTGCGCCTCGGCGTCAGTTTCCACAGCACCGACGGCTACTATTGCCGCACGTTCCAGGTAGCCAGCGGCGCCGGTTTCGCCGGCCTCGCCTGCCGCGATCCCGCCGGCTGGCGCATTCGCATGGCCGTGGCCAATGGCGCCCCGAACGCCAACGGCGGCGCCTATCGCCAGGCGGCTTCGGACACGCCGGCCCCGATCCTGGCGGCGGTTCAGGGCCTGATCGACGGGGTCCCCCTGGATGCACAGCAGGAAGCCGCGATTCGCGCAAAGGGGTGGAAAAACTAGTACCCGCCCTATTTCCTAACGAAGGCGCACAGTTTGTTGCCATCCGGATCGCGCACATAGGCGGCGTAGAAGACCGGGTTCATGGCATCGCGCACACCCGGCGGGCCTTCGTCCGACCCGCCGTGGTCCAGGGCCGCCGCGTAGAAGGCGTCGATGGCGGCGCGGTCAGCAGCCAGGAAGGCCAGCATGGCCCCATTGCCGCCGGTGGCCATGGCGCGGTCGAAGGGGCGGCTGAGAAAGAATTTCCCCGCCTCGCCTTTGCGGGAATAGCCGGTCCAGGTGTCGCTGGTGGTGTCGCGGACGACCCCGAGCGGAGTGAACACCGCGTCGTAGAAGGCGATCGAGCGCGGCATGTGGTTCACGCCGATGGTGGAATAGGCCAGCAAGACAGAACCCTTCAGCCCACGATGCGCACGAGCATGGATTCATAGCCTTTCACGAAGCTGGAGCGCACCCGCTTGGGCTCCTCGACGACTTCAATCTGTTCGAAGCGCTTGAGGATCTCTTCCCAGACCACGCGCAATTGCATCTCCGCCAGGCGATTGCCGACGCAGCGATGGATGCCGAAGCCGAAGGACAGGTGCTGGCGGGGCCGTGGCCGGTCGATGATGAAGGCGTCGGGGTTTTCGATCACCTCTTCGTCGCGGTTGCCCGAGACGTACCACATGACCACCTTGTCGCCCTTCTTGATCAACTTGCCGCCGATCTCGATATCGGCGGTGGCCGTGCGGCGCATATGGGCCAGGGGCGTCTGCCAACGGATGATCTCCGGCGCCATGGAGGTGATCAGGCCGGGATCGGCCCGCAGCTTGTCATACTGGTCCGGGTTCTGATTCAGGCCGTAGAGCCCGCCGGAGATCGAGTTGCGGGTGGTGTCGTTGCCGCCGACGATCAAGAGGATGATGTTCCCCAGATACTCGTCGGGGGTCATGTTCCGCGTGGATTCGCCGTGGGCCAGCATGGAGATCAGGTCGCCCCGCGGCGCCTCGTTCACTCGCTCGTTCCACAGGCCCAGAAACTCGTTCAGGCACTGCATCAGGATCGCCTGGCGCTGGTCCTCGGTCTCGCACAGGCCGCCCGGCATGGGCAGCGTCGTCGCCACATCGGACCAGTGAGTCAGCTTGCGGCGCTGCTCGAAGGGAAAGTCGAACAGGGTGGCCAGCATCTGGGTGGTCAGCTCGATCGACATCCGGTCGACCCAGTCGAAGGTCTCCCCGCGCGGCAGGGCGTCCAGGATCTTGGCCGCCCGCTCGCGGATGATCGGCTCCATGGTGGCCAGGTTGGCCGGCGAGACGATGGGACTGACGGTCTTGCGCTGGGCGTCGTGCTTTGGCGGATCCATGGCGATGAAGCTGGGCCGGCGCAGTTCGGGGCGCGCGTCGCGGATGGTGATGCCGCCCAGGGCCGCATCCGAGGAGAACACCCCATGATTGGTGTCCACCGCCATGATGTCGTTGTAGCGGGTGATCGACCAGTAGGACCCGAATTCGCTGTCCCTGCAGTAATGCACCGGCGCCTCTTTGCGTAGGCGCTCGAACCAGGGCCAGTGGGTGTTGGTGAAGAACAGATCCGGATCGCCGGGGTGGAAATCCTCCAGCGGGGTCGCATAGGCCTTGGCCCGCGCATCCTCGGCCAGCCGCATCGAGCCGTCAGCCATGGTCCGTCCTCCCAAACCGGGCGAAGCGGCGTCTTGGGTGCGCCACCTTCCGCCGAAAGATCATCCCGCACGCGCCGCCACAGGGCAATGGGGCGGTGAAAGTCGCTAAGTCCTGGCCGGAATCACCACCGGCAGGTGCTCATAGCCGCGCACAAAGGTCGAATAGACCCGCTTGGGCTCGCCCACGACCTCGATCCTGGGGAAGCGCTTGAGGATCTCCTCCCAGATGATGGTCAGCTGCAGCTCGGCCAGACGGTTGCCCACGCAGCGGTGGATGCCGAAGCCGAAGGACATGTGCTGGCGCGGGCGCGGGCGGTCGATGATGTAGGCGTCAGGGTTTTCGATCACCTCTTCGTCGCGGTTGCCCGAGACGTACCACATGACCACCTTGTCGCCCTTCTTGATCAACTTACCGCCGATCTCGATATCGGTGGTGGCCGTGCGGCGCATGTGGGCCAGGGGGGTCTGCCAGCGGATGGTCTCCGAGACCATGCTGGGGATCAGCTCCGGATGGGCGCGCAGCTTGTCGTACTGGTCCGGGTTCTGGTTGAGGGCCAGGACGCTGCCCGAAATGGTGTTGCGGGTGGTGTCGTTGCCGCCGACGATCAGCAGGATGACATTGCCGTGGTATTCGCGCGGCGCCATGTTCCGCGTCGCCTCGCCATGGGCCAGCATGGAGATCAGGTCGCCCGCCGGCGGTGCATTGACCCTCTGGTTCCACAGGTCGGTGAAGGCGCCGAAGCATTCGCGAAGGATGGCCAGCTTCTGGTCCAAGGTGTCGACGATGCCGAAGCCTGGCACGGCCGTGGCCACATCCGACCAATAGGTCAGCTTGCGTCGTTCCTCGAACGGAAAGTCGAACAGGGTGGCCAGGGTCATGGTGGTCAGCTCAACCGAAACCTTGTCGACCCAGTTGAACTCCTCGCCGATGGGCAGGCTGTCGAGAATCTGGCCGGCGCGCTCGCGGATCACCGGAGCCAAGACCTGGAGATTGGCGGGGGAGACTACAGGGCTGACGGTTTTACGCTGCACATCATGCCGCGGCGGGTCCATGGCGATGAACATCGGCAGGGCTTCCGGCCCGCCCTGGCCGGCGATGGAGATACCGCCCAGCGTTGCCTCGGACGAGAAGGCCTGGTGGTTGGTGTCCACGGCCATGATGTCGTTGTACTTGGTGATCGACCAATAGGGGCCGTAGTCGCTCTCGGCGCAGTAATGCACCGGATCCTCGCGCCGCAGACGCTCGAAATAGGGCAGGATGGCGTTGCGCTGGAACAGGATCGGTTGGGCCGGATTGATCTGGTCCAGCGGCAGGCCATAGGCCGCAGCGCGTGCGTCTTGTGAAAAATCGATCGAGCCGTCGCTCATGGTTTCACTCCTGGGCGACGCTTGGCGCGCGCCTCGTTTAGTCTGCGACGCTACGGAAGGCTGTCGAACGGCGTTCGACAAGCGATTTATGATCGGCGATCACTCTCGGCTGACGGCGGCGGGCTGGAAAAGTTCAATGACGTTGCCGAAGGGATCTTGGAGCAGGACCTGCTTGCCGCCCGGTCCTTTAAGTGTGTCGTTCCGAAACCGTGCGCCGGCGGCGCGGAGGCGAGTGACCTCGGCGTCGATGTCGTAGACAATGAGGTGAATGCGATTCCAACCGCCGGGTCCCGGCATGGCGCCATCCGGCATCGGCCGCCCAGCGGAGCTGGCTGGACCACTAAGCAGCAACCGCAGCTTGCCGCGGGCGACGTCGGCGAAAGCGGGAAAGTGGTTCAGGACTTCGAAGTCGAGAAGCGTCGTGTAGAAGGCGACGGCCTCGGCGACGTCGTCCACCATGTAGCGGACGCTTACCATGTCACTGGAGTCAGTCATGTGCTTCTCCTTGGCTCTCGTGGGGCGCGTGTTCGGTCGGTGAGCACAGCGAGCAGAAACTCGATGCGGCTCGCCAGCTCAGCCGCCGCCTGCTGGAACAATGGGTAGGTGACATCGTCGCCGGCTTCGCCGGTCGCGGGGTTGGCGATGCTCCAGTGGATCGTCTCCGGGTGGCCGGGGAATTCGGGGCACACCTCGCGCACTCGGTCACACAGGCTGATCACCCAGTCGAAGCGCTGATCGGCGAACCCCTCCAAATGCTTAGGCGCCTGAGCGGTCAGGTCGAGGCCGTACTCATCTCGCATCACCCTGACGGCATTGGGGTGCACCGGTTTAGGGTGGCTACCGGCGCTATACGCCTCGATGGCGCCGCCCGAGCGAGCCCTCGCCAAGGCCTCGGCCATCTGGGACCGCGCGCTGTTGCCGGTGCAGAGGAACAGGATGCTCACCGCGCCTGTCACGGCGTCTTCGAGCGAGGACCGAGTGAGACGAAGGCCGGGGTGGAGCGCACCCCCGGAGGCCGACAACTGGCTTTCGAAACGCACGAGATCCAGCCCGTAGTAGGTGTCCCGGCGATCGGCGGAACTGCGCCGCGCGGAAACCAGGCGGCCATCCCGCAGTTTGCCAAGGTGGTACGAGACTAGATTTTGGGGCTCGCCGACTAACTCGGTCAGCTCACGCACGGCACGGTCGCTGCGAGCCAGCTCCCCCAACAATCGCCAACGCAAGGGATGCCCCGCCAACTGCAGGAACTCTGGCGGAGTGACGTCAGGGTGAGGCTGTAGCGTGCTCATATCTGAATATGCATCAATTTCAATTGATGCATCAAGCACAATTGATGCATACACTCGAGCCATTCTGGAGGTTCGCAGGTTCTGACGCCCCCCAACCGGCTGAATTTCAAACGGAAACCGCCTCGGGGTTCCTAGTCCGGCGTGAATCGCCGTGTGATCAGGAATTCCAGGCCGCGAAGCGCTTGCTGGATCGACTGGGCCCCGCCCTCGTCGCCGCGCGCCAGGGCGATGGCGGCGATTCCCCGACCGCAGGCCCAGATGGTGGCCGATACATTGTCCGCCGTGCCGGGCGGATAGCGGCCGACGCCGTCACGGCCGATGGCGCCGCGCATCACCGCGAACGCCGCCGCCTCCGCCTCGACCACTTCGGGGCTGCGGGCCTGGTCGCGGACCTCGTACATCAGGGCGTAGAGCGCCGGCTGGTCCTGTACGAAGCGCAGATAGGCCAGGCCCGTGGCGCGCAGGCCGGTGGCCTCGCCCCGCACGGCGTCGGCCTGGGCCATGGCCTGGCTGAGGGCGGAAAATCCCTCCATGGCCAAGGCGGCCAACAGGGCGTCCTTGTTGCGATAGTGGTAGTAGACCGTGGCCGCCGCGACCCCGGTGCGGGCGGCGATGGCCCTCAGGCCCAGATGCCCGCGGCCCTGCTGCTGCAGAATCTGGCGCGCCGCATCCAGAAGGCCTCCGCGCACATTGCCGATGTGATGAAAGCGAGCCCTTCCCGCCGCGGCGTCGTCCATGCGCGATCATCCTCCGCCCGTAAGTCTGGCACAGGAGAGCGCCGACGTGAACGGCCCGCGCCAAGCCAGACCTTAGGTTTCCGACCTCACTTCGCCCCTAGCTGACGAGCCAGGAATTCCGCGCCGGCTTCGTCCGCCTTCAGCCAGTCGGCCGAGCGCAGAAAGCCGTGGATCTCGTCGGGCAGGACCAGTTCCTCGAATGGGACGCCCTGGGTCTGCAGGCGGCGGGCCAGATCGATGGTCTGGTTGAAGCGGACATTGCGGTCGTCGTCACCCTGGATCAGCAGCACCGGCGAAGTCCAGTGTGTGATGTCGGCCACCGGCGAGGCTTTGAACGCGGTGGCGATGGCCGCATCCCGATCGCCTTGCTCGTAGCGGCCAAGCGGCGTTCCCAGCTCCTCGGCGATATCCCGCGACCAGTCATGGACGCCGTGCAGGTCAACCCCGGCCTTGAAAAGGTCTGAGTTGCGGGCCAGGGCCAGGGCGGTCAGGTAGCCGCCATAGGAGCCGCCCCAGATGCCGATGTGGTCGCTCTCGACGCCGGGCAGGCCCTGCAGAAAATGTGCGCCGGCGACCACGTCCTGATATTCCGAGGCGCCGGCCGGGCCGCCCAGCGCCGGGTGCTGGAAGTCGTAGCCATAGCCGACGCCCAGCCGGTAGTTGACCGACAGCACCACCAATCCATGCGCCGCCAGATACTGGTTCATGGCGTAGGCATTTGAATAATAACCCATATAGGACCAGCCTAGCATCATCTGCCGCGGCGGCCCGCCATGGACGAAGATCACCGCCGGCTTTTTGGCCGCGCCGTCATCACGCTGGAACAGCTGGCCGTGGATCAACTGGCCGTCGGCCGCCCGGAAGCTCACCTGGCGCGGGACCACGAAGCCCTGGCCAGGATAGTCCGACGGCGGCGCCTGATCGGCCAGGGTGCGCCGGCCCGACGCCGATAGGCTGACTACGCAGACCGCCATGGCCTGGCGGGCGCCAGCGCACACAAAGGCCACGCCATCGGACAGGGCCACCGGGGTCCACTCAAGGCTCTCGCCCTGGGTCAGGGCTACGGGCGCGCCGCCGTCCACCGACACGCGATACAGATGGCGGCGATCGTCGTCGTCCTTGGTCTCCCCGGTATTGGCCGAATAGATCAGCGCCCCGTTGTCGCGGCTGACCGCCAGGGTCTCGACCATGAAGTCACCGGGCGTCAGCAGCCTGGCTGCGCCGCCGGCCTCAGCCACGGCGTAGAGATGCGGCCAGTTGTCTTCAGTCGACAGGAAAGTCAGCCGGTCGCCCTTGGCCCAGTGCAGATTGGCCTCCCCGGCCACGTCGGGATAGGAGCCCCGCAGGGTCTTGGGACTTTGCCAGACCCGATGGCCAGCGCCGCTGACCGCGTCCGCCGCCCAGATCGACCAAGGATGGGGAACCGGCGCGATCAGCGGCTCGGGCGCCCCGCCCTTGCCCAGCTGGCGGGTGAAGGCCAGGCGCTGACCGTCCGGCGACCACACCGGCGCGCCGTCGATATTGGTGGACGGGGCCATCCAGGTGATGGGCTGGCTCTGGCTGTCATAGACTCCGACAAAGGCGTGGTCGTCGCGGTCGGAGACAAAGGCCAGGCGCTTGCCGTCCGGCGACCAGGCCAGGGCGCCATCCTTGCCGCGATCAAAGAACAGCCGCTGGCCATCCTTGCCGTCGAGCTTGGCGGTCCAGACCTGCCCGTCCTTGACATAGGCCAGCATGCCCGAGGCGGAGATGGCCGGGGCGTCGCCCTCAACCAGCTTCAAGGCCGGCTTGGCGCCCGTGGGGTCGGCGCTCCACAGGGCGATCTTGGCTTCGACGGGGCTGGAGGTGGGGTTGGGCTGCAACCCGCCCTTGGCCGGCCAATTTTCGTCGTGATCGCCGCCGCGCACGAACACCAGCACAGAACCGTCCGGCGAGAAGGTCAGCTGGGTCAGCTCCTGGCCGTCGTCCGCCGTGAACTGGGTCACCTGGCGCGGAACAAGGCCCGGGCCGTCGGCGACCCAGACATTGCGCACGCCGCGCACATTGCGCACCCAGGCGATACGGTCGGCCTTGGGCGCGCTGACCAGCTGGTCGACGAAGGGATAGGACAGGGCCGCGGGCAGCGAAAAGGTCTCGGCCCGCACGGCCAGCCCCAGCGCCGTCAAAGCCAGGGCCGCCGTCACGGCGGCGGCTGAGATCCAGGCGCGGACTCGGTGGTTGTTCAGCATCATGCGCCGCCCCTCTTGTGCTCTTCCTCGGAGACTCACTCCGTCAGGTCGTCCTGATGGGGATTTATGGGGCGCCGCTATCCAGGGCGCCAATCCTTCAATCCTATCGAAGAGACGCCGTCACCTCGCCGAGGCGAACAGCCTCGGCGACAATCGCCTGCAGGATTGGCGAATGGTTGGCCGCCCGGGTCATGACCGCCACCAGGCGGATTTCGTGAACCCAATCGATATCCAGACGGACAATCTCGCCGGCCGCGATCTCGTCGTGAAAGACATGTTCGGAGCCGACGCAGGAGACCAACCCCGCCCGGATCAGGGCCTTGATCATCCCATAGTCGTTGCTGACGAAATGCGCCGGCGGCATGGATGGTGCGTCGTCCAGCCCCATCAATTCCGCCAGGGAAAAAGCCGTTCCGGCGCTGGCGACCGGATGGCGAAGGAATTCGTCGGCAGCGATCTTCGACCGCCCCGCCAAGGGATGGTCAGGCCGGGCGACCGCGATGAAGGGGTCACGCATCACCTCCACCTGCACCACGTCGAGCCGATCCAGTTCGTCGGCGGCGACCAGGATGACGATGTCGAATTCCCCTGTCCGCAGGCCTTCCATGAGATGTTGCCTGTGTTCGATCATCATGGTCAGGCGCAGCTTGGGAAATCGTGTGGCGATGGCCTCGGCGAAGCGCGGCGCGAACACGGGTCGCAGGCCAGGCCCCAGGCCGATGCGCGCTTCGCCAAAGGCGCCGTCGGCCATCAGGCCCACATCCCGCTCCAGCCGATTGGCGTTGGCGATCAGCTCCGTGGCGCGTTCGACGACCAGCGCGCCCATGGGGGTGACCCGGGTGCGCTTGCCCGACCTGTCGAACAGCATCACCCGCAGTTCGTCCTCCAGACGGGCGATGCTCTTGGACAGGGTCGGCTGGGCGACTCCCAGCTCCTCGGCGGCCTTGATGAAGCTGCCATGCCGGTGGATGGCCAGGATCTGGCGCATATGGCGAACGTCCAAGGTTGAACCCTTATGATCATAGCTTTTGGCTATTGTTCTGCCGATCTCATTTCATTTCAACACATGAGAGCCCCGAGGCATGATCCGCCCTCACGTTCGCCGCGGACTATCAAATCCGGCGGCGCGACGACCAGGGGGAAACATGAACCGCCGCTCGATCCCAGCCAGACTGCTTGTGTCCGCCTCCATCCTGGCGATGCTGGCCGCGCCGCCGATGGCGACAGCGCAACAGGCCGCCTCAGCCCGGACTGTGTTGCCCCTCCAGCCTGCTCCCTATACCGGGACTTTGGGCCACACCCCGGCGCAGTCGTCGCCGCCACAATATCGGCAGGAGGCTCGGGCCCCGCAGGGCGCGCCGAACGTGCTTTTGATCATGACCGACGATGTGGGCTTCGGCGCCAGCGGCACGTTTGGCGGGCCGATCCCCACCCCCACCTTCGACGACCTGGCCGCGCATGGTCTGCGCTATAATGAGTTCCACACCACCGCCCTGTGCTCGCCGACCCGCGCGGCGCTGCTGACCGGGCGCAACCACCATTCGGTGGGGTCCGGCACCATCGCCGAACTGGCCACCGGCTATCCGGGCTACACCTCGGTGATCCCCAAGAGCGCAGCCACCATCACCGAGGTGCTTCGCCAGAACGGCTATTCCACCGCCCAGTTCGGCAAGAACCATAATGTCCCCGACTGGCAGAACAATCCTGCCGGACCCTTCGACAACTGGCCGAACGGCCTGGGCTTTGAATACTTTTATGGCTTCAACGCCGGCGACACCAACCAGTGGGCGCCGGCCCTGGTGGAGAACCGCAACGTCGTCGAGCCGCCGGTGGACGATCCCACCTATATCCTCGACCGCGACCTGGGCGACCACGCCATATCCTGGCTGCGCACCCACCAGACCCAGGCCCCCGACAAGCCGTTCCTGATGTACTACGCCCCCGGCAGCTCCCATGCGCCGCACCAGGCGCCCAAGGAATGGATCGCCAAGTTCAAGGGCCAGTTCGACCAGGGCTGGGACAAGCTGCGCGAGGAGACCTTCGCCCGGCAGAAGAGGAAGGGCGTGGTCCCCGCCGACGCGGAACTGACCCCGCGGCCGCCGGAAATCCCCGCCTGGGACAGCCTCAGCGCCGATCAGAAAAAAATCGCCTCACGCCTGATGGAGGTCAACGCCGCCGCCCTGGCCTATGCCGACTATCAGATCGGCCGGGTGATCGGCGAGTTGCGCCAGGAGGGCAAGCTCGACAACACCATCGTCATCTACATCCAGGGCGACAACGGGGCGAGCGCCGAGGGCGGCCTGAACGGCACCATCGACGACATGGCCGGCCTGAACGGCGTCAACGACCCCGTGCCGCACATGCTGGCGCACCTGGACGATATGGGCGGTCCCATGGCCGAGGACCATTATCCGGTGGGCTTCGCCTGGGCCATGGATACGCCCTTCCAGTGGACCAAGCAGATCGCCTCGCACTGGGGCGGCACGCGCAACGGCATGGTCATTTCCTGGCCGGCCCGGATCAAGGCCCAGGGCCAGCTTCGCTCGCAGTTCAGCCACGTGATCGACATCGCCCCGACCCTCTACGAGGCCATCGGCGTCGCTCAACCCACCGAGGTCAATGGCGTGCAGCAAAAGCCGATCGAGGGGACCAGCATGGTCTATTCCTTCGACGCGCCCAAGGCGCCGGAACGCCACCACGTCCAGTATTTCGAGATGTTCGCCAACCGCGCCATCTATGAGGACGGCTGGGTCGCCGCCACCCACCCCAAGCGCGTGCCGTGGGTGGCCACCGCTCAAGGCTTCGACGCCGACAGCTATAGCTGGGAGCTCTACCACGTGGCCTCCGACTATTCGGAAGCCCACGACCTGGCGGCCCAGGACCCGGCCCGGCTGGCCAAGCTGCAAGCGGACTTCTGGGCCGAGGCCGGCAAATACAACGTGTTGCCCATCGACCCCCGCGCCCTGGAGCGCACCCAGTCGTTCATGCGGCCCTACGCCTTCAACGGCCGCCAGGACTTCACCTTCTATCCCGGGCCGCGGCTGCCGGACGCGGCCTTCCCTGATGTGAAGAACAAGTCGTTCTCGCTGACCGCCACGGTCGACATTCCGCCGGCCGGCGCCGAGGGCGTGCTGGCCACGCAGGGCGGCCGCTTCGGCGGCTGGGGCCTGCTGGTCTATAAGAGCGTGCCGACCTTCATCTACAAGTTCTTCAATTTCCCCGGCCAGACGGTGCGCATCAGCGGGACCCAGGCCCTGGCGCCTGGCAAGCACCTGATCTCGGTCGAGTTCCAGTATGACGGCGGCGGCCTGGCCAAGGGCGGGACCTTCATCCTGAAAAGCGACGGCGCGGAGCTCTCGCGCGGCCGCATCGAACATACCGTGCCGGGCTGGTTCCCGCCTGAGGGCGTGGGGATTGGGCATGACACCGGCACGCCGATCGCCGAAGATTACAAGATGCCCTTCGCCTTCACCGGGACCCTGGAGCGCCTTGACGTCCACCTCGCCACCCCTGCCGGCAAACCGCCAACCGATCCGGACTAGGCCTATGGACCCAGCCGGCATGGCCATGCGGCCGGTCCCCGGCGGCGCCTTCCTGATGGGCTCTGACCGGCACTATCCGGAAGAAGGGCCGGCAAGGCGGGTCGCGGTCGATCCGTTCTGGATGGACGAGACGCCGGTCACCAACGCGGCTTTTCAGCGCTTCGTCGAAGCGACCGGCCATGTGACCCTGGCTGAGACCGCGCCCAGCCTGGCGGACTATCCCAACGCCGACCCGGCCATGCTGCGCGCGGGATCGGCGGTCTTTCAACAACAGCCAGGGCCCGCACCCCTGCGCGATCCGTCCCAGTGGTGGCGGTTCGAGTTCGGCGCAGATTGGCGTCACCCCCGCGGGCCAGCCACCTCGCTGGACGGGTTGATGGACCACCCGGTCGTTCACATCGCCTACCAGGACGCCGAGGACTATGCCGCCTGGGCGGGCAAGCGCCTGCCCACCGAAGCGGAGTGGGAATTCGCCGCACGCGGCGGCCTGGAGGGCGCGGCCTATGCCTGGGGCGAAGAGTTGGAGCCTGGCGGCGCCGTCCTGGCCAACTACTGGCATGGCCAGTTCCCGTGGGAAAACCTGGACCCGGCCGCCGGCGGCCGGACGTCGGCGGTGAAGCGCTTCGCCGCCAACCCCTATGGCTTCCACGACCTGATCGGCAATGTCTGGGAGCTCACCAGCGACTGGTACGCCGCGCCCTCGCCCCCTGGCCCGGCCTGCTGCACGCCCAGCAACCCGCGCGGCCCGGCCCAGAGCGACCATCTTGACGCGCTGGGGCCGCGCAAGGTGATGAAGGGCGGCTCGCACCTGTGCGCCCGCAACTATTGCCAGCGCTATCGCCCCGCGGCACGCTACGCCCAGGCCATCGACACCTCGACGTCGCATGTAGGGTTCCGATGCGTGAAGGCCGCGACCTGACCGCAGCTCGGCGATGCGGACCGGGTTAAATCACCCCTTGGGTTTGGGAAAGATCGCATTGGTGATGGTGTAGATTACTGTGCCCAGCTGCACGGTGGTGGCGCCCAGCAGCGCCATGACGACCTTGCCGTCGATGATCCGTTCCTCGGGCCGAATGGCCTTGGCCGCCAGCTGCATGCAATCCTGCCAGTAGGCGACGCCAAGGCCGATCATGACGAAGATGTTCGCGCCGATGAACAGCCCGATGATGTAGAGGGCGAACTGTCGGCGAATGTCCTGGTCGCCCAGAGCGATCCGATCGGCGACGCTGATGTCGGCGAAGCCCTTGACCTCGCTGTCGAGACTGATGGTGATTCCACCGGCGGCCTCCACGGTCTTGGGTGGCGGTCCGGCGGCCGGCATGGCTCAGCCCGCCAGGGATATCTTCAATGGCGCGCCGTCCTTGTCCACCAGGGTGATCGTGCCGTCGGCCTGGTCGCCGTTCTTCGCCGCGATCCGCGCCAAGGCGATCGCCTTGCGGATCACCGCCGTATTGCTGCTGACACCGAAGGCCGTCTTCAGTTCATCGATCGCCGCGGCGGTTCCGTCGTCGAGTTGGAAGCTGGTCTGGGTCGCCATGGGCGGTTTTCCTGAGGTGAAGCGCGAACTTAATACGAAACATATACGATATCAATACGGCGGCGCGACCGCGGCAGACCCTATCGCACCACCTCTCCACCCTTGATCACGCCGCTCACATGCTCCAGCACGCTGATATCCTTGAGGGCGTCGCCGTCCACGGCGACCATGTCGGCATAGTGGCCCGGCGACAGCGCGCCGACATCCTTGGACCAACCCAGCAGCGCCGCGGAATTGACCGTGGCGGCCTGGATCGCCTGCATGGGGGTCATGCCGTAGCGGACCATGTATTTGAACTGGCGGGCGTTCAGGCCGTGTGGATAGACGCCGGCGTCGGTGCCGAAGGTCATCTTGACCCCCGCCTTGACCGCCTTGCGGAACCCCTCGCGCTGTTCATCGGTGGTCTCGCGGTTCTTGCGCAGGTAGCTGGCGGGCCAGCCGTCGCGCGTGCCGATCTCCTCGATATAGTCGCCGTTGTAGATGTCCATATCCAGATAGACGCCCTTAGCCTTGGCCAGGGCGATGCCCTCGTCGTCGATCAGCGAGGCGTGCTCGATCGCCTTCACCCCGGCGCGCATGGCCGACTTGATGCCCTCCGCGCCATGGGCGTGGGCGGTGACCCAGCTGCCGCGCGAGGCGGCGGTCTCCACGGCGGCGCGCATCTCGTCTTCTGTCAGCTCCTGCTGGCCAACCTCGGTGCCCTCGGTGAGCACGGCGCCGGTGGCGATGAGCTTGATGGAGTCCGCCCCGTGCTGGAACAGGAAATTGACCTTGAGCCGCACGTCATTGGGGTCGGTGACCACGCCGGCGCGCATGTCGTCGGGAACCTTGACGTCCGCGGCGAAGCCGGCGACTTCGCCGCCGCCGCCTGGCGAGGTGATATAGGCGCCCACCGCGCTCATCCGCGGGCCTTCCACGTCGCCGCGGTTGATGGCGTCGCGCAGGGCCGTGTCGCCAAAGGCGCGGTAGCAGCCCACGTCGTGCACGCTGGTGAAGCCGGCGCGCAGGGTCTCGCGGGCATGGCGAGCGCCGATATAGGCGGCGTCGGCCACCGAATGCAGCAGCGGCTCGGCCTCGTTGTTGGTCTGGTCCGGATCGGCCAGATGCACGTGCATGTCGATTAGGCCCGGCAGCACCTCATAACGCGACCAGTCGGTCACCAGCCCGTCGGCGGGCGCGCCAGTCCAGGGCGTGATCGCAGCGACCCGGTGGTCGACCACACGGATCAGCTGGTCGGTGAGCACGCGCCCAGTCTCGGGATCGACCAGCCGGCCGGCATGGACATAGCTGACGGCGGCCGAGGCGGCGGCCGGGGCCAGGGCGACGATGAGGGCGGTCAGGGCGATTCGATTTGTCATACAGCCTTCCTAGCGAGGTCTTTCGGAGTCGGCGCGGTCAAATCGAGCGCCGCAACGGTGAAGCTTAGAAGCAGAGGCGGTCCCTGCGCCAGGGCGCACCCCCTGCTGTTCGATCGGGCGCTTTTGCTCGGCTTTGCGACGCCTTCGCCTTTTACTTGACAACTGTTCAATAAGCGCTGTTGCATGGCTCCGCAAGCCGCGAACGGACGCACTAAGCCGTCCAGCGGTCAGGGCGAACGGCTGCGCGACGCGCGGCGATTTGAGGGGGGGCGGATCTACGCATGGACACAAGGACCCTGGCCCTTGGCACGGCGCTCGTCACGCTGGCCGGCCTTATGCCTACGCTCGTTTGCGCTCAGGCCGCGCCAGCTCCCGAGGCCGCCGCCAAGCCGGCGCCGAGGGACGAGCAGGTGGGCGAGATCATCGTCACCGCCACTCGGCGTAACGAAAACGTGCTCAAGATCCCCTACAATATCAGCGCCTTGTCAGGCGACGCCCTGACCCGCAGCGGGGTTGCCGACCTGGCCAGCCTGCGCAATTCCGTACCGGGCCTGACGGCGGCCGACTACGGCGACCGCGCCGGCAACATCAACAACAACTTCATCATCCGCGGGGTGAACACCAATGACATCGGCGTGGGCGAGAGCGAGTTCCCAAACCTGGGCGGGGCCACGGTCTCCAACTATATCGACGACACTCCGATGTTCGCTAATCTGAAGCTGACCGACATCGCCCGGGTGGAAGTGCTGCGCGGGCCGCAAGGCACCCTGTTCGGCGCCGACTCCGTGGGCGGCACCATCCGCACCATTCACAACAAGCCGGACCCGTCGCGCTTCGACTACTTCATCGACGCCTCGGCCTCGGGCACCGACCATGCCGACAAGCCCAATGACAGCGTCGATCTGATGCTGAATTTGCCGATCACCGATCGCGCCGCCCTGCGCATCAACGGCGGTTATGACCGGAACGCCGGCTTCATCAACGCCGACAACGCCGTGGTCTATGACAAGAACGGCGCCTTCCTGCTGCTGACCGCCCAGCCCTTGCTGGCCAATCCGGCCGACCCGCTGAACAGCGGCTTTGTCACTACCCACCTGCACGGCATCAACAGTAGCAAGACCTGGTACCTGCGCGCGGACGGCCTGTGGAAGGTCACCGACAATTTCAGCGCCGAGCTCAGCTATCAGCACCAGAACGACCAATCGAACGGCTTTTCATTCGAAGCCCCGGGCGCGGACTATGTCACCCATCGCCGCATCCCGCTCAATCCGGCGGACACCAACACCGACCTGGGCGCCCTGACCCTGACCGCCGACTTCGGCTTCGGCACGGTGACGTCATCGTCGTCCTACTACAATGTCGGCGCCGACGACATGTACGACAACAGCGCCTTGGACGTGAAGTATCCGTACTATTACGGCAGCTATCCGAGGGTCACGACCACCAATTACGACTTCAATCGAGACTCCGCCTTCACCCAGGAAGTGCGGCTGGTATCGCCCAAGGGCGAGCATTTCGACTATGTGGCCGGGGTCTATTACCAAGACCGCCGCACCCAGGCCTACAGCGTCGAGACCGTGCCGGGCCTAGCCGCCTGGTCAGCCCTGGACGGCAGCGGGCCCGAAGGCGTGGGCGCCTGGGCCGACTGGCTGGTCAGCTATTACGGCGGGACCCGGCCAGGCAGTCTAACGCCCGCGGACCTGACCTACGACTTCAAGCGCGACGTCCATTTCATCGATGTGGCCGGGTTCGGCGAGGCGACCTGGCATATCACCCCCGCCTTGCGGATCACCGGCGGCGCGCGGGTATTCCAGGAAACCTTCAACCAGACCACTATCCAGCACATCTATGGGGCCGGCACGACCTTTGGCTCCGACAGCCTGGGCGCCTCGGCGGGAACAGGCGCCAAGACCTCGACCAGCGAGATCTTCAAGGCCAACATGTCCTACGACCTGGGGCCACACACCTTGACCTACTTCACCTTCTCGCAAGGCTACCGGGCAGGCGGCGCCAACGCCTATCCCGAAGGCACGTGCAATTTCTGCGACAGCGCAGCACTAGCCACCTTCGGCTCCGACAAGGCCGATAATTTCGAACTCGGCGTGAAGGGCCTGCTGGGCGGTTTGCGCTATTCGGCGGCGCTCTATGATATCGAATGGAGCAACATCCAGTTGGAGGTCTCCGCTGTCTCAGGAACGCCGGTGATCATCAATGGCGGAACCGCCCGCTCCTATGGCGCGGAGTTGGAAGGCCAGTACAAGCTGTCGCCCGATGTCACCGTCTCCGGCGGCTATTCCTATACCGATGCGGCCCTCACTCAGAACTTCTCGGTCGATGGCGGCGCCTATTTCGGAACCGCCGGGACGCTATTGCCCGGCGTATCGCATCACCAAGTCAATTTCGCGATCGACTACACGCCGACGGTGTTCGGCGACCACGAGGTCGACCTTCACCTAGACGGCTCCTACCGCTCCTCCTTCAACAACCAAATTGAAACCAGCCTCGACAACTTCAGGCACATTTCCGGCTATTCGCTGTTCAACGCCTATGTCCAAACGCAGATCACGCCGAAACTTCAGGTTCAGCTGTTCGCGCGCAACCTGTTCAACGCCAAGGGCATATCCGCCGCTTCATCTCTGGAATCGAGCGGGGGCGCCAGTGACCCCGCCTACCTGCTCTATCACAGCTTTGAAGCGTCGGAATTCGTAAGCCGGCCGCTCACCGTGGGGCTGCGATTTGTCCTTCGCCACTAGCGCCCTGGCCCAGGCTCGACCGCCGGCGCGGGTGCGCTGGCGGATCTTCCTGTTCCTGTTCGTCCTGACCATCGCGGCCTATGTCCAGCGCACCGCGGTCTCGGTGGCGGCCGAGCCGATGATGCCGGACCTGCACCTGACCCAAGTGCAGATCGGCTGGCTGGAGACGGCGTTCCTGGTCAGCTACACCGCGCTGCAGTTTCCCGGCGGGGTGCTGGGCCAGGCCCTGGGCGCGCGGGTCATGTTCACCCTTTGCGGCGTGGTCTCGGTCGCCGCCGCCCTGGCCATGCCGCTCTTGCCCACCACCTTCACCGGCGAGCCGCTGTTCGTCGCCCTGCTGGCCTCGCAGTTCGTCCTGGGCATGAGCCAGGCGCCGTTCTTCGCCGTGCTGTCGGGCACGCTCGAGCGCTGGTTTCCTTCCCGCCAATGGGCGCTGACCCAGGGCCTCAGCTCCGGCGGCATCGGCCTGGGCGCCGCGGCGGCGCCGGCGGTGATCGCGTCCCTGATGGTGGTGGTCGGCTGGCGCGCCGCCCTGGTGCTGACGGCGCTGCCGGTGCTGGCGCTGGTGGCCCTGTGGTGGCGCGACGGGCGCGACACGCCGCACCAGCATCCGGGGGTGACACCGGAGGAACTGGCCGAACTGGATCTGTCGGCCCAGGAGCCGGCCAAAGTCCAGGTCCGCGTCAAGGACGTGCTGCGCCTGCTGTTGAACCGGGATTTGGCCGGCCTGACCCTGTCCTATACGGCGATGAATTTCGTCTTCTACCTGATCACCCTGTGGAGCTTTCTCTATCTGGTTCAGGCGCGGCATTTCACCGTGATGCAGGGCGGGTTCGCCGCCGCCGCCCCGCCCCTATGCGGCGCCGCGGGCGCGGCGCTGGGCGGGCTGACCGGCAGCGGCCTAACCGCCAGGTTCGGCGCCCGCATCGGCCTGCGCATCACCCCCCTGATCACCTTGCCCCTCTCCGGCGCCCTACTGCTGGTGTCGGTGCATACCGCCAGCGCGCTGTGGGCCCTGGTGGGGCTGTCCCTGGCCTTTGGAGTGCTGGAGATGACCGAGGCCAGCTTCTGGGCGGCGTCCATGGAGATCGGCCGCACCGACGCGGTGGCGGCCGGCGGCCTGCTCAATACCGGCGGCAACATTGGCGGCATCATCGCCACGCCCCTGGTCGCCGCCCTGTCCGCCCACGGGAACTGGACCGCGCCCTTCGTCGCCGGCGCCGTCTGCGCCCTGATCAGCGCGGCGCTCTGGCTGGTGATCAATCCCGGCGGTCCCGGTCAGATCCCTAAGAAAGGCCAACCGGCATGATCACCATCGGCAAGCGCGCCCTGCTGCGGCAGGCGGCCCTGCTCGGCGGCGGCCTGGTGCTCGCGCCCGGTTCGGCGTCCATGGCCATGGCGACGGCGGGGCCGCCTGTCGACCTGTGGTCGACGGATGCCCTCGGGGTGAAGGTCACGCGCGGCTTGTGGCCAAGCTCGGATCACATGGCGCCTGGCGTGCATTTCGAGAACCTGCGCCTGCGCATGCCCGACGGCGCGCACATCAACGTGCTGCTGTTCCTACCCGCCAAGGTGAAGAGCGGCGCGCGGGTCGGCGCCCAGATGGCCGCCGATCCTTATCGCAACGAGCCCAATGGCGAGCTGGCCCAGGAGATGATCGGCCACGCCCAGGACGGTTTCGCCAGCCTCTACGTGGATGTGCGCGGGTCCGGCGGCAGCGAGGGCGTCCCCTCCGACGAATACGCCCTGGACGAATATGACGACCTGGTGCGGATCGTCGAATGGGTGGCCCGCCAGCCCTGGTCTAACGGCGCAGTGGGCATGTACGGCACCTCCTATTCCGCCTTCAACTCGATCTGGATGGCCGCGCGCTACAAGCCCGAGCCGCTCAAAGCCATTTTCGTGCGTGGCGGCACCGACGACCGCTATACCGACGACATCCACAGCCCCGGCGGCATCCAGATGATGGTGGATGCGTCCTGGGCGCTGGGCATGATCACCGAGAACGCCTCGCCCGGCGCGCCGGACTATGACCTGCACAACAAGGCGGCCATGGACCGGTGGAACACCCCGCCCTGGCTGGACATCTTCCTGCACAATCAGCGGGACGGGCCGCACTATCGCCGCGGGTCGCTGGCCCCGGACCAGTACGGCCTCCTGACCACCCCGACCTATCTGGCGGGCGGCTATCTGGACATGTACCAGAACTTCGTCCCGCGGATCATGAAGCATGCGCCGGGTGTCACCCACGGCATCCTGGGGCCCTGGCACCACAGCTACACTTGGCCCGGACCCGTGCTGGACTGGCGCAAGATGCAGTCGCGCTGGTTCGACCACTATCTGCACGGCAAGGACAATGGTGCGGTCGAAGAGCCGCGGGTCGCCTATTACATGCCCAGCTGGCGGCGGCAGGGCTTTCGCGACGCCGGCGCCATTCCGGGCGAGTGGCGGTTCGCAAACGCTTGGCCGGACACGGTTTTCGAGCCTGGTAAGAAATTCTTTCTGCGCCCGTCACACGGATTGGGGGAGGCGGCGACCCTGCGCGCCAACCCCGAGCCGGGGCAGGGCGGCGATCTGGCCGAGCTGTCGTCCGAGGCTTCGGCGCTGAAGCTACGCTACCATCCCGCCACCGGCGGCTTCAGCAACTCCATCGGGCCGTCCAGCTATGAGGGCTATTACGGTATCGACTCGCGGGAGGACGACAGCTGGGGCCTGAGCTTCGATAGCCCGCCGCTGAAGGAGCCGCTGGAGATCCTCGGCTTCGTCAAGGCCCACCTCTACGCCGCCGCCAGCGCGCCCCAGGCCAACTGGATCGTGCGGGTCAATGACGTGGCGCCGGACGGGACCTCCTACATTATCACCTATGGGTTCCTGAACGGCTCTCATCGCCATTCGCACGTGAACCTGGAGCCTCTACCGCCGGACCAGATGGTGGAGCTGGATGTCGAGCTGTTCTGCACCGGCTATCGCTTCTCGCCGGGGCACCGCATCCGCATCGTGGTCACCAACGCCTATTTCCCGGTGGTCTGGCCGTCGCCCTATCCCATGACCACCACCCTGTTCACCGGCGGCGACCACGCTTCGTTCATCGCCCTGCCGGTGCTGGCGCCCACCCCGTCCCTGCCCGGCGAACTGCCGGTCCTGTCCGACCATATCGGCGCCATCGCCGGCACGCCGCCCGACGCCATGAGCTCCTATGGCCTCACCCGAGACATGGTGACGGGCGTCGCCAGCGCCACCTTTCAGATGGGCCCGGACAAGATCGGCTGCGAGGTCAGCGAGAGCGACCCGGCCAACGCCGTCCTGACCATCAGCACACGCGACGAATTCCATCCGCTGCACGGCCGCCGCCTGATCGAGAGCCATACCGAGGGCTCGTTGCGCAGCACGGCCGACAGCTTTCGCATGGATCTGACCTGCACCCTGACCGAGAACGGCAACCTGGTCCGCACGCGCCGCTGGGTCACAGAAGTCAAACGCGAACTGGTCTGATCTGAGGCTGGGCGGCGGCGAGCCGGCTCCCCTTCCGCATCAAATTCTACTATTGTACATTTGTTCAGTTTTAGGCGGCCGCAGGCCGGACCAAGGAAGATCGAGCATGGCGCGCAACCCCCGTTGGGACATTCTGTTCGAGCCGGTGAAGATCGGGCCGGTCACCGCGCCCAACCGGTTCTACCAGGTGCCCCACGCCAGCGGCATGCACGTGCTACCCCAGGTGCGGGCCGGTTTTCGCGAGGTGAAGGCCGAGGGCGGCTGGGGCGTGGTCTGCACCGGCGCGGTGTCCATTCATCCCAGCTCCGACGACTCGCCGCTACCCGCCGCCCGCCTGTGGGACGACCACGATATCCGCGCCCACAAGCTGATGACCGACGCGGTGCACAGGCACGGCGCCCTGGCCGGGATTGAGCTGTGGCACGGCGGCGCCACCACCATGAACCGGTCGAGCCGCATCCCGCCCCTGTCGCCGTCAGGCATAGGCTGGATGTCGACCCATGTGGGTTTCATGTCCAACCAGCGGGCCAAGGCCATGGACCTGGACGACATCCAGGCCCTGCTGGGCTGGTATCGCGACGCCGCCCTGCGCGCCCGCAAAGCTGGGTTCGACATCATCTATGTCTATGCCGGCATGGGCTATCTGCTGCACGAATTCCTGCTACCCAGCTATAACAAGCGCACGGACGACTATGGCGGCAGCGTCGCGAACCGGTGCCGGCTGATCAAACAGGCCCTGGAGACGGTCAAGGCCGCCGTCGGAGACACCTGCGGCGTGGCTTTGCGCATCAGCCTGGAGGAGCTGCGCCAGCGGCCGGGAACCACCCTGGAGTCCGAGGCGCATGAGGTGGTGGCCGAACTGGCCGAGGTCCCCGACCTGTGGGACGTGAAGCTGGATTCCAGCCCCACCGACTGCTCGACGTCACGCTTCGCGCCCGAGGGCAGCCATGAAGCGACCATCGATTTCGTCAAGAGCCTCACCACCAAGCCGGTGGTGGGCGTCGGGCGCTTCACCTCCCCCGACACCATGATCTCGCAGATCAAGCGCGGGGTGCTGGACCTGATCGGCGGGGCCCGCCCCTCCATCGCCGACCCCTTTTTGCCGCGCAAGCTGGACGAGGGGCGCGAAGACGAGATCCGCGAATGTATCGGCTGCAATATCTGCATCGCCAGCTGGCATGACGGGGTGCCGATCCGCTGCACCCAGAACCCGACCATCGGCGAGGAGTGGCGGCGCGACTGGCATCCCGAGCGTTTCGCCAAGGCCGGTTCGTCGGACCGGGTGCTGATCGTCGGCGCGGGGCCGGCGGGCCTGGACTGCGCCCTGACCCTGGCCAGACGGGGCTATGAGGTCGCTGTGGCCGACCGCGGCAAGCGCGCCGGCGGACGGGTCCTGGCCGAGGCTGAATTGCCCGGCCTCAACCCCTGGCGCCGGGTGCTGGACTACCGGCTGGGCGGCCTGTCCAAGGCCGACAACGCCCAGATCTATCTGGACAGCGATATGGGCGCCGACGAGGTGCTGGGTTTCGGGGCAGAGCGGGTGGTGATCGCCACCGGCGCCGAATGGGTCGCCGCCGGCTATGACGCGCGCATGGAGGTTCCCGGCGCGATGTTGGAGGGGCCGGGCGTCTATACGCCCGAGGACGTATTCGCCGGCCGCGCGATCCCGGGGCAGATCACGGTGTTCGACTACGACAACTACTATATGGGCGGCTGTATCGCTGAGCGGCTGGCGGCCCAAGGCGCGCAGGTGACCTATGTGACCCCGGCCGGCTTCGCCTCGGCCTGGACCATCCTGACCAATGAGCAGCCCAACGTGCACGCCAATCTGGAGCGGCTGGGGGTCGAGGTGATCACCCGGCGCAGCGTCGCCAGCTTCATGCCCGGCAAGCTGACCCTAGAGGACATCTTCACCCGCACCCAGAGCCAGCGGCATTGCGCCTCGCTGGTGGTGGTGGGAATGCGCCGGCCGCGCAACGATCTCTATGACGCCCTGGTCGCGCGCAAGGCCGAGTGGGCCGAATGGGGCGTGCGCACTGTGGACCGGATCGGCGACGCCGCCGCGCCGGGCGCCCTGGTCCACGCCATCCATTCCGGCCACCTCTACGCCCGCTCGCTGGACGCCCCAGCTCAGGACCTGCCCTATCGGCTGGACAACGGCGCAGCGACGGCAGCGGCCGTGCCAGTTACCTGAAGCAAGGGAGCCCGCCATGACCGATGTTCTTCGCTCCGTCGCACTGGAGCCGTCCCTGCCGTCCAGCGCCTATACCGATCCGGCCCAGTTCGCGGCCGAAAAGGACAAAATCTTCACCCGCGAATGGATGGTGGCCTGCCGGGCGGAAGAGGTCGCCGGCGTGGGCGCCTGGAAGGTGGTGGACCTGGTGGGCGAAAGCATCCTGCTGGTGCGCGGCAAGGACGGCGTCCTGAACGCCTTCTACAATGTCTGCCGCCACCGCGGCGCCCAGCTGTGCCCCAGCGCCGGCGAACCCAAGCCTGGCCGTGCGGCCCTGCCGATTGCGGTGACATCCACCGGCCTGATCCGCTGTCCCTATCACGCCTGGACCTACAGCTCGGCCGGCGACCTGATCGGCGCGCCGTTCCTGAGCGATGATCCCGATTTCAGGCGCGGCGATTTCTCTCTCTATCCCGTGGGTTGCGAGCAATGGGGCGGCTTCGTCTTTCTGCACCTGACGCCGGCCAAGGCCGAACCCCTGCATAAGCAGATCGGCGGGGTGGCTGGACGCATCGCCAACTATCCCCTGGCGGACCTGCGTGTCGGCCATCGCATCACCTATGAGGTGGACGCCAACTGGAAGATTCTCTGCGAGAACTATAACGAATGCTACCACTGCGGCCCGCTGCATCCCGAACTGTGCGCCATCGTCCCCGCCTTTCGCGCCGCCGGCGGCGCCGGGCTGGAATGGGAGCGCGGCGTGCCGCATCGGGACGGCGCCACCACCTTCACCTGGAGCGGGACCACCGACCGCGCACCCTTCCCGGACCTGAACGAAGACGAGCGCACGCGCCACAAGGGCGAGCTGAACTATCCCAACCTGTTCCTCAGCCTGGCCGCCGACCACGTCACCGCCTACATCCTCTGGCCGCTGAGCGCGTCATCGACGCAGGTCGAATGCCTGTTCCTGTTCGCACAGGACGAGATGCGCGCGGCCGCCTTCGACCACACCGACGCCAGCGGCTTCTGGGAGGTGGTCAACCAGCAGGACTGGGCGATCTGCGAGCGGGTGCAGCAGGGCATGGGCAGCCGCGCCCACCGCCAGGGCTTCTACGCGCCCATGGAAGACGCCAACCTTGATATGCGCTGCTACATGGAGGCAAGGATGAGCCGCAGTTGAGGCGCGGGCGCATGGCCCGCCGCCCGATGGCGCGGAAAAGGACGACGAGGCGTGGACGCTGCGGAAACGACCACAGGGCGGCGAAAGCGGCTGCGGCCCGACGAGCGGCGCCAGCAGATCATCGAGACCACCCTGATCTGCCTGGCGCGAGACGGCGCCGAGGGGACCAGTCTGCGCAGCGTCTGCCGCGAGGCCGGCGTCGCCCCCAGCCTGGTCACCCATTTCTTCGTTCGCTGGCACGACCTTTTGGTCGCCGCCTACGACCTGCTGGTCGAACGCTTCATGGCCAAGCTGGCGCCGGTGGTGCAGGCGCAATATCCCTCCGCCCGGGCGCGGATGGAGGCGGTGATCGACAACTATCTGTCCACCGACTGGGCCGGCGACAGCTCCATCGGCGCCAGCATCGCCTTCTGGCAGTTGTCGCGGGGGATGCCCGAACTCAAAGCCGCCTTCGGGCGCTATCTCACCGGCCGCCGCCGCCTGCTGAAACAGGCCCTGGACGCCCTGGTGGCCGAGGCCGGAGCCAAGGTGGACGTGGCCGAATTGACCGCCTGCTTCATGCTGATGCTGGACGGCATCTGGCTGGAGATATCGCTCAATCCGGACAGCCAGGCCGACACCCCGGCGCACGAGCTGTGCTGGTTTTGGCTGGACGCGGTGCTGGGTGGTGGTGCGCGCTAGTCGTGTTCTACAGCGCGAGCCCATGACCCGTATCCCCGAACAGCTCGACCGCACGGCGCGAGGCGCCATGGCGCGCCGGGACGCCGCGGCCGCGCGACAGGCCGTGGATCAGCTGCTGGCGCGCTTTCCGGCGTTCGCTCCAGGCTGGCTGACCGCCAGCGTGCTGGCCCTGGACCTGGGTCAGGCGGGACAGGCCCTGAAGGCCGCCGATCAAGGCCTCGCCCTGTCGCCCGGCGAACCGGCCCTGCTGGTCCAGCGCGTGCGCTGCCTGCACGCCGCCGGCCAAACCGCCATGGCGCTGACGGCGGCCCTTGCGGCGGAGCCGGCGGTCTCGGCCGACCCGCGCCTGCAACACGAGCTGGGCAACGCCCTGACCCTGATGGGCGAGCACAGCCGCGCTCTGGTCCTGATGCGTCAGGCCGCCCAGCGCCTGCCCGACGTTCCGGCGCTGAATTTCAACCTGGCTACGGTGCTGCGCTTTTTGGGCGACTTCGCCGAGGCTGAAACCCTGCTCGACCGGGCCATCGCCACCGCGCCGCAAGATTGGGAGGCCTATGGAACCCGCTCCCAGCTGCGCACCCAGACGCCCGAACGCAACCATGTGGACGAACTGAAAGCCCGGCTCGCCCCGCCGCCGGCGACCTGGTCCGGCGAGGTTCAGCTGCGCTACGCCCTGGCCAAGGAGTACGAAGACCTGGGCGATGCCGCGGCGTCTTTCGCCCAGCTTCAGGCCGGCGCGGCGGTGCGCCGTCAGCATCTGCGTTACGATGTGGCCGATGATGTCGAAACGATTGATCGGATCATCGAAACCTTCGATGCGCCCTGGCTGGACGCCGCCCCGCCGGGCTGGGCCTCGGATGCGCCGATCTTTGTCTTCGGCCTCCCGCGCTCCGGCACCACCCTGGTCGAACGTATCTTGGGCAGCCATTCCGAGGTCACCTCTCTTGGCGAACTCAACGACCTGCCCCAGGTGGTCACCATGGTGGGTCGCGCGATCGCTAGCGGCGCGCCCACGTCCAAGCAGAAACTGGTGGAGCTAACCGCCCAGGCCGACCCCGCCCGGATTGGCGCCGGCTATCTGGAGCGCGCGGCGGCAAGCGCAGGCGCATCGCCGCGGTTCATCGACAAGCTGCCGATGAACTATCTCTATGCCGGCCTGATCGCCGCCGCCCTGCCTGGGGCAAAGCTCGTCCAGGTGGCCCGACACCCCATGGCCAGCGGCTACGCCATGTACAAGACCCTGTTCCACCAAGGTTATCCCTTCTCCTACGACCTGGACGATCTGGGCCGTTATATCGCCGCCTATCTGCGCCTGACCGCCCATTGGCGGGGGTTTCTGGGCGAGCGGTTGATCACCGTGGCCTACGAAGACCTCGTCGCCGATCAGGAGGCCGAGACCCACCGGCTGCTGCGGGCGTGCGACCTGCCCTGGGATCCGGCCTGCCTGGCGCCCCATAGCAACCCGGCGCCGAGCAGCACCCAGAGCGCGGTACAGGTGCGCCAGCCGGTCTATGCCCACGCCGTCGACCAGTGGCGCCGGCACATCGACGGCCTAGAGCCCCTGGCCCGCCGCCTGCGGGCGGAGGGCGTGGACTTCTCCTAAACCACCCTACCCGCCCATCCGCGCCACCCGCACCACGATCCGCTCGCGCTCGCCGGGATGGCGCTGGACCAACAGGCGGGCGACCTGGGAATCGTCGTGAAAGGTGTAGCCCTTGATGGCGTCGAGGATCGCCTTGGCCAGGTTGTCCAGGTCCATCCAGGGCGCGTCGCCCACATGCTCCATGTCGATCTCCACCGAAAAATCCCCCCAGGCCGGCCGTGACCCGCGCCATTCCTTGCGGAAGAATTCGTAAATCAGCGGCTTGTAATATTTGGCCTGGGTGGTGAGGCCGTCAACCACCAGCTCCAGGCCGCCTTCGGCCTCCCGCGCGCGGACTTTTCCACAGCCAGTCCACATCTCGCTCACAGCGCGAATCGCTGTGTCGCTGGACATGTCAAGCCCCTCATGGTTAAGCGGATGGCGTTCGTAAGAATGTAAGACAAGCGGAGGCGCTCCTTGTCCGTGTTGCTTTCCAAACTAACCTCCAAGGCTCAAACCGTCATCCCACGGGAAATCCGGGCGCAGTTGGATCTAAAGCCGGGCGACGTGGTGCGCTATCGGCATACCGACGCGGGCATCCTGATCGACAAACTGCCGCCAGCCAGCGACGAAGACTCCCTGTCCGCCTTTTCCGAATGGGCCAGCAGCGCCGACGACAAGGCGTATTCGGGCTTATGACCGCTCAGTATCGTCCCTTCGACGTGGTGGCCATTGCTGTGGGCGAGGGAGCCAAGCGCCGCCCCGCCCTGGTGGTCTCCAATCCCGAGTTCGAAAAGTCCACGGGCCTGGTGTGGATCGCCATGATCACCACTCCCGACCATGAACGCCGCTTCGGCGACATCCCCATCAGCGACCAGCGCGCCGCGGGCCTGCCGGCGACCTCGGTGGTGCGCGCCTCCAAGCTGGCCACCCTGGCGGTGAGCAAGATCAAGCGGCGCCTGGGCTCGTTGAACGAAACGGATCGAGCCGGCGCCCGCATCGCCCTGCGCGCGGCGGCAGGGTTTTCCTGACCACCGCAAGGTCGCCCGCCTTGATCGCGCGGGCCTCCATGCTAAACCGCCGGCCATCTGAGACGCCGGAGACTGAAGCATGGCCGCCACCCGCACCGAAACCGACACCTTCGGCCCCATCGAGGTGGATGCGACCCGCTATTGGGGCGCCCAGTCCCAGCGCTCAATCGGCAATTTCAAGATCGGTTGGGAAAAGCAGCCGGGGCCGGTGGTGCGGGCCCTGGGCATCGTCAAGCGGGCCGCAGCCGAGACCAATCTGGCCCTGGGCAAGCTCGATCCCAAGATCGCCGAAACCATCGTCTCCGCGGCGCAGGAAGTCATCGACGGCAAGCTGAATGACCACTTCCCGCTGGTGGTCTGGCAGACCGGGTCGGGCACCCAGTCGAACATGAACGCCAATGAGGTGATCTCCAACCGCGCCATCGAGATGCTGGGTGGGGAGATGGGCAGCAAGAAGCCGGTCCATCCCAACGATCACGTCAATATGAGCCAGTCGTCCAACGACACCTATCCCACGGCCATGCACGTGGCCGCCGCCGAACAGGTGGTCCACGACCTGCTGCCGGCCCTAAGCCACCTGCACAAGGCGCTGGTGGTCAAGCAGGAAGCGTTCAAGGACATCATCAAGATCGGCCGCACCCACACCCAGGACGCCACCCCCCTGACCCTGGGCCAGGAATTCTCGGGCTATGCCGCCCAGGTGGCCAACGCCATCAAGCGGATCGAGATGACCCTGCCGGGGATCTGCGAACTGGCCCAGGGCGGCACCGCCGTCGGCACGGGCCTGAACGCCCCGGTGGGTTTCGCGGAAAAGGTCGCCGAGCGCGTCGCCGCCATCACCGGCATCGCCTTCACCACCGCCCCCAACAAGTTCGAGGCCCTCGCCGCCCACGACGCCCTGGTGTTCGGCCACGGGGCGATCAACTCCGCCGCCGCCGCCCTGTTCAAGATCGCCAACGACATCCGGTTCCTAGGCTCCGGGCCCCGTTCGGGCCTGGGCGAGCTGTCGCTGCCGGAGAACGAGCCGGGCTCGTCGATCATGCCGGGCAAGGTCAATCCGACCCAGTGCGAGGCCATGACCATGGTCTGCGCCCAGGTGTTCGGCAACCAGACCACTATGACCATGGCCGGCGCCTCGGGCCACTTCGAGCTGAACGTGTTCAACCCGGTGATGGCCTATAATTTCCTGCAGTCGGTGCGGCTGATGGCCGACGCCGCGGTCAGCTTCACTGACCATTGCGTGGTGGGCATCGAGGCTCGCCGGGACAATATCAAGGCCGCGCTAGACCGCTCCTTGATGCTGGTCACCGCCCTGGCCCCCAAGATCGGCTATGACGCCGCGGCCAAGATCGCCAAAACCGCGCACAAGAACGGCACCACGCTGCGGGATGAGGCCGTGGGCGGCGGCTATGTCACCAACGAGGAATTCGACGCCGTGGTGCGGCCGGAGAACATGATCTCTCCGGGCTGAGGCCCAAGCAGAGCCCTTCCCCCTCGATGGGGAAGGGCTCCAGATCTAGTGAACCTCGCGCCAGCCGGCCTTGGCGTCGTCGCGGGTCTTGGTCAGGCGGACCTCGTTCTTGGCCACGTCGTCGACCCAGCTCAGCGGGATCAGGTGGTGCTTGAGGCCGGCGCCGAAGTCGAACTTGGCCAGCTCGATATCACCGCCCGCCACGTGATCGACCCGGCCGACATGGTGACCGTCCGAACTGACCACTTCCATATGTTCTCGGATTTGCGAACCGTCGATCATGGGATGTCTCCTGCTTTGGCCGCGCACAACTGCGACCTGAGGTAAAGAGAACCCTTTCGCGTCTGGGAAGTTTCCATCTTGCGGGGCGGAAATTTCCGTTCTCTAATTGTTCCGAAACTTCCGAAAGGCCGCCATGCTGACCCTGTTTCACGCGCCTCGTTCGCGCTCGTCGCGCTTCGTCTGGCTGCTGGAGGAGATCGCCGAGCCCTACGAGATCACCTATGTGAGCATTCGCCGCGGCGACGGATCGGGCGAGGCGGATCCCAAAAACCCGCACCCCGACAAGAAGGTCCCGGCCCTGACACATGACGGCGAACTGGTCACCGAGTCGGCGGCCATCGCCCTCTATCTCGCCGACGCATTTCCCGCCAAGGTCGGCCCCGCCGTGGGCGAACCGGGGCGCGGCGCATTCCTGACTTGGCTGGCCTTCTATGCCGGGGTGATGGAGCCGGCCATGACCGCCAGGTGGCGCGGGCTCACCGAGGCCGATTCCCAGGCTGCGGCGGACTTCGACACGGTCGAAGCGCGCCTGCGCGAGGCCCTGGAGACCGGGCCTTATCTATTGGGCGAGCATTTTTCGTCCGCGGACGTGCTGATCGCCAGCATGTTCCATTTCAGCCGCGAACTGTCGCCCAAGGGGCCGGCGTTCGACGCCTATCTGGCCCGCATCGCCGCGCGCCCGGCCTTCCAGCGCGCCCAGGCCAAGGAGGCCCCCTGATGGCCGACATCATCAACCTGAACCGCGCCCGCAAGGCCCGCGCCAAGTCTGAAGGCCACGCCTTAGCCGCCGCCAACCGCGCCAAACACGGGCGCACCAAGGTCGAGAAGCTGAGCGCAAGGGCCGAGGCGGAGCGGGCGGCGAAGCTGTTGGATGACGCCAAGCGCGAGACGTAAGGGCCTAAAGCAGCTCCACCGCCATGGCCGTGGCTTCCCCGCCGCCGATGCACAGGCTGGCCAGGCCACGCTTGCCGCCGCTGGCCTGCAGGGCGGAGAGCAGGGTCGCCAGGATGCGCGCGCCGGAAGCGCCGATGGGATGGCCCAGGGCGCAGGCGCCGCCATTGACGTTCAGCTTGGCGTGGGGAATGGCCAGTTCCTGCATGGCGATCATGGCCACCACGGCGAAGGCCTCATTGACCTCGAACAGGTCCACCTCGTCGATGCTCCAGCCCGCCTTGGCCAGGGCCTTGCGCATGGCCGGCACCGGGGCCGTGGTGAACAGGCCCGGCTCTTGGGCATGGGCGGCGTGGCCGGCGATGCGGGCGATGGGGCTGAGGCCCAGGCGCTCGGCCACAGAAGCCCGGGTCAGGACCAGGGCCGCTGCGCCATCGGAGATCGAAGAGGCGTTGGCGGCGGTGATACCGCCGTCCTTGGCGAAGGCGGGCTTGAGCGTGGGGATCTTGGCCGGATCGGCCTTCATCGGTTGCTCGTCCTGGCTGACGGTCTCCACGCCTTTGCGGCTGGTCACCTGCACCGGGGTGATCTCCCGGGCGAAGGCGCCGCTCTCGGTGGCCCGGCGGGCGCGGGCCAGGCTTTCGATGGCGTAGGCGTCCATGGCCTGGCGGCTGAACTGATAGGCCTGGGCGGTGTCCTCGGCGAACGCGCCCATCAGCTTGCCGGGGGTATAGGCGTCCTCCAGACCGTCCAGATACATGCTGTCGCTGACCACGTCGTGGCCGATGCGGGCGCCGCCGCGGTGCTTGGCCAGGATGTAGGGGGCGTTGGACATGCTCTCCATGCCGCCGGCGACGACGATGTCCAGGCTGCCCGCGGCCAGGGCGTCGTGGGCCAGGATGGCGGCCTGCATGCCCGAGCCGCACATCTTGTTGACCGTGGTCGCCGCCACCGAAAGGGGCAGGCGCGCGCCAAGCGCCACCTGGCGCGCCGGCGCCTGGCCGAGGCCCGCCGGCAGCACACAGCCCATGACGATCTGCTCGATCAATTCGGGCGAGATTCCCGCCCGCTCCACCGCGGCCTTGACCGCCGCCGCGCCCAGATCGGTGGCCTTTACCGAACCTAGCGAACCCTGGAACCCGCCCATGGGGGTGCGGGCATAGGCGGCGATGACGACGGGATCCGACGCGGTGTGTGCGGACATGGTTGTTCCTCTGGGTGATTTGCCGGCGCCATAGCAGACTGTGAGAAAGTGGGAAGTCGTCGCCGCAACGGCAATGCGCTTGTCTTCCGTCCACGGCTCAAGCACTTTCCGTTCATGGGCCGCACAGCTGACTACTCACATCAGATTTGTTCCGTCGCGGCGACCTTGGAGGTCGTGGGCGATCCTTGGACCTTGCTGATCCTCCGCGACGCCTTCGCCGGCGTGCGCCGTTTCGAGCAATGGCAGGAGAACCTGGGCGTCGCCCGCAACGTGCTGGCCGCCCGGCTGAAGAGCCTGGTGGGCCATGGCGTGCTGGAGCGGCGGCCCTATAGCGAGCACCCGCCGCGCTGCGAATATGTGCTGACGCCCAAGGGCCGCGACCTTTGGGGCGTGCTGGTGACCATGGGCGCCTGGGGCGACCGCCATGTTTATGGCGATCGCGGCGGGCCGGTGCATTACGTGCACAAGGGCTGCGGCCAGGCCTTTGTCGCCGCCATCACCTGCCAAGCCTGCGGCGAGCCCACCGGCTCCGGCGACCTCGCCCGGGCCGACGGACACACCTGCGCCACGGTCGGCGAAGTGCTAGCCGGTGGTAAGGAAACGGCTGAGGCGGGGTGAGGGGGCGGATGCTGCGGTAGGCTCTTTCGCCTCATAGCAGCCTTCCCCAAAATCGTCTTCCCGGCCGTAGCGCTCGCAAGAGCGCGGAGAGCCGGGATGACGGTTTTTTTGGGAGGCGGTGGGAAATCCCGCCCACCTCAATCCCGCTTGACCGCCAGCCAGGTCGCTAGGTCCCAGGCGTTGCGGATGGCCACCATCAGGGCGGCCAGCAGGCCCAGGGACAGGCCGAAGGCGGCGTGCGGACAGCCGGCCAGGCAGGCGATGCAGGCTGCGGCCAGTACGGCATAGGTCGTCGCCGGGCCGAAGCCGTACCACCAGAAATCCGACCAGTGGGTGGTGGTCTCCAACCGCGCCATCTTCAACGCTATGGCGGCCGTGTAGACGAAGCCCCAGGCGGACCAGGCGATCATCACCAGCCTGGGCGACACCCCCTCTTGCGCCGGGGCCAGGGCCAGGGCGCTGACGCCGAGCACCGTGGCGAGGTGGAAGACCGTCGGACTGGTGAACAGCCGCGCGCCGTGGCCGGCGCTGGCCGGCTGGCGGCCGGAGGTCAGGGTGACGACCACGAACAGCAGGCCAGTCAGGGTGGCGGCGGCCTCAGCGGTCACCTGGTAGAAACCCTGCCAGGCGCCGAACAAGGTCATAGGGCCCTTGTGGTCCCCGCGATGAACCCGCCGCCCAGCACCCGCGACGGCGCCGCCGGATCGTAGAGCACGCAGGCCTGGCCGCGGGCCACGCCTTCTTCCGGCGTCTCCAGCAGCACCACCGCCTCGCCGTCCTCGATCGCCAGCCGGCCCAGCACGGGCTCGCGGGTCGAGCGGACGCGGGCCAAGACCGGTTGGCCCTCATGCGCCGCAGCCTCCAGGCTCGGCTGGTCGCCCAGCCAGTTGGTTTCCTTGAGCGTCAGGGCGCGGGTGAGCAGGGCCTCGCGCGGGCCGACGATCACCTGGCGCGCGTCGGCGTCGATGCGGACCACAAACAGCGGGTCGCCCACGGCGATGTTGAGGCCTCGCCTTTGGCCAACGGTGTAGCGGGTCACGCCCTCGTGGCGGCCCAGGGTGCGACCATCGAGATGCACGATGTCGCCGGGCAGGGCTCCATGGGGGCGCAGGCGGTCGATCACCGTGGTGTATTTGCCTTCGGGCACGAAACAGATGTCCTGGCTGTCCGGCTTGTCGGCCACCGACAGGCCAAGCTCCGCCGCCACCCGGCGCACAGCCGGCTTTTCCAGGCCACCCAGGGGAAAGCGCACGAAATCGAGCTGGTCCGGGGTGGTGGCGAACAGGAAATAGGACTGGTCGCGCGCCGGATCGATGGCCCGGTGCAGCTGGGCGCCGCCGGGGGCGGCGCTGCGGCGGACATAGTGGCCCGTGGCCATGGCCTCGGCGCCCATGTCGCGGGCGGTCTGCAACAGGTCATGGAACTTGACAGTCTGATTGCAGCGCACACAGGGGATCGGCGTTTCACCGCGCAGATAGGCGTCGGCGAACTCCTCGATCACCGCCTCGCGGAAGCGGCTCTCATAGTCGAGCACATAGTGCGGCATGCCGATGGCTTCGGCGGCCATGCGGGCGTCGTGGATGTCCTGGCCGGCGCAGCAGGCGCCCTTTTTCTGGATCGCCGCCCCGTGGTCGTAGAGCTGCAGGGTGACGCCGACCACGTCATAGCCGGCGCGCTTGAGAAGGGCGGCGGTGACGGTGGAGTCCACGCCCCCGGACATGGCCACCACCACGCGCGCGCCCACCGGCAAGCCGACCGCAAGCGCGGCCGTCTCGACGGCGTCAGGTTCAGCAATATCGAGCGGCATGAGGAAGCCCAGGGAACAACGACGGGCGAATTTAGCGATCCGAGCCGCCGATTGCGATAGGCGGCCCGCTGATTCCCTATTGAACCGGCAGCAAATTGACCAGCGAGGACGACCGAAGCGAGGCGATGACCTGGGCGGAAGCCTGAACGGCCAGCTGGGCCTGCTGCAGATTGGTCGCCGCCTGGGCCATGTTGGCGTCGGTGATATTGCCGATCAAGCCCTGCATGGTGGTGCTTTGGCTGGTCAGGCCTGTCTGGATACTGGTGACCTGGCTCTGCGCAAGACCGTTCTGGGCCTGGACCGTGGTGACGCTCTGGGAGGCTGAGGTGAACGTGCCCAGGGTGGTCTGCAGGAAGGCGGTCTGGGCCGTGGTCAAGGTCCCCGTGAAGGGGCCGTTGGCTTGCACATAGTTCTGGATCGTCTGGAAAGCGTTGAAGGCGTTCGTACCCACATTGCTGGCCAGAACGCCGGTCTTGACCGTGGTGTTCTGCGAGACCTGGCTGGTGGCGACGTACTGGTCATTGTTGAACAGGTTGGCGACCACGGCCGGCGTGGTCAGATCGCTCATGGAGCTGGCGCTGGTCGCCGGGGTGTTCACCTGGCCGCCGGAAAACAGGTACTGGCCGTTGAAGGTGGAGTTCAGGCCCGAGACAACCCCCTGGAACGCTGTCTGCAGCGACTGCATCACGGTGGAGCCGTCGCCGGTGGCCAGGGCGCTGGAGATGGCGGTGGTGGCGCTGGTCATGGCGTTTGAGACCTGACCCAGGGCGGTGTCCTGGCTGGTGAGCTTGGTGGCGGTGAGGTTCGACTGATCCAGAAAGCTCTGGGTCTGGGCCTGCACGGTCTGCATGGCCGTCAAGGTTTCGGCCTGATCGCCGTAGCCCTTCAGGTCCGTCGCCACCTTCTGGCTTGAAACCTGGGTCGCCGCGCTGATCTGATTGGACTGCGCGGTCATCAAATTAGCCAGCACGGTGCTGTACAGGTTCGAGGTTGAGAGGCGATCCATGCCGAATTACCTCATCATGCCGATAAGCGCCGTGAACATGTCCTGGCTGGCGGTGACCAGCCGAGCCGACGCGCTGTAGGCTTGTTGATAGGTGGTCAGATTGACCAGTTCCTGATCGAGATTGACGCCTTCCACCGACTGCTGCCGCGACTGGGCCTCTGTCTGGACGGCTGTGGCGTTGGTCTGGGCTGAGCTGGCGGCCGCGGCCTGGCTGCCGAGCGCGCCGGCAAGCAGCGCCGCGTACTGGGTGATCGAGGTGGTCGAGGATCCGATGCCGCCCGCGGCCTCGAAACTCATCTGGGAGCTGCCGGCGTTCGCCAGGGCCTGGGCGCCTTTGCTGTCACCCGGACTTAGCGCCGGCGTACCCGCCGCAGCGCTCAGATTGAGCTGGGCGAACGAGATATTGGTGGGGTTGGCGGCGATGTCCGGGCGCACGGCGAAGCTGTCGGTGCGGTCGGCGCGTTGGTTGTCGCCCAGGCCGAACAACCCGCTGATCGAGGCGCCGGCGGCTCCCCATTGGGTGTTGTCGCTGACCACGGACACCGATGCGCCGCCGGGTGTGTTGGGCGTGAACGACAGCTCGCCGCTGGTGTTCAAGCTGAACTGGCCGTAGAGCCCGACCCCGCCTGTGGTGGCGTTCATCGCATCGAGGACGGTCTGCATGGTGCCGCCGCTGGGCACAGTGACCGGCACATCGGTGATCTGGTTGCCCGAACTGTCGGACAATCGCAGGGTGATCACGCCGCCCGCATTGAAGCCGTTGGGGTCCGCAGGTTGCAGCCCCGTCTGGTAGTTGGTGACGCCGCTGGAATTGATCAGGTTGTTCAGGCCGAAATACTGGCTGAAGCCTTGGCCGCTCTTGTTTGAGGGCGTGGTCGGATCGTCGGCGATCGCAATTCCGTTCCCGGGGGTGCTGGCGCTGATGGTGAGGGCGTTGTTCACAACGCTCACCGTGGCGGTTCCGCTCAGGGCCGTATTCAGGCTGGAGACGAAGGTGGCCGGGGTGAAGGCGGTAACTGTCCCTGAAGCATCCGTCATGGTTCCAGCGCCAGCCCCGGGACCAAAGTCGATCGCGATCTGCTGCTGCACCACGCCGGACGAATTGACCACCGCCACATTGGTCTTGCCGGTGAACCCGGTCAGCGCGGTGGGAATATCGGTTGCGACCGCGGATCCGGTCAGGGTGGCGGGCGCGGGCACGGTCGAGGAGGCGTTGTGCGCCTTGTTCAAGGCGTTCACCGTTTGGGTGACCAACTCGCTGACCTGGTCCTGGATGCCGGGCAAGGTGGTGTTGCGAAGCGCCAGCAAGCCCTGGATCTCTCCGCTCTTCAATTGCAGCGACGATGTGCTGGCGCCGCCGCCCGGCAGGGTGACCGTCACCTGGCTGGCGCCGGTCGACGAGGGCGCGTAGGCCAGAGTGGCCGCGCCCGCCTGACTGACCAGGGTCTGACCGCTGCTCGTCTGCAGACTGACCCCGCCCGCGGAGGTCGGGGTGAGCTTGACGTCCATCAGCGAGGTAAGCTGGCTGATCAGATCGCCCTGGGCGTTTTGGGCGTCGGTGACGTCCCCGCCGTTCGCCGTCGCCTGGACGATCGAATTGTTCAGCTGGCTGATCTGACCCAGCAACTGGTTCACCTGGCTGACGTCGGAACCGATCTGGGTGTCGGCCTGGGTCGACAATTGGCCGAGCGAGGTGGCGACGCTCTGGGATTGATCCAGAAAGCTCGAGATCTGGTTGACAGCCTGTGTCGCTGAGACCGTGCTGGCGGGATTGTTGGCGGCGGCGGCGAACGCGCTGAATACGGTGTTGAGCTGATTGAAATAGCCGGTGTTGGCGCCGGGGTCCCCAAGCAGGGCCTGGGCCTGGTCGAGCATGTTCGAAGTGATCGAGGCGCTTCCCACATCCGCCGACGCCGCGTTGCTGGCGTTCTCCAGGAACTGGTTGGACGCGCGGGTGATCCCGGAGACAGACACGCCGGTTCCCAGGCCCTGAACGGCGAGGGGGACCTGGTTGACCACCTTGCGGACATAGCCCGGGGTGTTCACATTGGTGATGTTGTCGGAGACGGTGTTGATGCCCGTCTGCGCGGCGGCGAGCCCGGCGGTCGCGATCTGGGTGATCGTGTTCAAAGACATGGTCTAGGCCTTCCACCCGGCAAGGTGGGGCGCCCATCCCGGCAGAATTTGCCCAGGACGATCGCAGCCCATCACGGCCGATTGATCTACAGCATTGTTTTTCAAGGCTTTCCCTCACAGGCGCCCAAAGGTTCGCGTTTCATACCGCAAGAGCCGCGCCAACCTGTGTCCGGACATGTCCGCCAACTCGCTAAAACCGGACCGACCGGTCGAGCTTGCCTAGGCCCGCTCGGCAAGTTTGGCCGACCAGGTCCTTCCCGCCCCGACCGAGGGGTTTGAAATAACATATATTATTCAATGGGATGTACCCGCGTTTACCAAGTGGCGCGGGGATTGCTTTGAAGGGTCCGAACACCATCGCGCAGTAGGCGCTGACCGCACACTAAACCTCAAGGCTCCCACCGCTCCATGTCGTCCACCGCGCTGCTTGCCCAACTGAGCGCTTCAACCGCCGCCCCCACGACGGGGGCAGCGGCCTTGTTCGCCGGTGCGTCCGCTGTGGGCGACGCCGGCGTGACGGGCGGGTTCGAGCAGGCGCTGGAAGGCTTTATGAGCGCGGGGTCCAATGACAGCGGCTCACCGGCCAACGTCAGCGCCAGCACGATCGGCGCCACGGCGACGACTCCCGCGGCGCCTCTGGCGGCGGGAGTCCTTATAGCCGGGACCGTGACTTCCAGCGCGACGCAGGCCGTGGCGCCGCCGATCCAACTCCAAACAGTTCCCGATGCGGCTGCGCAGACATTGGCGCCTATTGCCCTGGCTGAGCAGAGCCCGCTGACCCAGGCGGTGGCGGCGTCGTCCCCCGCGCCGGCCGTCGCCGCATCTCAGGCCGCCTCGCCGTCGCCCGGGGGATCGTCCGCCCCGGCCGGCAAGAGCCAAGCTGGATCGGTTCCGGTGACGGTCGCCTCCACCATCCTGGCCGCATCGCCCGACGCCGCGCCGCCGCAGGTCGCGACCGTTGCACCGGCGGTGAGCTCCCCAGCAGCAAGCTCTAGTGCGTCAGCCGCCTTGGACTCCAAGACCGGCAAGCCATCCAAGTCATCTTCCGCCGACGACAAGGCGGACCCGGTCGCCGCGCTCAGCGCGACCGCTACCCCGCCCACCCCGCTGATCCCTGTCCAGATCACAACGGCGACGCCTCAGCTCTCCACCCCGGTGCAGACCGGGCCGGAAAGCGCGAACATCAACCTTGGCGCCAGCCAGGCCGCTCCGGCATCGACCCTTGCGACGTCCGTCATCGCCGACGCGCCGACCGGCCAGGGCGCAACGACCGACGCCGCCGCGCTCAACGTGTCACCGGCAGCCACGCCCGCTTCGAGCAATTCGAACGCCTCGGACGCGGTCGCCCTTGTACAGAGCACGCCCCAACAATCGGCGCCGACCGCCATCCCCACCACCAGCGCCGCCAGCGCCTCAGCCGCCGCCGGCCTGTTCGATGCAGTGAACACAGCGGCGCCGACGTCTTCCGCACCGCCGCTCGCGGCCGCCCCCTCCATTCAGGACCCGGCGGCCCCGGCATCCGCAAGTCCTCCCCCAGTGGCGTCCAGCGCCGATCTGGTTCTCGTAAACACGGCCAGCCTTGTGGCGCTGAGCGCACAGTCGGCGCCCTCGCCCAACCGTTTCGCGCCGACCCAAGCCGCTGGGGCCAAGACCTCGGGCGCTGCGGCCCCAAGCGCGCAAACCTCAAACTCGCTGATCGCCAGCACCCAAGCTGCTCCGGCGGTCCCGACCGCCGGTGATGAGGCGCCGCAGCCGGTCTTGGCCGACGTCACCACCACCCTTCCCCTGCCCGACGGCTCGGTTTCGACCAACGCCGCCACATCGAACCCGCTCAGCTCGGCTCTGCAGGCTCAGACCATGACAACCGCGCCCGCGGCCAACCCGGCTGCCAAGGCCGCCGCCTCGAGCCCGGCCGCGATCGTCGCCGACCCGGCGAGCGCCAGCCCGGCCGCGCCGGTCATGGCCCAGGCCGCCGGGGCCGCCACGGGAAAGATCGTTCTCGGCGGATCAGCCAGTGACCATTCGCAGGCTACCGCCGAGGTGTCCCCCAAGACCGCTCAAGCCAGCGACGCCAACCTGTCGGCGGCGATTGCGATCACAGTGCCCGCCGCCGTTGCGGCTCCGACCGCCGCGGCGGCGGGCCAGGGCGGCGCCATCGTCAGCCAGATCGCCGACCAGGTCATACGCAAGGTGGATGGCAAGTCGACCAGCTTTGACATCGCCCTGAACCCCGCTGGCCTCGGCCAGGTGAATGTCAAGGTTCAGATCGACGCCAGCGGCCAGATCAGCGCCTCGCTGTCCTTCAACAATCCCCACGCCGCCGCCGAGGCGCAGAGCCGCGCCGGAGATCTGCAACAGGCGCTGCAACAGGCCGGCTTCAACCTGTCGCAGAACGGCCTGAGCTTTGGTTCGAACGGCGCCGGCGCCGGTTTCGCCGGTCAGAACAACCAATCCCAGGGCGGCTCGTCCAGACCGACCTCTCAAGCAGCAAACAGCCCCGCCAGCGACACCCTCGCGGCGGCGACCGCGGCGAGCCTCGCCAGCGGCTCCGCCAGCGCCTCTTCCGGCGTGGACATCAGGATCTAGGACCCAGCAGCATGACCACCGCCGTCACCAACACCCCCACGACCAGCAGCACGTCGAACAACACCGATATCAACAACGGGTTGAACTCGCTCGCCAGCAACTATCAGACCTTCCTGTCGCTGCTGACCACCCAGCTCAAGAACCAGGATCCGCTGTCGCCCCTGGACACCAACCAGTTCACCCAGCAGCTGACCCAGATGACCGGCGTCGAGCAGCAGCTCTTGTCCAACCAGTTGCTGCAACAGCTGGTGACCGCCAACCAGAGCAGCGGCCTGAACGACGCGGTGAGCCTGATCGGCAAGTCCGCCACCGCCTCCGGTTCGAGCGCGACCTTGACCAGCGGCTCGGCGAGCTGGCCCTACACCCTGTCCACCCCCGCGGCCAGCGGCACGGTCAGCGTCGTCAACAGCGGCGGCACTGTGGTCTGGACCGGCCCGCTCACCGCCACCAACGCCGGCAGCAGCACCTTCAACTGGAACGGCAAGGATTCCACCGGAACCCAGCAGGCCAACGGGGGAACCTACACCCTCAAGATCAGCGCGACCGATGCTTCAGGCGCGCCCGTCACCGTGACCAACGGCGTCAACGGCCTCGTCACGGCCGCGCAGCAGGTCAACGGCGTCACCATGGTCACCATAAACGGTGTCCAAGTCCCCCTCAGCACCGTCACCGGCGTGAACAGCGCCAGCGCCGGTGGCTAGCTTTCCCACCCTTCCCAGAACCTTTCCGACCGGGCGCGGTCTCGCTGACCGCCAACCCGCTCCAAGCCCCACGACCGCGAAACAAGGAACAAGATCATGAGCCTCACCAGCGCCATGTTGGCCGGCGTCACCGGCCTCTCCGCCAACTCCTCCGCCCTGTCGGCGATCTCCGACAACATCGCCAACGTTAATACGGACGGCTACAAGGACAACGCCGTGACGTTCGAGGATCTGGTCACCCAGTCCAATTCAAGCGGCTCCTACACCGCCGGCGGCGTGTCCAGCGTCAACCAGCAGTTTGTCAGCGCCCAGGGCGCCATCCAGCAGACCAGCTCGCCGACCGATCTGGCGATCACCGGCCAGGGCATGTTCGTCACCACCCAGACGCCGACCGCCATCGGCGCCTCGACGCCAGTCCTGTTCACCCGGGCGGGCTCGTTCACCCCAGACTCGCAAGGCTATCTGAAGAACGCGGCGGGCCTCTACCTGCAGGCCTATCCGGCGGACGCCCAGGGCAATATCCTCGACGGCACCTCCAGCCTCAGCTCGCTGCAACCGATTAACGTGGATTCCATCGGCGGCGCGGTGTCGGCCACCACCACGGCTGGGGTCAACGCCAACCTGAACGCGTCGCAAGCGGTCTCCACCCAGGCTACGGACACCGCCTTGGTCGCCGCGGGCACCGCGACGGCCGCCCAGACCGCCGCCGCCTATGATCCGGTCGCCAACAGCATGACCGCCTATGACGCCACCACCGGGACCGGCGTGAAGCCGGACTTTAGCATCCAGGTGCCGATCTCCGATTCCGAGGGCGGCCAGCACAATGTGCAGATCGACCTGCTCAAGAGCTCCACCCCCGATCAGTGGTACGCCGAAATCCAGTCCGTTCCGACCAGCGACGTTCCGGCCGTGGGGGCAAACCCGCAGGGGCAGATCGCCACCGGCACCGTCACCTTCAACTCCAACGGTAGCCTGGCCAGCGTCAGCCTGACCGATTCCTCCGGCAACCCGGTGGGCGGCGGCACCACCCCGGCGCTCAGCATCCCCTGGGGCGCGGCGCTCGGCGTCACGACCCCGCAGGCCGTGGCCGTCAGCCTGAACCCGGCCATCGCCACCAGCGGCCTGACCCAGTTCTCCGGCACCTCCGCGGTGCAGTCGATCAGCGCCAACGGCACCCCGTTCGGCAACCTGGCCTCAGTGGCCATCAGCCAGAACGGCGATATCACCGCCACCTTCTCCAACGGGACCAACCGCGTGATCGGCCAGGTCGCGTTGGCGACCTTCCCCAATGTGGATGGCCTGACCTCGACCAGCGGTGACGCTTATGTGTCATCCACCACCAGCGGCGCCTACAGCCTCAAGACTCCCGGGTCCGGCGGCGCAGGCACAATCTCCGCCTCTGCTCTGGAATCGTCCACGGTCGACCTGTCCGCGGAGTTCGCCAACATGATCATTACTCAGCGAGCCTATACGGCGTCATCGAAAATCATAACGACCGCCGACCAAATGACCCAAGACTTGCTGCAGATCATTCGATAGGCAGCTGATTAACACTTCTGAATACTAAATTAACGAGGTGGGAACCATTAAATGTCACCCGCGGATTCACGATTTAGTCGAATGTTTACTATCGCAATTAAGCGGCTGTTATGGCCGGTCGGCTATTGTCCGGGTCAACGGTGATGGTGAGAAGGGCGTAAAGCCATGTTGCAACAGCAACGCCTAAACGGCAGAGGCGAGAAGTACGTGATCGGGCCGACGGGTGAACCGTTGACCTTGTCCGACCTTCCGCCGCAGGACACTCAGCGCTGGGTCATCCGGCGCAAGGCCGAGGTCGTGGCGGCGGTTCACGGCGGCTTGCTGACGCTGGACGAGGCGTGCGAGCGATATTCTTTGACCAACGAGGAGTTCCTCGGCTGGCAAAAATCGATCGAACGCCACGGCCTGGCGGGTCTGCGCACTACGCGGATCCAGCAATATCGGTAACTGACGCCCACAGTTCGGCGCTTTGCGGCCGCGCCCCCAGGGGTGCGGCCGTTTGTGCTTTTGGCCTCGGCTGGGGCGAACCTTAAAGCCCCGTTTACCATGCACTGGGTAAATCCTGCCTAGCCAGCGGCGCCGTGCGTCCGAAGGTCATCGGAAGGACGACGGTGTGGATCAACTGCTAGGCTTCCTGCAACGGTTCGGAATCGGCCGCCTCGCGGCGATCGTCGGTGTGGCCGCGGGCGTGGCTGCGGCCTTGTTCGCCTTGGTTTTCAACGCCGGGAGCGAGCCCAAGGCCCTGCTCTATTCGAACCTCGACCTGAAGGAAGCCTCCTCGATAACCCAGGCCCTGGATCAGGGGGGAATCAAATACGAGGCCAAGGGCGACGGCTCGACCATCATGGTCGCCCGCGACAAAGTGGCCTCCACCCGCCTTATGCTGTCCGGCAAGGGCCTGCCAACCTCCGGCTCGGTGGGTTACGAGATCTTCGACAACGCCAGCGCGCTCGGCCAGACCGACTTCGTGCAGAACCTCAACCGCCAGCGCGCCCTGGAAGGCGAGCTGGCCCGCACCATCCGGTCTCTGGACGGCGTCACCTTCGCCCGGGTGCAACTGGTCCTGCCCAAGCACCAGCTGTTCGAGGAGGAGGCGGGCCAGCCCACCGCCTCGGTGGTGATCGGCGTCACCGGCCGCCAGCCCAGCACCGATCAGGTGCGCGCCCTGCAGAATCTGGTCGCCGGCGCGGTGCCCAATCTGAAGCCCGAGCGCGTGACCATCGTCGATCAGAACTCCAAGCTGCTGGGCGGCGGCGAAGGCGCCTCCGCCGCCAACGCCATGGCCGACGACCAGCGCTCGGCCGCTGAAGAGAAGATCAAAAAGCGGGTGCGCGAGCTGGTCGAAGGCGTGGTAGGCCCCGGCAAGGCCCGGGTCCAGGTCACCGCCGATCTCGACCTGAACCAGGTGACGACCCAGGAAGAGAAATACGATCCCGATGGCCAGGTGGTCCGCTCCACCCAGACCACCGAGGAAAGCAGCAAGCAGAATCAAGCCGACGGCAATGGCCAGGCCACGGTGGCCGCCAATGTCCCGGGCACACCGGGCGCAAACCCCGGGAGCAGCACCAACGGCTCGGCCAGCGGCCACAACGAAGAGACCACCAACTACGAGATCTCCAAGACCACCAAAACCACCATTGAAGAGCCTGGCACAGTCAAGAAGCTGTCCATCGCCGTGGCCGTGGACGGCGTCACCGCCCCGGGGGTCAAGGGCAAGCCGGGCGCCTATAGCCCGCGATCGGCCGCGGAAATGCAGCATATCGACCAGTTGGTCCGTTCGGCGGTGGGCTACGACGCCAGCCGCGGCGACCAGATCAGCGTCATCAATGTTCAGTTCGACCGTGACGCCGCCACGGATGGCGGCGCGGTGGCGGCCAACAAGCTCACCGACTTCGACAAGAACGACCTGATGCGCGCCGCCGAGCTAGTGGTCGGCGCTGTGGTCGCCCTGCTGATCATCTTCTTCGTCGTCCGCCCGCTGCTGGGCGCGGCCGGTGGCGGCGGCGCGGCCGGCGGTCGCGCCCTGGCCTTCGCCGGCGGCGGCGGTGGCGGCCCCATGGCGGTGAGCCAGGTGGCGGTCGACCCCCAGACCGGCGCGCCCCTAGCCTTGCCCCCGCCCAGCGAGATCGATCAACGCATCGATATCGCCAAGATCGAAGGCCAGGTTCGCGCCTCGTCGGTCAAGAGCGTGGCCGAGTTCGTCGACAAGCATCCCGAGGAATCGGTGTCGATCTTGCGTAACTGGCTGCACGAAACATGAGCGGGCTTCGCGGAAAAGCTGTGGTCGACGGCTCCAAGCTGTCGGGGCCGGAAAAGGCCGCCGTGGTCCTGCTGGCCCTTGGCGAAGACCATACCGTGATCTGGGAAGCCCTGGACGAGGAGGAGATCAAAGAGGTCTCCCAGGCCATGGCCAGCCTTGGCACGGTGAGCTCAAAGGTGGTCGAGGAGCTGCTGGTCGAGTTCGTCTCGGGCATGAGCGGCACCGGCGCGATCATGGGCAGCTTCGAGCAGACCCAGCGCCTGCTGAACTCGTTCCTGCCGTCCGACAAGGTCGACACCCTGATGGAGGAGATCCGCGGCCCGGCGGGTCGCACCATGTGGGACAAGCTGGCCAATGTGAACGAGGCGGTGCTCGCCAACTATCTGAAGAACGAATATCCCCAGACCGTCGCGGTGGTGCTGTCCAAGATCAAGGGCGAGCACGCCGCAAGGGTGCTGGCCGCCCTGCCCGAAGATTTCGCCCTGGAATGCGTCACCCGCATGCTGCGCATGGAGCCGGTGCAGCGCGAGATCCTCGACAAGATCGAGCAGACCCTGCGCACCGAATTCATGTCCAACCTGGCGCGCACTTCCAAGCGCGACAGCCACGAGATGATGGCCGAGATCTTCAACAATTTCGACCGCCAGACAGAAGGCCGCTTCATCGCCGCCCTGGAGGAGCGCAACCGGGAATCGGCCGAGCGTATCCGCGCCCTGATGTTCGTTTTCGAAGATCTGAACAAGCTGGATCCCGGCGGCGTGCAGACCCTGCTGCGGGCCACCGAGAAGAGCCAGCTGGGCCTGGCGCTGAAGGGCGCCTCGGACTCGCTGCGCGAAATGTTCTTCTCGAACATGAGCGAACGCGCGGCCAAGATCATGCGCGAAGACATGGAGAACATGGGTCCGGTGCGCCTGCGCGACGTGGACGCCGCCCAGATGGCCATGGTGCAGGTGGCCAAGGACCTCGCCGCCAAAGGCGAGATTATGCTGGCCGGCTCCGGCGGCGACGACGAGCTGATTTATTGAGGCGCCGGGCATGATCACCACACCCCATCGCAAATTCACCTTCGATACGGTGTTCAACGACGCCGGCGGCATCGCCTCGGCCCCGACCCCGGTCAAGCGCGTCTATATGCCGGACGAGGTCGAGAAGATCCGCCGCGACGCCTATGCCGATGGCGAGCGCTCCGGCATGGTTCGCACCGAACAGGCCCAGGCCGCCGCCCTGGACGAGATCGCCGCCGCCGCCCGTGCGGCCCTGGGCGCCTTGGCCCAGGTGGCGCACGAGCATCGGATCGCCAGCGCCGAACTGGCCCTGGCCACTGGCCGCGCCATCGCCGGCGCAGCCCTGGAGCGGTTCCCCGAGGCGCCGGTCGCCGCGGCCCTGGAATCCCTGGCGCGGGAGGTCGAGGCGGTTCCCCGCCTGACGGTCCGCGCCTCGCCCGACCTCGTCGTCCGCACCCAGGAAGCCCTGGACAGGACCGCCGAGGCCTGCGGCCTCACCGGGCAGATCGTCGCCCGCGCCGACCCCAACCTGCCACCCGCCGCCTTCGTCCTCGACTGGGGCGACGGCAAGGCGAGCTACGATCCCGTCGAGGCGAGCGAGCGCGTCGCGGCGGCCCTCCGAAACGCCCTGGCCGCAGACGGCCTGCATGCTGAACCCCTGCTTCCCTTTGAGTAAGGCCTGAACCTATGGCTCAAGACCCCAACGGCCCCGGCAACGAATTGATGCTGCAGGAGTTCGACCCCAACGCGCCCCTGGCGACCGACGTGCTGGTGGATGGCTACGACAAGAACGCCTCCGACCTGGCGCCGGTGTTCGACGTGCCGGTGAACATCTCCGCGGTGCTCGGCCGGGCCAGCCTTTCGGTCGCCCAACTGCTGCAGCTGACCCAGGGCAGTGTGCTCGAGCTGGATCGCAAGATCGGCGAAGCCATCGACATCTATGTGAACAATCGCCTGGTCGCGCGGGGCGAGGTGGTCGTCGTCGACGAGCGCCTGGGCGTGACCATGACGGAAATCATCAAAGACGGCGACTCGGCGGCTTGATCCGGGGCGATAGAGGAGAATTCCCATGCGGCTTCTAGTCGTCGGACGATTGAACGGCCAGCTGGCCCTCGCCGTGAAAATGGCGATGACGGCGGGCGCCAAGGTCTCACACGTGGAGACCTGCGAGGCGGCCACCCACGCCCTGCGCGCCGGGCAGGGCGCCGACCTGATGATGGTCGACTACGAACTCGACATCGCCAGCCTGATCGCCGCCAACGAGGCGGAGCGGATCCGGGTGCCGGTGGTGGCCTGCGGTGTCGGCGCCGATCCGCAGCGCGCCGGGGACGCGATCCGGGCCGGGGCCAAGGAATTCATCCCTCTGCCCCCCGACGCTGAGCTGATCGCCGCCGTGCTGGCCGCCGTGTCTGACGACAACCGGCCGATGGTCACCCGCGATGCGGTCATGCAGGACGTCCTGGCCATGGCAGACCAGGTCGCCGGCTCCGACGCCTCGATCCTGATCACCGGCGAAAGCGGGGTCGGTAAGGAGGTGATGGCGCGCTATCTGCACCAGAAGTCCCGCCGCGCCAGCCGCCCCTTCATCAGCGTCAACTGCGCCGCCATCCCGGAAAACCTGCTGGAAAGCGAGTTGTTCGGCCACGAGAAGGGCGCCTTCACCGGCGCCGTGGCCCGGCGGATCGGCAAGTTCGAGGAAGCCGACGGCGGCACGCTGCTGTTGGACGAAATCTCGGAAATGGACGTGCGGCTGCAGTCCAAACTTCTGCGCGCCCTGCAGGAACGGGTGATCGACCGAGTCGGCGGCACCAAGCCGGTCAGGGTCGATATCCGCGTCCTGGCCACCTCGAACCGCGACCTGGCCGTGGCCGTGCGCGACGGGACTTTCCGCGAAGACCTGCTCTATCGCCTGAACGTGGTCAATCTGCGCCTGCCGCCGCTGCGCGAGCGCCCCGGCGACATCGTCGCCCTGGCTGACCACTTCGTGAAGAAATACGCCGCCGCCAATGCGGTGCCCGAGCGGCCCTTGTCGGTCACCGCGCGCCAGCGGCTGATCACCCATCGCTGGCCCGGCAATGTCCGCGAGCTGGAAAACGCCATGCACCGGGCGGTGCTGCTGTCCACCGGCCCCGAAATCGAAGAGTTCGCCATCCGCCTGCCGGACGGCCAGCCGCTGATGGCCGCCCCCGACGCCCAGACCGCCCGCACCGCCTCCATGGCGGCCGAGGCGGCCAGCCGCGGCTTTGTGGGCCAGACGGTGGCGGCGGTGGAACAGCAGCTGATCATCGACACCCTCAGCCACTGCTTCGGCAACCGCACCCACGCGGCGACCATCCTCGGCATCTCCATCCGTACCCTGCGCAACAAGCTGAAGGAATATTCCGAAGCCGGCGTGGCCGTGCCCGCGCCGCAGGGTTCAGGCGCCAATGCGGCCTGAGGCCTCCCTCGTTCACCGGCGTAAGGTTCTGATCGGCTCGCTGGCCCTGTCGGCTGGCCTGACGACGACGGCCGCCTGGGCCGACTCGGCCTTGGAGCGCCTCAGGGCGATCGAGGCCAGCACAGGCGGACGCCTCGGCTTTTGGGCGGGCCAATATGGCGGCGGTTCTGTGGTCCAATGGCGTTCGAGCGAGCGCTTCTTGATGTGCAGCACCTTCAAGGCCCTGGCCGTGGCCGCGGCGCTGTCGCGCGTGGATCATGGGCAGGAGCGCCTCGACCGCTGGATACCCTATGGCCAGAAGGATCTGCTCGACTACGCGCCGGTGACCAAGGCCAACCTCGCCAAGGGCGGCATGGCCCTGGGCGATCTCTGCGCCGCGGCCATCGAATTGAGCGACAACACCGCCGCCAATCTGATTCTGGCGAGCCTCGGCGGCCCGGCCGGCGTGACGCTGTACGTGCGCTCGCTGGGCGATGACATCACGCGGCTGGACCGCAGCGAGCCTGAGCTGAACCGCGGCGAACCTGGCGAACTGCGCGACACCACCACACCCGCCTCCATGGCCGGGCTTTGGCGCAAGCTGTTGCTGCAAGATGTGCTGTCCACCGCGTCCCGCGACCGCCTGAACGCCTGGCTCGAAGCTTGCCAAACCGGCGGCGCTCGCCTGAAGGCCGCAACTCCCAAGGGCTGGCGGATCGGCCACAAGACCGGCTCGGGATCCACCACCATCGGCGACGTCGCCATCATGACCCCACCGGGCCGCCCCCCGATCCTGATCGCCGTCTATCTGAATGTGGCCGGCGCCTCGTCCAATCCGCATGACGAAGCCATCGCCGAAGCCGCTCGGCTGGCGCTGAGCATCCTTGTCCCGAACACCTGAGGCCATGCTTTGACCGATCTCGGCCTGCCCTTCTCCGCCACCAATCGCCCCACCGCCAAGGATATGTGGGGTTGGGTGGCGCGTGGCGAGGTGGGCCTGGCCATCGGTGTCGTCGGCATCATCGTGCTGTTGATCCTGCCGATCCCAGCCTTCTTGCTGGACCTGCTGCTGGCCTTGTCGATCACCAGCGCCGTGCTGATCCTGATGACGTCGCTGATGATCAAGAAGCCTGTGGAGTTCACCGCCTTCCCCACCGTGCTGCTGGTCACCACCCTGTTTCGGCTGGGTCTCGAAATCGCCTCGACCCGCCTCATCCTTGGGCACGGCCACGAGGGGACGGAGGGCGCCGGCCACATCATCCAGGCCTTTGGCCAGCTGATGATGCAAGGCAACTATGTCATCGGGGTGATCGTCTTCGCCATCCTGGTGATCGTCAATTTCGTGGTCGTGACCAAGGGTTCCGGCCGGATCGCCGAAGTGGCGGCCCGCTTCACCCTCGACGCCATGCCGGGCAAGCAGATGGCCATCGACGCCGACCTCTCCTCCGGGCTGATCGACCAGGACATGGCCAAGCTGCGGCGCAAGGAGCTGGAGCTGGAATCGACCTTCTTCGGGTCCATGGACGGCGCCAGCAAGTTCGTGCGCGGCGACGCCATCGCCGGCCTAATCATCGTCGGCATTAATATCGTCGGCGGCATTCTGATCGGCGTGGTGCAGCACAAGCTGCCCATCGGCCAGGCCGCCTCGACCTACACCATCATGACCATCGGCGATGGCTTGGTCAGCCAGCTGCCGGCCCTGATCATCTCCATCGCCGCCGGCTTCCTGGTGTCCAAGGCAGGCGTCGAGGGCGCCGCCGACAAGGCTCTGATGAAGCAGCTGGGCATGAACCCGGTGTCCATGGGCATGGTCTCGGCCGCCGCCGGCGTTCTCGCCCTGGTGCCGGGCATGCCGATCCTGGCCTTCGCCAGCATATCCATCGGCGCTGGAACCCTGGCCTGGCGGGCGTCGCAAAAGGCCAAGGAGCCGCCCAAGGTCGAGACTTCCGCAGTCCCCGCCGAGCCCGAGGAAGAGCCGATCTCGGCCGCCCTGGTCATCGACGACGTCAAGATCGAGCTGGGCTACAGCCTGCTGGCCCTGATCAACGACCTGGAAGGCCGCCGCCTCACCGACCAGATCCGCGCCCTGCGCCGCACGCTCGCCACCGAGTTCGGCTTCGTCATGCCGCCGGTGCGCATCCTGGACAATATGCGCCTATCCACCAACGGCTACGCCATCCGAATCAAGGAGATGGAGGCCGGCGCCGGCGAGGTTCGTCTGCAGCACCTGATGGCCATGGACCCGCGCGGCGGCCAGGTCGACCTGCCCGGCGAACATGTGCGCGAGCCGGCCTTTGGCCTGCCGGCCACCTGGATCACCGATTCGCTGCGGGATGAGGCGACCTTCCGCGGTTACACCATCGTCGACCCGGCCACGGTGCTGACCACGCATCTGACCGAGATCCTCAAGGAGAACATGTCCGACCTGCTCTCCTATGCCGAGGTGCAGAAACTGCTGCGGGATTTGCCGACGGAACAGAAGAAGCTGGTGGAGGATCTGATTCCCTCGGTCTGCACCGCCACCACGGTCCAGCGCGTGCTGCAGGCCCTGCTGAAGGAGCGGGTGTCGATCCGCGACCTGGGCGCGATCCTGGAAGGCCTGGCCGAGGCGGCCCCCCACACCAGCTCCATCACCAACCTGGTGGAGGCCGTGCGCTCGCGCCTGGCCCGGCAGCTGTGCTGGCAGAACCGCGGCGAAGACGGCGCTCTGCCCATCGTCACCCTGTCCGCCGACTGGGAGCAGGCCTTCTCTGAGGCCCTGATCGGCCCCGGCGAGGAAAAGCAGCTGGCCCTGGCGCCCTCGCGTCTGCAGGACTTCATCCGCGGGGTGCGCGAGACCTTCGAACGCGCCGCCCTAGCCGGCGACGCCGCTGTGCTGCTGACCAGCCCGGCGGTCCGCCCCTATGTGCGTTCGATCATCGAACGCTTCCGCGGCCAGACTGTGGTGATGAGCCAGAACGAGGTTCATCCCAAGGCCCGGCTCAAGACCGTGGGCATGGTGTAAACGCCTCGCCATTGCCGCCGCGCGCCGCGACTGCTAGCGAGGGCCGAATGAGGCGTGACCTCAAAGGTCGAGGATCTGTTCGGCATGAGCCAACGCAAGACATCGTCGAAGGGGCTGTTTTGGGACCTTTTGACTTTTGACAAGCTGATCGCAGGTTCGATCATCCACTTGGTCTATTGGTCCGGACTGGGCGTCATCGCGCTCATGGGCTTCTTTGTGGTCGGCGCCGCGGCGGGCCTGGCCCTGCACAATGACGGAGCCGCTGGCTGGCTGTTGGCCCTGCCGGCCCTGGTGGGCGGCGTGCTGGCGGTGCTGGCGCTGGGGCTGATCTGGCGGGCCAGTTGCGAATTCTATGTGGCCGTCCTGCGCATCAGCGACGACCTGCGCGCGATCAGGGCCAATGACGACGCCGCCACCCAGGCCGCGCGGATCGCCGCCGCAACACGGGGTCAAACGCCGCGGAGCTAGCCCGCCCTGCCGCCGAATCCCATGGCGAGGGCGTCGAACATCGGTCGGCGGTCGCCATCGGCATCGAAAGCCAGGGGCTCGTCCCACGGCGGTGATGGATTTTCCTTGAGCGAGCGTAGCCAGGACTGGTCGTCCTTGAGGCCCCACAGGGTGAAGGCGAAGCGCTGACGCGGCGGCAGGCCAGCGAAGGCCTCGGCGAGCTCCTGCGCCAGGCGATTCTGCGCGGCTTGCAGGTCGGCGCGCGGGCGAAAGACTCCTCCGGCCCGATTGAGTGAGATGTCGAGCTCGGAGACGTGAATCGGCAAGCCCAGGCTGGCCAGGTCGCCGATCGCCTCGCACACGGCGCCCGGCCGAAGATCGGCGGCCATATGGCTTTGGGTTCCGATTCCCCCCACCGGCGCGCCGGCCTTCAGCAGATCCTCCACCAGCCGCATGAAGGTGGCGCGCTTCTTGGGCAGGCTTTCCAAATTGTAGTCGTTGATCAGCAGCACTGCGTCCGGATCGGCCTCGCGGGCGTTGTCGAAGGCGCGGCGCATATAGTCGGTCCGGCCGAGGTTGCGGCTCCACAGGCAATCACGCAGGCCGTCACCGTCCTCGGCCACCGCCTCATTGACCACGTCCCAGCCCACGGCCTGGCCGCGATAGCGCCCAGCCACCGCCAGGATATAGTTGCGATAGGCGTCGGCGAAGGGGCGGCCCTGGCCGTCGATCCGTTCGAAAGCCGGGGGGCTTTGCGCGTACCAGACCAGGGTGTGGCCGAACAGCCGCAGGCCATGATCGCGGGCGAAGGCGGCGATGGCGTCCGGGCCGTCAAAGCGGAACGCCCCGTCGCCCTGCAGCACATACTCCATCTTCATCTGCCATTCGGGCGTCAGCTGGGAGAAGTGACGGGCGATCAGGGCGGCGTCGGCGGGATTCGCCAGGCGCTCGGCGGTCACCGCGCAGCCGACCGGAAAGGCGGCGAAGGCCTTCAGCGGCCGATCCGGCGCGCGCGGCGGGACCTGGCCGCGGCTTTCGCGGGCGCAGGCGGTAACGGGCAGGGCCGCCAGAGCGCCGAGGATGGTGCGGCGCGACGAGCCCGGCCGCGCCGGCGTCAACGCGAAGCGGCTCTCAGGCCCATTTCGTCCAGGGCCGCGGTTTCGCGCCTGTTGGCTTCCTTGATCGTAGCCAGGCGGGCGATTTCGGCCACGTGCTCGAATTTCTTCAGGGTTTCGAAGGCGTGGTTGAGGGCGTCGCGGGCGCCGGCCTCCTCCAGGCCGATGGTCTCGATCTCCAGGCCGATATGAGCCCGGCGATGTTTAGCCCCGTCCAGAAAGCCCTGCAGGCTCCAGCCCAGTTCCGCCCCGTTGCTCCGCGCCTGCATCCGCTCGGACTCGACCTCGGCTTCCAGCAGGGTCAAGCGCATCTCGGCCATGCTGCGCCGGTGGACGATCTCGCCCAGGCGCTTCTGCAAGGTCTCGACCTCGTGGTTGGAGATACGGATCAGGGACTCACGCCAACTCATCGACCATCACCATTCAAAATCGCCGCCAGCCGGGCGAAACTGTCGTCCAGGCTGGTGGCCTCGTCCTTGTTCTGGCCCAGGAAGGATTCCAAGGCCCCGTGCAGCGCAATGGCGCGATCGATCTGCGGGTCCGAACCGGTGCGATAGGCGCCGATGCGGATGAGCTCTTCCATGTTGGAATAGGCCGCAAGGGTCTGGCGGGCGTTGGTGACGATCTCGCGCTCGTGGGGCAGCAGACAGCCGGGCATGGTCCGACTAATAGACTTGAGCACGTTAATCGCTGGAAAACGGCCGCGCTCGGCGATGGCGCGCTCCATCACGATGTGACCGTCCAAAATGCCGCGGACGGCGTCGGCGATCGGCTCGTTGTGATCGTCGCCGTCCACCAGCACGGTGAACAGGCCGGTGATGGCCCCCGCCTGGGTCCCGTCGGGGCGGATCGGCCCGGGCCCGGCGCGTTCCAGCAGCTTGGGCAGCTCGGTGAAGACGGTAGGGGTATAGCCCTTGGTGGTCGGCGGCTCGCCAGCGGCCAGGCCGATCTCGCGCTGGGCCATGGCGAAGCGCGTTACGCTGTCCATCAGGCACAGCACTTCCTGGTCCTGGTCGCGCAGGTATTCGGCGATGGCCAGGGTCATATAGGCGGCCTGGCGACGCTTGAGCGCCGGCTCGTCCGACGTGGCGACCACGACGATGGCGCGCTTGAGCCCCTCCTCGCCCAGGGTCTCCTCGATGAATTCACGCACCTCGCGGCCTCGTTCGCCGATCAGGCCTACGACCACGGCGTCGCAGGCCGCCTCGCGCGCCAGCATCGACAGCAAAACCGATTTGCCCACGCCCGAGCCGGCGAACACGCCCAGGCGCTGGCCGCGGCAGCAGGTGGTGAACACATTCATCGCCCGCACGCCCAGATCCAGGCGTTCGCCTACCCGGCCCCGCGCATGGGCGGGCGGCGGCGGGCTGCGCAGCGGATAGGCGGCGGGGCCTTGGCGCAGGGGCCCCTTGCCGTCGATCGGCTGGCCGAAGGCGTCGATGATCCGGCCGCGCCAAGCCAGGGTCGGGCGCACCACGGCGCCGTCCGGTGAAATACGGATTTCTGCGCCCGGCGCTATGCCCTCCACCGGACCGAAGGGCATCAGCAGGGCGCGGGTGTCGCGAAAGCCCACGACCTCGGCCGCCAGCGGCGCGGCGCCCCGACGTTCGATCTCCGCGCGGGCTCCAACCGCCAGCCGCGTCAAACCGCCGCGCGCTTCGATCAGCAGGCCATTGACGGCCGCGACCCGACCCGAAACGATCAGCGGATCTATGCGTTCGACGGCGGCCAAAAGGTTGCGCAAATCTTGACTCCTCAAGGAAAACGAGTCCCTCAAGGATTTTGTCGCAACCCCATTAAGCAGGTGTGAACCCGGTAAAAATGAGGCCGGAAAACCAATGAATCCAGAAACAAAAATAGTTAACGGCGGCGCTTGCGGCGCCTTTCCAAATCATCCTAGATTCGTTTTCGAAGCGTTCACAATTAACCAAGCTTAAAGACCATTTAGATCATGATTGATCGAGGGCTTCATATTGGAGCCAGGTTTTTCCGCTGTCTAATTCCGCCGTTTGGGTGGGGAGGGGCTGATGCGCGTACTGTTGATAGAAGATGACAGCGCAACGGCGCAAAGCATCGAATTGATGCTCAAGTCCGAAGGTTTCAACGTCTATACGACGGACCTCGGGGAAGAAGGCGTCGATCTGGGCAAGATCTATGACTACGATCTTATCCTTCTCGACCTGAATCTTCCGGACAT
>DASXNV010000041.1:0-3178 GCA_036494815.1 Caulobacteraceae bacterium
CCAAGGTCGCGATAGCCCGGCGGGGCCTGGCCTTGCCGCAAGCCGACCTTCGCGCCCTTCACGCTCGCTTCCGGCGTCAAGGGACCAGGAACGAGATCGCCGGCGGCGTCGGTGTGCCCAAGCAGGATGTCCCCCGGCGCAATGGCCTGCCGCCGATCGCGGTCGAGATCTGGCTGGGGGGGCTTGATGGTCAGCCCATAGGGCACAGGTTGCGAAATCCCGTCGACGAAGCCGAAATGTTCGCGCACGTTCCCGTCCGCCCCGCGCATCAACGAAAGGTCGACGCGCCGAACGATCGCCACCTTGTGGCTCGTCAGGAGGCCTTCCATCTGTGAGGCGAGCGCAGCAAGCGCTGTGGGGCTATTGTCATAGAGCAGCAAGGCGGCATGGACCGTCGTGGGCGTTGGTGCTGCGACGACGGCGCCTTGCGGGGCGAAGGTGTCGGGGGCATTGCCGCTCCAGATCGCGCCGCCTTGGATGACAGTTGGGCCGTCGTCGCCCAGGCGCCGCTGCCGGTCGATCTGGCGCATGCCCTCCGTGAAGGGCGTCGAGAAGCTTGCCAGGCTCTCACTGTCGAGACCAAGCGCCGAAAGGCCGGTCCAGGTGAACGCCAGCGCGAGCGAGGGGGTGTCCGACTTCAAGGCCGGCGTGATCGAGGGGACGGCCGCCAGGAGTGCGCCGACCCAGGCGCCGCCGGCGCCCTTTTGAACCTGCAACAGCAGGGCTAGCCCGAAATCAAGGTGGCCGAAGGGGCTGGCGATCAGGCCCTGCGCCTCGGCGTCGTGGGGCGCAGCCAGCCTCCAACTGGTCGAGGCGGCTAGAGATCCAGTGCCCATTGGGCAGCCCTCCTCGGCATGAGAACGGATTGGCGCAGGCCCTCGGTGAGACGAGCCTGGCGCTCGATCTGGTCGACCGACAGCTGGCGATAGGCGCTGAACCAGAAGAGCGTCGGCGCCATGGAATGGCGCTTCCAGGCCTTGAACACCCGGCCGCGGCTGGCGCCGCCGAAGATCAGGAAGCGGGTCGCGGGGAAGCCCACGCCATTTGTCCACACAAGCGTGGTCGCCAGGTGAACCTTCTCGGTGAAGTCGGTGAGGTAGCTTTCCCAGCTGCCGTCGAAATTGGTCAGGAACATCAACCGCCCGCCATTGCTGACCAGGGCCACCTGGGCGAAGTGTATCGTTCGCACGCCGGCGAGGAAGCCGTTCCTGGCCGAGGGCAGCCAGCGCATGTAGAGGCCCAGGCCCGTGAGCGCCGCCCCTGTCAGGACGGCGCGCAACAGGCCGGGCTTCACCTGGACGAGGCTGCTCATGTGGTTCTGGGCGACCTTATCCTCGAGCGCCATGATCTCCCGGACCTTCTGGTTGTCGGCGGGGGGCGCGTCCTGCGACGGATCCAGTCGCTCAAGGCGACGCAAGCCGACCAGGACCAGCACCGCGACGGCGACGGCGCCCAGGAAACCCAGCCCCGTGACAATAACCGCCGCCCGGAAGCCTCCGGTCTTCCCCGCAAGCCAGTCCAGCAACGTAAAGAGGCCGGCCAGGGCCAACTCGAAGACCATGAGCCCCAGAATGGCGATGGCCACCCCGATGACGATCGTCGAGAGCGGAAGACGCCGGGCTTTTTTCGGGAGTGCGGCGGCCTCTGGACTTATAGAAGCGGCGTCCTCGTCCAGGAGGCGCTTCAGGGCCACCCCGCCCCAGACGAGCGCCAGCAGGATCACCGCCAGCGTCCACCAGAACGGCGCGAGCCAGGCCAGGAGGACGCCGGGCGCATGCAGGACGAAGAGGATCGCCACCAGGAAGCCGCCCAGCCGAACCCAGTCGCCGGCGTTCTCGGCGAACGGGATCTTGGTCTCAGCGGGCTCATCCAGGAAGGGATGGGTCGCCAGGAGTTGGGCGCGGAGCGTCCTATGGATGGCCTCTGCGGTCTTGCCCTGAAGGAGGGCGGGCTCGGAGACGGCTTTGCGCAGGTCGACAAAAAGCGCCGCCTCGCGCTCGATACGGCCCCGCGTCATGCCGCGGGCGCCTTCGTAGCCCACGGTCGGGATTATGGCCTGGGCCTCGAGCAGCGGCGCAATCGGTAACCTGGCGCCCTGGGCCATCACGGCGTCGAACATCTTGCCGGTCTGGCCTGGCGGGCGTTTGAAGAACCGCAGGAGATCGCGCAGCTCCGGCCCGATCGCGGCTTCAAGGTCAGCCCAGAAGGGCCCGTTCGGCGGGTCGAAATTGGCCTCGAGCACGAAGATCGGATCGTACTTGTCGTCCGAGAAGACCGTCATCGACAGGAAGTGCAGGCCCTTGATCGCCTGCAGTTTGTCGCGGGTCGTGACCGTGGGCTTTGGATTGCGCAGGCTTGCGATCAGCGCGCTGAGCTGCTGGGCGCTCTGTGGCTCAACATCAAAGACAACGCTTAAGATGCTGCGCGCCATGCCTTAGCGCCCCGGGGGCTGGGGGAGCGGGGGCGCGCGCCCCACTGCCTCGGCGATCACCAGCAAAGCCCGCAACATCCAGGTCCCCCCGACGATGAACGCGTGAACTCGTGCGCCCGATCGCACCCATGGCCGACGCCGCCGGAGCGGGCGTCCAGATGACAATCGCAGGTATGCTTATAGATGCTGGGTTGAGCCGGGTCGAGCTTCGCACTTTTGCCGAGAGTTAGCCTCGATGCAGGGGGTGAGACCGCGAGGAATCCCGAAAAGCTCAACGCCACGGCGCGGCGCTATTACACCAACGTCCTGAACGATAAGGCCGCCTGATGCTGCCGGAGAGTGGCGATTTTGGTCCGTGCTTCAGCCGCACAACTGCGAAGTTCCGACGCTTCGACCTCGGCTTCGACCCGAAATCCCTGCTCGGCGACGTGAAGACAATCCACGGCCTGCAGGCCGGCTCCGAGGCGGCCAGGGCCGGCCTGAGGAACGGCGACGTGGTGACCTACTCGGTGGCCATGGAGCGTCCAGGGCGATCCGCAACGCGAGCCCACCCTGAAGGTGACGCGCGGCGGCGAGACCTGGCAATGGGCGCGGGTCGAGGGCGTCCCGGACAACCGCTGCGTCGACTAGAGTTTTCGGGGGCTAAGCTGGCGCAAAACCCACGCCTACCGGGATCTCGTTGCGCCATCGTAGATAGTAGCAACATACCTGCGTTGAGGCTTGGAGGCTCGCCGTGGCAGTTACGAC
>DASXNV010000042.1:0-17651 GCA_036494815.1 Caulobacteraceae bacterium
ATCCGCCCCGCCCGCTCGGCCGGTCCGGCGCGCGGCGCTCCCCGCGCCAACCCCGTCCACGCCGCCCAAAGCCGCATCGGCGGCTTCGCCCGCTCCGGACAGGCCACCGCCGTGGCCGTCGAGAGCTGGGAAGAGTTCTAGCCCCGGACATCGCCATACGGATCCGCCGGAAACGGCGGATCCGCCCCCCTCCAGATGGATATCAAGCCATGACCCTGTCCGAGTCCCCCACCGACTCGATCCTGGAACTGATCTCCTTTGAGATCGCGGACCAGGAATTCTGCATCGACATCCGCACGGTGCGCGAAATCCGGGGATGGACGCCCGCCACGCCGATGCCGCAGACCCCCGACTATGTCAAAGGCGTGATCAACCTGCGCGGCGCGGTGGTGCCGGTCCTGGACCTGCGTAACCGGCTGGGCCTTGGACTGACCGAGCCCATGTCGCGACACGTGATCGTGGTCATCCAATATGAGGACCGGGTCACGGGCCTGCTGGTGGACGGCGTGCAGGAGACGTTCCAGGTCTCCGCCAGCCTGCTGCAGCCGCCTCCAGCCATGGGCTCGACCGCGAACCACCGCTTCGTGGACGCCATCATCCCCATGGAGGGGCGGATGCTCAGTCGCCTCGTCGTCAGCTCCCTGCTGCCCGCCGACAATCAATTGGCCGCCTAAAGTCCCTCGGCCCCGTCGGAACGCGTCACCAGCGTTGCGCCGGCCCGCACCGAAGGCCAGACTTGGAATCATGGATTCCACCAAAGAATGGGCGCTCGACGCCGAGACCAAGGCGCTCGAGGCGCCGCATGACCACAAGAACGAGCTGCGGCTATGGTTGCGCCTGCTGACATGTTCCAACCTGGTGGAGGCTGAGATCCGCCGCCGCCTGCGCGAACGGTTCGACGTGACGCTGCCGCGTTTCGACCTGATGGCCCAACTCGAGCGCGCGCCCAATGGCATGACGCTGGGCGACATCTCCAAACGGATGATGGTTTCCAACGGCAACGTCACCGGGCTTGTGGAGCGCCTGGTAGAGAGCGGGCACCTTGCGCGCAGCTCGCCGCCGAATGATCGCCGGGTCCAGATCATCACCATGACCCCGCAGGGTCACGAGGCCTTTGCCGACATGGCCCGCCAGCACGAGGACTGGATTGCGGAGATGTTCGATGGCTTAAGCGAGCGGGAGGTGGAAGCCTTGCTGAAGGCGCTGGCCAAGCTGAAAATATCGGTCCAGTCGGCCACGCGCGACGGCGGCGCCTGACCGATCCCTCCTTTCTCAGGGACTGAGAGAATGACCGAGACCCTGAACGTCGCGCTGCTGGGCTATGGCATGGCCGGAAAGGCGTTCCACGCCCCCCTGGTCGCCGCCACGCCAGGTCTTCGCCTGCACAGCGTCGTCTCCCGAAACGCCGCCGCCGTGATGCAGGATTGGCCGGACGCGCGCGTTCTGGTCGATCCGCAAGCCGCCTTCGCCAATCCCGAAATCGATGTGGTGGTCATCGCCACGCCCGACGATCTCCACGCGCCGCAGGGCCACGCCGCCCTGGCCGCCGGCAAGCACGTGGTCATCGACAAGCCTTTCGCGGCGAGCCTGCAGGAGGCTGAGAGCCTGGCCGCCCACGCCGCTCAGGCCGGCCGGGTGTTATCGGTGTTTCACAACCGGCGCTGGGACAGCGATTTCCTGACTCTCGGCGCCCTGGTCGCTTCCGGCCAGCTCGGCCGGGTCAGCCAGTTCGAATCCCATTTCGACCGATTTCGGCCCGTCAGCGGCGATCGCTGGAAGGACCGCCGCCGGGCCGGTGTCTGGTTCGACCTGGGTCCCCATCTGGTCGATCAGGCCCTGTGCCTGTTCGGCGCGCCCCTGGCGATCTATGCCGACCTTGGGCGGCAGCGGCCGGACGCCCCGGCCATCGACTATTTCCACGTCCTGCTGCGCTACGAGCGGCTGCGGGTGATCCTGCACGCCAGCCATCTGACGCTCAATGACGGGCTGCGGTTCGCTGTGCATGGCGACCGGGGCAGTTTCATCAAACATGGCCTGGACCCTCAGGCCCAGGCCCTGCATGGGGGCCAACGCCCTGGCGGTGTGGGTTGGGGCGTAGATCCGCGCCCGGGCGAACTTATGACGGTAGCCGACGGCAAACGCCGGCCGACCGGGTTCGAAAGCGTGAGCGGAGACTACAGCGCCTTCTATCGCGGCTTGCATGAGGCGATCGTCGGGGGCGGGCCCAACCCGGCCTCGCCTGAACAGGCGTTGGCGGTCATGCGCGTCCTGGAGCTTGGTCTGCAAAGCGTGGACTCACACGGCGAACTCGCCTTCAGCTAGGCTCGCCTGCGGGCGCCGGGCAGGGCTAAGCGGCGCGCGCGGTCAGGCCGGCGCGATCGAGCAGCATGATCCGGCGCGATGAGGGAATGGAGATCACCCTGTCGCGCTCAAGCTGGGTGAGCGTCCGCGACACGGTCTCCACCGTCAGCCCGAGATAATCGGCGATGTCGCTGCGGGACATGGGCAGATCGATCCCGCCCGCAAGCGGCGCGCGGCGCGCCATTTCCATCAGGAAGGCGACGATACGTTCAATTGCGGTTTGCCGCCCAAGCAGAAGCGCGTGGTCCTGAAGCCTTTCCATTTCATCGGCGCTCAGTCCCCACAGCCAACGCGCCGCCGCCCCGTCCGCCAGGGCCAACTTGTCCAGGGTGGCCCGGCGCGTCAGGACAACGACGCAGTCACTGACCGCTTCGGCGGAAAACCTGTGCGCTTCACCGCGCTCAAGGCCGAAGACTTCGCCAGCGAGGTGGAATCCCACCACCTGCCGCCGCCCATCGCTCAGCATCCGAAATGAACGGACAGCGCCGGAGATGACCTTGTAGACGAAGTCGGCCTCTTCCTCTTCGCCGAAGATTTCCTCATTTCGCTGGAACCGCAGCGCGACCCCAGTGAGACTGAGGCCGGCCCAGAACTCGACGCCGACCGCACGCGGGGCGTGCGACTGAAACTTCGCCGTTGCTAATAGGGCTTGCTGGGTTTGCATCACAGTCTCCGATGTCTGGCGGCTACATCGGTATCTGAGGCGCCCGCTCGCGAAAATTCGGGTCGCGCCCCTAAGTAGTCCTACGGATAGCGCGTTCGGCCCTATGGTTTAGCCTTTCCCCATTGCGATCGGATCGCCCTGAGGGATAACGACGTTGGGTCCGGGGACAAGATCGATGCGAGAGCTTTGGCGGTCGATTGATGAGCTCGCTTCGGAGCAAAAGGGGGGGATCAGCTGGCGCGGCTATCTCTTCGCGGCGGGGTCTGGCGCACTGGCCCTGCTGTTGCGCTACCCCGTTTACGACCAACTTGGCGTCCAGACGGCGCTCCTGATCTCCACGGCCGCTGTCGTCGCCAGCGCGCTTGTGGGCGGACTGGGTCCCGGCCTGTTGTGCACGGCCATCGGCCTGACCAGCACAGCCTCCCTGTTCGCCCCCGGGCCATGGCGTCTGGCTGACCGGGTCGCCGTCATTTCCTATCTGCTGCTTGGCGCCGGGGTCTCCGTGGTGGGCGAGCAGCTTCGAAAGGCGCGCGGCCAGGGAGCATTGATCCACGACCATCTTCAGGAACGCGAGGCGCACCTGCAGTCCATTCTCGACTCGATTCCCGACGCCATGGTGGTGATCGACGAACATGGGATCATCCGCTCGTTCAGCACCGCCGCCGAGCGACTATTCGGGTGGTCGCCGGTCGAGATCATCGGCAGCAACGTCAAGATCCTGATGCCGCAGCCCTATCGTGACGGCCATGACGGCTACCTGGACCGGTACGCCAGCACCGGCGAGCGCCGCATTATCGGTGTTGGCCGCGTCGTCGTGGGCGAGCGCCGGGACGGCTCCACCTTTCCCATGGAGTTGGCGGTAGGCGAAACGCGCCTGCACGGGCGCCCCTACTACACCGGCTTCGTGCGCGATCTTTCGGAGCGTCAGCAGACCGAAACGCGGTTGCAGGAACTGCAGGCAGAGCTCATGCACATCTCACGCCTGACCGCCATGGGCGAGATGGCGTCCACCCTGGCTCACGAACTGAATCAGCCCCTTTCGGCGATCGCCAATTATCTGAAGGGCGGCCGCCGCCTCCTCGACGCCGGCGGCGCCGATCAGGACCGTATAGCCGAGGCCATGGACAAGGCCGGCGATCAGGCCGTGCGCGCCGGTCAGATCATTCGGCGCTTGCGCGATTTTGTCGCCCGTGGGGAAAGCGAACGGCGAATCGAGAGCCTGCCCAAGCTGATCGAAGAGGCGAGCGCCCTGGCCCTCGTCGGGGCCAAGGACTTTGGAGTCCGGGTGCTCTATCGACTGGATCCGGCCGCCGAGCTGGTCCTGGCTGACCGGGTGCAGATCCAGCAAGTGGCTCTCAACCTGATCCGCAACGCCATAGACGCGATGGAACACACGCCCAAAAAGAGATTGGTGATCGCCACCGAGCTTATGGGCGACGATGTGGCCAAGGTGACGATCACCGACAGCGGCCCGGGAGTCAGCCCCGATCTGGTGGGGCAATTGTTCCAGCCCTTTGTCACCACCAAGCCCCAGGGCATGGGCGTGGGCCTGTCCATCTCCAGGACCATTGTCGAATCCCACGGCGGCCGACTTTGGGTTGAAGACAACCCCGGCGGTGGCGCAATGTTCAGCTTCACTCTGCGCGCCGTGAGTCGGGAAGAGGTCGACAATGCCGAATGAACCGCTGGTTCACATCATCGACGACGATGAAGCGGTCCGTGACTCGCTGGCCTTCCTGCTCGGCTCGGCGGATATTTCGACGCGAACCTACGACTCGGCGCCCGCCTTCCTGGATCGGCTGCCCGACGTCGAGGCCGGCTGTATTCTCACTGACGTGCGCATGCCCGGCATGAGCGGCCTGGAAATGCTGCAGCGCCTCAACGAACTGCAGGTCGCCTTGCCGGTGGTGGTGATCACCGGCCATGGCGACGTGGCCCTAGCGGTGGAGGCGATGAAGCATGGCGCCATCGACTTCATCGAAAAGCCCTTCGACGACGACCTGATCCTGTCGGCGCTGAAAGCCGCGCTTGATCGAGGCCAGGGTCAGAAGGCCCGGGAGGATGAAAGGGCGGCGATCAGCCGTCGCATCGGGTTGCTCTCGACCCGTGAGCGCCAAGTGCTGCACGCGGTGGTGCGCGGAAAGGCCAACAAGACGGTCGCCTATGAACTGGGGATCAGCCCCCGGACGGTCGAGGTCTATCGCGCCAACCTGATGACCAAGATGCAGGCCCAGAGCATTTCGGAACTGGTGCGCATGGCGCTGCTGGTGGATCCGGAACGGTAGCCGTCACCTGGGTCAGGCGACCGCCCGGGCGAAGTGGCGCTGAACGGCGGCGCTCACCGTGTCCACATGGCCCTGCACCGCTTCAGGCGTGATGTTGGCGGTTATGCCGCCAAAATGCAGGTGGTCGATCACCGACAGGCCGCAGACGGCGGCGAAATGATCGTCGAAAAGCTTGCGAACCGCCTGCCAGGTCCCGGTTTCCTGCATCCAGGACTGGGGCGCGCCGGAGGTGGTGATGCTCAACATCATGCGACCGCCAAGCAGCGGCTCGGCGCCGTGCGCGCCCGCCTGGAAGCCGAAGCCCGCGCCGAACACCCGGTCGATATAGCCTTTCAGCATGGCCGGTTGAGCGTTGAACCACAGCGGATAGACAAACACGAGCACGTCGGCGTCGCCGATGGCGGCCCGTTCCGCAACCGCGTCCGCTTTGACCCCCGGGCTGCCGGCGCGAGGAATTTCGTCGCTCTGCAGCCGGGGATCGAAGTTCATCCGGTAGAGATCACGCCAGACGACCGTGTCGCCCTGACGGGTCGCCGCGGCCTGATAGGCGTGGGCCAGGGTCAGGTTGAGACTCGAGGCGTCGGGATGGGCGACGATGACAGCGTGTTTCATGGCATTCTCCAGGCGCCGGACAGCTTGCGCCGCGGGCCCTTAGGCGCATTGATCCATGTCATGGGTCGCCGCCGCGATGACTCTAGGCTGCGCATAGGGATTCGATCCCGTTCGAACATCCGAGAAAAAGCGCCGCCGAAGACCGCAGGAAACCTGAATGAAGCCCCTCGGCGATGAACACGGCGCTGTGCGGCGCACAAGGCTCCCTTCCTTCCTGAGAACAGCCCTGGGCCGGATCGCCCAGCATCCCCTCACCCACATCGGTCCTGGCCTGATCACCGGGGTCGCCGACGACGATCCCAGCGGCATCGCCACCTATTCCCAGGCCGGCGCCCAGTTGGGCCTCAACATGCTGTGGACCCTGCCCCTGACCTACCCGCTGATGGCGGCGGTGCAGTCCATGTGCGCGCGGCTCGGCCGGGTGACAGGCAAGGGCCTCGCAGCCAATATCAAGGCCAACTTCCCGCCCTGGGTGCTGTTTGGGGTGGTGTTCCTGCTGGTGGTGGCCAATACGCTGAACATCGCCGCCGATGTGGCCGCCATGGGCGAGAGCGCCGAATTGGTCAGCGGCTGGAACCGTCACGTGCTGACCCTGCTATTTGCGGGCGTCACCCTAGGCTTGCAGATCTTCGTGCCCTATCACCGCTATGTCTTCTTTCTGAAATGGCTGACCCTGGCCCTGCTGTCCTATGTGGCGGTGCTGTTCACCGTGCACGTGCCGTGGGGTCAGGTGCTGGTGCGAACCCTGCTGCCTCAGGTCAGGCTGGACGCCTCTACAGCCACGGTGGTCATCGCCATCTTCGGCACCACCATAAGTCCCTACCTGTTCTTCTGGCAGGCTTCGGAAGAGGTGGAGGACATGTCGGCCGACAGGCGGGCGCTGGTCGCCGATCCCTCCAGCGCGCCCAGGGAGCTGCGCCGTATCCGCTGGGACACCTGGAGCGGCATGCTCTATTCCAACCTCACCGCCTATTTCATCGTCCTGGCCACGGCGGTGACCCTGCACGCCCGCGGCGTGGTCGACATCCAGACCGCCGGCCAGGCGGCCAGCGCGCTGCGGCCCCTGGCTGGCGATTTCACCTTTTTCCTGTTCGCTGCCGGCATCCTTGGCGTGGGCCTGATCGGCGTTCCCGTGCTGGCCGGATCGTCAGGCTACGCCCTGGCCGAGGCCCTGGGCTGGAAAGAGGGGCTGGAGCGAAAGGCCAAGGACGCCCGCGGCTTCTACGCCGTGATCGCCGCCGGGGTGCTGATCGGGGTCGCGCTGGAATATGCGCCGATCAATCCGATGAAGGCGCTGTTCTGGAGCGCGGTGATCAACGGGGTCGTGGCCGTGCCGCTGGTGGTGATCGTGATCCTTTTGTCCCGCCGGCCCGCCGTGATGGGGCCGTTCACCGCCAGCCGAAGCCTGATCGCCCTGGGCTGGATCACCGCCCTCCTCATGGGCGCCGCCACAGTGGGCATGCTGAGCTTTTCCTGAACCCGGGCGGGCGGTTGATCCACGTCAAGGCGGGCTCGGCCGTCTTGGGCGACATTGAGCCGTCAAACCTCGGGAGGATCGCATGACCGCTGACAATCTGTATCTCGCCCTCGTCACCTCCGCGTTTCTGATCTTCGGCGCCGGGCTGCTCTGTGTCTCGATCTATGTCCGCCTGGGCGATCGCAAGCCGGCTGCCCAAGCGTCGGACTCGACCCAGGCCAAGTGGGTCGAAGACCAAAGAGCCGCCTGAACAGTCAATTGTGTCGAGGCTGATAGGAACACCCGCATGACTTGGAGAGACATCCTGATCCAGGTGGGATCCGATCCGCGGGAAGCCGAACGCCTGGCTTTGGCTGCGGATCTGGCCGAGCGTCTCGGCGCCCGATTGCGCGGCGCCCATCTGCGTGGCCCACGGCTGATCGACGTCGCCGGCGCCTCGCCCGATCCGAGCTGGATGGTGTCGACCGAGGTCCAGCGCGTCGCCCAGGAACAGGAAGCTGAAGAGACCCAGGGCGCCGAACAGGCGCGCGAGACCTTTCAGTCCGTGGTCGGCCGAGACCTGACCTCAAACTGGATAGACCTGGAATGGTCGCTGGAGGCTTGGATCGCTCAGGCCCGGTGCGCCGACCTGACCATCGTGGGCGCCACCGGCGACACCCGGCTCTATTCCCCCATGAGCCCGGATCGCCTGGCCGCCGTCAGCGGGGGACCGGTGCTCATTCTGCCGCCCACCGCCGATGGGCCGATCGGCCATCGGGTTCTGTGCGCCTGGAATGGCGGCCGCGAAGCCTCGCGCGCCCTCAAGGACGCCATGCCCCTGCTCGAACTGGCCGAGGCGGTGACGGTGCTGTCGGTAGAGACCGCGGAGGCGGCGCCGGTTGACGATGCGGGGCTGGGGGCCCACTTGCAGGCTCACGGGGTGGCGGCGACCCTGGTGCAGCGCCGCGGGAGCAATCCCGCCGCCATCCTGCGCCGCGAAGCCCTGAGCCGCGCCGCGGACCTGATCGTGATGGGCGTCTATGGCCGCTCGCGAATGGCCGAGTGGGTGCTGGGCGGCGTGAGCCGCGCCATGCTGTGCGACCCGCCTCTGCCGCTTTTGATCTCCCACTGACTGCGACACTCACTAAGCAGCGCCGGTCCGCGCCGATCAGCGCTCCCGGGACGCCGGCGTAAGGCCAGCGGCTAGGGCGACGCCAGCCATCATCAACAGGGCGGCCCCATAGCAACCGGCGCAATGAAGACCGGCGGCGTGGTCGCCGCAGATCGGCCCGGTGCTGTGCAGCCACAGGGCGCGGCGGATCATCAGGAACAGGCCCAGCGCCGCGCCGCTGCTGAACAGGCCGCCGGCCAGCATGAACGGAGCCATGGTCGCGGCTCCCAAAACCTCAGCCCTGTCCATGATCCTCAATCCTTCGACCTTGCCAACTTGCGTCACCATGACAGCCGTCGTTCGCGGGCGGGTTGATGTGGATCAAAGCGCCGGGCGTCCATTCCCGCGACCTATTGGCCGAACGGATCGTGGGGATTGATGCGATGACGGCAATAACAGGCGAGGCCGATGGCGCGCCGCTCAGCGCCGCAGTGGCGTTGATCCTGACGGTCTGCGGCGCCCTGGGCGCTGTCGTCGTCGCCATGTTGACCAAGGACCCTGGCTTCCAGGTCCATGCGATGATCTTCGCCGCGTCCTTTATCGCGGCGTCGTTCGCCTTGACCACAGGCCTGGCCACCGGCGGCTTCAGGCCCGAGCCCCACAAATATATGGACGGGGTGATCAAGGCCGGGGTGATCGCCTCGGTGTTCTGGGGCGTGGTCGGCATGCTGGTGGGCCTGACCCTAGCCTGCCAGCTGGCCTGGCCCGACATCTTCTATTTCCCGCATCTCGGCTTTCTGAACTTCGGGCGGATCAGGCCCCTGCACACCTCCGCGGTGATCTTCGCCTTCGGCGGCAATGTGCTGATCGCGACCTCGTTCTACGTGGTCCAACGCACCTGCAAGGCGCGGCTGGCCGGGGGCCTGGCCCCCTGGTTCGTGTTCTGGGGCTATCAGCTGTTCATCGTCCTGGCCGCCACCGGCTACCTGATGGGCATCACCCAGACCAAGGAATACGCCGAGCCCGAATGGTACGTGGACATCTGGCTGACCATCGTCTGGGTCACCTATCTGCTGGTGTTCCTGGGCACGATCTGGAAGCGCAAGGAGCCGCATATCTATGTGGCCAACTGGTTCTACCTGGCCTTCATCGTCACCATCGCGGTGCTGCACCTGGTCAATAACGCCGCCCTGCCGGTCTCATTCCTGTCGGCCAAGAGCTATTCCGCCTATTCCGGGGTGCAGGACGCTCTGATCGAGTGGTGGTACGGCCACAATGCGGTGGGCTTCTTCCTGACCGCCGGCTTCCTGGCCATCATGTACTACTTCATCCCCAAGCGGGTGGAGCGGCCGGTCTATTCCTACCGCCTGTCCATCGTCCACTTCTGGGCGCTGATCTTCATCTACATCTGGGCGGGTCCGCACCACCTGCACTACACAGCCCTGCCGCAGTGGACCCAGACCCTGGGCATGACCTTCTCGATCATGCTGTGGATGCCGTCCTGGGGCGGCATGATCAACGGCGTCATGACCCTGTCGGGCGCCTGGGACAAGCTGCGCACCGACCCGGTGGTGCGGATGCTGGTGGTGTCTCTGGCCTTTTACGGCATGGCCACCTTCGAAGGCCCGGTGATGAGCGTGCGCACGGTCAACGCCCTGTCGCACTATACCGACTGGGGCATCGGCCACGTGCATTCCGGCTCGCTGGGCTGGGTCGGCTATGTGTCCTTCGGCGCGCTCTACTGCATGGTTCCGTGGCTGTGGCGGCGCGAGCGGCTCTATTCGGACAAGCTGGTCGAGTGGCACTTCTGGATCTCGACCACCGGCATCCTGCTCTACATCACCGCCATGTGGGTCTCGGGGATCATGGAGGGCCTGATGTGGCGCGAATACACGCCCGAAGGCTTCCTGGCCTACTCCTTCATCCAGACCGTCGAGGCCAAGCACGTGGCCTTCGTGGTCCGAGCGCTGGGCGGGGGCATGTACCTCACCGGAACCCTGATCATGGCCTACAACCTGTGGCGCACCATCCGCGGCGACGTCCGCAAGGGTGAACCCAACGCCATCCTCGTCAGACACGTCCCCCTCGGCCCGGCCCAGCCGGTCCTGGCGGCGGCGGAATAGGGGCGCCGTTCATGTGGAAGCACCATGTTTGGCTGGAGCGGCATTCGCTCCTGCTCGTCATCGGCATCATCATCGTCATCTCGATCGGCGGCATCGTCGAGATCGCCCCGCTATTCTATCTGGAGAGCACGATCGAGAAGGTGCAGGGGGTCCGTCCCTACACCCCGCTCGAGCTGGCCGGCCGGGATGTCTATATCTCCGAAGGGTGCGTCGGCTGCCACTCGCAGATGATCCGGCCCCTGCGCGACGAGGTCGAACGCTACGGCCACTACAGCCTGGCCGCCGAGAGCATGTACGATCACCCCTTCCTGTGGGGCTCCAAGCGCACCGGGCCTGACCTGGCCCGGGTCGGCGGCAAATATTCCGATGGCTGGCAGCGCGATCACCTCGTCAATCCGCGCGCGGTGGTGCCGGAATCGGTGATGCCGCCCTACGCCTTCCTGGCCGAGCAGCCCCTCGACTATCACGACATCGCCGACAAGCTGCGGACCATGAAGACGCTCGGCGTTCCGTACACGAACGATATGGTCGCCAACGCCCAGGCCGATCTCGAAGCCCAGGCCGACGACCAGGTCAGCGGCGCGGCGCTGAAAAAGCGCTATGGCCCCAAGATCAACCAGCGGGACTTCGACGGCGATCCCGACCGGATCACCAAGATGGACGCCCTGATCGCCTATCTGCAGATGCTGGGGACCAGCGTCGACTTCTCAACCTATCAGGCCGGGGGAGACAACGCCCGATGAACGGTCCCACCAGCTACGAGGCGGTCTCGCGCTTCGCCCAGCAGGGGGGCAGCATCTACTTCCTCCTGCTGTTCGCCGCGGTCTGCGCCTACGCCTTCTGGCCCCGCAACAAGGCCGAGTTCGACAAGGCCGCTCGCGCCCCCCTGGACGACGAGGAGGATCCCGCATGAGCGCGCCACGCGAAAAAGACGAGCATTCCGGCGTCGAGACCACCGGCCACGAGTGGGACGGCATCAAGGAGCTCGACAATCCCCTGCCCCGCTGGTGGCTGTGGATCTTCTACGCCTGCATCGCCTACGCCATCGGCTATTGGGTGCTGATGCCGGCCTGGCCGGGACTGCATGGCTATACCCACGGCCTGTTGCACAATTCGGCCCGCGCCACCGTGGCCAAAGACCTAAAGGACCTGGCCGCTCAGCGCGGCGCGGCGGGCGCCAGGCTCAAGAGCGCCAGCCTGGAACAGATCGAGGCCGATCCCAAGCTGCAGAGCTACGCCCTGTCGGTGGGTCAATCCATCTTCGGCGACAACTGCGCCACCTGTCACGGCCAGGGCGGCACGGGCGGCAAGGGCTATCCCAACCTGCGCGATGACGTCTGGCTCTGGGGCGGCAAGCTGGAGGATATCGAGCACACCATCCGCGTGGGCGTGCGCTCGGGCGATCCCAACGCCCGCTTCTCCCAGATGCCGGCCTTTGGGCGCGACGGCATGCTGCCCGCCGCGCAGGTCGACGACCTGACCGAGTATGTAACGGCCCTGTCCCACCGCAAGGCGGACGCCGCCGCCGTCGCCCGCGCCGCGCCGATCTTCCGGGATCAATGCTCGGCCTGCCATGGCGCCGATGGCAAGGGCAATCAGGCGTTCGGGGCGCCGAACCTGACCGACGCCGATTGGCTCTATGGCTCGGGCCGCGCCGCGATCCACGACCAGATCTGGAACGGTCATGGCGGGGTCATGCCCGCCTGGGGCCACCGATTCGACGACGCCACCATCAAGGCCCTGGCGGTCTATATCCACGTCAAGTCGGGGGGCGGTCAGTAGAGCCGTGACCACCGTCATCGACACCATCGGCGCGACGAGCCAGGCGCGGACGACGGCCAAAGGCGGCGGCCCTCCGTCGCGGCCCGAGAAGTCGGGCGACGGCGCGCCGCTCTACAAGAAGCGCGAGCCGATCTATCCCAAGCTGGTCCACGGCCGCTGGCGGGCGATCAAGTGGGCGATGTTGATCGCCACGCTCGGGGTCTATTACATCCTGCCCTGGTTACGCTGGAACCGTGGCCCCAGCGCGCCGAGCCAGGCGGTGCTGGTGGATTTCACCCACGCGCGCTTCTATTTCTTCTTCATCCAACTCTGGCCCCAGGAGATCTACTACTTCACCGGCCTGCTGGTGGTGGCGGCCCTGGCCCTCTTCCTGGTCACCGCCCTGTTTGGCCGGTTGTGGTGTGGCTACGCCTGTCCCCAGACGGTCTGGACCGATCTCTATATCGTGGTCGAGCGCCTGTTCGAGGGCGACCGCAACGCCCGCATGCGCCTGGACGCCGCGCCCTGGTCGGTGGACAAGGCCTGGCGCAAGGGCGGCAAGCACGCCGTCTGGATCGTCATCGCGGCCATGACCGGCGGGGCCTGGGTGTTCTACTTCCACGACGCCCCGACCCTGATGCGCCAGCTGTTCGCCGGGACCGCGCCCATGACCGCCTATATTTCGGCGGCCGCCCTGACCTTCACCACCTATGCCCTGGCCGGCGGCATGCGCGAGCAGGTCTGCACCTATATGTGCCCTTGGCCACGCATCCAGGGAGCCATGCTCGACGACCACTCGCTGCAGGTCACCTATCGGGTCGATCGCGGCGAACCGCGCGGCGCCCACAAGAAGGACACCAGCTGGGAAGGCCGCGGCGACTGCGTCGACTGCAAGCAATGCGTGGTCGCCTGCCCCATGGGCATCGACATCCGCGACGGCTCGCAGCTGGAGTGCATCAACTGCGCCCTGTGCATCGACGCCTGCGACGACATCATGGACAAGGTCGGCCGGCCGCGCGGGCTGATCGCCTTCGACACCGACGCCGCGGTGCTGGCGCGGGAAGCCGGCCTCAAGCCGCGCCATCAATTCGTCCGCTCACGGACCCTCTATTACAGCGTCACCCTGACCTTGGTGAGCGGGCTGATGCTATATGGCCTGGTCACGCGCTCGCCTGTGGCCCTGGACGTGATCCGCGACCGCAACCCGACCTTCGTGCGCCTGTCCGATGGCGAGATCCGCAACGGCTACACCCTCAAGCTGATGAACCGGTCGAACGACGCGGCCACCTACCGGATCGGCATTTCCGGCCTGGCCGGCGCGCGGCTCAAGGCGGTGGGCGTGGCGGCCTCGGGCGGGGCCTTGAACGTGACCCTGGATCCCGACGGCCAGCGCGCCCTGCAGGTCTTTGTCACCGCGCCCCTGGCCGAGGATCAGCTGCAATCGACGCCCGCCACTTTCACGATCGCTTCGCCCGCCGGCGTCGCCGAGAAGAAGACCGTATTCCTGTCGGGAGATGAAGGCCGATGAGCGCCAAAAGGCCCTTTCGATTGACCGGCTGGCACGTGCTGGGCGGGCTCGTGCTGTTCTTCGGCGGCGATATCGCCATCAATGTCGGCTTCATCATCGCCGCCGTGCATTCCTTCCCTGGCGAGGTGGCCAGCGACCCCTACGAAGCGGGCGTCGCCTATGACCGCACCCTGGCCCAGGAGGCCAAGGAGCGGCGCCTCGGCTGGCTCGCCACCGTGGAAAAGGTCGCCCCCGACGCCCATGGCGAGGCGATCGTTGTGCGTTGGACCGATGGATCTGGACGCCTGCTCAGCGGACTGAACGTCACCGGCGCCATGCACCGTCCGGCCACCGAGCGCCAGGACGCCAGCCTGACCTTCGCCGAGACCTCGCCTGGGCTCTATCGCGCCGTGGCGCAGACCGGCCCCGGCGCCTGGGACGTGGCTGTGACCGCAGCGGACCGGCGCGGCGCCCAGCGCACGGCCGAACGGCGGCTCATATGGCGCTGAAAGCCACCCTGCCGCGGCTCGGGCCGCCAGCGGCCGATCCCACCGTTTTCGTGCGCCAGGCGGGCGAGGAGCTGCAGCTGGATCTGATGGTGCAAGGCGCCCGCTGCGCCGGCTGCCTGGCCAAAATCGAAAACAGCATGGGCGGGCTGGACGGGGTGCGCCATGCGCGCATGAACCTGACCACCGGCAAGTTGCAGGTGCGCTGGCGGCCGGGCGCCTTGAAGCCTCGCCAGATCGTCGAGACCCTGGAGGCGCTGGGCTATCCCGCCGTCCCCTTCGATCCGGCCCAGGCCCTGGCCCAGGAGGATGGCGAAGGCCGCCGCCTGGCCATGGCCCTGGGTGTGGCCGGGTTCGGCGCCGGCAACGCCATGATGTTTTCCGTGCCGATCTGGGCCGGCCTGCTCCACCAGGAGATGGGCGAGGGCGTCCGCACCCTGTTCTATTGGCTGACCGCGCTCATCGCCGCGCCCTGCGCTCTCTTCGCCGGCATGACCTTCTTTCGGAGCGCCTGGGCGTCGTTGCGCAAGGGCCAGGCCAATATGGACGTGCCGATCTCCATCGGCGTGCTCCTGGCCATCGGCGTCAGTCTCTACGAAACCGCCCTGCATGGCCGCCACGCCTATTTCGACGCAGCCGTCTCACTGCTGTTCCTGCTGCTGATCGGCCGCTATCTCGATCACAAGCTGAGGGCCGGCGCGCGCAGCGCGGCGCGCGATCTCTTGGCGCTGCAGGCCGCCACCGCCACCCGCCTGGACGCCGCCGGCGCGCCCCTGTCCGTGGCCCTGACCGATATCGCCGTCGGCGACCGGCTGGTGGTCCTGCCCGGCGACCGCATGCCGGTGGATTCAGAGGTGGAGAAGGGGACGGCCGATCTCGATGTCAGCCTGTTGACCGGGGAGACGGCGCCGGTCTGCGTCGCCCCCGGGGGCCGGGTCCAGGCGGGGGCGATCAACCTCACGGGCCGGCTGATCGTGCGCGCCGTGGCGCGGTCCGAGGACTCCGCCGTCGCCGCCATCGCCCGCCTGATGGAGGCCGGCGCCCAGACCAAGTCGCGCTATGTGCGCCTGGCCGATCGCGCCGCGGCCATCTATGTGCCCGCCGTCCACAGTGTCGCCGCCCTGACCTTCGTCGGCTGGCTGATCGCGGGCCTTGCCTTTCCCGACGCCCTGATGCGGGCGGCGGCGGTCCTGATCATCACCTGCCCCTGCGCCCTGGGCCTGGCCGTGCCGGCGGTGCAGATCGTGGCCTCCGGGCGGCTGTTCAAGCGCAATGTGCTGGTCAAGTCGGGCGCGGCCCTGGAGCGTCTGGCCGAGGTCGACTGTGTGGTGTTCGACAAGACCGGGGTCCTGACCCACGGCCGGCCGCGGCTGCTCGCCGCCGATGCGGATCTGGTGCGCGCCGCCGCGCCCCTGGCCCGCGCCTCGCGCCACCCCCTGGCCCGGGCATTGGCCTTTGAGGCCGGCCCCGGCCCAGTGGCCGACCAAGCGCGCGAAGTCGCCGGCATGGGCGTGGAAGGCCTGATCGACGGCCGGCCCGCCAGGCTGGGCCGGGCCACCTTTGTCGGCGCCGCCCCTGCGGCGGATGCCGAAACGGTGCTGTGGTTCGCCTTTGAGGGCGAGGCCCCGCGGCGCCTTTGCTTCACCGACGAGCTGCGCGCGGACGCGGCTGAAACGGTGCGGGCCCTGAAGGCCCGCGGCCTGGCGATCGAGGTCCTGTCGGGGGATACGATCTTCGCCGTTCAGCGCGCCTGCGAGGGCGTCGGCATCGAGCATTTCCGCGCCGGGCTCACGCCTCAGGACAAGGCCGAGGCCATCGACGCCCTGATCGCCGCCGGCAGACGCCCCTTGATGGTGGGCGACGGGCTCAACGACGCCGCGGCCCTGGCCAAGGCCCATGCCTCCATGGCCCCCGGCGCGGCCGCCGACGCCAGCCAGATGGCAGCGGACCTGGTCTTCCAGGGCCAAGCCCTGTCGGCCGTGGTCGAGGCCATAGACGTGGCGCGGGCCGCAAGGCGGCGAGCTCTGGAGAATTTCACCTTCGCCGCGGCCTACAATCTCATCGCCGCCCCGGCGGCCGTCCTGGGCCTGGTGACACCGCTGATCGCGGCCCTGGCCATGTCCGGCTCGTCGCTGGCGGTGACGCTCAACGCCCTGAGACTCGCAAGATTTGGGAGGCAGACATGACGGCTCTTGTGCTTCTGGTGCCCATATCCCTGGCCCTGGCCCTCATGGGGCTGATCGCCTTCCTCTGGACCTTCGGCGCCGGGCAATACGAGGATCCCAAGGGGGATGCGGAGCGTATCCTCTACGATCACCTGGACGACGGCCCGCCCTGCTGAGGCAGGATGGGGATCGGCTGATCTAGTCGGCCCTATCCCCAGCGCTCCACGGCGCCAACCCGACGCAGGGACTTCGCCGCTTTCGCCACCGGGAGCTCTGGTCGGGAGGTCGGGCGGCCCTGCGGGCGCCTCGAATTGGGTATTGAGCCTGCGGCTAAAACTCCTCCCAGCCATGCTCCCTGGCGGTGGCGGAAGCGGTTCTCCCGGAACGGCCGGCCCGCATTCCGCCGGGACCGCGGACAGGCGGCCGGCCCTGTACGGCGTTGCGATCCAATCCTGCCGCCGTGCGTTGATCCCGGTCAGGCCCCCCGATCTTGAAGGCGGCGACCGACCTCGCCAGCGCGGCGGTTTCGATCTTGAGCGAGTGGGCCGCAGCCGTGGACTGCTCGACCATGGCGGCGTTCTGTTGCACCACCTGGTCCATCTGATTGACCGCGGTGTTGACCTCGTTCAGGCCCGTCGACTGCTCCTGGGCCGAGGCCGAGATCTCGGCCACCAGGCCCTCGATCTGAGCCACATTGGCCACAATGAGCTGCAGGGCCTGGCCTGTGTCCCCAACCAGATGCACGCCGTGGGCGACCTGGTCCGAGGAGGTTGAAATCAGCGCCTTGATCTGGTGAGCAGCCTGCGCCGAACGCTGGGCCAGGGCGCGAACCTCGGAGGCCACCACGGCGAATCCGCGCCCGGCGTCGCCGGCGCGGGCGGCCTCCACCCCGGCGTTGAGGGCCAGCAGGTTGGTTTGAAAAGCGATCTCATCGATCACGCCGATGATTTGGCTGATCTCCTGGGATGAGCTTTCGATCCGCCCCATGGCCGCCACCGCCTTGCTGACGATCTCGCGCGATCGGCCGGCCACCTCGTTGGCCGCCGAAACGGCGTCTTTGGCCTGCTTGGCGCCGACGGCGGTCTTCCTGACCGTGGCGG
>DASXNV010000043.1:0-24391 GCA_036494815.1 Caulobacteraceae bacterium
GGGACCAGTTCCGCGCCCTCGACCTGGACCGGGTCAAAAGCCTCATGACCGGCTCCGCCCTCATCGACCTGCGCAATGTCTACCGTCCCGCCGAACTCAAGGGACGCGGCTTCCAATATACCTCGATCGGACGGTAGGGCGGGTGTCGGCGCTCCAGACCGCTTCGCATGGACCGCCTTGTCCGTCCGACTATGGACACTGGCCATTCCGCCTCGCTAAAAGCGGCGATACGTCGCCGGCCGGGCGTTCGAACACACGGCGGAGAGTGAACCCTGGCGATTAAGCGGACGGATCAGATGAGTTCCAGCCTGCCCGCGCCCACCCAGTGCGTCATTCTCGTCGGGGGACTGGGAACGCGCCTGGGCGATCGGCTGGCCGGCTTGCCCAAGCCGCTGGTCCCTGTCGGCGGCCAGCCTTTCCTCAGCTATCTGTTGTGGCACGCACGGCGGTTCGGCTTTCGCCGCGTGCTGCTCCTGGCCGGCCATCGCTCGGAAGCCATCGTCTCATTTATCGAGAGCCAGCCCAAGGACCCCGATTTCCAGGTCGAGCTGGTGGTGGAGCCTGCGCCCATGGGCACCGGCGGGGCCCTGCGCTTCGCCGCCGGCCGGCTGGACGAGCGCTTCTTTCTGCTTAACGGCGACTCCGTCTTCGATTTCAATTGGCTCGATCTGGTGGCGGTGGCCGCGCGCCAACCTGAGACCCAGGCGGTCCTGAGCCTGCGCCACCAGAGCGACGCCTCGCGCTTCGGCGTGGTGGAGTTGGACGGGGAGCAGATCAGCGGCTTTCGCGAGCGCGGCGACGCCAACGGTGGCCTGATCAATGGCGGAGTCTATCTGCTGAACCGCGCCGTGGCCGAGGCGGCGCCGGAAAAGGGGTCGTTCGAGGCCGAGGTGCTGCCGGCCCTGGCGGCCCAGGGGCGCGTCGCGGGCCGGCGGCAGGAGGGCTTTTTCTTGGACATTGGCATACCCGACGCTCTCGACGCGGCCCAGACCCTGGTCCCGGACAGCCTGCGCCGGCCGGCGATCTTTTTCGATCGGGACGGGGTCCTGAACGTCGACCATGGCTATGTCCATCGCGAAGAGGACTTCGAGTGGACCCAGGGCGCCGTGGCCGCCGTGAAGGCGGCCAATGACCGGAACCTGTTCACCTTTCTGGTGACCAACCAGGCCGGGGTGGCGCGCGGTTACTTCGATGAAGACGCCGTGCGCCGACTGCACCGGTTCGTGCAGGACACTTTGCGGGCTCATGGGGCCCACCTGGACGATATCCGCCATTGCCCGCACCACCCGGATGGAACCGTCGAGGCCTTCGCCAAGACCTGTGACTGGCGCAAGCCCGGCGCCGGCATGATCACGGACCTGGCCGCCCATTGGCCGGTGGATTTGCAGCGCAGCCAGCTGATCGGCGACAATCCCACCGATATCCAGGCCGCCGAGCGCGCCGGCGTCGGCGCGACCCTGTTCGAAGGCGGCGATTTGGACCGGGCGCTCGCGCCCCTGCTGGACCTCGCCGCCGGAGGCCGTTCGTGAGGCCTTCGCCCCTGACTTTTGGCCTGAGCCCTGCAACGCCATGCCCTATCTCTGGCTGACGCGCTGGGCGCCTTATCCGCCGATGCTGGGCGGTGATATTGATTACTCGCGCGAGCTGCTGCACAGCCTGGCCGATTGCGAGCCCGTGCATGGCCTGGCCTTCAACAGCCCCAATGTCACGCCGCCGAAGCGGCCCAACGTCAGCTGGTCGTTTGTCGATTTCAAGTCGCCCCATCGGCTGGCCAGCCTGCTCTCGCCCCTGCCCAATGTCGCCTTCCGTCATGAATCCGCGGCCTATCTGGATGCGGCGGTCGAGGCCGCGAGGCGCGCCGACGCCATTCTGGTGGACTTCATCGGCATGTTCTGGTGCGTCGAACCGCTGATCGCCCGGCTGGGCCCGGGCCATCCGCCGATTCTGGTGGTCGACCACAACCACGAACACAATGTCCGCCTGCAGATGGTCCAGGCGGAGCGCTCGCCGATCATGAAGGCGGCCCTGATGTTGGACACCTGGAAGGCTGGGCGGCTCGAGCACAAGGCCAATCGACTGGCCGACGGCCTGGTGGCCAATACCGAGGCCGATCGGCTGAGCTTCGCCAAGGTCGTCGACACGCCTGGGGTTGTGGTGATGCCGGCCTACAAGGGCGACCGCTCGCCGCCGCGCACGGTGGGGGCCGATACGCCCCGCCGGATCTGTGTCATGGGCGGCCATCAGGCTCACCACAAGCGCATGGTGCTGGAGCGAGTGCTGGCGGCGCTGCAGCGTCACAATATTCAGGACCAGTGCCAGGTCGACATCGTCGGGCCGGGCGACACCGACAGCCTGATCAAGCGCTATCCCGGCTTCAATTTCATGGGCTATGTGGAGGATGTGGGCGCCTATCTGCAGACCGTCCGTATCGGCCTGGTTCCAGATGAGATCGGTGGCGGCTTCAAGCATCGCGCCCTGACCCACGCCTTTCACCGCACGCCGATGCTGGCGGTCTATCGCGCCCTGGCTGGGATGGGGTTCGAGGCCGGCAAGCACTATGTGGGGGTGGGGACGGTGGATGACATCGCCCGCGCGATCCCCGGCCTGCTCGACGATTTCGATACCTTGAACGCGGTGCAGTCCGCCGCCTACGCCCACTGCGACAAGGCCTTCGACTGGGCTGACCGCGGCCGCGACCTGCACGCCTTCATCCAATCGCTGTGCGCGCGCAAATCGTGACGGCTCCGCCCCGACAGGGCCTGGTTCGGCGTGCGTGGGAGGTAGCCACCGGCTTTCCCGGCGTTCATGCGGCGAACGCCGCCCTGACCATCCTATTCTCCCTGGTGCAGATGCTGATCATCGCCCGGGTGGTCGATCATCGGACCTATTCACAGACCGTGGCCATCCAGATCGCCAGCCTGTTTCTGCTGCCGATCAACCAGGCCGTGGCCCGGGCTAATTTCGTGCTGTTGCGCGAGCGCATGGTGCGCACCGCCCAGGCCGACAGCCTGCCCGAGGCGGCGGCGGCCTTCCAGGTCAGCCAGATCGTCCTTCTGATCGCCTCCCTGGCCATACCGCCCCTGGTCGGGGCGGTGGATCTTCGCGGCTATGCGACCATGGCCATGCTGCTGTTCTCCTTTACCTACAACAATATTTGGTACTCGGAGATGCAGATGACGATGATGGCCACGGGCCGCGCCATGCGGTTCGAGGCCGTCACCTTCGCCCGGCGGATGCTGAACTACCTCAGCCTGGCTTGGCTCTCCAAGGATCTGTTTCCGGGAGGCGGGGCCCATGACGCTTCGCAGGACTTCTTGGTCTTCAGCGGCCTCCTGGCCGGACAGACGGTGCTGTTCCACGTCTATCTTCTATGGTCGGTGGGCCGCGAGAGCGCCCTGTTCGGCTGGCCGCGGGGCCTGACGCGCGCGGCCGGTTGGGCTCACGCCCAGCGACTGTGGGTGTCGGTGCAGGCCACCTTCGCCGAGTGGCTGACCCTGAACGGCCCCTATATGGTGTTCATCGCCCTCTTCCGCGTCGGCGCCGGCCTGGTGGCGGTGGACGCTGTGCTCAAATTGCTGCGCATGACGGTCCTGGTCACGCGCAACCTGTCCGAGATCGCCTTGCCGCGCGTGTCTCACGCCATCTTCAGCGGCCACCCCGAAAAGGCGCGTCTGCCGGCCCTGGCGGCGCTGACCGCCGGGGGCGGGGCGGCGGCGGTGATCGCCGCCGCGGTGGCGTTCAAGGAACACCTGACCTTTTCGATCCTGCTGGGCCCGAACAACACGGTGCCGCCCGGCGCGGGCTGGCCGGCGGCGGTGGCGATCCTGTCGGGCGCGGCCTTCGCGGTAGGCTCGCTGCTGGTGGGTCATAGCGGCCACCCGCGGGCGATCCGCCGGCTGATGTCCGTGGCGGTGGTGGCGATCCTGGCCTTCGCCGGCTACGCCCTGGCGACCCACCCCACGGTCGTCCAGGCCCTGTGGGCCTTCGCCCTGAGCTTCGCCGCGGTGGGGCTCACGGCGCTGGTGTTGCTGGCCAATCTTTTGCGGCGCCCGATCAGGTCGGCCGCGGCGGCGTCGCCACAAACTTGAGCGCTGCCTTCAAAAGGCCGATATGCGGCGCGAAATCGCCTTCATGAGCTCTCCCACGCCCGCCGCCCGCCCGTTCCTGCTCGCGCTTTGCGCCGCCCTTGCCGCCACCGGAGGGGCGAAGGCCGCCAGGCGCATCTATTCCTACGACTCGGCCAACCCGGCCGCTGAGCGGATGACCGAGGCCGGCCTGACCTTCGTGCTCGAGAAATCGCTGTTGAGCGTCCGCGTGCTCAAACTGGTGGAGACCCATGACGTGGGCGCGGCGGATCTCAAGCCGGCTTCGGAGGGCGAACTGGGCCGCGGCGGGCTGTCGGGCCTGCTTGGCCGGGCGCCCGAACGCGACCTCTACGAGATCACCGACCAGGAAGACGGCTTGCCGCTCAAACGGGCCCTCTGCCACGCCGACCGCGTCTGGCTGGTGTTCGGCCGGATCAAGAGCGGCGAGGACCTGCGGGTCCACGCCGTCACCTATGATCCCAAGACCGGCAAGGGGCGGCTGTGCGTCACCCTGGATTACGCCTTCCATGGCGAGTGGGCCCTGCCGGTGGCGCCCATGAAACAGCCCGACCGCTCCGACCCGTTCAACGACACGCCCAACAACACCCTGGCCGGCCCCGCCGTAGGGCCGACCAACCTGCCGCAATGAGCCTTGCTTGAAGCCCAATTGAGCTCAAGACAAAGCCGGCGCTTCGGCTAAGCTCACTCTCAAGATCCGGGGAGGGGACATGAGCATTCCTGAGGCGCTGGCCAGCTACGTCCGCAGCGAATTCGAGGACGGGCGCTGGACGCGAGCCGTCTACCGCAAGGGCCAAGGGCCGGCGGTGATCATCATCCACGAAATGCCCAACCTGCATCCCCTGGTGGTCCGCTTCGCCGATCACGTGGCCGCCGCCGGCATGACCGTGTTCCTGCCCAGCCTGTTCGGCGAGGACGGGCGCACGCCCACCAAGGCCTACGCCCTGGGCCAGATGATCCAGGGCATCTGCATCCGCCGCGAGTTCAATGTCTGGGCCAATGGCAAATCCAGCCCCATAGTCGACTGGCTGCGCGCCCTGGCCCGCAAGGCCCATGCCGAGTGCGGCGGCAAAGGCGTGGGCGCGGTGGGCATGTGCTTCACCGGCGGCTTCGCCCTGGCGATGATGACCGAACCCTCCGTGGTGGCCCCGGTGCTGTCCCAGCCGTCCATGCCCCTGGGCAGAAAGGGCGCTGCGATGATCGACGCCACCGCCGGCGAGATCGCCTGCGCCAGCCGCCGTTTCGACGAGGAAGGCCTGTCGATGATCGGCCTGCGCTTCCACGGCGACAGTTTCGTCCCCGACGCCCGCTTCGCGGCGCTCAAAGAGACCTTCGGCGACAAGTTCGAGGCCATCGAACTGGATCCCAAGGACGCCCAGCCAGGCACGGGGATGGCCCCGCATTCGGTGCTGACCCTGCATCTGGTCGACCAGCCCGGATCCCCGACCAAGCTGGCCGAGGAGCGGGTGATCGCCTTTATCAAGGAACGGGTGGGGGCGGCTTGAGTTTGCTTCGTTTGGAGACGGCGTATGCGTAGTTGGCGAATTGGCCTCATCGCCCTGGTGTGCCTGGTCGCGGCAAGCTGCGCCGAGACCACCAAGATCGACGCCGCCGGGGACATCCACGCCTTGCTGATCGCCATCCGCGACGGCGACAAGCAGGGCTTCAACGCCCATGTCGACCGCCCGGCGCTGAAGGAGCAGATTCGCGCCCGCCTGTTGGCCGAAGCCGCCAGACGCCAGGACAAGGGCGGTGACCTCGCCGCTCTCGGCTTAGTGCTGGCCCGCCCGCTGGTGGATTCCGTCTCCGACGCCTTCATCCAGCCGGACGTGTTCCGCGCCGTGGCTGACTATCTCGGCTATTCGGCCCAGACCCCGATCCCCAATCAAATGGTCATCGCCAGCGGTCTGCGCCGCATCGACGACACCACCGTCTGCGCCGCCAAGAAAAAGGACAGTCCCTGCATCCTGGTGTTCCGCAACGAGGCGGGCGTCTGGCGGCTGGTGGGCTTCGAGGGGGACGCGAAGATGCTGCGCGGGCCGAAGGGGTTTTAGGGTAAGTGCGCCTAGTGGTCGCTAGGCCTGGGCCCGCGCACCTTCTTCATCCACAAGTCGTCTAATCTCGATGTCAGCCGCATCGCGGAGCTTACTAAGCGCCGCGACCTGAAGTTCTAACAGCGTCTGGTGTGGCTGTCGGACCACGAAGACGTTGATCCTGGCATAGTCTCCAGATTCGGAGTCCGGCATTTGCTCTGCGAGCAAAATTGCCACTTTAGCCTGTCGCTCGGAGACCGGGACGACGTTCGTCATTTGAATTTGCATGTATTTCGCCGGTACCGAGGCGGTCTAACCGCACGGGTCAAATTGGCTTCTCCTCGTCTACTCTTGACGTCAGTCCGCTTCAACGGAAACTCGTTTATGCAGCCATTCATGCTGGCCCATTCCTATGCTCCGACCTCCCGCGCCCCCTCCCTCGCGGCGCGGTGCGCCGCGCCACCTCCCCCCGCTGCGCTACGCTTGCATAGGAGGAAAGGCGGTTGGCCCTCTCTTCTCCTCCCCTGTTTCGCGCGGCGATACGGGGGGTGGCGCGGGGCGAAGCCTCGAAACGGGGGGCGAACTGGCGGATCGTCGCCTTCGTGGGGATCCCTCTGACCACCTGTCCTCGATCCCTCACCTTGAACCAACGCCAGAACACCCCCAACACTTGCGCCATAAGCGCACCGCCCAAAACCGTGCTGCAGGCCTCGCCGCAGGAAGAGACCACCATCCGCGCGGCGGTGCGCGCCGCCGACCTGACCCTGTTGGGCGCTTCTTCCGTCGTGGCCTCGGACGCGCACGTCGCCGGCCTGGTCGACCTGCTGAGCGATCCGGTGGTTTCGGGGCCGATCTATGATCTGCCGCGCCCGATCACGCCCGAGACCGTCGGCGCTTGGGCCGATGAGGCGCGCCGGCTTCAGGGGAGCGGCGACGCCGTCCTGGTGGTCACGCTCGACGAGGACGGCGGCGTGGCCGGCTATTCGCGCTTCACCGTCTGGCCCGAGCGCGCAACGGCCGAGATCGCCGGGGCCCGGCGGGCGGACCAGCAGAACTCGGGCGGCGGGGCGTCCGGCGCGGCGCGCAGCTTCAACTGGATGTTCGAGACCCTGGGCGTGCGCCTGATCGGGGTGACGGCGGCGCTGGACTATCCGCGCTCGGCCCGGGTGATCGAAGCGGCGGGCTTCGCGCCCATGGGCGAGCGCGAAAGCCGCCGGCCAGATGGCGCGGTCCGCCCGTCGCGCTATTGGGAAATGACCCGCGAGGTCTGGCGGGGGCGACTATAGCAAGATCATGTTCGCCTAGATCGCCTAGATCGCCTAGATCGCCTATGCGGCGGCGGGCCGCCGCCCCCCTACCGCTCCTCGTCGAACCGCGCGGCCACCAGTTCGCTCAGGGCGGCGACGGCGGCCTTGGCTTCGGCGCCTTCGGCGGCGATCTCGATGGTCGAGCCGATGCCGGCCGCCAGCATCATCAGGCCCATGATCGAGCGGGCGTCCACAGTCTGGCCCTCGCGGCTGACGGTGACCTCGGCGTCGAACTCGCCGGCCAGCTTGACGAACTTGGCCGAGGCGCGGGCGTGCAGCCCCCGCTCGTTGACGATGTCGACGGTGCTGGTGACCTTCATCGCTCTAGAAAATCACTTCTCGCCGGCCAGCAGGTAGGAGGCCACGGAGATGTATTTGCGGCCCGCTTCCTGGGCGTGGGCGACGCAGGTGGGCAGGTCCTCGCGGCCGCGCACGCTGGCCAGTTTGATCAGCATGGGCAAGTTCAGCCCGGCGATCACCTCGGCCTTAGTCTGGTCCATCACGGAAATGGCCAGGTTGGACGGCGTGCCGCCGAACATGTCGGTAAGCAGAATCACGCCCTGGCCGTCATCGGCCTCGGCCACGGCGCGCAGAATATCGCGCCGCCGCTGTTCCATGTCGTCTTCCGGCCCAATGCAAATGGCCGCGACGCCGGGTTGCGGACCGACGACGTGTTCCATCGCGAACACGAACTCCTCGGCCAGCCGCCCATGGGTGACGATCACCAGACCGATCATTCAAAAAAACTCACGGGACCCCTCCCGCAACCGGTGTAACCCCGCCGGCGCCGCGGCTTGATACGCTGGTTAAGCGCGCAGGCCAAGATGACTCACAGCTCGCGCGAGTTTGGCGGTGGCCGATGGCTCCAGCGCGACCAGGGCGATCGCCGGAATCGCCTGTCCCAGCAGCGAAATCGTCTCCGGCGCCGGCAGGCGCTCGATCTCAGCCGCGGCGACACACCGCGCCACCAGGGTGACGGGCGCGAACGCCCGGCAGGGGGTCGGCACCACATCCAGCCCCCGAATCTCCATCAATCCAGCCAGTGAGTCGGGCGCCCGGCCATAGAGTCGCTCTCCGCTGCTCCACAAAACCACCCGGTCGTCGGCCACCAGGGTCCACCCCGCCTGCAGAGCCCGCAGCATCAGGTCGCTTTTGCCGGCCCCGGACTCGCCTTCGATCAGGGCGCCGCGCCAGACCCCCGCATCCCAGAGGGCGATCAGGCCGGCGTGGCGAACAGTCATGGGCGTCTTTCAGGAAGGGTGACGATGAAATGGGCGCCGATCACGCGCCCGTCGCCATCGATACGATTTTCAGCTCGGATGTGGCCGCCGTGGGCCTCGATGATCTGGCGGGCGATGGACAGGCCCAGGCCCGAATGGCCGCCGAAGGCCGCGCCCTTGGGACGGGATGTATAGAAGCGCTCGAACACTGTCTCCAGGTTTTCCGTCGGGATCCCGGGACCGTCGTCCTCGACCGAGGCGACGATATCGCGGCCAGCACGCTGCAGGCGCACCCGCACCTCGCCCACGCCGCCCTCCGCCAGCGACGAAAATGAGCGCGCATTGTCGATCAGGTTGCGGAACACCTGGCTCAGCGGGCTCTCGCGGCCCAGCACCATGGCCTTGTCCAGATTGTCGGGGTCGATGAAGCGCACCGGCGGATCGCCCGGCTTGGCCGACTGGTCATAGAGGCTGGCTATGTCCGACAGCAGCCGTTCCAGGTCCAGGGGCCGAGGCGCATCGCGTGACAGCTCGGCGTCCAGGCGCGAGGCGTTGGAGATGTCGGTGATCAGCCGGTCCAGGCGCTGCACGTCCTGCTTGAGGATGTTGGTCAGCCGGTCGCGGGCGGTGGGGTCGCTGATCAGGTCCAGGGTCTCCACCGCCGAGCGGATCGAGGTCAGGGGGTTGCGGATCTCGTGCGCCACGTCGGCGGCGAACCGCTCAATGGCGTCCATGCGTTCGGACAGGGTGACGGTCATGGCCTCGAGAGAGCGGGTCAGATCGCCCAGCTCGTCCTCGCGCTTGGCGATGTCCGGCAGGGAGATGGCCCGCGCCCGGGCCGCGGTGACCCGGTCCGCCGCTCGAGCCAGGCGCAGCACCGGCTCGGCCACCTTCCAGCTCAGCAGCAGCGAGGAGGCGATATTGACGGCCACGGCGATCAGGATGAAGGGCAGGAGCGCCTTGCGCTGGGCGGCTACGATCTCGTCCACGTCGCCCGCCTCCAGGGTCAGCACCCCCAGCACCGCGTGCACGTACTGGATCGGGATCGACACCGACACCACCCGGTCGCCGTTCTGCGCCCGGCGCAGGCGGTGCACCTGTTTGCCGGTCATGGCGCTGGCGATCTCGACCTGCAGATCGGCGCGGGCCTTGGCCACGATCTGCGGCCGCGCATCGCGATCCTGCAGCCAGTCCTGCAGCCGGGTCTCGCCGGGTTTTCGCGCCGGCGGCAGCGGCTTCCACTCCACCCGATCGCCCAGCACATAGCTGTCGGCCACCAGGGCGCCATGAAAGTCGAACACCCGCGCCCGCTGGGACTTGGGGATGAACAGCAGGTCGATGGTCTTGCGCGCCAGGTCCGGGTCCAGGCTGGGTTCCGGATCGCCGCGGGTGGCCGCCTTTTCGATCACATTGGCGATGAACTCGCCTTGGGTGGTCAGGCTGTCGATCTTGGCGTTGATCAGGCCCTGGCGGGTCTCGTTCAGCACCAGGGCCCCGGCGATCAGGATGGCCAGGCCCATCAGGTTGAGAAACAGGATCAGCCGGCCGAGGCGCGAGCCGGCCATGCGCCAGCCCATCCTGGCGGTTCGCGCCCGCGCCGGTTTGATCCGGGCTTCAGGCCTCGCGGTATCGATAGCCGACGCCATAGAGGGTTTCGATCGCATCGAACTCGGGGTCGACCTGACGGAACTTGCGCCGCATGCGCTTGATGTGGCTGTCGATGGTGCGGTCGTCCACATACACCTGATCGTCGTAGGCCGCGTCCATCAGGTTGTCGCGGCTTTTGACGAAGCCCGGGCGCTGGGCCAGGGACTGCAACAGCAGAAACTCGGTGACGGTCAGCTTGACCGGCCGGTCGTCCCACAGGCAGTCGTGGCGCGCCGAGTCCAGGGTCAGCCGGCCGCGCTTGATGGCCTTGGAGCCCACGGTCCCGGCGGTCGAGGCGCTGGACTCGCTGTCCCCGGCCTCGGCCCGGCGCAGCACCGCCTTGACCCGCTCGATCAGCAGCCTCTGGCTGAACGGTTTGTGGATATAGTCGTCGGCGCCGAGGTTGAAGCCGAGGATTTCGTCGATTTCATCGTCCTTGGACGTCAGGATAATGACCGGCAGTTCTGAGGTCTGGCGCAGTCGACGCAGCACCTCCATGCCATCCATGCGCGGCATTTTGACATCCAGGATCACCAGGTCCGGCGGGTCGCTCTCCAGCGCCGCCAGGCCCGATGCGCCGTCGTGATAGGCCTTGATCTTGTGGCCAAGGCTTTCCAGCGCCAGGGAAATGGAGGTGACGATGTTCTCGTCGTCGTCCACCAGAGTGATCTTCGCCATCGTGTGGTCCCAAGGGGTCGGTGCGCCGCCCCAAACTAGTGATGCAGCCTGCTTGGAGCAACGCACGCGGGCGAAACTGTGGCCAAGTCGCTTCAACCGCGTCTTAAGTCCTTGGGTTTAGGCTGTTTAGGTCAGAAGGACAGCCGGCGATGGAACGCGACCAGATCCATTTTGAAGTTTTCGTGCGCCGCAAGTCCGGCGCCAGCTGGACTCTCGAGCTGGCGACCGAAGATCGCACCGGCGCGCTGAAGACCGGCGAAGAGCTGCTCAAGACCGGCAAGGCGGTCGGAGTCAAGGTGACCAAGGAGACCTTGGACGGCGACACCCGCGAGTTCAAGTCGGTCACTATCCTCAGCAAGGGCGAGACCGAGCAGAAGAAGGTCAAGCCGCCGCGCGAGAACCTCGAACCGCTGTGCGTCTCGCCCCAGGACCTCTACAGCGGCCACGCCCGCGACCGGATCGGCCGCCTTCTGGAAGGCTTTCTGTCGCGCAACCGCGCCACGGCCTTCGAACTCCTGCACCGGGCGGATCTGGCCGAACAGCTGGATGCGGCGGGCATGGACCTGCAGCACGCCATCCAGAAAGTGGCGATCCCCGAGGCTTCGGCCCGAGGCGTCAGCGTGCACGAACTGATCCGCAGCTTCCAGAAACTGGCCCAGTCGACCATCGACCGCGTGCTGCGCGACGGCCGCAAGGGCGTGTTCCCGGACATTTCCGGCGACGGCTTCGCCGCGGTGGTCGAAGGCCTGGTTCAGAATCCGGAGCGCCACTACGTGCTGGGCGGCTCGGTGGCCATCAATATCGGCCGCGCCGTCAACTGGGCCGACAAGGTCACCCGCCTGCTGGATCTGGCCGACAAGGCTCCCACCGGGCCGGCGCCGCGGGTGCTGGCCTTCCAGGTCATCGAACAGCCTCTGGCCGAGATCCTAGGTTCGCGCGCCGGCATGGCCGAGCTTCTGGGCGCGGATCTCGACCTGGGTGGCATGCTGGCGGGCATGACCCGCCTGGTGGCCGCCGATGCGGTGGAAGCCCTGACCAATGTTGAGCCTACGGTGGCCCGGGTGATGCCGCCCTTGGAAGGCGCCGCGGCGCGCCTGGCCAACTGGCTGGCCGGCCCCTATTTCGAGACTGTGCGCAAGGCCATCCTGCGCCGGGTGATGGCCGAGCTGACTGGCCCGCGCCGCCTGCGCCCCGCCGACGCCGCGGCCGAGATCGAGCTGCTGCGCGCCCTGGCCATGACCCTGACCGCGGCGGCTGGTAAGCTCTTGAGCCCGGAAGAGGTGCAGGACGCCTTTGTCGCCCGCTCCCAGCTGCTGGTGCGCAGCGATTTCGTCGAGGCCTATCTGGGCGAGCCGCGCGGACCGGCGGTGGCCGAGGTCAAGGCCCTGTTGTGGCTGGCCGAGAACGTCACCGGCGTGGCCAACAAGCGCCAGGCTAACCGCTGGATCGCTTCGACCATCGGCGCGCTGCGCTTCGAGACCGAACTGCGCAATTCCGCCGAGCCGCCGACCACCAAGCTGGCCGACCTGGCGCTATTGCAGCGATCCATCATGCGGGCCGGCCTCGCGCCCGACGATTGCGCGCCCATCGTCGCCAAGCTGGGCGAGGTCGGCGGTGTGGTCGAGGCCGACTGCAAGGTCACCGCCACCCTGGCCCGCGCCAACGTATCCGCCCTGGGCCGCCTGAACCTGCTGTTGCGCCTGGCCTCGGGTGAAGCCGCCCCAATAGGCCCCGCCGCCGACCGCGCCCGCAACGAGGCGCTGAAGATGGCCCGCCTGCCCGAGGTGCGCGAGGCCATGGCGCAATATCCCGATCTGCTGGACCGCGTCCGCGCGCTCACCCATTCGGGAGGCATGGCGGCTTAGTACCAGCTCACCCCAACAGCCGCTCCAGATCCGCCGCGTCCAGCCCGTCGATCTGCAGCTGCTTGATCCGCGCGCTGTCGCCGGCGGCGATGCGCACCGCGCTTTTCGGCCGTCCCAGCGCCTTGGCGATCAGTTGGATGAGGGCGCTGTTGGCCTGCCCGTCCACCGGCGGCGCGGCGACCCGCGCCTTCAGCACCCGTCGCCCGGCCTCGTCCACAGTCCAGCCCTCGATCCGGTCGAGCCCGCCGCGCGGAGTCAACCGCACCGCCAGCCGCACGGTCATCAGATGGAGAACAGCGCGTGCCCGCCCACCACGTTGTCCACAAGGCGCCGGACGAAACCCAGCAGCAGGAACAGAATGATCGGGCTGATGTCGAGCCCGCCCAGCGACGGGATCACGCGCCGGATCGGTCTCAGCGCCGGATCGGTCAAGGCGTGAAGGATGCGCTCGACCTGCATCACCACCGGGCTTCGCGGATTGACGATATTGAACGCCGTCAGCCAACTCATAATCACGGTGACGAACACCACGAAGATGTAGAGGTCGATGGCCGTATCGAACAGCCAAAGCACCGCGTCGATCATGATCTGCTTCCGGTTTCAGTCCCTGGGGCGTGACCTCATCTAGCGCGGCTTGGCCGCCTGCGGCAAGGCGCGCCTTTCCGCGCGCTTGACAGTCCAGGGCCGCGTCTCTTATGTGCGCCCCTGCCCTGAAAAGGGGCCGTAGCTCAGTTGGTAGAGCGCCTCGTTCGCAATGAGGAGGTCAGCGGTTCGATTCCGCTCGGCTCCACCAGGACGGCCTGAAGGCTAGGCCTAGCTGGGGGAAAATAACCGCCTGCATCGTCACCCGAGCGTCGTGGCCGCGCGAGACTTCGAACGGCCGCGGTGCGCCATGTGATGGCAACCAATGCAGCTGTCCCACGTTACGTGTATGTGAGGCGAAGGCCATTTCTCCAACAATAAGGCCGTCTGGAATCCCTCGGCGACCGTCGCCGGGCGGGCACATTGATCTATGCTTTAGGATATTTGGCGCGACGCTTTCGGGCTAATGTGGTCTTTGATTGAAAAGTAACCTCTAGATTGTGGGTGACGGAGCCCAGTTGCATCGTCACCGCCGGGTATGGCTCTCGCGTCGCGGGCCTCCGGTCATTCAGAAGGGCCGTCCATGGCCTCCGCTCCAACGCCCTCACATCCAGACCTCGTGCATAGTCTCGCCCTGGCGATGGTGGCGTCTTCTGAAGCCCCCCTGTTGCTGCTCGATGGCGATCTGACCGTCGTTGCAGCGAGCGCGTCCTTCTGCCGGGCGTATCAGATCGACCCATCCAACGTGACCGATCGTCCGATTTTTGAACTTGGGGCAGGTGAGTGGGACGGGCGGCGCCTCCGGTCGCTCCTTACGGCGACTGGTTCCGGCCAGGCCGATATCCAGGCCTACGAAATGGACCTCAATCGGGCCTCGAAAGAACCTCGGCGACTTGTGGTCAATGCACACAGGCTCGAGTTCGGCGACGCGGACAATGTCCGCCTGCTGGTGACCATTTCCGACGTCACGGACGCCCGCATCGCCGAGAAGCTCAAGGACGATCTGCTGCGCGAAAAGGCCATCCTGGTGCAGGAGGTGCAACATCGGGTCGCCAACAGCCTGCAGATCATCGCCAGCGTGCTGCTGCAAAGCGCGCGCAAGGTGACGTCGAGCGAAACCCGAACCCATCTGAACGACGCCAGCAACCGGGTGATGTCCATCGCCACCGTCCAGAAGCAACTCGCCTCCTCCCGGCTGGGCGCCGTCGAGCTCGGCCCCTATTTCAGCCAGCTCTGCGAAAGCCTGGGCGCGTCGATGATCAGAGATCACGATCAGCTGTCGATCGAGGTGAGCACCGACAAGAGCGAGGTTCATGGGGATGTCTCGGTGAGTCTCGGCCTGATCGTCACCGAATTGGTGATCAACGCGCTCAAACACGCCTTTCCGGCCAGCCGCCAAGGCAAGATTATTGTCGACTATCAATCCCATGGGCCCAATTGGACGCTGTCTGTGCGCGACAATGGCGTCGGAATGCCCAAGGACGCAATCCTCGCGACACCAGGCCTGGGCACCAGCATCGTCGAGGCTCTGGCGAAGCAGTTGAAAGCCCGCGTCCACGTGGCCAACGCCACCCCAGGGACCGAGATCTCGATCATTCATACCCAGATCGCTGTGGTCGAGGACGAACCAACCGAAGCAGCGGTTTAGGCCGGCGAGGCTGGCGGGCTGGGTCGGCTTTCGCCCGCCATGGACGCCAACGCCACCCACAGGTTCTGACGCTCAATGGGCTTGGACACGAAGATACTGTCCATGGGCAATTGCGACAGCAGGGTATCGGCCATTCCAGACGTCATGATGATTTGTACCGGCGGCCAGCGGCCCCGAACGTGATGGGCGAGCCGAACACCATCCATTGTGCCAGGCATCCTGATGTCGGTTATCAACAGTTCGATTTCAGGGTGGGCGTCCAACAATAGGATCGCTTCATCGGCGTCGTCGGCCGCCAAGACCACGAGGCCCAGCTCCGTGAGCCAATCGGCAAGCTCGAGACGCACTAGCGCTTCGTTTTCCACGATGAGGATGGTCGCCGGTTTCAGACGCGCGAACTGTGCCATCGCTAGGTAACCCCTGGTTGGCGGTTTGACTCCGTTATTGGCTTGCCGAATCGGGCATGCGGCAGGTTCGATCGGCAAAAGCGCCCGATCAGGGGGCCAGGCCAAGAGCACAGTCGACCTGATCGCCCAAAGCAGGGCGCTGGATTGATCCTTGACGGGACCACCCCGAGGTCGACTGCGAGCATGTCGGTGTTCACCTCAGATTCCGATCTAAATATTTCAGATTAAAACTGGCATAAACTGCATGTAAAGCGCCATAAATCTTTGCGGACCCGGATGGTGAAGCGGGTATGCTGCGTATCTTAAGTCAATTATGCCTGACCTCGACCCCGTCATCACTCCAGATTCCTGACGCCGGGGCTGTCAGCGTTCTATGTGGCGGATCAGACATCAAACGCCACCTTCATGCCTTGGAAATGCCCTCAGACTGAGTTTGTCTGTAGTTGGGTCCTCGCGACTTCAACCTGAGGAGGTTTGGCCGTGACCGGCTCGCACGTCTTGAAGATAGCCGCCCTGGCCGTCGCCGCCCTGGCCATCCTGCCGGCCGCCGCCCCGGCCCAACCCGCGAAGAAGGCCCCGGACAAAGCCCAGGATCAGTGCTTTCTCTCCAGGGACGTGAACGGTTTCAGCGCGCCCAACGACCACACCGTCTATGTGCGCGTGGGGGTCAAGGACATCTATCGGCTGGACCTGATGACGGAGTGCGCCAACCTGACCTTCCGCCAGTCCATGGGGCTGGAATCGATCATGACCGGCCCCTGGATCTGCAACCCCCTGGACGCCACGGTGGTCTATCGCGACACCGGCATTCCCGAACGTTGCCCGGTGTCCGCGATCCACAAGCTGACGGACGAAGAACGGGCGGCCCTGCCCAAGAAGGATCGGCCGTAGGGGGCGACGGGGACCATCCTCTGGCCCGGTCTATTCTTTGGTTGTAGGCAATCGGCCAAAGCGGATTCAGATCGGGGGAATTCTCATGACCAGACCTATCGGATGGCGCGCCTCGGCGCTGGGCGGCGCGCTGGTGGCGGCCCTGGCGGCGAGCTCGGCCGCCTGCGCCAGGGACGTGGTTATCCACGCCGTCCGCCTGATCGACGGGGTGGGCAAGGCGCCCCAAGACTAGGTCTCGATCCTGATCCATGACGACCGCATCACCGACGTCGAGGCCGGCGTTGTGTCGCCCGCCGGGGCCGAGGTGATCGACCTCAGCGGGGCCACGGTGCTGCCGGGCCTGATCGACTGCCACGACCACATCACCGACAGTTTCGACGGCGGCAATCCGGTGGCGGAGGCCGTGACCGGCACCAGCTATGACGCCGCCTATGGCTCGGTGCTGTCGGCCAAGGCCACCCTGGAGGCCGGTTTCACCACCATCCGCGACGTGGGCGCCGACCCGGCGGTGGTCATCCCATGAAGCACGCTATCGCCCAGGGCGAGATCGAAGGGCCGCGCATGTTTGTGGCCGGGCCACCCCTGCGCCCCACCGGCGGCCATGGCGATCCGGCCAATGGCTTCGATCCCGAACTCAGCCACTGCCATTGGAGCGACTGGCTGGTGGACAGCCCGGAATCGGCGCGGCGCGAGGTGCGCAAGCTGAAGGCCATGGGCGTGGACCTGATCAAGATCATGCCCTCGGGCGGGGTGCTGTCCATCGGCGACAATCCCGACCAGCAGCTGATGGCCGACGACGAGATCAAGGCGGTGATCGACACCGCCCACAGCCTGGGCCTCACGGTCGCCGCCCACGCCCACGGAAAGCAGGCTATCGACCATACCATTGCGCTGGGCGTGGATTCCATCGAGCACGGCAGCTATCGACGCCGGCAGCTATCAGCTGTTCAAGCAGCACGGGACCTGTCTGGCGCCCACGCTGCTGGTGGGTGAGACCGTCTATCAGATCGCCAAGACCCACCCCGAGCAGCTCAACCCGTCCTCGGCGGCCAAGGCCATCGCCGTGGCGCCGCGCCTGCAGAAGAACCTGGGCGACGCCTATCGCGCCGGCGTCAAGATCGCCTTTGGCGCCGACCAGAGCCTGGCGCCGCACGGGACCAACGCCAAGGAATTCGCCTTGATGGTGCGGGCGGGCATGACGCCCATGGACGCGATCAAGGCCGCCACCACCTCGGCCGCCGACCTGATCGGCGACAGCGCCGACATCGGCTCGGTGCAGGCTGGGCGCTACGCCGACATCGTCGCGGTCCAGGGCGATCCCCTGGCCGACATCACCGTGCTGGAGCACGTCCAGTTCGTGATGAAGGGTGGGCAGGTCTACAAGGCGGGCGGCAAGTCTGTGTCCGTGCCCCTGAGGGGACCGGCGGTCCTTAACTAGACTGCGGCCATCAATATTTCGATGCGCTCTGGACTTTAGGGTGCGACTCTACCCCTGCGGCGCCATGCGATTCGACTTAGGGGGGCAAGCCGTTCGATAATAAATTGATTCGAACAGGCAAAACGATGCGCAAAGTCACTGTGTCGCTGCTGGCCGGCGCCTACATCTGTCTGTCCCTGACAGCGGCCCTGCTCATCTGGCGGGGTGGCGGCGGTTGGGGCGCCGGCGTGGCCGCTCTGATCGGCGGCCTGGCCCTGACCCTGGCCCTGCACGCCTATGTGGCGCGGGGACAACAGGGCGCCCGCCTGCGCCGGGAACTGGCCGATGTGCGCGACGCCCATGTAATCCTCGCCAATCAGATGGAAAAGATGCACGAGCGCCTCGGCGTCCTGGCCCAGACCGTGGCCACCGAGACTTTCGAGCGCTCGGAAGTGCTGGCCGAAGAGATCCGCCGCCTGGACGACGTGGTCCACGAGATCAGCGAAACCCTGGAAGACCGCTTGGCCGCGGCCGTCGCCGCCGCGCCGCCCGCGGTGTCGCCGGTTCAGATCCGGGTGGCCGAGGCCCTGAGCAGCCGCTCCTCGCAGCACGCCGTGTTGCTGGACACCATCCGCGACGCCCTCAGCGACAACCGCATCGATCTCTACCTGCAGCCCATTGTCGGCCTGCCCCAGCGCCGCACGGTGTTCTACGAAAGCTTCTCGCGCCTGCGCGACGTCACCGGCCGGGTGCTGATGCCGGCGGAATATCTCAGCGTGGCCGAGCCGGAAGGGCTGATGTCGACCATCGACAACCTGCTCCTGTTCCGCTGCGCCCAGATCGTGCGCCGCCTGGCCAAGGGCGACCGCAAGGTGGCCATTTTCTGCAACATCTCCCTGGCCTCCCTGGGCGACGAGACCTTCTTCCCGCAGTTCCTGGAGTTCCTGGCCCAGAACCGCGACATGTCCAGCGGCCTTGTGTTCGAGCTGGGCCAATCGGCCTTTGAACGCCGCGGCGCCGTCGAGGCCCGCAACATGGCCAAGCTGGCCGACCTCGGCTTCCGCTTCTCGCTGGACAAGGTCACTGACCTGGACCTGGACTTCCAGGATCTGGCCCGTGCGGACGTCAAGTTCGTCAAGGTCACCGCCGACACCCTGCTGGGCCAACTGGTCGAGCATGACGGCCGCCTGACCCTGCGCACCCTGAAGGACATCGCCGCCGCCGATTTCGCCGACCTGACCCGGCGCTATGGCGTCGAGGTGATCGCCGAAAAGATCGAGTCCGAGCGGCATGTGGTCGATATCCTCGAACTCAATATCGGCTATGGCCAGGGCAACCTGTTCGGCGAACCCCGCGCCATCCGCGACGCGGTCTTGGCCGAGGCCGAGCCGCCGACGGACCTTGTGAAGCGGGGCCTACTGCGGCGGGCGGTGCGCTAGAGCCTGATCGCCAAACCGGATCCACTTTGGCCGGAAGCGCGCTAGGCGCCGCGTCATTCCTCGGGCGGATCGCGGTCACGCCCGTTGACCCCCGCCTCATCCGCCTTTACCCGCCAGGGCATGACCGCTCCCGCACCCCTGACCGGCCTCGCCGAAATCGCCGCCGACTATGACGTCCTGCTCTGTGACGTGTGGGGTGTGATCCACAATGGCCGGGAAAGCTTCCCCGCCGCCTGCGAGGCGCTGCAGCGTTTCGCCGCCGAGCGCGGGCCGGTGGTGCTGATCTCCAACGCCCCGCGCCCGTCCCAGGCGGTGCATGCGCAGCTGGCCCAGTTGGGCGTGCCGCGCTCGGCCTGGTCAGCCTTTGTCAGCTCGGGCGATGCGACGCGGGTCCTGCTGTCGGCTCGCGCGCCGGGGCCTGCCTGGGCCATCGGGCCGGAGCGCGATTTTCCGCTCTATGAAGGCCTTGGCCTCGATTTCGTCGGCCCGGACGGCGCCGCCTTCATCAGCTGCGCCGGCCCCAATGACGATGAGGTCGAGACACCCGAGGACTATCGCGAGCGCTTCGTGGCCTGCATCGCCCGCGGCCTGACCATGATCTGCGCCAATCCCGATATCGTGGTCCAGCGGGGCGACCGGCTGATCTATTGCGGCGGGGCCCTGGCCGAGCTCTACGCTGATCTCGGCGGGGCGGTGGTCATGGCCGGCAAACCCCACGCGGCCATCTATGGCCTGGCCCTGGCCGAAGGCGCAGCGCTGCTCGGCCGTCCGGTCGATCGCGCGCGGGTCCTGTGCATCGGCGACGGCCTGCCGACCGACGTGCGCGGCGCCCTGCACCAAAAGCTCGACTGCCTGTTCGTCGCCGGCGGCATCCACCGGGCCGAGGTCAGCGACGCTGCAGGACGCCTCGATCCGGTCGCCGCCGCCGCCCGGCTGCTCTCCGACGGCCTCACCGCCCGCTATTTGATGGCCGACCTGACGTGGTGACAGGCGTGACAGCAGATCGATCTTGGCTAAAAGGCTAGAGTTTGGCGCTGCGGAGGGCGACGTGACCGGCCTGGTCCTGGAAGATCTGAGTGTCGGCCAAACCGCCGAACGCAGCTGGACGGTCAGCGCGGCGACCATCGTCGCCTTCGCCGAGGTGTCGGGCGACGCCAACCCCGTGCATCTGGACGAGGATTTCGCCGCGACAACCGTCTTCAAGGGCCGCGTCGCCCACGGCATGCTCGCCGCCAGCTATATTTCCGCGGTGATCGGGATGCAATTGCCCGGCCCCGGCACAATCTACCTGTCCCAGGCCCTGAAGTTTCGCCGCCCGGTGCGGATCGGCGATACGGTCACGGCCCGCGTCACCGTCTCGGCGATCGACGCGGACAAGGCCCACGTCACCTTGGCGACCGTCTGCACGGTGGCCGGCAAGGCGGTGGTCCAGGGCGAGGCGGTGGTGATGGTTTCGCGGCGGGGCGGCTGACTTGCATCTGAAGGTGATCCACGGCTGGCGCGACGTCGAACCGGAGCATCGCGGCGCGGCCATCGCGCTTGGCGAGTTCGACGGTGTGCATCGAGGCCACCAGCGGGTGATCGCCGCCGCCGCCACCGCCGCGGGCCGTCTACGCGCGCCCCTGGGGGTGATCAGTTTCGAGCCGCATCCGCGCCGCTGGTTTCATCCGGAAGTGGAGCCCTTTCGCCTGATGAGCCTGGATCAGCAGGCCCGCGCCCTGGACGACTTGGGCGTCGACTTCTTCTATGTTCTGCCCTTCGACGCCGAGATGGCGCAGATGAGCGACGAGACCTTTGCGATAGACGTCCTGGCCAATGGCCTGGGCGCGCGCCACATCGCCGCCGGCTTCGACATCACCTTCGGCAAGGGGCGCAGCGGCGATCCCGACGCCCTTAAGCTCTATGGCGAGGCGCACGGCTTCACCGTCTCCATCGCCGAGCGGGCGGGAGACACGCGAGCCGAAAAATTCTCCTCCAGCGCCGTGCGCGAGGCGCTGAAGGCCGGCCACCCCCAGCGGGCCACTGAAATCCTCGGCAAACCGTTCGCCATCGAGGGGGTGGTGGTCGAGGGGCAGAAGCTGGGCCGCAAGCTGGGTTTTCCCACCGCCAATGTCTCCGGCGGCGACTATGTGCGCCCGCGCCTGGGATCCTACGCCACGCGCACCCGCCTGGCCGACGGCCGCGACATCCCCGGCGTGGCCAATTTCGGGGTCAATCCGACCACGGGCCTGGTGGAGGCGCGGCTGGAGGTGTGGCTGTTCGACTTCGACGAGGACCTCTACGGCCAGACCATCGAGACCGACCTGGTGGCCTTCCTGCGCCCGGAGCTGAAGTTCGAGGGCCTCGAAGCCCTGATCGACCAGATCGGCAAGGACGCCGCCGAGGCCAAGGCGATCCTGACTCCGCCGATTTGAGCGGGCGCCACAACCGCGCCAAACTCAACACTCGCCCGTCGCCGCCGCCTCTGTTACATCCCCCGCATGACCAAGGTTCGGACAGGGTTTCGAATTATCCGCCCGGCGTGACGCCGCCTTCATTGGCTGATGCGCGCGCCGGGAGACCCGTCCCCCTGTCCTCCTGAACCGATTTTGGATCCGATCATGGCGCCCGATTCCCCCGGCGACACCGCCGCCCGCGATTACCGCGAAACCGTCTTTCTCCCCGAAACCGCCTTTCCCATGCGGGCCGGCCTGCCCAAGCTGGAGCCTCAGATCCTGGCGGGGTGGGCCGATGTCGATCTCTACAAGGCCATGCGCAAGGCGCGGCAGGACGCCGGCGCGCCGCTGTTCGTGTTCCACGACGGCCCGCCCTACGCCAATGGCGCCATCCACATCGGCCATTCGCTGAACAAGATCCTCAAGGACTTTGTGGTCCGCTCGCGCTTCCTTTTGGGCTACGACGTGGACTACGTGCCCGGCTGGGACTGCCACGGCCTGCCCATCGAGTGGAAGATCGAGGAGGAGTTCCGCGCCAAGGGCCGGCGCAAGGACGAGGTGTCCAAGGCCGAATTCCGCGCCCGCTGCCGCGACTACGCCGCCCAATGGATTGACGTCCAGGGTGGCGAGTTCCGTCGCCTGGGCGTGCTGGGCGATTGGGCCAATCGCTACGCCACCATGGACTATTCCAGCGAAGCCAAGATCGTGGAGGAATTCCACCGCTTCGTGCAGATGGGCCAGCTCTATCGCGGCTCCAAGCCGGTGATGTGGAGCCCGGTGGAGCGCACCGCCCTGGCCGACGCCGAGATCGAATATCACGACCACGTCAGCCCGACGGTGTGGGTGAAATTCCCGGTGATCGAGGGCTCGGATGCTGCCGTCGGCGCCTCGGTGGTGATCTGGACCACCACGCCCTGGACCATGCCCGCCAACCGGGCCATCGCCTACAGCCCCGACATCGCCTACGCCGTCTATGTGGTCGAGACCATGGAGATCGACCTGCCGTTCGCCCCCTGGGCCAAGCCGGGCGACCGGCTGATCGTGGCTGAGGGCCTGGCCGAGGATGTGCGCTCTGCCGCCAAGATCGTCACCTGGCGGCGGGAAGAGAAGATCGACCCGCAGGGCATGGTCTGCGCCCACCCCCTGGCCAATCTGGACTCAGGATATAGCTTCTCCGTGCCGCTGCTAGCCGGGGACCACGTGACCGAGGACGCCGGCACCGGCTTTGTCCATACCGCCCCCGGCCACGGCCAGGACGACTACGTGCTGTGGCTGTCACACGGCCATCGCGAGATCCCTGAGACCGTGGACCCCGACGGCGCCTATTACGACCATGTGCCCCTGTTCGGCGGGCTCAAGGTGCTGGAGACCGAGGGCAAGAAATCCGGCAAGTTCGGCCCCGCCAATGGCGCGGTGATGGACAAGCTGATCGAGGCCGGCAATCTGTTGGCGCGCGGGCGGGTGGAGCACAGCTATCCCCACTCCTGGCGCTCCAAGGCCCCGGTGATCTTCCGCAACACGCCGCAATGGTTCATCCGCATGGACGAGCCGATCGCGGGCGAGGTCCATGGCGGCAAGACCCTGCGCGAGACGGCGCTGGCGGCCATCGACGCCACCGCCTTCTACCCGGCCCAGGGCCGCAACCGCATCCGCTCCATGGTCGAGACCCGCCCCGACTGGCTGGTCAGCCGCCAGCGGGCCTGGGGCGCGCCCCTTGCCATGTTCGTGGACAAGGAGAGCGGCCGGCCGCTGGCCGATCCCGATGTCAGCGCGCGGATCTGCGAGGCCATCGCCGAGGAGGGCGCCGACGCCTGGTTCACCCGGCCCGCCGGCGATTTCCTGGGCAATCACGACCCCGAGCGCTACGAAAAGGTCGATGACATTCTCGACGTCTGGTTCGATTCCGGCTCGACTCACGCCTTCACCCTCGAGGGCCGGGCCGACAGCCGCTGGCCGGCCGACGTCTATCTGGAGGGCTCCGACCAACATCGCGGCTGGTTCCAGTCCTCGCTCTTGGAAGCCTGCGGCACCCGCGGGCGGGCGCCCTATGACGCAGTGGTCACCCACGGCTTCACGCTCGACGAGAAGGGCGAGAAGATGTCCAAGTCGGTGGGCAACACCATCGATCCCCAGACCATCACCAAGGAAAGCGGGGCCGAGATCCTGCGGCTGTGGGCGGCCATGGTCGACTATGCCGAGGACCAGCGGATCGGCAAGACCATCCTGCAGACCACGATCGACGGCTACCGCAAGCTGCGCAACACAGTCCGCTACCTGCTGGGCGGCCTGGGCGGTTTCGAGGAAAGCGAGCGGGTCGGGCTGGAGGACATGCCGCCACTGGAGCGGTTTATCCTGCACCGGCTGTGGCAATTGGACAGCCATGTGCGCCGGGCCTACGAGACCTATCGCTTTCAGGACGTGTGGCGGCCGCTGGCGGAGTTCTGCTCCAACGACCTGTCGGCCCTCTATTTCGACATCCGCCGCGACACCCTCTATTGCGAACGTCCCGACAGCCTGGCCCGGCGCGCCTGCCGCACGGTGATGGACCTGGTGTTCGAACGGCTCACCGCCTGGCTGTCGCCCCTGGCCATCTTCACCATGGAAGAGGCCTGGACCACGCGCTTTCCCGAGGCGGGTTCCAACTGCCTGCGGGTGATCCCCGACACCCCCGCCACCTGGCGCAATGTCGACGAGGCCGAGCGCTGGGAAAAGGTGCAGG
>DASXNV010000044.1:0-37963 GCA_036494815.1 Caulobacteraceae bacterium
TCAGGACCAGGGTCCCGTGGGCTGGACCGCCATTGGCCGCCAGGGCGGCGGTCAGGCTCTGGCCGTTGTGGTCGGCGTCGTTGGCCAGCACACCCTGGGCGGCGCTCACGCTCAAGGCCGCTCCGGCCTTGGCCGCATAAGCGTCGGCGGCGGATGTCGGCGCGACGGGGGTCGGCGCGGCCGGCGCGGACGGCGCCGCGGCGGCGCCGGTGGTGATGTTCAGATTGCTGTATTGCGCCGTCATGGTGGTGGTGCTGGCGGCGCGATAGATGCCTTCCTTCCAGTACACGTCCGGATTGGCGGCGAAGCCCATTTGACCGGTGTAGTCGACCAGGGTCACCCCGTCGCGGGTCAGCACCACATGGCCCGTGCCATTGGCGTTGAAGGTGACCTGGATGTTCATCGCATAGTTGTGACCCTCGACGATATTCTGAGAGTCCGTATAGATCGTCTTGTAAACCTCCACTCCGGACGCGTTCAGATAGTCGACCTGAACCGCCATCTTCTGACCCACCAGATCCACCTCGAGCGGCGGTGAATTGCCGTCGTTATTGAGTTGGTGGAACTGACCGATCACGCACCAGGACGAGCTGTTGACCGAACCGGGCAGCAGGTTGAACCCGTAGGACACGTTGATCTGCGTGCCGGGGAGGAAGGTCGTCAGGCCGGAGATCTCGGACCGGTTCTTGGTGGTGGGATCGACCGCCGACCACACGTCGCCGGCCTGGACCTCGAACTGCAGCACACCCGTCGAGGGCGAGGTCAGGCTGTAGGACTGCTCAGCGTTCTCGACGTAGTAGTCCTGCCCCCCAACCAGAAGAACGTCACTATTCGGGTCGAGCAGGTTGGTCCACTGCGAGGGATCGATAGCTGTTGTGCTCATTAGGTCGCCCCATTCGTCATCGGGTCCTGGAAATGCAAAGTGCCAGAACTCGCCTCTAGTGACCCTGACGAAAGTCTGATTACGCGTTAACAAAAATCAATAACGCCAAGCTGAGTGCAATCGTTGCGCTTGGTCGCATGCGTCATTCCGACGCAGTCGGCACGGAAAAAGTTACCTAGTCCTTAATTGGCTAAGTTTCCGAGCATCTAAGTTTGGTTTTCACCCAATATACCTATAGGTTGTGACGCACCGTCACACCTGATGACTGCCGCGTTGCCTGCCCCGCGCCTACCGCACTGTCGATCGGCGGTCCTCCAGGGCGATGAGCTGGCGAAGACTGCTGCTTTCGGCTCCGGGACGGCCATCCCAGATTCCGCCCAATGCCCAGATGTCACCGCTAGGGTCGCGCCCGTTCGGATATTCAGTTGCCCTACCAGCCCCGCGGCGCGTTGGTGACGTCCATGGCGCAGGCCCTTGCCCGCGAATTGGGGCGACGGTTGATATTGGCACTATAAGTGTCATTATGGCGGAAAGGCGTTAATAAGCCAAGCACCGGGAGGCCCCATGGGGCGGATGCGAACACTGGTCGTCGCCGCGGCGATCCTGATCCTGCTGGCGTCCGGGGTCTGGCTTATGCGCGAGCGTCTGGCCGTGCACGTGATGGCGCGTGTGTTCGACCGGGCGATGACTGGCGATCCCCTTGCCGAGCTGCCCGACGGCCTGCATGTGGGCCTGTGCGGGTCCGGCTCGCCCATGCCCGATCCCACGCGTGCGGGGCCTTGCGCGGCGGTGGTGGCGGGGCGGCGGCTGTTCGTGGTGGATTCCGGCTCCGGCAGCACCAAGATCCTGTCCTTGATGAACCTGCCGCCAGCCAAGGTCAGCGCGGTGTTCATCACCCACTTTCACTCCGACCATATCGCCGACCTGGGCGAACTGATGCTGCAACGCTGGGGCGGCGGCGCGGCGCTGGCGCCGTTGCCGGTCTATGGCCCCACGGGGGTCGATCAGGTGGTGGAGGGCTTCAATGCGGCCTACGCCCTCGATCACGGCTATCGCGTCAAACACCACGGCCCCAAGGTGATGCCGCCCGGCGGCTTCGGCGGCGCGCCGCATTCGTTCGCGGTCAGCAAGACCGGCCCCAATGTGACCCTGATCGACGAGTCGGACCTGAAGGTGGTCGCCTTCCCGGTGGACCACGGCCCGGTGGACCCGGCGGTGGGCTATCTGTTCGTCTATAAGGGCCGGCGAGTGGTGATCAGCGGCGACACCTTGCCTTCACCCCGCCTGGAGGCGGCGGCCCAGGGCGCGGACGTTCTGGTGCATGAGGGCCTGTCGCCCGAACTGGTCGACATCCAACGTCAAGCGGCCCTGCGGCATGGCCGCACCAACCTGGCCGCCATTCTGCACGACATCGTCTCCTATCACACCACGCCCGAGCAGGCCGCCGGCATCGCCGAGCGCGCCCATGTGCGGATGCTGTTGTTCACCCACGTGATCCCGCCCTTGCCGTTCAGGGCGCTTGAGGGGCCGTTCCTGGGCGAGGCGCGGCATATCTTCCACGGGCGGATCAAGGTCGGTCATGATGGTGACTTCGTCAGCCTGCCGGCCAATTCTACGAAGATCGGCCTGACCAACCGCCTCAAGATTTTCCAATAGGAGCTGCAGGATGACCGACGACCGCATCGCCCTCAGCGGCGCCCCAGGATCACCCTATACCCGCAAGATGCTGGCGATGCTGCGCTACCGCCACATCCCCTACCGCTTCCTGCCCGCCAGCGGCGAAGCTCTGGCCGGTCTGCCGCGGCCCAAGGTCCAACTGCTGCCGACCTTCTACCTGCCTGGCGCCGACGGGGCGTTGGAGGCGGTGGTGGATTCTTCGCCCATCATCCGCCGGCTGGAGGCCGAACGACGTGGCCGCAGCGTCATCCCGTCCGATCCGGGCCTGGCCTTCCTGGACATGCTGATCGAAGACTATGCCGACGAGTGGCTGACCAAGGCCATGTTCCATTATCGCTGGACCTATGCCGACGATGTCGACCGGTCGGCCCGCATCCTGCCCCTGTGGCGCGGGCTGTCGGTAACGGATGAGGTCCATGCGGGCCTGAGCCAGATGTTCAGCGAACGGCAGATCGGCCGGCTCTACGTGGTCGGGTCCAATCCCGTCACCGCCCCGGTGATCGAGGCCAGCTATCGACGGTTCCTTGAGGCGTTCGAGGCCCACCTGACCCACCAGCCGTTCCTGCTCGGCGCCCGGCCGGCGTCCTGCGATTTTGCAGTGTTCGGCCAGTTGACCCAGTTGGCTCAGTTCGACCCCACGCCAATGGCCCTGACTTTGAAAATCGCCCCGCGGGTGTTCGCCTGGGTCAGCCTGATGGAGGATCAGTCGGGCCTGGAACCAGGCGATGGCGACTGGATCGGCCTGGACACCGTCCCGCAAACCCTGGTCGCGCTGCTCACCGAAATCGGCCGCGTCTATTCCCCGGTGATGCTGGCTAACGCCCGAGCCCTGGTGTCGGGCGCGCAGGCGGTGGAGGCCGTGGTCGACGGTCAAGCCTGGACCCAACCGCCGTTCCCCTATCAGGGCAAGTGCCTGCAATGGCTGCGAGCCAGGCACGAGGCGTTGTCGCCCGAGGCGCGGGCGGCGGTCGATGGGGTGCTGGCGACGACGGGGTGCGAGCCGTTGTTTGGGTGAGGCGGGGCTTATCCCAACAACCGCCCAGCCGCCTGACCCAGTACCGCGCGCGCCTGTTCGGGCGACAGGTTCTGTTCCCGGCGCAGACGATCCCAGCTTTCGAAGCTGAGCAACAGATCCAGGGCCTCGAAGGCCATGCCATCGCCCACCACCGCAGCCGGCAGGATCTCGGCGAGGATCTCCCGCAGCCGGCAGTTCAGGCGGCGGATGTCCTCCTCCAGGAAGCGTGAACGATGGCGCTGGGCCGCTTCGGCGCGTTTGTAGGGCGTGATCATCTCGAACAGGGTGGCGCGGCGATGGATCAGTTCTTCCAGCTGGCCACGCCAATCGGCTGAGGTGAAGGCTCGGTCGACTTCGCCCACGACCCGCGCCTCGATGATCAGCGACATCTCGCGATAGAGGCTGTCCATGTCCTTGAAGTGCCGAAATACGGTGCGCAGGCCGACCCCGGCGCGTTCGGCGACCAGTTCGGCGCTGGCCGACACGTTTCCAGTTTGGGTGAGGTCCAGCATGGCGGCGACGATGCGGGCGCGGCTGTCCTGAGCGCGCCGGCGCCGGCCGTCGGTTTCCGCATCCTGCTCCGTGGTCAAATCATACCCCTTGCAAACCCTGGACCCGAGGCTCTGTCCCATAGCCAGCCTCGCCGGCTGGCGCCAGAGCGATCGCCGCGTCAACTAGTTGTCCCAGAGGATGTATTCCTCACCTGGCTTTTGCGGGACGCCGGATGGGTGATCGATGAACACCGGCCCGCGCAGAAGTGACGGCCACAGGGGTCTGACGCTCTGGGCGTCCTGGCCCTTGAGCATGGCCAGCATGGCTTTGACCCTGTCCGGCTGGGCCTGGGACAGCTCGTGCCGCTCGGTGGGATCGCTGGCCAGGTCGTAGAGCCAGACCTTGTGCTGGGCTTCGCTGCTCTGCAGCTTCCAGTCCCCGTCCAGCACCACCTTGTAGTCGCCCGAGCGCCAGAACAGGGTCTGGTGCGGCCGGCCGGGCGTCTGGCCGCTGAGATAGGGCAGCAGATTCACCCCATCGATGACCCGGTCCTTGGGCATATCGGCTCCGGCCGCGCCGGCCGCGGTGGCGAAGATGTCCACGTGGCCCACGGGATAGGCATAGCGCGAGCCTGGCGCGATCACGCCCGGCCAGCGCATGAAGAAGGGGGAGTGGATGCCGCCCTCGAAGAAGGTCGCCTTCCAGCCGCGATAGGGCTTGTTGACGTCCGGCAGGCCGATATAGCCGGCGCCGCCGTTGTCGCTGGTGAAGATCACCAGGGTGTTCTTGTCCAGGCCCTGGTCCTTCAGCGCCTGCAGCACCCGGCCTACATTGCGGTCAAGATTGCGAACCATGGCCCCATAGACTCGCAGGCGATGGTCGTGGATCTGGGGCAGGGCGTCATAGTCGGCCTTGGCGGCCTGCAGCGGCGTGTGGATCGCATTGGGCGCGAAATACATGAAGAATGGCCGGTTGCGGTTGGCTGCTATGGCCCTGACCGCCTCGTCGGTGAGGTAGTCGGTCATATAGCCCTTGGGCGCGAACATCTTCGAGCCGTTGTACTGGACCATGTAGGGCAGGTTCGGCCACAGGAAGCGGTCGATGGGGTCCCAAGGCTGCTTGGAATTCTCCACATCCGGCGCGTTCTCCGGCAGGTACATGGAGGCGCCGGGCATGAAGCCGAGGCTTTCGTCGAACCCCTTGTCCTCGGGCCGCGCGCCTAGGGTCGCGCCCAGGTGCCACTTGCCGAAATGCAGGGTGTGATAGCCGCGGGCCTGCAGCACCTTGGCGATATAGACCTCGCTAGGCGGCACGCGCAGGGAATCCATGGGCGGAACATCCTTGACCCGATCGCCGAAGAAGCGGGGTTTGACCCGGGCGCCCGGCTCGGCCTCGGTGCCGACCATCTTCTGGAAGGCCACCGGCGCCGGGGTGAACTCGAAGCCGAAACGGGTGGCGTAGCGCCCGGTCATGATGGTGGCGCGGGACGGGGCGCACGTGGCGTTGCCGTCATAGCCGTTGGCGAAGCTGACGCCGTCGTGGCCGATGGAGTCGATATTGGGGGTGGGAACCTGGCCGCCAGCGACCCCGCCGCCGTTGAAGGTGATATCGTTGAAACCCATGTCGTCGGCCAGGATAACCACGATATTGGGTGGTCGCTGACCAGCGGGCGGCGTGGACGGCCCTTCTTGCCACGTCACTGGATGATTGGGATCCACGTGCGGCAGGCGCGCATGGGCGATCATCGACAGGATGGTCAGGCGGTTCATGGAGGCCAGGCCAAGCCCCGCCGCCACAACCACGACCCCAACGGTGATCCAGGACCACAGCTTCATCGCACCCTCCCCGATCGGTCGCGCCGCCCGTCATTGCGGGTCGATCTTCAGCCGTCAGCGTGAGAGAGGATATATTGACATTATGCGTGCCGCTAGTGGGCTTGGTTGAGAGGAGATACTCAGGCCACCACCGCTTCCAGCACGGCTTTTGAGGGTTCCAGTGCGTCCGCGAACGCCATGAACCCCTGCGCAAAGGCGTCCGGCTGTTCCAGGAACGGGGTGTGGCCGCCGGTGAAGGTGGTCAGGCTGTGATGGCGCAGACGCCGGATCGTCGGCAGGCAGAGCGCCAGCGGCAGGGTTCGGTCCTGTTTGGCCCAAGCCACCCAGATGGGGGTGTCCAGGCGGGCGGCCAAGTCACGCAGATCTGCTTCCGGCCGGCCGAAACTGGCCCAGGCCTGGCGCAGGACCGGCGCGAGGCGATGGCCGCTGCGGACGATGGCTTGCCGCTGCGCTCGCGCCGCCGGTTGAGTCAGGGTCAGCCGGTAATAGAGGGCGAAGGCTGGGGCGAACCAGAACGCCCCACGCTCCCCGGCGGCGAAAAAGCGCTCGAAAAAGCTGCAGAAGGCGCGGGTGGCCCCGCCCACCTCCACCAACCCTCCGCTGTCGCATAGCACCAGGCCGCGCACCGAATGTTGAGCGGCGTAGCAAATGGCCGCCGCGCCGCCGATGGAGTTGCCGATCAGTATCGGTTGCTCCACGCCGAGCGCCTTGAGCGCCCCGGCGAGCAGATCTGAGTATCGCGCCGCCGAGGCGGAGTGGCGATCGGGGCCTGAGCGGCCGTGGCCGGGCCATTCGATGCGGATGAATTCGAACCGGCGCCCGCAGCGCTCGGCCAGGCCGTCGAAGTCGTGGGCGTCGTGGCCAACGGCTGTGAGGCAGACCACAGGTGCGCCGCGACCTATCCGGTCGACCGCGAGCGATACGCCGTCGATCTGTAGACAGGTCAATTGACTGGCGGCGGGCATCGGCGGCTCCAGGAAAAGGCGGATGTGATATAGATATCACTTTGTCGCCGACGTCAAGATCAGGGCCTGCATAAAGCGGCGTGAATCGGCTCTGGCCTCGTCGCGAGTCGTCGGACACTGTGCCCCCAAGCCAGGGAGATTCCATGCGTTCGTTCCTCATCGCCGGTAGCCTTATCGCCGCTTCGCTCGCCGCCAGCGCCGCTCAGGCCCAATCCATGCCCGAGACCGCTGCGGCCTTGCGCGACAAGGCCCTGGCCGGCTCGCCCGCCTATGCGGTGCTGGAATCCCTGACGACTGAGATCGGGCCGCGCCCCGCCGGGTCTCCGGCGCAGAGACGGGCCATGGAATGGGGCGTGGCCAAGCTCAAGGCCCTGGGCTTTCAGAACGTGCACGTGGAGCCCTTCGCCAAGGACGCGTGGACGCGCGGGCCGGAAGAGGCCGAGATCACCGGCCCCTATCTGCAGAAACTGGCCATCCTCGGCCTGGGCGGGTCGGTTCCCACCCCTGCCGGAGGCGTCGAGGCGCCGATTGCGCTGTTCCATACCTATGCCGATCTGCTGGCCGCCCCGGCCGGATCGCTATCCGGCAAGATCGCCGTGGTCACCCAGCCCATGACCCGCACCCAGGACGGCGCCGGTTATGGCGCCCTGATCGCCACGCGGGTCGAGGGGGCGGCCGAGGCGGCCAAGCGGGGTGCGGTCGCCTATCTGATCCGCTCGCTGTCCACCGCGGATAACCGCTTTGCCCATACCGGGGTGATGGGGCCGGCGCCGATCCCCGCCGCGGCCCTGTCGCCGGCCGACGCCGCCCTGATCGACCGCATGGCCGCGCGCGGCGGTCCGGTGACCCTGCGGCTGAAGATGGAGTCCAGCGTCACCCGCAAGGCCCAGGCGTGGAACGTGGTCGGGGAGATCAAGGGGCGCGAGAGGCCCGACGAGGTGGTGGTGATCGGCGGCCATCTGGACAGCTGGGATCCGGGGACAGGGGCCATTGACGACGGCGCCGGCGTGGCCATCACCGTGGCCGCCGGCAAGCTGATCGCCGACCTGCCGCGCGCGCCGCTGCGCACGGTGCGGGTGGTGATGTTCGGCTCGGAGGAGACCGGCGGTAGCGGCGAGGCCTATGCCGCCGCGCACAAGGGCGAGGTCGGCCATATGGTATTGGTCGGCGAAAGCGACCTGGGGTCGGATCCGATCTACAAACTGCGTCTGGCTCCAGGCGGTGTGGCCAGCCCGGCGCTGAAGGGGCTGGCCGACGTGCTGTCGCCCTTGAAGATCATTGTCGACCCGACCGCGGCTGAGGACGGCGGCTCCGATGTGGAGGGGCTGCAGGCTCTGGGCGCGCCGATCGTCTCCTACTACCAGGACGCCAGCCGCTATTTCGACACCCACCATTCGGCCGACGACGTGCTCGATCGGGTGGACGCCAGAAGCCTGGACCAGAACGTGGCCGCCTGGGCGGCGCTGGTCTATGCAGTGGCGGAGAGCGATGTGGACTTCAGGAAGGGCGTGGCGGCTAAGGCCAAGCCTTAGCAGTCTGAGGGACTTAACAGGCCGCGCTGATTGCGCGACAAGCGCACCGAGTTGAGCTGGAGCCTTTCATGAGCGGACGCCTTTCTGGCCACCACGTCGCTGTGCTGATGGGGGGGCTGTCGCCGGAGCGCGAGGTGTCGCTGGTCACCGGCGCCGCGTGCGCCGACGGGCTGGAACGCTCCGGCGCAAAGGTCACCCGCCTGGACGCTGGCCGGGACCTGGCTCAAGTGCTGACGGCGTTGAAGCCGGACGTGGTGTTCAACGCCCTGCACGGCGCCTGGGGTGAGGACGGCTGCGTCCAGGGGGTGCTGGAGACCCTGGGCCTGCCCTACAGCCATTGCGGCGTGCTGGCCTCGGCCCTGGCCATGGACAAGGCCAAGGCCAAGGCTGTGCTGGCCGCGGCGGGGGTGGCCGTGCCCGGTGGCGGCCTGTTCAACCGCTTCGTGGCGGCCAAGGACCACGTCATGCCGCCGCCCTATGTGGTCAAGCCAAACGCCCAGGGCTCGTCCGTCGGCGTGTTTCGTGTGTTCGAAGGCGCCAACGGCCCGCCGCAGGAGCTGGTCGCGGCCAGCTGGACCTATGGCGAAGAGGTGATGATCGAGCCCTACGTGGCCGGCCGCGAGTTAGCGGTGACGGTGATGGACGGCAAGGCGCTGACGGTCACGGACATTGTGCCGCGGACCGGCTTCTATGATTATGACGCCAAATACGCAGAGGGCGGGTCCATGCACGTGGTGCCGGCCGATTTGCCCCAGGCGATCAGCCACAAGGCCATGCGTTTGGCGGAGATGGCCCATGCGGCATTAGGTTGCCGAGGTGTTACCAGATCGGACCTGCGTTATGATGATGTTAACGACGTTCTGGTCCTCTTAGAGGTCAACACCCAACCCGGCATGACGCCCACCTCGCTCGTCCCCGAGCAGGCGGCGCATATCGGAATCGGGTTTGACGACCTGGTTTGTTGGATTGTGGAGGATGCGTATGGCCGTGACGGTGAGGGGAGCAGCGCCTAGCCAGGCCAAGCCCCGATCCAAGGCCACGGGCCGCGCGTCCGGGGGTGGGCCTGCGTCTGTCAAACCGCCTTCCAAATCGCCCCCCAAATCCAAAGGCCCGTCCAGGCCCTACGCCCCCGGCAAGCTAGGCGCCGTCAAGGGCGTCGGCCTGCCGCCGCAGATAGCGCTCGGCGTCGCGGCCGTGGCTGTCCTTGTGGCCTTGATCGGCGCCCTGGTCGCCGAACATCGCGGCCAGACCCTAGCCAGCGGCGCCGGGTCAGCCATGGATCGTGCGCTGGGCGGCCTTGGCCTGAAGGTCAACAGCCTGACCGTGCAGGGCGCCACGGCCATGGCCCAGGCGGATATCATCGCCGCCACCCAGATCTACAAGGACCAACCCATCCTGGGCGTCGACCTGGCCGCCGTGCGGGCGCGGGTGGAGCATGTGGGCTGGGTCAAGCAGGCGCGCGTGGTGCGCCTGTTGCCCGACACCATCGTCGTCGCCATCACCCAGCGCCCGACCCTGGCGGTCTGGCAGCATGGTGGCCATACCCAGGTGATCGACAATGACGGCTTCGCCATCACCGAGGCGGACCCCAGCAAGTTTCCTGAACTGCCCCTGGTGGTGGGCGAGGGCGCCAATGACGCCGCCGCCGCCATCCTGCCCCTGGTGCGCGCCCGCCCGCGCCTGACCCAGAGGCTCGACGCCCTGGTGCGTGTGGACAACCGGCGCTGGGACCTGCGCATGAGCGATGGCGGCCTGATCCAGTTGCCGCCCACTGGTGAGGATTCGGCCCTGATCCAGCTGGACCAGCTGGATCAGAAATCGCGGATTTTGGAGCTTGGCTTCGCCCGCATCGACCTGCGTGACCCTGAACTGGTGGCGGTGCGTCCGAAGGACGGCGCCGCGCCAGGTCAATCGGTCGCCGGCGGTACTTGAGATCGTAGGGGGTTCGACTGAATGTCGCGGCTTGAAGACCGGCGTGAAGCCCGGGAAGGATTGAAGGTTTTGGCTGGTCGTCAGCCCGTCGTCGCGGCGCTCGATCTGGGAGCGTCAAAAGTCACCTGCTTCATCATGAAGCCGGGCGGGGTCAACCGTGACACGCGCACCCTGCAGACTGTGGGCGTCGGCCACGTGCAGTCGCGCGGGGTGCGCGGCGGCTCCATCGTCAATATGGACGAGGCGGCGGACGCTATCGCCCTGGCGGTGGAACGGGCCGAGACCGTTGCGGGGGTCAATGTCCAGGGGATCACTGTGGCCACCGCTGGCGGCCAGCTGGCCAGCCACCGGGTCAGCGCCCAGATCACCCTTGGCGCGCGGCCTATCGCCGACACCGACCTTAGCCGCGCCATCTCTTCCGCCCTCAGCCAGGTGCGCTTGCCGGGTCGCCGGCCAATCCATCTGTTGCCCGTGGCCTGGTCGGTGGACGCCCAGCGCGGGGTGCGCGATCCCCGCTCCATGTTCGGCCGCCAGCTGGGCCTGGAGCTGGTGGTGGTGTCAATCAGCGAGACCGTGTTCCAGACCCTGGGCTATTGCGTCGAGCGCGCGCACCTGGAGTTTCAGGGCGTGGTCGCCGCGCCGTTCGTTTCGGCCCTGGCGGCGCTCGAAGATGACGAAATGGACCTCGGCTGCATCTGCATCGACATGGGTGGCGGCTCGACCTCGGTGGCGGTGTTCGCCAATGGCTCGCTGATCCATGTGGACAGCCTGGCGGTGGGCGGCGGCCACGTGACGGCCGATATCGCCAGGGGCCTGTCCACCTCCATCGCCGGCGCCGAGCGCATCAAGACCCTGCACGGCTCGGCCATCGCCTCGGCCAATGAAGACCGCGAAATGATCGAAGCGCCCCCGCGGGGCGACGATCCAGGCGCGGGTCCCGTCATCGCACCGCGCTCCATGCTCAAGGGTATCATCGCGCCTCGGGTCGAGGAGACCTTGGAGCTGCTGCGCGAGCGGCTGAAGGCTTCCGGCGCGCCGCTCGACCCAGGGGCCGGCATCGTCCTCACCGGCGGCGCCAGCCAACTGGCGGGCGTGCGCGAGGTGGCGGTGCGTGTGTTTGATCGTCCAGTGCGCCTGGGCCGGCCGCGCCGCCTGCCGCACCTGGCCGACGCCGCTTCTGGGCCCGCCTTCTGCGCCGCCGCCGGCATTCTGCAGCGCGCGGCCTTCGGCCCTCGCGAGGTGGTCTCCCTGCGGGCCCTGGCCGGCGCCAAGACGGCGGCGCCCTCGTCCGGAGACAAGAACAATCCGCTGTCGCGCGCGGCCCAATGGCTGAAGGACAATCTGTAGATTAGCGGCGGCGCTTTTCGGCCCGGCCAACAAACTTCGCTGTGGCGCGGAAATAAATGAATGGTCGAGCGTTTTGGGCTTGCGCCGTAAACCGGACTCATTGGGATGGGACCGTCGGCCTGACCCTGATTCGGAGCCACTTATGGACCGCCGCCTGCTGATCTCTTCCAGCCTAGCCTTTATCGGCGCCAGCGCCGTGGCCCGGGCCCAGGACCTGCCGCCCCCGGCGCGCAACGAGTCCGGCTATGGCGCCGAGCCGCCACCGCCGTCATCCTCGGCGCCTCAGGCGCCGCCCCAGGGACCACCGCCGGAGAGCGATCAGGCCGGCGCCATGCCGCCGCCGCGCGAGAGCTTGTCGCCTAACTACAAGGCCGAGACCTACAGTCAGGAAGAGCTGGTCAATAAGGTCTCCGACTTCTTCGGCGTCACCGCCGAAGCCGCGGGCGCCGTGATCGAGAAGGTGTTCCGCGACAACGGCCGCCCCACCGGTTACATCGCCGGCGAGGAGGGGTCTGGCTCGTTCGTGGTCGGCCTGCGCTACGGCAAGGGCAATCTCTATATGAAGCACCAGCCGGCCCAGCAGGTGTTCTGGCAGGGGCCGTCGATCGGTTGGGACTGGGGCGGCAACGCCAGCCGGGTCTTCACCCTGTGCTATAACCTGCAATATCCCGACATGATCTTCCGCCGGTTCCCCGGGGTCGAGGGCACCGCCTATCTGATCGGCGGCATGGGCGTGAACTATCAGCGCGCCGAAGACATCACCCTGGCCCCCATCCGCGCCGGCGTCGGCCTGCGCCTGGGCGCCAATGTCGGCTATCTGGCCTATACGCGGACGCAACACCTCCTGCCGCTCTGAGCGGTCGCCGCGGTCGGGGCCTCTAATGCCCCGACTTGCTGCCCAGCCAGTCCACCAGGGCCATCATCACACCTGAGAAGACGAAGGTCAGGTGCAGGCCCACCAGCCAGCCCAGCTTGGCGTTGTCCGGCGTGGCGCCGGGCTCGGACAGGGCCATGAAGGCGCGCAGCAGGGCCACGGCCGAGATGGCGACGATGGAGGCGATCAGCTTCATCTTCAGGCCGGCGAAATCCAGCGTGCCCATCCAGTCCGGCCGGTCGGCATGATCTCCGATGTCGATCTTGGAGACGAAGTTCTCATAGCCGGACAGGATCACGATCAAGAGCAGGTTGCCGCCCAGGGACAGGTCGATCAGCGACAGGGCCAGGACGATGGCGTCGTCCGGCTTGGCGCTGGTGACCACCGCCGGGACTTCATGGATCAGCTCCTGGACGAACACGGCCAGCAAGGCGATCAGGCCCACGACCAGGCCGACATAGAAGGGCGCCATCAGCCAGCGCGAGGCGAACAGGCCGTGCTCCAGCCAAAGCTCGGCGGCGGGTTTGGACCTGGTCATCGGCGCTCCGGACAGTGGATGCGGCAAGTTTAGGCAAGGGGACGGGGAGCGCCAGGGGGCGCGTGCCAACTCCCCCGTTCGGCGCAGCCAAACGGGGGAGGAGAATATGGCGCCTATCCTCGCAGCTTCGCCCCGACCGCCTTACCCGCCGCGGCCACGATCTTGGCGGACAGGGCTTCGATCTCGGCTTCAGCCAGGGTGTGGTCGCGGGGCTGGACGCTGACCTCTACGGCCAGGGACTTGGCGCCTTCGGGCACGCCGGGGCCGGCATAGACGTCGAACACTCGGGCGCTGGCGATCAGGGTCTTGTCGGCGCCGGCCACCGCGCGGACCAGATCGCCGGCGGCGATCCTATCCTCGACCACGAAGGCGAAGTCGCGGCTGAGCGGCATCAGGGGTGACAGCTCCAACGCCGGGCGGGTCTTCACCGCCTTGCGCTTGGGCTCGGGGATGGCCTCCAGGAAGATTTCGAAGCCATAGACAGGGCCATCCACATCAAGGGCCTTGAGCACGCTGGGGTGCAGAGCGCCGAACTCGGCGATCACCGCCCTAGGCCCCAACTGCAGGCGGGCCGAGCGGCCGGGGTGCCACCAGGATGCGGCGGCGCCTTGCGCGGTCTGCAGCGAGGCGGTGGGCGCGCCCAGCTCGTCCAGCAGGGTCAGCAGGTCGCTCTTCAAGGCGAACAGGTCGTCGATCTTGACCCCGTCCCAGCGACGCGGAGGGTGCGGAACCAGGACGCCGGTGACGGCGGTGCGCTGGTCCTGCGGGCGATCGCCGCTGAAGATCGGACCGATCTCGAACAGGGCTACGTCGGCGAAGCCGCGCTTGGCGTTGCGGACGGCGGCCTCGATCAGGGTGGGCAGGATCGAAGGCCGCATGCAGTCCAGTTCGGCCGCGATGGGATTGGCCAGAACAAGCTGCGGCTGGCCGCCGCCGAACAGTTCGGCGAACCTGCGGGCGGTGAACGACCAGGTGACGGCCTCGGACCAGCCCAGGGCGGCCAGGGCGCGGCGGCCGGCGCGGGCGCGCGACTGGCGCACACTGAGCACGCCGCCTACGGCGCGGGGAAGCTCGGGCAGGGACGTCGAAGGCAGGGCGCCATAGCCGGCGATGCGGGCGACTTCCTCGACCAGGTCGGCCTTTCCGTCGACATCGCGCCGCCAGGTCGGCGGCTGGACGCTGAGCGTGGCTCCCTGTCCGACCATGGAAAATCCGAGCACGGTAAGAATTTCCAACGCCCTATCCGCGCCAATATCCAGGCCCGACAGCTGCTCCACATAGGCCGGATCGAAAGCGATTGGCGCTGACGGGGCGGGAACCTGGCCGGCGACGCGAACCTCTGAGGGCTCGCCGCCGCACAGATCCAGGATCAGTCGCGTGGCCAGCTCCAGGCCAGTGACCATGAAGCCCGGATCGACGCCGCGGGCGAAGCGGTATTGAGCGTCAGAGGAGATGCCAGTGCTGCGGCCGGCCTGGGCGGTGCGGATGGGGTCGAACCAGGCGCTTTCGACGAAAACGTCGGTGGTGGCGTCCGAGCAGCCGGTGGACAGGCCGCCCATGACTCCGCCCAGGCCGATGGCGCCGGAGCCGTCGGCGATGACGCAGATCTCGGGCGTGACCGCATAGGTCTCGCCGTCCAGGGCCGCGACCTGTTCGCCCTCGCGGCCCAGGCGGGCCTCGATGAAGCCACCGGTCAGGGTCGCCGCGTCATAGACGTGCAATGGCCGGGCGCGGTCGTAGGTGATGAGGTTGGTGATGTCGACCAGGGTGCTGATGGGACGCAGGCCGATGGCCTTCAACCGCGCCTGCAGCCAGGCCGGCGAGGGACCGTTCTTGACGCCACGGATCAAACGGCCGGAAAAGGCGGGGCAGGCGTCCGAGCCATCCAGGCGAATGTCGATGGGACAGGGGAAGGCGCCCTTGACCGGCTCGACGGGCGCGGTGGTGAAGCGGCCCAGGCCCGTCGCCGCCAGGTCGCGGGCGATGCCGGCGACGCCCAGCCAGTCGGGGCGGTTGGGCGTGACCTCGAAATCGATCACAGCCTCCAGACCCAGCGCCTGGGCGGCGGGGGTTCCCACCGCAAGGTTATCAGCCAGTTCGAGAATGCCGTCGGATTCCGTCGCCGTCTCCAGCTCGGCGGCCGAGCACAGCATGCCGTTGGAGACTACGCCGCGGACCGCGCGCGGCTCCAGGGTGACACCACTGCCGGGAATATAAGCGCCCAGCGGCGCATAGATGGTGGTCAGGCCGGGGCGGGCGTTGGGGGCGCCGCAGACGATCTCCTTGCGGCCGTCCTTGGTGTCCACCTGACAGACGCGCAGGCGATCGGCGTTGGGGTGCTGGACCGCCTCGACGATCTTGGCCACCGAGAAGGCGGCGAGCTTGGCCGCCGGATCGGTGACGTGCTCGACCTCGAGGCCGGCCATGGTCATGGCGTCCTCGACCTCGGCCGCGGTCGCGGCGGTGTCCAGGTGGTCCTTGAGCCAGGAGAGGGTGAATTTCATGGAGCTCTCCTCAGCTCAGGCCGGACGCAAGATTGGGGGCGGCGAAGGCGGAGAAACCGTAATGCTCCAGCCAGCGGCTGTCGGCGGCGAACACGTCGCGCAGGTCGGGCATGCCGTATTTCAACATGCCCAGCCGGTCGATGCCGAGGCCGAAGGCGAAGCCCTGCCACGTGTCAGGATCCAGGCCACAGATGCGCAGGATATTGGGGTGGACCATGCCGCCGCCGAGGATTTCCAGCCAGTCGGTCCCCTCGCCGATCTTGATCGAGCCGGCCGAGCGGTCGCACTGCACGTCCATTTCCGCCGAGGGCTCGGTAAAGGGGAAGTGGTGAGGCCGAAACCGCGTGACCACGCTGTCGGTCTCGAAGAAGCGCTTGATGAAGGTCTCCAGCGTCCACTTCAGGTGGCCCATATGGATGTTCCGGTCGATGACCAGGCCTTCCATCTGGTGGAACATGGGCGTGTGGGTGCGGTCGCTGTCACAGCGATAGGTCCGGCCCGGGCCGATGACGCGGATCGGAGGCTCGCGGCCAGATGCCCACTGCGGCGCCTCGTTCTTCTGGTTCTGGCCCTGCTGCATCACCCGCACCTGGATGGGGCTGGTGTGCGTGCGCAATAGCTTGCGTTCGCCGTCCTCGCCCGGGGCGAAGAAGAAGGTGTCGTGCATCTCCCGCGCCGGGTGCTTGGGCGGGAAGTTGAGACCGGTGAAATTATGGAAATCGTCCTCGATGTCCGGACCCTCAGCGACCGAGAAGCCCATCTCGGCGAAGATGGCCACCATCTCGTCCATGACCTGCATGGTGGGATGCACCGAGCCCTTGCGGCGAGGCGGGGCCGGTAGGGTCAGGTCGACGCGCTCGGCGGCCAGTTGGGCCTCCAGGGCGGCGGCTTCGAGCGTGATCTTGCGCTCGGCGATCAGGGCGCTGGCGCGGTCACGCAGGCCGTTGATCTTTGGCCCCTGCTCGCGGCGCTCGTCCGGGCTCATGGAGCCCAGGGATTTCAGCAGGGTGGAGATTTGGCCCGTCTTGCCCAGGGCCCAAACGCGCACGGCGTCGAGAGCGGCCAGGTCAGAGGCGGCGGCGATCTGGGCGGCCAGATCGGATTCGAGGGCGGTAAGGTCGGTCATCCCGTCGTCCTTGCACGATTTGCGTGCGTCCTTCGAGACGCGTCTTGCAGACGCTCCTCAGGATGACGAGGGAAGGGGTGTTTCCAGGGCCTTCGTCATGGTGAGGAGCGGAACCCCCCGCAAGGGAGGCTCCGCATCTCGAACCACGCACTTTAAGGCGTTGGCGTTTAGGCCAGCGCGGCGCGAACCTTGTCGGCGATGGCCTTGAACGCTGCCGGATCGGCGCCCGCCACGTCGGCGAGAACCTTGCGATCGATGTCGATCCCGGCCAGGTCAAGGCCGTGGATAAACTGCGAATAGGTATAGCCTTCCAGCCGCGCCGCCGCGTTTATGCGCTGGATCCACAGGGCCCGGAACGAACGCTTGCGGACCTTACGGTCGCGATAGGCGTACTGGCCGGCCTTGTCGACCGCGGCCTTGGCGGCCCGGCTGGTGTTCTTGCGGCGGCCGTGGAAACCCTTGGCCTGCTCGAGAACTTTTTTGTGTTTGGCGTGGGACGTTACGCCCCGTTTGACGCGCGCCATGTCAGATCACCTTGGTCTTGTAGGATTGGGAAGGAAGGGGTTCAGCCGTACGGCATCCAGGACTTGATGGTCTTGGCGTCAGCATCGGCCATGACCTTGGTCCCGCGATTTTGCCGGATGTATTTGGCGCTGTGGCTGATCAAGCGGTGCCGCTTGCCCGCCACGCCGGCCTTCACCTTGCCCGTCGCAGTGATCTTGAAGCGCTTTTTGGCGCCCGATTTGGTCTTCAACTTCGGCATTTCGCAGCGGAGCCGTTAAGCTCCGTCCTCTGGTAGAGATCAGCAACATCGACCGCCCTGGCATGCCTTGGGCCAGGCGGTCGCACGAAGCCGGGGTGGATACGGGAAATGGGGGGAGAAAGCAAGGACTGTAGCGCAGTTAGGCCGTGGCGCGGCTCGCCGACAGAGCCGCTTGTTCGGTTTGCTGCTGCTTCAACGCCGCGCGGCCAGCCGATATGGCCAGGAAGATGGCCGGGGCGACGATCAGGGCGCCCACATAGAACGGTCCATTGACGCTGACCCCGGCGAACACCAGGCCGGCGCAGAGCGGGCCGGCGACGCGGGCTATGGCGCCCGAGGCGTTGTTCAGGCCCATGATCTGGCCCTGGTTATCGTCGTCGATGCTGCGCGACATCAGAGCGCCGGCGTTGGGGAAGGCTACTGACTGGAACAGGGCCATGCAGCCCATCAGGCCGATGGTGACGGCATGGCCGTCCGAGAAGGGCTGCAGGGCGATACAGGCCGCCGTGCCGGCCATACCGATGGCCAACATGGGCGCTTCGCCAAAGCGGCGCGACAGGGGGCCGGTGACGAAGAACTGGGAAAAGGCCGAGACCGCGCCGGTGACGGCGAAGCAGACGCCAACGTCGCGGGGTTGCCAGCCGAACCGGTGCTGGGCCCACAGGCCAAAGGTGGATTCGATGCCGGTGAAGGCGAAACCAACCACGAAGGTCAGAAGGATCAACTGGCCGATCACCGGGTGTCGCGCGGCGTAGCCGGCCATGACCCAGGGGCTGGGGGCCTTGGTGGCGGAGGTGACCCGCACGCGGCTTTCCTTGACCACCAGGGCCACGCCCAGGGCCGCGAGACCGCCTAGCGCAGAGGCCATGAGCAGGGGGATCTTGAAGCCAATCGGGCCCGCCGATGGCCTGGCCAGCATGCCGCCCAGGGACGGGCCGACGATCAGGCCGATATTGAAGGCGGCGCCCAGCTTGGCCATGTGGCCGGCGCGCTCCTCGGGCGCGGTGACGTCGGCGATATAGCCCTGAACCACCGAGCCGTTGCCCGCCACCATCCCGCCCAGCAGGCGGATGAAGAAGGCGAAATAGATGTTGGGGGCGAAGGCCAGCAGGCCGTAGCAGGCGCAGTTGGCGCAAAGGGTTGAGATGAGCAGCGGCTTGCGGCCGATGCGATCGCTCAGGCGGCCCCAGAACGGCTCGCCGAAGAACGAGCCCAGGGAATAGGCCGAAAAGATCAGGGCGATCTGCCACGGCGGGGCGTGGAAGGACTGGCCGTAGAATGGCAGTAGCGGCACAACGATGCCGAACCCCAGCATGTTGATGAACATCACCGACAAGAGGGTGTAGAGCGCAGCCGTCGAGCGACCCGCCGCAGGGTCAGGCCCATTCGCGCGCATGTGAACGCTGATAAGACGTCCCGGCGCGGACGGAAAGGCTGAAACTCAAAAACTTTCCGCGACAGAACGCCCCGAAGACCTCGCAAAAGCGAAATGAGCCAGGTCGCCGAAAAACGCCCTTCTATTACCTGGCGCGTAATCGCTTGGCCCTCGCGGCTGCTCCATCCTGTCCAAGTCATCCCCGCCGGGGAGCCAAACAGTGAGGAGCAAGCCATGACCGCCGTCGCCCTGATTGACCGCTATATCGCCGCTTGGAACGAGACGGATGAAGACACCCGCCTGGATCTGATCGCCGGGACCTGGAGCGAAACCGCCGACTATCTGGATCCGCTGATGACCGGCCAGGGCCACGAGGGCATCAACGCCATGATCCAAGGCGCCCAGGCCCAGTTGCCGGGCTTCAAATTCCGCCTTATCGGCGCCGTGGACACCTATGCCGACCAGGTGCGCTTCAGCTGGGAAGCGGGGCCGGAAGGGGTTCCGGCGCCGGTGGCCGGCTCGGACTTTGGCCGTATCGGCGAAGACGGGCGCCTGACCAGCGTCACCGGCTTCATCGACCGCATGCCGGGAGCCTGAACCCATGACCCTTCAAAGCAAAGTTCTGGAGGCGACCCGTGCGGGTCGCCGCAACACCCTGACCACCGACGACGGCGTCGAGCTGTTCTATCGTGACTGGGGACAGAACGGCGATACGCCGCTGGTGTTCCTGGCCGGCTGGGGCCTGAACACCGACATCTGGGGCGCCCTGATGCAGGGCCTGGTTGAGAATGGCCGCCGCTGCATCGCCTATGACCGGCGTGGCCATGGCAAGTCCAGCGATCCGGGCGGCGACTACAGTTTCGACCGGCTGGCCGATGACCTGGCGGCGGTGCTGGAGGGGCTGGACCTGACGGGTGTGACCCTGGTGGGCCATTCCATGGGCGCCGGCGAGATCGTCCGTTGCCTCAGCCGGCACGGCTCGGACCGCGTGGCCAAGGTGGTGATGGTGGGCGCCGCCCTTCCATGCCTCGGCTGGCGGGAGGACAATCCCACCGGGGCGCCGCCTGAAATGCTGGCGCAGATGAGATCGGTGTTCATGACCGATTTTCCGGGCTGGATGGCGGCCAATGCGCGGCCGTTCGTGGCGCCCGAAACCTCTGAGGCGACCATCGACTGGGTCAAGGCGATGATGACCCAGGCCTCGTTTCAGGCTCTGATCGAAACCAACCGGTCCCTGACCGCCGAGGATTTCCGAGGCGAACTGGCCAGGCTCGACCTGCCGGTGCTGATGCTGCACGGGGACGCGGACGCTTCGGCCAATCTCGAAACCAGCGGCCGGGCGACCGAACGCCTGCTGCCCCAGGGAAGGCTGGAGGTCTATCCCGGCGGCCCCCACGGCCTGATGCTGACGCACAAGGACCGGATGCGCGCGGATATCGCAGCGTTCGTGGGGTGAGGCAATAACCCTTCCCCCGCAAGGGGGAAGGGCCGCTAAAGCTACCGCGGCGCCAGGATCATGATCATCTGGCGGCCTTCCATGCGGGGCTCGTACTCGACCTTGGCCACGGTTTCGAAGTCCACCTTGACCTGCTGCAGCAGTTTCATGCCCAGTTCCGGGTGACGCATTTCACCGCCGCGGAAGCGCAGGGTCACCTTGACCTTGTCGCCCTCCTCGAAGAAGCGATGCATGGCCTTGGCCTTGACCTCGTAGTCATGGGTGTCGATGTTGGGGCGCAGCTTGATCTCTTTGATTTCGACCAGCTTCTGGCGCTTGCGCGCCTCACCCTTCTTCTTCTGCTCTTGGAATTTGTATTTGCCGTAATCCAGGATCTTGCAGACGGGCGGATCCGAATTGGGGGACACCTCGACCAGGTCGAGGCCTGCTTCCTCGGCGGCTTCCAGAGCCGACGCGGTGGGCATGATTCCCTGCTTCTCGCCTTGCTCGTCGATGAGCAGAACGCGGGGAACACGGATCTCGTCATTGATGCGCGGACCGTCCTTGGACGGTGGCGCGGGCATGGGACGGCGAATAGTGAGCTTCTCCTGGAGCAATTGAAGTGGCGCGGGCCGTTCGCGAACGGACACGCTGTCTAAATATGAGCTACAGCCCCTGATCTATCAAGGCTTCGGCGCCGAGCGATCGTCAGTGTGGGCTGTAAGACACGCCTCCAGCACCTGATCCACGGAAAGATCGGCCAGATCCTCCACCTGCAGGGAGACCATTTTGGCGCGCGGACCACAGTGGGCGGGGTCGGTGACGCGGGACATGAGCATGACCCCGGGGGCGCCGGCATAGGCGATCAGGTGGGTGGGGCCGGTGTCGTTGCCGATGCACAGCTCGGCCTGGCTTCCCAGCACCGCCAGTTCCACCAGGCTGGTCTTGCCGGTCAGATCCACCGCGTCCGAGGCCTGCTCGGCGATGGCCTTGAACAACGCCGTCTCGGCCGGGCCGCCGACCACCCCGGTCTGGACGCCACGCCGGCCCAGCTCCCGCGCCAGTCGCGCGTAGCGCTCGATCGGCCACAGTTTTTCAGGCTTCACCAGCGAGGCGCCGGGGACGAGCAGGGCGAAGGGGCGCGAGAGCCCGAAGCGCTCCGGCGTCACAGCCTCGCCCTGCGGGGTCCGCGCCGCCCAGTCCATGGAGGGCGACGGACCCTGGCCCAGAGGATAGGCGGGGGCGATGCCGGCCACGTGCAGCTGGTCGGCCAGCTTGTCCAGATTGTGCAGCCGCTTGCGGTCGCGGCGGGTCTGGCGATGTGACGCGCCGAAGGAAATGCCCGACCACTGCGGCGGGAAGGGCAGGAAGGCGTAGAAATAGCGGGTAGAACGGCTGGTCACCTGCAGGTCATAGACGCGCTTGTAGCGGCGCTTGCGCAGGCGGCGCAGCATGGCGATCTCGTCGCGCCGGTGAGCAGGGCGGCCATCGGTTTCGATCAGGTCGAACAGGCCCGTGGCCCGGGCCAGTTCTGCATAGGGCGGGGTGGTCAACAGGGTGAGTTCGGCGTTCGGATGGGCCGCGCGGATCTGCTGAAAGCCGCCGATGGACTGGACGAAGTCGCCCAGGGCGCCGAACTTCAGCACCAGGATGCGCTGTCTCGGCTTGGCGGAATCCAGGCTTCCGAAACGCGGCTCCGTCGCCGCAGCGGCGGTCATGGCCTGGCCTCCAGCACCCGGGCGTAAACCTCAAGCGTCGCCTCGCACATGGCGTCCACTGAATACAGCCGCCGCGCCCGCTCGGCGCCCGCCTGGCCGATGGCGTGGCGCTGGTCCGGCGTCAGGGCCATGGCGCGCGCCAGGGCCTTGGCCCAGGCGCTCACATCGCCCGGCGGCACCAGCCAGCCGGTCTGGCCATCGGCGACGGTCTCGCGGGTGGCGCCATGATCGGCGGCCAACACCGGGCGGCCCATCATCTGCGGCTCGACGGCGGTGCGGCCAAACGGTTCAGGCTTGAGCGAGGGGGCGACCACGATATCGGCCAGCAGATAGGCGGCCGGCATGTCGTTGCAGTGGCCCAGCAGGCGGACCTGTTTCTCCAGCCCGGTGGCGGCGATGGCGGCGATCAGCTCCCCGCGATAGCCCAGCCGGCCCTGGTCATCGCCCACCAGCAGGACTAGGAAGTCATCCCGGCCCTGACCCCTCAACCGGGCGACGGCGTCGATCAACAGCTGTTGGCCTTTCCAGCGCGTCAGGCGGCCGGCCAGAAGGATCTTGATCCGCGGATCATCGGCGGCCACGCCGAAGCTCTCGCGCAGCAACTCCAGCCGCGCCGGCGTGACCATGGCTGGATCGAACCGCGTCAGGTCGACGCCCCGGGCGATGGCCACCACGCGCGCCGGATCCAGGTGATGCTCAGCCAGGATGTGGGCCCGGGTATAGTCGGAATTGGCGATCACCGCCGCGCCCTGGGTCATCACCGAATTGTACCAGCGCTTGAGGCCGCTTTTGGCCTCATAGACCCCGTGATAGGTGGCGATGAACGGAACGCCTGTCATGCGCGCGGCCAGCAGCGCGCTGAAGGCCGGCGCGCGCGAACGGGCGTGGATCAGACTGACCTTTTGGCTGCGGATCAACATGGCCAGACGCGCGGCGTTGACGGCCATGGTCAGCGGATTCTTGGACTGGACGGGCATGGCGAACAGCTCGCCGCCCAGCTCGATCAGGCTGTCGGCCATGCGCCCGCCGTGCGAAGCCACCAGCGCCCGGCCGCCGGCTCGGACCACGGCGGCGGCCATGTCCAGGGTGGTTTGCTCGGCGCCGCCGGTTTCCAGTTCCGGCGTAACCTGCAACTGGGTGAAATGGTCTGGGAGTCGGCTCACCTCCTAGCCATAACCGTTTCGAGGCAAAGGTGGAACGTGTCCCGCTTTGCACAACAGGGATTAGGCGCATGACGGCGGAGACCGCAGGCAGGTTGGCGCACCAGGGCCATGAGATCGCCTGGCGCGCGGTGGCGGGCGCGGGGCCGACCGTGGTCTGGCTCGGTGGCTTCCGCTCTGACATGGCCGGGGCCAAGGCGCAGGCCTTGGCGGACCGGGCGCTGGCCGAGGGGCGATCCTATCTGCGTTTCGACTATTTCGGACACGGCGAATCCTCCGGCGATTTCGCAGCCGGGACCATCACCCGCTGGCGCGCCGACTCTCTGGCGGTGATGGATCGACTGACCACCGGGCCGCTCGTGCTGGTGGGCTCGTCCATGGGCGGGTGGTTGTCCTGCCTGGCGGCCATGGCGCGTCCCGAACGGGTTGCGGGCATGGTCCTGGTCGCCCCGGCGGCCGATTTCACCGAGCGGCTGATGCGGCCCGGGATGGACGCGGCGGCGCGGACCGAAATGCAGCGCAACGGCGTGTGGCTGCGCCCCTCGGACTATGGCGATCCCTATTCGATCACCCGCGAACTGCTGCAGGACGGCGCCCGCTGGTTGATCCTTCCCGGGCCGGTCCGCCTGGGCGCGCCGGTGCGCATCCTGCAGGGCGGCGCCGATCCCGACGTGCCGTGGCGCCATGCCCTGGCGCTGGCGGAGGCGATCGAGGACCAGGACCTGGTGTTCAGCCTGATTCGCGACGGCGACCATCGGCTGTCGCGTCCGCAGGATCTGGCCCGTCTGAGGGGCGCGGTGGCCGAGCTTGGCGGCTAATTTACAGGGGTTCCGGGCCGGAGGAGCCAGATCAGAGGCCTTGCACTGAATTCATTAACCATTTCGCCGGACCCTCAGTGCGTGACACACAGGCCCGGAACAGCTCCGGGTCAGATCGAAAGACCAGGACCATGGCTGACGGCAACTTAGTTTGCGCGCTCGGCGGCGACGTGTGGAGCGCCCTCGAAAAGCTTGAGGCACAGGCCAAGACCCGCGACGCGCCCCCGGACTACTGGGCGGTGCGCGGCGTGCCGCTGGATGTGCGCGCCATGGCGGCCGAAACCGCCGAACGCCGGGGTATGACCCTCGGCGACTGGCTGACCCAGATCATCGTCGACCACGACCAGGCGGATCGCGAGGCCGCGCCGCCCGCCGACTGGTTCGCCCCGGCGCCAAGCCAGGCCAATCTTCCCGCCCTTTCGCCCCCTCTCGACCTGACGACGGTTCGGCGACGCATAACGGAGATCGTCGTCTACGCCCGCCCGGACGCTGAAGTCGCCGCGGCGGATCTTGCCCTGATCGACTGGACCGTCGCGCCCTCGGATGAGACCGACGCGGCGGATCTTACGGACATGTCGATGACCATCGACGCCCTGGCCCTGGACGCCCTGACGGTCTGGCCGGATCCTGCGGAGGAGGTTGCCTCGGACATCGCGCCGACCACCTGGATCACGCCGCGGGCCGACAATGCCGACGAGCAGGAGAAGCCGGACACGCTGTGGCGCTATGTTCGGACGGCCGCGCCCGACGACCAGGCGGAAGGCGCCGGGACCATGCTTGCGGCCTCGCCTGTCATCGAATCGGTGACGGCCTCCGAGAAGATCGAGACTTGGTTGCCCCGCAGCGAACCGGTGCGGCATAAGTCCTTTTTGTCGCGGATTTTCGGCCGCGGCTGAATTCGACGCGGATCGGCCCAAGTTGACGCCGCCCCGGATCGCGGCGCTCCGCGTGCGTCAGATTGGATGACCGAAATCGATCAGCTGGGGTTGCGGACATGAAGAGCGTCGTCGTCACCGGAGTCTCCACCGGCATCGGTTGGGGCGTCACCAAGGTATTGATCGCAAAGGGCTTCCGCGTATTTGGAAGCGTGCGCAAGACTGCGGACGCCGACCGCCTGCGCCAGGAATTCGGCGATCGCTATGTGCCGCTGATCTTCGATGTCACCGACGAAGCGGCGGTCGCCGCGGCTGCCGCCCAGGTGCGCGAGGCGCTGGCGGGCGAATCTCTGGCGGGCCTGGTCAACAATGCCGGCGTCGCCGTGGCCGGTCCGCTGCTGCACCTGCCCATCGCCGAATTTCGTCAGCAGATCGAAGTCAATCTGGTCGGGGTGGTGATCGTCACCCAGGCGTTTGGGCCGCTGTTGGCGTCTGGTCAGGGCCGGCCCGGCCGGATCGTCAATATCAGCTCGGTGGGCGGCAAGAACGGAACGCCGTTCCTGTCTCCCTACAATGCGTCGAAATTCGCGCTGGAGGGCCTGTCCGAATCCCTGCGCCGCGAGCTGATGCTGCTCGGGATCGATGTGATCATCGTCGCCCCCGGCGCAGTCGCCACCGCCATCTGGGGCAAGGCCGAGCAGGTGGACATCACCCCCTACCGCAACACGCCCTTCTTTCCCGCGCTGGAAAAGGTCCGCGCCTATATGAACGGCGTGGGTGGCCTCGCCCCCGAGCGGCTGGGCGAAGTGGTGGCCAAGGCCCTGACCACCGCCCGGCCCAAGGTGCGCTACACCATAGCCCCCGACGCGGTGCAGACCTTCATGATGGCCAATCTGCCCAGGCGCATGGTGGATCGCATGATCGCGGGCCGGCTGGGGCTGACGCTGAAATAGCGGCGCGAACGTCCAAACCTTCGCTAACGGTGATGGGCGGCGAAGTGGGCCACGATCGCCAGGTCGGCGGCGACGAAGACCAGCGCGCCGATCAGGGTGACCAGCCACCCCTCCCAGGTGATCGGCGTCCAGCCGAGACCGTTGGCGCGCACGCGAAACCACGGACCTTCGCTCATGATGACGGCTCCCTCAGTCCTCGCCCGTCGCCAATCCCCGCGCCACCGGCGCCACCCAGTCCTCATTGAGCGTCTTGAGGGGGTGGGAGGCGGTCACCTGGCCCATGAACGGCGGCATGATGTTGTAGCCCAGCAGGCTTTGAACCTCGGGCGACATGCGCCGCACCCTGTCCTTGGGCACGCCGAGATAGAAGTTCTCCTGGGTTCTGGCCCAGGGCTCGCAATACTGATTGGTGAAGGCCAGCCGCGGCGAGGCGCTGGTATTGGCTCCGGCGCCATGGATCAACGTCCCCTGGAACAGGGCGATCGACCCCGGCGACATGGCCAGCTTGAACATGCCCTCCATCTGCGGAATTCGCTGGCCCGCCTGGAGGGCGTCCCGCACCGCGAGGCCCTCGGCCGTGGCCCACTTGTGGCTGCCGGGCAGGATCACCGTGCCGCCATTTTCGGGGGTGAAGGCGTCGATGGCGCCGATCACGCTCATGCTGATGGCTGGGCGAGGGCGGGGGATCGGATAGAAGCTGTCGTCCGTATGCAGATCCTGGGCTGCTTCGCCCGGATGGATGCAGATGGCATGGCTGGCGCTCAGCAGATAGCCGGGCCTCAGAAACGCGTCCAATAGCGTAAGCAGTCGCGGGTCGGCGGCGATGTCCTCGAACAGCTTGCCGCGCGCCACCAGGGTATAGACACGCTCGGTCTTCAGCCCCTCGAAGGGGTTGCGCCCGTGGTGCTGGCCCAAAAAGGGTTCGATCCCGTCGCGGAAGACGGCCAATTGGCCCGCATCCAAATAGCCGTCAAGGATGGTGTAGCCGTCGCGGTGCAGGCGCTGGATGTGGCCGGCCGCGTCGAAGCCGGCGGGGAGCTGGCGAGGTGGGTGCGGATAGGCGTCCATGCCAGATCTCCCCTTGATCTCTGTCGCGCCAGCGCGGCCGCTCGTTCTCCTACTTCTCAGGCGGCGCGGGAAGCCTACGCGGCTCACCCGGCGCCGGTAGGGCGTCCTGTGCGATCTGCGCCTTGAGCTGGGCGAGTTGGGCGTCGACCGCGTGGTCGTCCCGAAGCGCGGCAAGCTCCCGGCTCTCGCGTGATCTGCTGTCGAGCGGGTCTGTGATCAGCCCTTGCTCGATCATGCTGTCCATTGCGGCCGCCTTGTCCTGGGCGCTCACCATCTTGTCTTCCGCGCGCCGAAGCGTCTCGCCCACGCCGCCGAGCCGATCACCGACGCCGGTCAGCGACTGGGTGACCTTGACCTGCGCTTGAGCCGCCGCGTAGCCCGCCTTCATCGTTTCCTTCTGGGTACGGAACCGTTCGATCCGATCCTCCAGCCGCTGCTGGTAGTCGGCCAGCTTGGCCACCTGCGGCTTGATGGCCTCCAGCGCGTTCTGCAAGGTGGCCATGGTGTCCAGCACCCTTTGCCTGTGTACCAGCGCCGCGCGCGCCAGGTCGTCGCGGTCCGCTTGTACGGCCAGCTTGGCGTCCGCCTCAGCCCCTAGAAGTTCGCGCTCTGCATTGCCGATCTGCCGCTCCAGCGATTTCTGTTGGGCGATCACATCCGCCAGATGCCGCTTGGTCTCCTGCAGTCCCGTGAGCATCTTCTCGTAAGAGAGGTCCAGGGCCTCGTTCGGATCCTCCAGCGCGTTCAACAGCTTATGCGTCTTGGCCTGGAACAGGTCGGCCACGCGATTGAGAATGCTCATGGGGCGGCTCCTTTAGCCAAGGCTAGGTATTGACCGAGAGGACTAGCTGCGGATCGGGAATGGTCGAGGCGTCCAGCTCGGTCGAAATCGGCACTACGGCTGTGCCGACGGCAAAAAATTCGATGACGTGGGGCTGCCAATTGTGGCTGCCCTCATGCAGGTTCACGCCGACAACCCCTTCGGCTTTGGCGTCGGCAGCCTCCTGTTGCATGCGCTCCATGGCGATCTCGCGGGCGTCGTAGAGGGCCTGGGAAAAATTGGTCAGTTCCACGTTCTGGCCCACGCTGCCGAGCGACTGCAGCATGCCGCGATGAGCCACGTGATAGACGCAGCTTCCCATGACCATTTCCAGCGGCCGGTAGCCGGCATGGAGCAGGGTCCAGAAGTCCTGGCCCGAAAGGTCGGAAGTGAATGGCTGGCCGTTGGGACCCTTGAAGGTGGTGTGGCCCTTCGCGTGGACGACGCCAGTGCCGATGGCCACGAACTCGAGAATGTTCGCATCCCATTCGAGCCGCTTGACCTCAAGCCTGACCCCCACCACGCCATCGGCGCCCATGTCGGCGGCTTCTTCCCGCATCCGCGACATGGCCGATTCGCGCGCTTGATACATGGCCTGCGAGAGCACGGTCATTTCCTGGTTCTTGCTCCAGCTGCCGTACTGGATACCCACATGAAAGATGCACGAGCCAACGCAGAGACCAACGGGTTCGAAGCCGGCCTTGCGTACGAGCAGGAATTCATTGACCGAGAAATCGGAGGTGAACACCCCCTTGGGGTTATTCTCGCTGCGGAGCCCCTTCAAACGCTCCAAGGCGTGTTGAGGAATGGTGTTGACAATCGACATCAGAGCGCACCTTCACGTTCGTTGAGGCCATAGATATTTGATCCGTCGGCGGCATGGGTGTCCAAGGGGGACGGGCCATCACACATATCCACGACGGTTTCGATTCCACGCGGAATCGGCGAACTCTCGCCCGACAGCACGACGGTCCCTAGCACGATGTGGCGACCGAGATAGCGGTCGGGACCCTTGTCGCTGCCTTCCTGCTTGATGAGTTGGCTGAGCTGGGTATGGGCCAATACGCCATTTCCCTGGCGCGCGGTGTCGGCCTTAAGCTCCCTATACGCCGCTCGGCGCAACTGTTCCCAAAAGCGGCTGAGGGTGGCGAGTTCCTGGTTGTTCCAAGTCCAAGAGCCACTGTAGGCCTTGGACTGATCGATCAGCCATTCATATTGCGCGCCGACCGCCAAACCCACGGGGACGATACCGGCCTGCAGCAGCCGCACGAAATCCATGAGCGGCGCGGTGGCGATGATTGGGTCATTGCTCGCTGCAAGACCCTGGACCTTGATGGCCGTACCGATCAGGGTGAAGTCCATGCTGGCGCCGAACCCGCCTTGGACCGTACGCATCTTTACATCCACCACTGCATTGGCGCCGCAGGCGACCGCCTCAGCCCGCAGCCGATGCAGGGCGCTTCTCCAGCCCGCGGCATGGCCTTCTGTCCAGCTGCGACCATATTGATACCAGCAGGTGCCAGTGACAGTGGCCACTGGGCGGATTCCGCGGGTTACGGCGAGGAGAAGCTCCGCAGGGGTCATGGTCGAGGTCCAGGGCGTCTGGCCGGCGCGAGCCTCCCCAAGGCGCGCCTCGACAAAGCTCGGCAGACGGTCGTGAGCCAAGGCCTGCTCCCAGTCCGCCGAACGCTTCAACGCTGCATCCCGCGCGGCGCGATCGGCCTCCGTATCGGCGGCCTTGCCGAACGGAAATCTGGGCCAGGCCATTGGCGGGGTCTCCGGGTTCGCGGCTAAAGAAAATCGTGCAGGACGTCGGCGGAGTCGCCGGACTGTTCAGCCATTTTGCGGACCTCGGCGCGGACGTCGGCAAGCCAACGGGCAATAGCCACAGGCGCGGTGCTGATCACCACGCCTCGAACGACCTTGGCGCGAGTCGCGGCCAAAACGCCCCTGATGAAGGTGATGACGTAGACAGCCGCATCGTTGCGTATTTCGATCCTCGCGACGTGGCTCGTCTTGGACAGCAATCCGTCGCGCCTACGATCCACCGACACGTGTTGAGGCAACGCGCCTTCCAGGCGCACCGCCAGCGCTTCCATGAAAGCGCGCAGATCCCCTTGCGAACGTCGAAGCCAGGCAGCCTCAACATCGAAATCGTCGGGTTCGCTGCTCATGAAACTCCAACCGGGAGCCGCCTACTTTCGCAACCCCAAATGCCCCTTTCCAACCTTCACGGTAAAATCGGGCGTTGTCCAGACGTCCCGACGAGCTTGGGCCGATTTTAGACTTTTCACTCGGCCGAGCCGCCAGCTTTCACCGATGTACTTGTCGCCCTTCCGCGTTGCGTCCGTGGTCATTTTGCTGTCTGGCCGGCGCTCGCAAACGGCCGTTAACGCCTGGCTGATCGCGGCGCCCGCGCCGGATGCCGGCTCACGCAATCGGCTTTGCGCGAATTGGACCAGAACCTGATCTGGGTGGCCCATGTGTTGCGCCCCTGGCATTTGTGGGGCGCTTTGGGCCTTGACGCCTTAACCGGAATCTTACGCAACCGCGGCTTGGCCGAAGCGTGGGTGGCATGGTGCTTCGCGGCGTGCAGTCGGGGGCAGGCGGCCTTGTCGCCGCACGCCTTGGCTCCAGAGTCCGCGGCTGCGGCCACGGCCTGCTCGACCTGGGGTCCGCCTCGCCCCGGCATCGAGCCCAGTTCGCCCTGGACGGTGGGGTCGCGCGCATAGATGTCCGAGGGGAAAACCAGTCCGTCGGGGCCTGGCGCGGCCGTCAGATAGAGGATGTAGACCGGCACGGGGGCGGGCAGATCGATCCGCTGGTCCGGCGCGCCGGAGGTCTTGAACTTCACCGGGCGCTGGAACAGCCAGTCCGCCAGCTTGCCGGGGTGCTGCACCCGGACGCAGCCGGAGCTGTCGGTGCGCTCAGCGTCGCGAAACAGGCCCCGCTCGGAGGTGTCGTGCAGATAGATGCCCAGCGGATTGGGCAGCATGAATTTGACGTGGCCCATCATGTTGTCCTGGCCGGGCCGCTGGCGGACGCGCAAAGGCCGGCGGCCGTCGGCCACAGCGCTCCAATCCACCGAGTCCGAATTCAGCACGGCCGCGGACGGCGACCAGTCGGACAGCACCTCGAAATGGTGATCGCGCAAATAGCCGGGTCCGCGCCGCAGCACCGCCGGGGCGAGGCGGTCGCGGACCAGATCGGGCGGCACGTTCCAATAGGGGTTGAGCTGCGCGTAGCGGACAAGGCCCACCATCGAGGGGGTCGGCAGGCTCGGCTTGCCGACCACCACGCGCATGGAGTCCTGTGGCTTGCCGTCGGCGTAAAGCCAAAGGGTCTCGCGCGCGGGATTGACCAGGATGAAGCGCTGGCCGAGGTCCGGCGGCAGAGCGCGCGCGCGTTCGAGGTTGGCCTCGATCCGGCGAGTCGTCGCCCCCTCGTCCCCGCGAGCGCGCCGCTCGCCCAAGGCCGTGCGAAGCTGGGTATAGATCAGGTTCATTTTCTGCGCCGAGCCCAGCGCGTCAGCCAGAGATGGCGCCCGCAGGACGGCCTCGAGCGCGGCGCGGGCCTCCGTCGGCGGCAGGCGCACGGCCGGGTCGATGAACTGCAGGCCGGCGCTCCTGACTGGGCGGTGCAGGTCGACCGCATAGGCCGCATAGGCTCGCGAAAGGTCGATCTCGGCGCGAGCGAGCGAGGCCGGGCGCCGGCCGGCGTGCGCCACCTCCAGGGCCATTTGTTCGGGACGATAGACGGCGGGGTCGAGATTGTCCTGGCCGGACTGGCGCAACACCTCGATCAGTTGCATCGCCTCCGGCCGGACCGCCGCGCCGTCGAGCCAAAGGGGATGGAAGTTGTGGGCGCGGTAGAACGTCGCCACGGGATCGGCTGGCTTGTGCGCCAGGGCGTCGCGAACCGCGCGGCCGATTGGCCCTGGATCCGGTTGGTGCGTCACGAGGCGCACGACCAGCGGCGCCCCCACCAAGCCTATGACCGCCCCAATCCATATGCCGAAGGCGACACCGACGGCCGAAGCAATTCGGCGCCGGCGCCGGTTCTCAGGATCGCCGATCAGCCAGGTCTTGAATGTGGCTGTCAGCCGCGTTCGCCGGCGCCGCTACCTGTGGTGGGCGCGCCGGCGCCATAGGAGCCCGAACTGTACTGGCTGGCCGCGCCTTGGTCCGCGGCGCTAGGCGGCGATGTATAGCCGCTGGCGCCCAGTGAGCCGCTGGCCGCTGTGTCGCCGTTGGTATTGGAGCTCATATTGCCCGATGTTTGAGCAATGGCGATGGATCCGACAACAAGCGCTGCCGCAGACGCCGCGATGACGATAGATTTAATCATGGGAATACCCCACCGTTTCCGGTTCCTGATCCCAGGAAAACCCGCGGCGACGGCAACGGTTCCAAGAGGAATGAAAAAATACTGAACGTTCCGTCGGTTAAATCTTGGCTTTGAGCGCTGAAGGCGCCTACCGCTCAGCTTCTCCAGCGCCGATCTGACTCACGTGGCGGCCTCGGCCGCCAGAATCGCCGCCAGGCCTTCGCGATAGCTCGGATAGGCCGGCCGCCAGCCCAGTTCCGCCTTGGCCAGGGCGTTGGATACGCGCTTGCTCTCGCCAAAGAAGCGGCGGCTGGCGGGGCTGACCTGGGCTTCGGCGAAGGGGGTTTCCTGCGGCGGCTCTACGCCCAGCAGGGCGGCGGCGTAGGCGATCACGTCCTGGGGCGGGCAGGGCTGGTCGTCGCACAGGTTATAGATCGCGCCAGGGCGGGCGCGCGCGATGGAGGCTTCCAGGGCGCTGGCCAGATCCTGGACATGGATGCGGGAGAAGACCTGGCCCGGCTTGACCACCCGACGGGCGGAGCCGTCGCGCAGGCGGTCCAGGGCCGAGCGGCCGGGGCCATAGATGCCGGGCAGGCGGAAGATGGCCAGGTTCAGGGCCAGGGCGCAGGTGATGTGGAGCCAGCCCGCCTCGGCCTCGACCCGCCTGTGGCCCTGCAGGGATTGCGGGGCGATGGGGCTGTCCTCGCGCACCCACCGGCCGCCCCGGTCACCATAGACGCCGGTGGTGGACAGATAGCCGATCCAGTCCAGCCGGGCGCTGCGCTCCAGGATGGGCTCCAGGGCGGCGAGGGCGGGACAGCCGTGCTCGCCGGGCGGTGCGGAGACCAGTACGGCCTGACTGCGTCGCAGTTCGCAGTCCAGCGTGGCCGCATCGGCCAGGTTCACCGATTCGATCCCCAGGGCCGTCAGGCGCGCGCCGTTCTCCGCGCTGCGCGCCGTACCACAGACACTCCAGCCACGCCCCTGCATCCGCCGCGCCAGGGCCAGGGCGCTATAGCCGGGACCGAACAGGAACAATCGCAAGGCTTTGGCCATTTCTCGCCGCTAGGGATGGCTTGGACCTATCGCACTGACGCGCATCGACCACTAGGGTTGAGCGCGGAACAAGGAACGATCACTTGAGCGCAAGCGGACCCATTCTCGTCACCGGCGCCGCCGGCTTTGTCGGCCAGGCCGTGGCGGAACGCTTGCTGGACCGCGGGGACGCGGTGATTGGAGTCGATAGCTTCAACGCCTATTACGACCCGGCCCTGAAGGAGGCTCGCGCGGCGACTCTGGACGGCCGGCCAGGCTTTCGCATGGTGCGGGCCGATATCGCCGACGCGCCGGCCATGGCGGCCCTGGTGCGGGAAGGCGGCGTGCGCCGGGTTGTGCATCTCGCCGCCCAGGCGGGGGTGCGCTATTCGATCGAAAATCCGTTCGCCTATGCCCACGCCAACCTGACGGGACACCTCTCCGTGCTGGAGGCCTGTCGCGGGGTAGAGGGCTTCGAGCACCTGGTCTACGCCTCGTCCAGCTCCGTCTATGGCGACCGCAGCGCCACCGGGGCCTTCTCCGAGGACGATGTGGTCGACGCGCCCAAGTCGCTCTACGCGGCGACCAAGAAGGCGGACGAACTGATGAGCGCGGCCTATGCCGATCTTTACGCCATCCCCCTGTCGGGCCTGCGCTTCTTCACCGTCTACGGCCCTTGGGGCCGGCCGGACATGGCCTATTTCTCCTTCACCCAGAAGATCCTGGCCGGCCAGCCGATCGAGGTGTTCGGTGAGGGCAGGATGGCGCGCGACTTCACCTATATCGACGATATCGTCGACGGCGTGGTCGGCGTGCTGGACCGCCCGCCCGAGCCCAAGGCCCCGCGCGTGCTCAATATCGGCGACAACCGGCCGGTGGGACTGATGGACATGATCGCCACGCTGGAGCGGGCCCTGGGCGTTGAGGCGGTGAAGATCATGCGCCCGATGCAACCGGGTGACGTGACCGCCACCTACGCCGACATCTCCAAGCTCAAGGCTCTGACGGGATACGCGCCAAAGGTGAAGCTGGAGGAAGGTCTGCCTCGGTTTGTCGAGTGGTATCGGAGCTATTACGGAGCATAGACGGATAAGGGGGCTGACGGCCCCTCACTCCACGGTCACCGACTTGGCCAAGTTGCGCGGCTGGTCCACGTCCGCGCCCTTGAGAACGGCCACGTGGTAGGCCAGCAGCTGGATGGAGGCGGCCATGACCAGGGGGGCGATCACCGGATCGCAGGTGGGCGCGGTGATCACCCGGGCGCCTTCGGGGGCGTGGGCTGCGCCGGCGGCGTCGGTGATCATGATCACCCGACCGCCGCGGGCGATGACCTCGCTCATATTCGAGGCGGTCTTGTCGAAAAAGTCGTCCGAGGGGGCGATGACGATCACCGGGGTCTGCTCGTCCACCAGGGCGATGGGGCCATGCTTCAGTTCGCCGGCGGCATAGCCCTCGGCGTGGATATAGCTGATTTCCTTCAGCTTCAGGGCGCCTTCCAGGGCCAGGGGATACATGGCGCCGCGGCCGAGATAGAGCACGTCACGGGCCTTGGCCACTTCGGGGGCCAGGGCGTGAATGGCGGCCTCCACCTGCAGGGACTCGGCCAGCAGGCGCGGGGCTTCCAGCAGCACCGAGACCAGGCGGGCCTCCTCGGCGGCGTCGATCCTGCCGCGCTGGGCGGCGGCGGCCACGGCCAGGGCGGTGAGCACCGAGACCTGAGCGGTGAAGGCCTTGGTGGAGGCCACGCCGATCTCCGGCCCCGCATGGGTCGGCCACATGACGTCGGCCTCGCGGGCCATGGTCGACTGGTGGGCGTTGACGATGGCGGCCGTGGTCAGGCCGTGGTCCTTGCACCAGCGCAGGGCGGCCAGGGTGTCGGCGGTCTCGCCCGACTGGGAGACGGCGATGGCCAGGGTGCCGGGGCGCAACGCCGGGTCGCGGTAGCGGAACTCCGAGGCGATCTCCACGTCCACGGGCAGATCGGCCAGGCGCTCGAACAGATAGCGGCCGATCTGGGCGGCGTAGGAGGCGGTGCCGCAGGCGACGATCTGGATGCGCTCGATGGTGGTGAAATCGAAGCCGCCCGGCGCGTGAGCCTTGCCGGCGATGGGGTCCAGATAGGCCGACAGGGTGTTGCGGCAGCTGTCCGGCTGGTCATGGATCTCTTTCTCCATGAAGTGCCGGTAATTGCCCTTTTCCACCAGGGCGGCGGAGGCGGGGACGGTGCGGACGGCCCGCTCGACGGGTTCGCCGGTCACATCGAAGATCTGGGCCTGGTCGTGGTCGATGGCCACGTAATCGCCCTCTTCCAGATAAGCGATGCGGCTGGTGAACGGGCCGACGGCTAGGGCGTCCGAGCCGATGAACATCTCGCCCTGGCCATAGCCCACCACTAGCGGGCTGCCGCGGCGGGCGCCCATGACCAGCTTGTCGTGGCCTTCCACCAGCACGCCGATGGCGTAGGCCCCGGCCAGGCGGTTCAGCGCCGCCTTGAGGGCCGCCAGCGGCGGCTGGCCGCTCTCGATACCGGCATCGATCAGGTGGGCGATGACCTCGGTGTCGGTGTCGCTGGTGAATGTGCGGCCGGCTGCGATCAGTTCGCGCTTCAGTTCGGCGAAATTCTCAATGATGCCGTTGTGCACCACGGCCACCTTGCCGGCGATCTGGGGGTGGGCGTTGCGCTCGGTTGGCGCGCCGTGGGTGGCCCAGCGGGTGTGGCCGATGCCGGTAAGGCCGGGCAGGGGTTGCTCGCGCAGCTTGTCCTCAAGCGCCCGGATCTTGCCCGCCGCCCGCCGCCGGCCCAGGCCTGCGGCATGGACCACGGCCACCCCGGCGGAGTCATAGCCGCGGTATTCCAGGCGGCGCAGGCTGTCGATCAGTCGGTCGGTGACTGGGCTCACGCCCACAATTCCGATGATGCCGCACATGGGATCTCAGGTTCCGTCAGGATGGAGCGGCTTGCCGGAGCCTTCCTTGAGCCGCTCGGGTGGTTTAAATCGAACGCAACCGACGTTCGCGTGCTGGCCTTTAGCATTCGCTGACGAACCGGCGAATAAAACTGCATTACCGATCATTGCGTCGCCAAGCTGTGCGGCGCCCCGGAGGCGAGACCAGATGAGCAAGCGGGCCTATTTCGGCACCGACGGCATTCGCGGCCAGGCCAACCGCCACCCGATGACCGCGGAAGTGGCGCTGCGGGTGGGGCTGGCGGCGGGCAAGCTGTTCCGCACCGCCGGCGATCGCCGCCACCTGGTGGTGATCGGCAAGGACACCCGCCTGTCCGGCTATATGATCGAACCGGCCTTGGTGGCCGGCTTCACCAGCGTGGGCATGGACGTGCGCCTGTTCGGCCCCCTGCCGACGCCGGGGGTGGCCATGATGACCCGCTCGATGCGGGCGGACCTCGGCGTGATGATCTCGGCCTCGCACAACGATTTCGCCGACAACGGCATCAAGCTGTTCGGCCCCGACGGCTACAAGCTGTCCGACCAGATGGAGCTGGATATCGAGGCTCATATGGACGAGGGCCTGCAGGAAGGCCTGGCCGAGCCGTCGGAGTTGGGCCGAGTGCTGCGCGTGGACGACGCCCAGGCCCGCTATGTGGAGATCGTCAAGGCCACCTTCCCCCGGCAACTGAACCTCAACGGCCTGCGGGTGGTGATCGATTGCGCCAACGGCGCCGCCTACAAGGTCGCTCCCACCGCGCTCTATGAGCTAGGCGCCGAGGTGGTGCCGGTCGGCGTGGGGCCCAATGGCGTGAACATCAACGAGGAATGTGGCTCGACCTATCCGCAGGCCATGGCCAAGGCGGTCAAGGAATACCGCGCCGATATCGGCATCGCCCTCGACGGCGACGCCGACCGGCTGGTGATCTGCGACGAAAAGGGCCAAGTGGTGGACGGCGACCAGATCATGGCCATCATCGCCGATTCCTGGAGCCGCACCGACCAACTCAGGGGCGGCGGGGTGGTGGCCACGGTGATGTCGAACCTGGGGCTGGAGCGGTTCCTGGGCCAGCGTAAGCTGAAGCTGGAGCGCACCGCGGTGGGCGACCGCCACGTGATGGCCCGCATGCGCGAGGGCGGCTTCAACCTGGGCGGCGAGCAGTCCGGCCATGTGATCCTTTCCGATTTCTCCACCACCGGCGACGGCCTGATCGCCGCCCTGCAGGTGCTGCGGGTGCTGGTGGAATCCGACAAGCCCATGAGCGCCCTGGCCCGCCAGTTCGAACCGGTGCCGCAAAAGCTGGAGAACGTGCGTTTCGCCGGCGGCGCCAAACCGCTGGAGAACGACAAGGTCAGGGCGGCCATCACCGATGGCGAAGCCCGGCTCAATTCCAGCGGCCGGCTGGTTGTGCGCGCCTCCGGCACCGAACCCCTGATCCGGGTCATGGCCGAAGGCGACGACGCCAAGCTCGTCGCCCAGGTGGTCCGCGATATCGCCTCCGCGGTGAAAAGCGCGGCGGCTTAACGCCGCTTAAGATTAACTTCTTGCAATCTTTGTCAGTCGTGAGATCGTTTTGCTAACGACTGCGCGGGATTGACCGGGCGGCTGCGAGAGGAAACGACTGAATGCGCGTTGCGGCGAGAGCACAGGTGCGTCCGGCTGAACACGATGTTCGCCGCAATCCGATCACCTGCGTGCTGATGACGGTGGCCATCGCCGGCGCCTTCTGGCTGGGTCTGATCTGGCTGGCGCAGCGGCTGTATTAGTCGAGATTTCTGCGTGGCGCTCCTGCGGGCCGCCGCTTCGCGATCGCCCTACCGTCCGATCGAGGTATATTGGAAGCCGCGTCCCTTGAGTTCGGCGGGACGGTAGACATTGCGCAGGTCGATGAGGGCGGAGCCGGTCATGAGGCTTTTGACCCGGTCCAGGTCGAGGGCGCGGAACTGGTCCC
>DASXNV010000045.1:0-2238 GCA_036494815.1 Caulobacteraceae bacterium
GTAGCGCCATCGATCCGGCCTTCGTTGGGCTCGATCCTCCGTTGATGGGACCGCCGGGCGCTCCGACGCCTGCGCCTGAACGCCTGGCCAGCCTGTTCGCCGTGGGCGGCGACCGGGCCAACGCCACCCCTTTTACGGCCATGATGAACACGCTGTTCCTGCGCGAACACAATCGTGTCGCGGGCGAACTGGAGACCCAGAACCCCGGGTGGGACGACGAGCGCGTGTTTCAGACCGCTCGAAACATCATCATCCCGATCTTCATCAAGATCGTGGTCGAGCAATATATCAACCACATCACGCCCTTGCCGTTCAATCTGGTGGCTGACCCATCGGTGGCCTGGACGGCGAACTGGAACCGGCCAAACTGGATCACTGCGGAATTCAGCCTGGTCTATCGCTGGCACTCGTTGATGCCGGACGCGATCAACTGGCCCGGCGGAACTATCGCCTTGAGCGGCTTCGGGCTCGACAACCGACCCCTGACCAGCGTGGGCCTGGCCAAGGCGTTCGCCGCCGCCGCGCAGCAACCTACCGCAGCGCTTGGCGCGCTCAACACCGACGAGGCCTTGCTGCCGGTCGAGTGGCTGGCGGTGGGCCAGGCGCGCTCCAACCACCTGGACACCTATAATAACTATCGGGTGCAGTATGGCATGCCACGCGCGGCGCAGTTTTCTGATATCAGCAGCGACCCGAAAATCGTGTCGGTGCTGAAGAGCCTTTATCCGACCCCGGACGACATTGAATTCTACCCAGGCCTGTTCGCCGAGGATCGCGTGGCCAAATCGCCGCTGCCGGGCCTGCTGCTGCGCATGGTGGGGGTCGACGCCTTTTCCCAGGCCCTGACCAACCCGCTGTTGTCCGAGCATGTGTTCAACGAGGCGACCTTCACCCCCTGGGGTTTCCAGCTGATCGGGGAGACGCATTCTCTTGGTCAGATCCTGGCGCGGCAGGGCGCGGCGGTGGATCCCAAGGCCATCACCATGACCCAGTCCACCTGGAGCTACGGTCCCTCCTTTGGAGGCTGGTATCTGCCATAAAGCGGCTTTGCGCCCGCATCCCGCGCCAAAAGATCTAGAGGAAGCTGCCCGCCTCGATCTCGGCGTTTTCGGTGATCGGCTTGACGTCTACGGCTACGGTCAGGTCCTGCTCGCCCGAGCCTAGGATGACGCCGTCGATGGGCGCTGCGTCAGCATAGTCGCGGCCCACCGCCAGCTCGATATGGTCGTCGCCCACGATCAGCCCGTTGGTAGGGTCGAAACCGATCCAGCCCAGGGCCTCGCCGCACCATAGATTGACCCAGGCATGGGTGGCGTCGGCGCCTTCCAGGCGCTTCTGGCCCGGCGGCGGCACGGTGCGCAGATAACCGCTGACATAGGCCGCCGACAGGCCCAGGCCGCGCAGGCCCGCCAGCATGATGTGGGTGAAGTCCTGGCAGACGCCGCGGCGGGCCTCGAAGGCGTCGATGGCCGGCGTGCTGACGGCGGTGGCCTTGGCGTCGTATTTGAACTCCCGCTGGATGGTGCGGGCGAACTCGAAAGCAGCCTCCACGATCGGCCGCTCCGGAGCAAAGCAGCGGCGGCCGTAGGCCGTCAGTGGGGCCAGGATCGGAGCCTGGGCCGTGGGATAGAGGAAATTGGCCGGCGCGCCGATGTCGAGCGAAGCGCTCGCCACCGCCGCTTCGCGCACGCTCTCCCAGGCGGCGCCCCGCACGGAGCGACCGGCGCCCATGCGCTTGACCTGGACGCGACTGACGGCCTCGATCTTCAGCTCGCTATGAACGGCCTCGACCACGACCGCAGTGACCCGCTCACCGAACGGACCGGTGCGGTGACGGGTCTGGCTCGGGCGTGGCAGCACCGAAACCGTATTGGCCAACAGGCTTTGATCATTGGTCTGGCGCGGGGTCAGCCGCAAGGTGCAGCGCGTATAGGCGACCGGCGCATTGTAACGATAGGTGGTCAGATGGCGGACTTCGTAGATCAAGCCAGCCCCGTCATTTTCTTGGTCGGCGTAGCGCTCGACCCTTGCAGGAAATAGCGCGCGGCCACCGCATCTGACAGCAGCATCAGCTTCTGTTCCAGGCCCAGGGCCTTGCGCGGCGTCAGGCGGGCGGCTTCCTCGCTTTCGACCTCGGCGCTTATTTGCACCTGAAGCCGGCGAGGTTCTTCCAGCATGCCGTCGTCGCGCAGGCGGGGCAGGGCGGCCAGATGGTCGCGCAGGGCGGCGACCTGGAAG
>DASXNV010000046.1:0-1539 GCA_036494815.1 Caulobacteraceae bacterium
GCCAGCAACTGTCGGCCCTCGAACAGACCATGGCGCGGCTTGGGGCCCTGAAGTCCATCACCTTCCAGGGCGTCGGCCTACAGGGCGGCGACACCTATGAGGTGGCGTTCGAGCACGGCCAGACGGAATGGCAGATCGCGCCCCTTAGCCCGGATGGCAAGGTCCAAGGGCTGGGCTTTCGCGAGATGGGGCCTGTTGCGGGCAGGTGAGAAGCGGGGAGGCGACGGCACGAAGTCTGCCAGCTTCGAATCCAGTTCCTCCTCTCGAGCCCCCGAATGTCCTGTTTCCGAAGCGTTCCGAATGTCTGGGAATGGCGCCAAGCGGCGCTCGAATTGGCGAGGTCGATTGTCTTCAGCGGCCGATGATCGCGAGGGCGACAGGCGTCCACCAAGGACTAATGTAGAGCAGGCCCCCCAGCATCAGCAGCCCGATTACCCAGACGCTTCCGGCGACATAGGCCGGGTGGAGGCGGCGCCGTGTGATTAGGTCGTAGAGGCCGATGCCCAGGATGAGCACGCCGTTCCCGAGATAGACCGCGGTCATGAAGGCCCAGAAGCCGCCGCCAAGCGCAGCGTAGACCGCGTGCCGTCCCCACACCCGACTGAATCCGGCGTCCACCAGGCAAAGCGTCGCGAGCAGGATCAGGCGCTTGTGCGCAGCGGCGTGGGCGCGCAAGGCGATCGCGGCGCCCGCCGCGCCCGCGAAGGCGATGATGTCGAGCAGTTGGGCGCTCAGGAACCCCGGTTCCGGGTTGGGGCCGAGCAGACGATTCCTGTCCGTCACGACCGCTGCGATGGGACTGAGGGCGACGATGGCGACGGCCAGGACCACGCCCGCCACACCGAGCTTGCGGTGGATAGCGGCCCGGTCGGCTCGGATCAGCAGGATCTGCGTAGTCAGGAGGACGAGCCAACCCACCATCGCCGCGGCGTGCAGATGGACCGCGAGCGGATACGGCGACTTGTGCTGCTGCACGTGCCGGATCATGTCGGGCACGAAACCCAGCAGGATGCCGAGCCAGATCAGGCCGATATAAAGAAGGAAAAAGTTCCGATCCCATGGGTGTCGGATGGGGAAAGGCGCCTTGGTCGGCACAGGCGATCGGCTCGATTGTTCGGCTGCGACCGCCGTCATAGCGCCCCCGCGGACCGTGATGAGAACGGCGTTATTGGGCGCAGTGTGGCGCCACCGGCGTGGCCGTGCAACCGGCGCTCCAGGCGCTGAAGCGCTCGGACAGCTGCCAGGCAGGCCGGAATGTCGCGATCCGGGGGCGGGCGGAATGTCCGCTCCTGGCGCGTGTCAGCCCTCCGCGCCATGGGCGGAAGAGAGTGGTTTGTGAACCTGAAGCAGCAGCAGGCGATGTCTGAGGAGCCGCGTTCTCATGACGGCAAAGGGAGAGATGACATGTGGCGCTTGGTCATCAGTCTTGGTGCTTCTGCGGCCGCGTCATGCGCCAATGCGGGCGAAGCCTGGGTCGGTGTCTTCGGCCATGACCTTCCCGTGGGCGTGGCTGATTGTTGCTTCGAACATGGCGCCGAC
>DASXNV010000047.1:0-54610 GCA_036494815.1 Caulobacteraceae bacterium
CGCCACACCAGCCTTCGCGCGCAGCCTGCCGCTGCTGACGCAGATGCGCGTTCAGCGCCACGATCTGGCGCACCGCCCGCGACAGCCGCGCAAAGGTCAGCTGCGGATCGGGACCCGCCACGGCACAGGCAGCCTTCGCCGCCTCGCGCCGCAACTGCACCCGAGCCAGCTCCATGCCGATCTCGGCCAGCTCCTTCAGCATCGGCTCATGCCAATCGCCCCGATCCGGCGAGGGATCGGCCACGGCGGCGTCTGGAAACGAGGTTGCGATATTCACGAACAAAACACGAACATATATCGCGCAAAAGTCAAGCTCGGCGACCCGGCCGAAGCCGAAGCCGCCCCGGTATCGTCACCATCTTTTTCCGGCGGACGGCGCCCCAATAACCCATAGTCACAAGGTAATGCGATTCCATGGCCGGCAGCGCGAGATCACCCTCAACGCCCAATCCGGGCCGTCAACAACACCCCACGCGCTCTCGCTCTACGCCTTCTCATACTTAAAGCTAACCTGAAGCTTGGCCCGATAACTCTCGATCTCTCCATTGGCGCCCAGCGCAATATCCAGTTTCACCACCTCGGCTACGCGCAGATCGCGCAGAGACCCCGCCGCGACGGACAAGGCTTCCTTGGCCGCCTCTTCCCAACTGGTCGGGCTGGTGCCGATGATTTCGGTGACGCGATAGACGCTCATGGCTTGCTCCTTGTTCAGGCCCGCTCGCCTGTTGCGCGTGCGGCGGCAAGCCCACCGTGCGCCCGCTGCGGCGGGCAGGCAATTCACAGGTTCGATCGGTTCAGCTCGCCCCAGCGCCCGCCCGCCTCCGCCCTGGCCTGAGCAGAAGCGCAGGCTGAGCTATTTCATACAGTTTCACCGTAACCGAAAGTGACTCTGGCCCTTTTCCCGGGCCCACCTGACTACGCCGCTCCTGGGCGATCGGGCCTGCACGCCACCTCGCCCCGGCGAGCGAGTAGAAGCCATTCGCGTGATGTCACCGTGATCCTGTTGACCCGCTTCCAGGCTTCGGCGCCGCATTCGGACATTCCCAACGGCGGTACAGGGTGAGCGGACTCAACGGCCGGGAAAGATTGCGATCCAGATCATATAGCCCGCAGCGGTGCTGTAAGTAGCCGCCAACAGGCCATGGAGTGTTACCCACGTCACAAACCGTGCCGGCTGTTCACTTCGCGAAGTCGGTCGCCCACCGAGGGTCGTCCAGCTTCCCGGATTGAAGAGAAGATAGGCCCGCCAGCCCTGCGTCACTGCAATCCCCAGCAGGCCAAAGGCCAGAGCAACCAGCGCTGCGATACCGAGCACGTGACTATGCAGGAAGAGTGCGCTCAGAAACAGCATCCCCGCGAACAGCCCACCGAGCCCGCTCACGAGGCCGGCAACCACACGGATGCGCAGAAAGTTCAATGTCGCCGAACGGGTGAAGCTCATCACGGCCATTCTGGGCTGTATCGCCCAGGGTCTGCAATGGGTCGTGAGCGGCCAGCAGGGAGCCGCCAAAAATCGTATTGGCGGGCGCCACGACTCCGGTGCCGATTCCTGCCGTTCCCAACGGCGATTGAGTGTGGAAAGCGCCCGTTCGCTGTAGACAGATGCGGCGTTTTATTGTGCGCTGCCTTTAGTTGCTCGTCGCTCTGTCGAACACCAGTACCTGAGAGAACTTCCGACCTTTTCTGTTTGCACCTTCGTCAGTGATGGTTAGGAGCTTCCCATCTGGAGAGACAGTGAGTATGGCAATGCCCACTATTTTGCCGCCTCGTTTCTCCTCCGACCTGAGGGTTCGTTCATCAACGCGCATGGCATTCAAGGTGTCGTAGCTTGCGGAACCTTTCATCGGATAGTCCAGGCCGTCATATTGATACGTGTAACTTACCTGCATGTTTTCGCCACCGGCATCAACGCCTGTCCAGGCGACTGAGACCCCTGCGGGGATGGCCTTGTATACTCGAATCTGGCTCTGCCATCCCGGACCTGGTGTGAATGTCGACTTTTCAGCATTCAGCCTCCAGGTTCCCAGGACCGGATTGTCGGGGGGCGCGGCCTGCGCCACCGACAGCCCTAGGCCGAGAAGGCATCCGAAAAGAAAAACCACATAGCATCGGATCACAGAGTCTCTCCCAAGCAAAAGCCAGCAGTTTGACTGCAAGGTGACATATGCCAGCCGGGTCCGCCACACGGCAGAGGGAACCCCGCCTAGATGCGCCCTCCTGAGGCGTGGGACAGTTCTCATGGCATGTGCCTTTGGCGCTCTGTGACGGCCCATAGTGTTCAATGCCAACTACCGCTTCGGGTCGTCTGCCGTCGCCAGCTCCTCGCCCGAAACTCTCCGTTCGCCTGGCGGTGGGATGGCCGCCTCATAGTGCACCCTCTCAACGGGTAAGAGGGTGGAAACCGCCATCTGCCGTCGAGGAAGATGGACCAATCTGCGCAGGGCTTGCGACACCTGACCTGCAGCAGCCTCGAAGCGCCCAAAGTCGTGGCGGCTGAGTTCGTATGTGACAGTCGGAGCGTGCGGTGAGCTGACGACAAAGCGGACTCCTGGGCCGCCAAGTATGACGAGCCGGGTCGGATCAGAGGGCTGCGTATCGCGTACCTCGCCGACCACCCGCCAGTCCGCCGCCCGCGTCCCTTCGGCTTTCGACCATAGGTCCACCACGCGGTCCCACTCGTCGGTCTCCAGCACGAGCGCGTTCGTCTTATCCTGCTCGGTGACCCTGAGCACACCAGTTCGCTTCGCATCCCGCCCTCCAAGGTACGGCGCCTCCAGCGCTCATACGACGAGGACAAACGGCGCAACTGCCAACCACTAGAACTGCGCAACCAATTTTCGCGGGGGCGAATCTGACGTTCAAACAGGTCACCGTCTTGAAGGCTTATGTCGCGTCGGGAACGTTCCTGCAGTCTTTGATTCGAACGCTAAATTCGCTGAATTCGGGGACAGGTTATTGGACTGCACCCGATCTCGAAAACTCGCCCTCACGACGGCCCCGTCACCACCGCTCCCTTGGCCCGCGCCTCGGGGCTGAACTGGACGCCGGCCTCCCCGGCCCTTCCAGGTTGCACCGCAGCGCGCGGCGCGGCGTAGCTGGGTGCGATATCCAGCCTGGGGAGCAAAAGCTCGGCCACGCGGTAGCACTCTTCCAGGTGCGGGTAGCCGGACAGGATGAAGGTCTCCACGCCCACGGCGTGGTATTCGCGGATGCGGGCGGCGACGTTTTCGGCTGACCCCACCAGGGCGGTGCCGGCGCCGCCGCGCACCAGGCCGACGCCGGCCCAGACATTGGGATAGATCACCAGCCGCCTGCGGTCGCCCCCGTGCAGGGCCTGCATCCGGGCCTGGCCCACCGAGTCCTGGCGCAGCTGGTTGATCTGGGCCTTGGCGATGACCTCGTCGTCCAGGCGACTGATCAGGCGGTCGGCCTCGGCCCAGGCTTCATCCTCGGTCTCGCGCACGATCACGTGGAAGCGGCCGCCGAAGCGCACCTGGCGGCCCGCCTTGTCCGCCTTTTTGCGCACCTCGGCGATCTTGTCGGCCACGGCGGCGGGCGGCTCGCCCCAGGTCAGGCACCAGTCGATATGCTGGGCGGTGACGTCGTTTGCGGCGTCGGAGGAGCCGCCCAGATAGAGCGGCGGACCGCCGGACTGGACCGGCGGGAACAATAGTTCCGCGCCGTTGACCCGAAGATGGCGGCCTTCGAAATCAACCTTCTCGCCGGCCATCAGCCCCCGCCAGATAGTCAGGTATTCGTCGGCCAGGGCGTAGCGCTGGTCGTGATCCAGCATCACCCCGTCGGCGGCGGCCTCGGCCGGATCGCCGCCCACCACCACATTGACCAGCAGCCGCCCGCCGCTGACCCGGTCCAGGGTGGCGGCCTGGCGCGCGGCGAACAGCGGCGAGGTCACGCCGGGTCGCACGGCCACCAGGAATTTCAGCCTGTGGGTCAGGGCCGCCAGGGCCGAGGCGATCACCCAGGAGTCTTCGCAGGTGCGCCCGGTGGGCAAGAGCGCGCCCTCGAAGCCCAGCCGGTCGGCGGCCTGGCCGACCTGGGCCAGATAGCTGAAATCGGTGGGGCGCGCGCCCTCGGACGATCCCAGCCAGCGGCCGTCGCCGTGGGTGGGAATGAACCAGAAGGGGCGGACGGTCTCGGGCGCGGTCATCGGAGCCTCATCGGTTTGCGGTCAGCGCGACCTTTTCCACGACCGCTCGGCCAGGGCCTGGACCAGCCGAGCGACCTGGTTGCGGATATCGGGCACCGCCACGGCTTCCCAGGCATAACCCTGGGTGATCGGGCCGGCCGCGTAAAGGTTAGGACTGATCCGGCCGCTCACGCCGATCACCTGCGCGGCGGCGTTGACCTCAAGGCCCAGGCCGAGCGGATCGGCACGGATCGCGCCCTTTTGGATCAGGCGGCGGAGCAGCGGGTCGGTGGTGCGGGCCAGATCGCCGCCCGCGCCGGTGCAATTGACGATGCGCGCCACCCGCAGGGTCAGGGTCTTGTCCGTTCCGCGCGGGCGCCAGCGGGCGATCGCCGTCGCGCCCTGGGCGCTGACCTCGACCAGGCGTCCAGCACTGACCGTCAGGCGCCCGGCCGCGCGCAGGGCGTCCACCTGCGCGGCCACCGCCGGCGCGGTCCGATGGCGGTGGATGTCCCACCACGGGCGCAGATGGCGCAGGAAGCGTTTCTTCTGAGCATCGCTGGCCGCCCGCCAAAGCGCGACCGTGACCGGGCGAAGCTCATCCACCGTCGCGCGCCAGCCAACCTCGGCCGCGCGCCGCCGGCGCTCCCGCAGGCGCCAGGACAACGGCATGGCCTGGAGATGAGGCGGCTCACAGGCGAACGGCCCTACCTCTTCATGGCGATGTGGCGCGAGGCCCCGGCGCGACAGGGCGGCGATACCTCCCTGGTGGCCGCGCGCCTGCAGATCCAGGGCCACATCGACCATGGTCAGGCCGGAGCCCAGCAGCAGGACCTCAGCGCCCGGGTCCAACCCGGTCAAGGCGCCCTCGGCCCAGGGATCGGGCGCATAGAGCGGCGGCGGCAGGGCTTGCAGCCCCACCCCGCTGGGCGACAAGGGCGGCAGGTTGCCCGGCGCGAGCACCACCGCATCCGCCTCCAGCACCCGCCCCATGGCCAGGCGCACGGCGGCCCCTTCCGCGGTCAGGCCCAGGTCCGTAGCCTGGTCGGGAACCAGCACCAGCCGTTCGGCGCCGTCCGGCTGGGCGATAGCCGCCTGGATCAGGGCGGCCAGATAGTCGCCGTAGGTTCCCCGGCTGATGAAGGCGGCGTCGCCCTGGCCGCCGGCCCCCGCCGCCAGCCAGCGCCTGAGATGGCCGGGATCCTCCGCAAAGGCCGACATATTGCCGACGCGGACATTGAGCAGGTGGATCGGATTGTGCGTGGCATAGGCCAGGCCCCGCCCGAAGCCCGGCGTCTTTTCGATCAGGAAGATGTGGGCACCGGGCGGCCCGGCGTGAAGCAGGCGCAGGGCCGTCAGGGTTCCGCTGAACCCTGCCCCGACCACGGCGATCACGGGTCCGGCCTGCATGGCCCTAGGACTGGATGGCGGTGGCCGGCGAGAGATCCTGCACCGCGGCCTTGATCAGTTCGGCCAGGCGGGCGATGGCGCCGTGGGCGCTCGCGGCGCTGTGGCGGACATAGGCCACCTGCGGCAGGGCCGGCAGGGATGCGCCGTCGAGAACCCGGCGGGAAAAGACATCGGTGCGGCAGCTGACCCCTAGACCGGAGTCGATGGCCGCGCGCAACACCGACAGGCTCGGGGTCTCCAGCACGATGCGATAGGGCCGGCCGGCGATCTCCAGGGCCCGCAAGGCCGCATCGCGAAACCGGCAAGGCGTCTCCAGCACCGCCAGAGGCAGCACCTCCAGATCGGCCAAGCCGGCCGAGCCCAGCCAGTTCATGGGCGCGGTGCGGATCGCCGCCGGATCGTCCGCCGGCCCCATGCCCAGGACCACATCCAGGCGATCGGACGCCAGAAGCTGCAACAGTTCGGGCGTGCCGCCCACCCGCACCTGCAGCTGGATATCGGGATTGAGTTCGGTGAAGCGCGACAGCACCCCGCTGAGCAGGGCCTCGGCGAAGTCCTGCACCATGCCGATCCGCGCCGGCCCCGCCAGCCCGTCGCCAGTCAGGGCCGACACCGCCCGGTCGTTGGTGGCCAGGATCTCGCGGGCATAGGTCAGCAGGGTCTGGCCCGCCGAGGTCAGCACCAGCCGCCGGCCGTCGCGGTGGAACAGCGGCGTCTGCAGGGTTTCCTCCAGCCGCTTCATCTGCAGGCTGAGCGCGGACTGGGTGACGAACACCCGCTCGGTCGCCCGGAGCATGGAGCCGGAATCCACGATCGCGGCGAAACTGCGAAGCAATTCAGTGGGTAGGTTGACGGCCATCGGGGGCGCAGGCTCCGGCTATAAGAAACTCTAATCGGCGAGCCGAGAATAAGTCTATTGAACAGATAGGAATTAGAGGTGTTCCTAGAGAAAGAAAAGCCGTCCGACGCGGGGCGGCCTGAAAAAGGATCGGCCGGTGAGTATGACCGCGGACATCCCCGCCCCGCCTGGGCTGCGGCTGCGCCTTCCCAGGGTGACGCTGGGCCGCTGGCTGTCGCCGCTGGTCCTGCTGGCCCTGTGGGAGATCGGCGCGCGCACGGGCTTGATCCCCGAGCGGGTGCTGGCGGCGCCGTCCTCTGTCGCCGTGACCTTCTGGCAGATGGTGGTGTCCGGCGAACTGCCGTCGAACCTGTTGGTGTCCCTTTGCCGGGTGGTCTCGGGCCTGGTGATCGGCGTGGCGGCCGGATCGGCCTTGGCCCTGGCCGCGGGCCTCAGCAAGCGCGGCGAGGTGGCCATCGATCCCCCGGTGCAGATGCTGCGCACGGTGCCGGTCCTGGCCCTGTCGCCGCTGCTGATCGTCTGGATGGGCATAGGCGAGAGCGCCAAGATCGCCCTGATCGCCTTCGCCACCACCTTTCCGGTCTATCTCAATCTCTACAACGGCGTGCGCGGGGTGGACCTGCGGCTGGTGGAGGCGGCGCGCAGCTTTGGCCTGAAAGGCTCCAGCCTGATCTGGCACGTGATCATCCCCGGCGCCCTGCCCTCGTTCATGGTCGGGTTGCGCTACGCCCTGTCGGTCTCGGTGCTGATCCTGGTGGTCGCCGAGCAAATCAACGCCCAGGCGGGCCTGGGCTATCTGATCAACAACGCCCGCGACTTCATGCGCACCGACGTCATCGTCGTCTGCCTGGTGGTCTACGCCCTGTTGGGCCTGGGTGCGGATTTCATCGTCAGGACGCTGGAGGCCCGTCTGCTGGCCTGGCGTCCCAGTCTCGTGGAACGTTGAGGAAGACCATGGCCACCGCCCCTATCCGCCTGCATCCGAACGCCACGCCCGCAAAAGGTCCCGCGGTTCGCCTGCGCGGCTTCACCCGCCGTTTTGGCAAGAGCACCATCCTCGACCGGCTGGATCTCGATATCGCCGCCGGCGAATTCGTCGCCCTGCTGGGCCGCAGCGGCTCGGGCAAGACCACCCTGCTGCGCACCCTGGCCGGCCTCGACGACGCCGATGGCCAGGCGGTGGAGACGCCGCAAGGCCGCGCCATCGTTTTCCAGGACCCGCGCCTCTTGCCCTGGAAGCCGGTGTGGAAGAACGTCACCCTGGGGCTGAACGGCCAGGCGCCCCGCGCCCGCGCCGAGGCGGCCCTGCATGAAGTCGGGCTGGGCCACCGCCTGGACGCCTGGCCCGCCACCCTGTCCGGCGGCGAGGCCCAGCGCACCGCCCTCGCCCGGGCCCTGGTGCGGGAGCCGCAATTGCTGTTGCTGGACGAACCCTTCGCCGCCCTGGACGCCCTGACCCGGCTGAAGATGCACGAGCTGGTGCTGACCCTGTGGCGCACCCATCGCCCGGCGGTGCTGCTGGTGACCCATGACGTAGACGAGGCCATCGCCCTGTCGGACCGAGTGCTGGTGCTGGACCAGGGCCGCATCGCCGCCGAGGAAATGATCGCGGCTCCCCGCCCCCGCGTGGCCGATGCGGCGCAGCAAGCCATCCGCGCCAGGCTTTTGGCCCACCTGGGGGTGGAAGCCGCCCCCCGGCCGACCGATGGCCCCTCGGTGGTCCGCTTTCCGGAGGCGGTGCTGGCATGAGCATCGGGCGGCTGCGCGGCTTCGTGCTCGACTTCGCGGCCCTGTTGGACCGGCGTCCGGACGAGCCGGAAATCCTGGGCGCCGGCGGCGCGCTCTTGGCCGATCTGGTGGCCCATGACGACTGGCTGCCGGACGCCTACGCCCAGCCTTCGCCCGAGCGCTATCGCCAATACCTGCTGCATTGCGACTCCCTGGAGCGCTTCTCGGTGGTGAGTTTCGTGTGGGGCCCAGGCCAGTCGACCCCGATCCACAACCATACGGTCTGGGGCCTGGTGGGAGTGCTGAGGGGCGCCGAAACCGGCGAGCGGTTCGCCAGGCCCGGCGCCGGCCCGCTTCAGACTGGCCCGACCGCACGGCTGGAGCGCGGCGAGGTGGAGGCGGTCTCGCCATCGGTGGGCGACATCCACCGGGTCAGCAACGCTCATAGTGACCGCACGTCGATCAGCATCCACATCTATGGCGCCAATATCGGCGCGGTGGAGCGGGCGACCTTCGACCTGGACGGCCGGTCCAAGCCCTTCATCTCCGGCTACACCAACGCCGCCCTGCCCAACCTCTGGGACCGCTCCAACAATCCGGCCATCCAGCCATGATCCAGACCGTCACCCCCGCCGAGGTCCGCCTGGCCCTGCTGACCCGACGCGAAATCGCCCTGATCGACCTGCGCGAGGAAGACCCCTTCGCCAAGGCCCACCCCCTGTTCGCCGCCTGCCTGCCGCTGAGCCGGCTGGAGGTGGAGGTGCTGGACCGCATCCCGCGCCAGGACACGCCCATCGTGCTCTACGACAATGGCGAGGGCCTGATCGCGCCGGCGACGGAGCGCCTGCGCAAGCTGGGCTATTGTCATCTACGCGCCCTGGAGGGTGGGCTACAGGGCTGGAAGGCGGCGGGCTATGAGCTGTTCCAGGACGTCAATTCCTACAGCAAGGCCTTTGGCGAGCTGGTGGACGCCCGCCGCGCCACCCCGTCCGTCTCGGCCGAGGACCTGCAGGCCCTGATCGACGCCAAGGCGGACATGGTGGTGCTGGACGCCCGCCGGTTCGACGAGTTCCAGACCATGAGCATCCCCACCGGGGTCAGCGTGCCGGGGGCGGAGCTGGTCCTGCGCGCGCCGGAGCTGGCGCCCGATCCCAAGACCACGATCGTGGTCAACTGCGCCGGCCGCACCCGCAGTATCATCGGCGCCCAGTCCCTGATCAACGCCGGCCTGCCCAACCCTATCGCCGCCCTGCGCAACGGGGCCATCGGCTGGACCCTGGCCGGCCAGAGCCTGGATCATGGCCAGTCGCGCCGGTTCCCGGACGGAACCCCGCACAGCGTGCATGAGGCCAGGGCCCGCGCCCGCACCGTGGCCGACCGCGCCGGGGTGCGCCGCCTGACCCCACAGGAGCTGGCCGGCCTGGCCAAGACCCGCGACCGCACCCTCTACCACTTCGACGTCCGCACGCCTGACGAATACGCCAGGGGTCACATAGCCTGCTTCCGCAGCGCCCCGGGCGGCCAACTGGTGCAGGAGACCGACATGTTCGCGCCGGTGCGCGGGGCGCGGATCGTGCTGGCTGACGACCTTGGTCCCCGCGCCGACATGACCGCCTCCTGGCTCGCCCAGATGGGCTGGGACGTCTATGTGCTGGACGGCGGGTTCTGGAGCGGGCTGGAGACCGGCGCCCAGCGCTCCAGCCTGCCGCCCCTGCCGGCGGCGGAAGAGATTTCACCCGACGAATTGGCCGCAGAACTGGAGGCGGGCGCCGTGGTGGTGGATCTCGCCCCCAGCCCGCAGCATCGCAAGGGTCATATCCCCGGCGCCTGGTTCGCCATCCGCGCCCGCCTGGCTGAGGCCCTGCCGGCGCTGCCCGCGGACACGCCGCTGGTGCTGACGTCGCCAGATGGTGTTCTCGCCAGGCTCGCCGCCGAGGAGGTGGAGGCCCTGGTGGATCATCCGGTCCGCGTGCTGGCCGGCGGAACCGCCGCCTGGGTCGCCGCCGGCCGGGCATTGGAAACCGGCCTGCCCCGGCCCGCCTCCGAACCCGAGGACATCTATCGCCGCCCCTATGAAGGCGCCGACCACGCCGCCGCCGCCAAGCAAGCCTATCTCGACTGGGAATATGGCCTGGTCGACCAGCTGGCCCGCGACGGGACCCATGGGTTCTTCGTCATTTGAGCAACGCTCAAGGTTCGGATCAGGACAACTCGCTCATTCGGAACGGAAAACCTCGATAAAATAAGGCCATAGACTTCAATTCACCTCCCCGGAGAGATCCTATGTCTGTCGAATTCATCGGCTTTATCGGAAGCCACGACGGGTCTGAAACCCGCCCCTATGATGGCCCGGCCATCGACCGCGACCACGTGGAGACCGTGGCCAAGGCCCACGACGCCGGCGGCTTCGACCGTGCCCTGGTGGCGTTCGGTTCTACCTCGCCGGAAAGCCAGCTGGTGGTGGCCCATGCCGCCTCGGTGACCAAGCGCCTGGGCTTCATGATCGCCCATCGCCCCGGCTTCACCGCCCCGACCGTGGCCGCTCGCCAGCTGGCCACCCTCGACCAGTTCACCGGCGGCCGCATCGCCGTGCACATCATCACCGGAGGCTCCGACGCCGAACTGGCCAAGGACGGTGATCATCTGACCAAGGACGAACGCTATGCGCGCACGGACGAATATCTCGACATCGTCCGCCGCGAATGGACCAGCGAATCGCCGTTCGACTATTCGGGCCGTTACTACCAAGTGCAGCAGGCCTTTGGCGGGGTGAAGCCGGCGCAGAAGCCGCATATCCCGATCTACTTCGGCGGCTCGTCCGACGCGGCCATCCCGGTGGCCGGCAAGCACGCCGACATCTACGCCCTGTGGGGCGAGACCCAGGCCCAGGTGCGCGAAACCATCGCCCGGGTGCGCGCCGCCGCCGCCAAGCACGGCCGCTCCGTGCGTTTCAGCCTGTCCCTGCGCCCAGTCCTGGCCGGCACCGAGGAAGCCGCCTGGAAGCGCGCCGACCATATCGCCGATCGAGCGCGCAGCATTCGCGAAGCCGCCGGCCTGCCCACCAGCGGCCACACCCCGCCCAATGCCGGCTCGCAGCGCCTTCTGGACGCCGCTTCATCGGGCACGCGCCTGGACAAGCGCCTGTGGACCGGGGTCGCGGCCGTCACCGGCGCCGCTGGCAATTCCACCGGCCTGGTGGGAACCCCGGAGCAGGTGGCCGACGCCCTGCTCGACTATTACGACCTGGGCGTTTCGACCTTCCTGATCCGCGGCTTCGATCCTTTGGACGACGCCATCGCCTATGGCCGCGACCTGATCCCGCTGGTGCGCGACCTGGTAGCCAGCCGCCCGCGGGTGGCCGCGGCGGAGTAGAGGCGGCGCGCCGTTTCGGTCTCGACGTCAAAAGGGGGCGCTCGCGGGAGCGTCCCCTTTTTTGTACGCCTTTGGAAGCGCCGGCGTCTGAGCCCGACGAGCGGGCCAGCGCCTCGCCTCGAATGTCGGCAAGCATCCCTCTTGCCTAGACCAGCGGACAGGTCTTCATATTCCGTCGCCTTAATAAAACTTCCTTCGCGCGGGGCTTGATGTGGATGCTTGAGCAAAGCCGCCTTAAGGCCGTGCGCGCGCTAGCCAAAAACATCTCCGAACATTTGCGCGGCGATCTCAGTCTCGAGCTCTGGAACGGCGAGGTCCTGCCTCTGGGGCCAGGCGCGCGGGATGATGTTCGCTTTGTCGTGCGCTCGCCCCGATCCATCCGGCGGCTGCTGTTGAAGCCGAGCCTGACCACGCTTTTCGAGCTTTACGCAGAGGACGAGATCGATTTCAGCGGGGCCAACCCGGTCGAGGCGACACGAAGTTTCGATCACATACGCTCTTTGGGACTGGCCAGAAACGTCGACCGGAAACTGGCGCTGCGCTGTGCGTTGCTGTTTTTGCTGAGCGCCCCCGAGCGGCCCGTATCGGTCGGCTATGAGAAAACCGTCAGCTCACAATTTGCGAAAGGTCGGGACGACAAGGATCTGATCCAATTCCACTACGATCTTTCCAACGAATTCTATGCGCTCTTTCTTGACCAGGGGATGGTCTATTCCTGCGGTTACTTCAACACGCCCGAGACGTCGCTGGACGAGGCCCAAATCACCAAGCTTGACCGGATCTGCCGCAAGCTGCGGTTGCAGCCCGGCGATCGATTTCTTGACGTGGGCAGTGGATGGGGCGGTCTGCTCCTGCACGCCACCAAGCACTATGGCGCGCAATGCCATGGCGTCACGCTCTCAAAAGCGCAGTTCGACTACGCCACGGCGAAGGTCGCCGAGTTGGGCCTGGGCGACCGGATCAGGATCGAGATGCGCGACTACCGGTCGATCGACGATCGGGAAGCCTACGACAAAATCGCCCAGGTCGGCATGTTCGAGCATGTGGGCCTCGACAACCACGACCAGCATTTCGAGCACATCCGCAACCTCTTGCGGCCGCGCGGGCTCTACTTGCATCACGCGATCACCCGGCGCGCCACCCCCGACATCAGCAAATTTCGACGGAAGACGCGCTATCAGAAGGCGATCACCCGTTTCATCTTCCCCGGCGCTGAACTCGACTATATCGGCCTGACCATGACCAATTTGGAACGCCACGGATTTGAAGTGCATGACGTCGAGGCCATGCGTGAGCACTATCAGCTGACACTTGAACACTGGCTGGAGCGCCTTTTCCAGCGCCGCGAAGTCGCCGCCGCCGAGGTCGGCAAGACAAAAGTTCGCCTCTGGCTCCTTTATTTCACGCTGTTCGCACGCGCGTTCGAGCGGGGCGGCGTCGGCATCTTTCAAACCTTGGCCTCAAAGCGGCGCGTTGGCGCCTCGGGCCTGGACTTGGCGCGGGGCGATTTGGGCTAGGGCGGGATGAATTGAAGTCAGACCAAGGCCCGCTCTTCCCGGCGAATGCCGGGATCCAGATCATATGGCGCAATAGTGTGGTCATTTTGGGCAGAGTCCAGCCTCATGACCTGAGCTTTGTCATCTAGGTCCCGGCATTCACCGGGATGAGCGGTGTTTGTATTGGCTCAACCTGATTTCATCATGCATCTAGGAGCCAGAGACGGACCGGCATGCCCCCTCAAGGCTCGGCCGCCCCGCTGAAGCTCGTATCGAATGCGTGATCCACGTCCGGTGCCTTGTCGATCACGCCGGCGGCGCGGAAATGGTTCAGGGTGTCGTGTTCCTCGGCGATCACCGAGGCGTCGACGGGGACAGCGACCGTGCGGGCGTGCTCGACCGTATAGAGGGCCACGTCGAGCGGCAGGCCGGTGTCCTTGGCCAGAGCCTGGGCGTAGTCGGCCTTGTGATCCAGCTCCCAGCGCTGGGCGCGGGCGACGCGGGCCAGGAAGTCCTGCAGCTGAGCGTGCTTGGTGTCGATGGCTCTCTGGTTGGCGGCCTGGAACCCGACCCCGGTCATCAGGCCGCGCCCGTCAATAATGATGCGGTTGTGGTCGTGCAGCACGGCCAGGCCCACATAGGGGTTCCAACTGGCCCAGGCGTCTACCGATCCCGCCGAAAGGGCCGCCTTGGCGTCGCCGGGCGAAAGATAGACCACGGTCACGTCCCTGGGCGTCAGGCCCGCCGTCTCCAGGGCGCGCAACAGCAGATAGTGGCCGACCGAGCCCTTGCCGGTGGCGATGCGCTTGCCCTTGAGGTCTGCGGTGGCGCGGATCAAGGAATGTTCGGAGACCACGATGGCGACCGAGCTACCCGCCCCCTCGCCTGCGCCCCGCAGCGCCTGGACCGCCTTGACCCTGGCGCCGGCGGCATAGGCGAACAGGAACGGCGCGTCGCCTACCGCGCCGGCGTCCACGGCCCCGTCGCTGAGGGCCTCCAGTAGGGTCTGGGCGGAGGGAAACTCGCTCCATTCCACTTTGTAGGGCGCGCCATCCAGGGCGTGCGAGGCCTGTAGAAGAGCGCGGGTTCCGCCCCTCTGGCTTGCGATCTTAAGCACTACGGGGGCCGCATAGCTCCCGCTGGCGGGTTTCTGACAGGCCGCGACGGCCAGGGACGCCAGGACGATGGCAGCGATGTTCCTGTTCATCAGGGGCCTCAAAACCGCTGGGTCACGCGGGCGTACCAGTAGCCGCCGGTGATGCCGAAGGGGGAGAAATTGCCATAGCGGCCGCCGCCGGTCTGCGGGTTGATGATGCCGATGGAGTCCGGATAGACGTTGAACAGGTTGTCGGCGCCAATGCCCACCTTGGTGTTCCGCGCCAGTTTGTAGTCGATCTCCAGATTGGTGATCCACTTGGCGCTGTAATAGCGGGGATTGGCGGCGGCCAGGGTCGCCGCGCCCGCTGTATTGGCCTCGGTGTAGCGGCCGTACTGGGTCTCCTGCAGATTGACGTTCCACTTCTTCAGCGACCAGTCGCCGGACAGGATGATCTTGTCGCGGGGGCTGGCCACGGTCAGGTCGGCCTGGCGTTCAGCGTCGAACAGGATGAAGCCATAGCCGGCCAGGGCAGCCGGCGTGGCCTTGAGGTCGGTGATGTGGGTCTGAGTGTAGGTATAGGCCGCGCTGAGATGCAGCGCGCCGAGCTCGCCCAGACTGCGGCTGTATTCGGCGACCACATCCACCCCCTGAGTACGGGTCGAGGCGGCGTTTGTGTAGTACTGGGCGCCCAGGCCGGTGGGAAACTGGGTCAGGAGCGAGTTCAGCACCGGCGAGGTCGACAGGTCCTGCGGGGTCAGGAACAGGCTACCGGTCTCGAGGATGCGGTTTCGGATATTGATCTCGTAGGCGTCGATCGACAGCCGGACCGTGGAGATCGGCTCGGCGGTGAAGCCGAGGCTGTAATTGATCGAATTTTCCGGGGTCAGCGGCGTGGCGCCCAGGGCCTGGGCGACGGGCGACGCCACCGGGAACACCTTCAGCGGATAGGTGACCAGGGTGGGAACGCCGCCGATCGTGGTCACATTGCCGTTAATGGTGTTGGACGCGTAGATCTCCTGCGCCAGGGATGGGGCCTTGAAGCCGTTGCTGACCGTGGCGCGGAAGGCGTAGCCGGGCAGGAACTCGTAGCGGGTGGAGATCTTGCCGCTGAAGGTGTCGCCAGCGCTGTCGGTATAGTGCTCGTAACGGCCGGCTGCGCCGACGAACCAGTTCTTGGTCAAGCTGGTGTCGAGATCCACATAGAAAGCGAAATTGTTGCGGTCCTTGGACCCCGCCTCGGCCGGCGAGGTGCCGTTATAGGAGGCCAGGCCCGGCAGGGGCGCCACCGCGGTCGTACGCGGGTTGTTGGGCTGGCCCGCCGGGATCAGATAGCCGCCGATCTCGTAAGAGGCTGGATCGCCCGCCTGAACCACATAACGCTCATAACGGTGCTCGACCCCGAACGAGACCGACAGGGGCTTGGCCAGGCCGATCTCGAAATCGCGGCTGACGTCGAGATTGTTGGTCCACTGGTCATAGATCTGGTTGGCCAGGTGGAAATAGGTCGGGCTGGTGGGTCCCAGCGAGGCGTTGAGCGTGTTTTCGCCATCGAGCTTGGTGTAGTCGCGGCCAAAGGTCGAGCTGGCGTCCCAGTTCCAGCCTCCGAACGCCCCCTTGGCCCCGACCGTGGTCTGGAAGTCCAGTTCGCGAATACGGCGCTGGGCGTTGAATCCATTGGGATAGATCTCGGGCAGGGAGTCGCTGTAATTGGGCAGGAAGCTGCCCGTCACCTTGCGCGACAGCCGGTGGCTGAGGGTGGTGAAGGAATAGAGGGTGACGCCGTCGTTGAGCGGCTCCTCCAGATTATAGGCCCCGCTGATAATCTGCTCCTGGCCGGGGCCATAGCTATAGCCCCACTGGTTGCGGTTGGCGGTGGCGTTGCGGGGATCGCCTGGGCCGTAGGGCGTGGCGTAGGTGGCCGGGATCGAGCGGTTGGCCGGCTGCTCGTATTTCAGGTCCAGGGAGAGGTTGGCGAAGCCGCTGTTGGGCAGCCTGGTCCCGTAGTCCAGGGCCTCGTGGAACTGGGCGCCGTCGCGGCCATAGTTCTGGCCCCGGCTGGTGTCGGACTCGCCGCCGCTGCTGTTGTCCTTGAGGATGACATTGATCACCCCGCCGATGGCGTCGGAGCCGTATTGCGCCGAGGCGCCGTCGCGCAGCACCTCGATATGGTCGATGGCTGCGGTGGGGATCAGGTCCAGGTCCACCGGCACGCCGCCATTGCCCACCCGCGCCAGGTTGTTGATCAGGGCGGTGTTGTGCCGCCGCTTGCCATTGACCAGCACCAGCACCTCGTCCCCGGTCAGGCCGCGCACGGTGTAGGAGCGCACGGTCCAGGAGGTGCCGCCGCCATTGACCCCCGGCAGGTTGAACGAGGGGATCAGGACATTGAGGATCTCCTTCAGGTCCGACTTGCCGGTGGCTGCGATGTCCTTGGCCGAGACCACGTCGATGGGGGTCGGGCTGTTGAGCAGGGTGCGCTTTTCCGAACCGCGGACGCCGGTGACCACCAGCACATTGGCGGCGTCGGAATCGGCGGCGGCCGTGGCGGTGGTGGTGGCTGGGGCCGAGGCCGCGGCGTCCGTGGCCGCGCCGATGGCGGCCACCGTGGTCTGGGCCAGGGCCGGCGTGGCGAGCAATGCGGTGGATGCTAGCAGGGCGGTCCGGATGGCTCGCCGCCCCTCGGATCTCTGAAACAAAGTCTTGAAATAAACCATAAAACCCCCTCGCGGCGCCGCCTTGAGCGATCGCCGTGGTCATTCGTCACTGGATTTCGGTTGGGTGTGGCCGGGGCGGCGGACGCGGCCCCGGCCAGTCGGTCAGGCCCGCACGCGGTGCGGAATGTCGTCGCTGGCGATCAGCACGCGCTCCATCACCCGCGGATAGTCGTCATAGTCGCGCACCGCATAGTGCAGGCCGGCGCGGTTGTCCCAGAAGGCCACCGAGTTCTTCCGCCAGCGGAAACGGGCGTGATATTCGGGCTTCTTGACCTCCTCATAGAGCCGCGCCAGCAGGGCGTCGCTCTCGGCGCGGTCGAGATCGATGATGCGCGGCTTGAGGCTGAAATTGACCCAGAAGATGTCCTCGCCCGTCTCCGGGTGGGTGCGAACGATGGGATGGGCCACCAGGGGATAGATCTCGCCGGCCCTGGCCAGGGCGTCCTGGAAATCGTGGATCACATAGAGATCGTCGATCCGCACCTTCAGATCTTCCGGCAGGCCGCGATAGATGGCCCCGCCATTGGCCCAGATGGTGTCGCCGCCGACCACGGGCACGTCCACGGCTTTCAGCACCGCGCCCAGGGACGGGTTCAGCCGCCAGCTGGTGTCGGTATGCCAGTGGTTGCCGCGGAAGGCGGGTGTCGAGGCATAGGCCTTGAAGGACTCCGCCGAGATCGGCTGGATGATGCGGTGGCCGTCAACCCCGCCCGACGGGTGAGCATAGAGTTCGCCGAACTGGGCGGCGAAGGCCAGCTGCTGATCGCGGGTGATATCCTGGTCCCGGAAGAACAGCACCTTGTGCCGCAGCAACAACCCGCGGATCTCGTCTCGCAGGGCGCCGGTCAGGGGCTGGCGCAGATCTACGCCGGACACCTCCGCACCGATGATCGGGTTCAGCGGCTCTACCGCCAGGGTTTCTCCCGCCGATCGGATCTTGGTCGCAACAATGCTCATCGCCGTCTCCCTGCGCCCATGCGCATCACCGCGCGCCGCCCGTCAGGCCGAGGCCTTCCGCTTCAGGGGCGCCTTCGCCCGGCCGCGCTGTTCACGCAGGGATATGGAGATAATTTCTAAATCATAGCGACGCAGAAATTCTCAGATAAGCATCAGATTATTATATATTTTCAAATAACATACGCATCATTCTAGACCTAAATATGTGTCGATACGATTAGCTTATCTAAATGGCATACGGACTACAGGGCACACTCGGTCGCCGACGCTGTGGCGCCGCCGCCTCTGAGTCGCCGCCACCCTGCCCCTTTATTCGGCGCGCCGCTGACCGCGCCAACAATCGTCCAAGCTTTTCGAGACCTGCCGCTTATTTGAGCGTATGACGTGCACGTCGCGACATATGTTTTGATCGTCTCAACCGACCGGAACCATCGCACCCCCAGGATCGTTGAGGCGATAGAGCGTTTCGGGCGCGCCACGCCGTCGACAGCGACCGACTTGGTCGGGAGACCCTCGCCTTGCTTGAGGGATCTGTAAATCCGCGTTGACGCGCGACACCGCCGGACTCCGGCGGTGATTAGGGCTGCGACCTTCCGCTCGGGATAGTCCGACGCGCCGGGCACATTACGCCCCGCCGCCGGTTCGTTTGGTCGGCTATTTTTTTGGAGTGAGACCATGATCGTCTTCAATGTCGTCAAGGAAAAGCACGGCTGGGCCGTTCGGATGGGGGACCGCATGACGACCCCGTTCTGGTCAAGAGATCTGGCGATCCGAGAGGCCAACACCCTGGCGGACTCCATCCGCAGTCATGGAGAATTCGCCCAGGTGATCATCCAGGACCCTGAGACTTCCGAGGTGGCCACATCTCGGCTCGAAACGCCCACGGCCATCGGTTTGGCGATCGCTCAATGAAAGGGTCATGGTCCGCCTTGCTGAAGGCCTTGTGAGATCATGCTGATCGAGACCGAGGCTTTTCGGAACCAGCGCAGGTCTCGACGCACAAGCTCGCGGATGCTGCCGCTGAGCCAGTTGCTTGGCGATACGGGGCCGAATGCGCCCTGGGACGACAGCGCCCCGATCCGGGCTGAGTTGTTCAGCCTCGAGCGGCTGGAAGATCATGCCCGCAGCCTGGCCGGCGCCCAGGCGGTGACGCCAGGCGAGCGCAGGGGCGCCTCGTTGGCCGCCCGCCTCGCCCAGAACGAAGCGGTGCTGGTCGACGCCTATCGCGACATCGCCGACTCCGTGGACGCTGGCGCCGCCATCACCCCGGCGGCCGAATGGCTGATCGACAACTTCCACGTGATCGAAAAGCAGATCCGCGAGATCCGCGGCGACCTGCCGTCAGGTTATTATCGCCAGCTGCCCAAGCTGGCCGGCGGACCTTTCGCCCGCTACCCCCGGGTCTTCGGCGTGGCCTGGGCGTTTGTGGCCCATACCGACAGCCTGTTCGATCCCGAAATCCTGCGCCGCTACCTGCGCGCCTACCAGGAGATCCAGCCCCTCACCATCGGCGAGCTGTGGGCGGTGGCCATCACCTTGCGCATCGTGCTGGTGGAGAACCTGCGACGCATCGCCCAGCGGGTGATCGACAGCCGGGCGGGACGCAGTCAGGCCGACGCCATCGCCGATCGACTGCTGGGCGCCGGCGGCAAGACCGCCGAGCCCGCCGAGACCGTCCTGACCACACGCGGCCAGACGGAATACCCGGACAGTTTCCTGGTGCAGTTGGTGCACAGGTTGCGCGACCAGGATCCCGGCATCGCCCCGGCTCTCTCCTGGCTGGACGAGCAACTGGCCCGGCAGGGAACCACCGCCGACGCCGTGGTCCGTGACGAGCACCAGCGCCAGGTCGCCGCCAGCGTCACGGTCCGCAACATCATCACCAGCATGCGGTTGATCTCGGATGTGGACTGGACGGAGCTGTTCGAACGCTTCAGCCCGGTCGACGACGTGCTCCTGGCGGGCAGCCGCTTTGAGGACATGGATTTTCCCACCCGCAACCTCTACCGCAGCGCGGTGGAGGAGCTGGCGCGAGGCTGCCCGCTGACCGAGTCGCAGGTGGCGCACGCCGCTGTGGTGGCGGCCGAGGACGCGCGGCGGCGATTTGGCGACCCCGAAACCCAGGACGAGCGGCTGGCGGACCCCGGCTACTACCTGATCGCGGCGGGGCGAAAGGCGTTCGAAGCGGAGATCGGCTTCAGGCCACGGGTCGCGGCGTGGCCGGGGCGGTTCTATCGCGCGCTCGGCATTGGCGGATATGTGAGCGCCGGCATGCTGCTGGCGCTCGCCCTCCTGGCTATCCCCTTTTCCATCGGCGACTGGACGGGGGTGAGCCGCGGCTGGCTGGCGCTGCTGGCGGTGCTGGGCTTCATCCCCGCCGTGGACCTGGCGGTGACCCTGGTCAATCACCTGGTCACACGCGGCTTTCGCGCCACCCTTTTGCCGGCCCTGGACCTGCAGGGGGGAATTCCCGAGGCCCTGAGAACCCTGGTCGCCGTGCCGACCTTGCTGACCTCGCTCAAGGATATCGAAGACCAGGTCGAGCAGCTGGAGATCCACTACCTGGCCAGCCCGCCGGGGGATCTGCATTTCGCCCTGCTGACCGACTGGCGCGACGCCGACAGCGAACGGGCCGAGGACGATGACGCGCTCTTGGCGGCGGCTATCGAAGGCGTCGCCCGGCTGAACCAGCGTTATGGGGCCGCCCCCGGCGGCGACCGCTTCATGCTGCTGCACCGCCGGCGTCTGTGGAACCCGGGCGAGGGCCGCTGGATCGGTTGGGAGCGCAAGCGCGGCAAGCTGAACGAACTCAATCGACTGCTGCGCGGCGCCCAGGACACGACCTTTGTGTCGCCACCCGCCCTGCCCACCGGCGTGCGCTACGTGATCACCCTGGATGCGGATACGCGCCTGCCGCGAGAGACCGTGGGGCGGCTGATCGGTAAGATGGCCCATCCGCTGAACCGGCCGAGATTCGACGCCAAGCTGGGACGGGTGGTCGAGGGCTACGCCATCATGCAGCCGCGGGTGACGCCGGCCCTGCCCGTGGGCCATGACGGCTCGATGTTCCTGCGCGTCTTTTCCAACGCCACCGGCATCGATCCCTACGCCGCCGCGGTTTCCGACGTCTATCAGGACCTGTTCGGCGAGGGCTCCTATACCGGCAAGGGCATCTACGACATCGACGCCTTCGAGCGCGCGTTGGATGGCCGCGTCCCGGAATCCGTCCTGCTCAGCCACGACCTGTTCGAGGGCGTTTTCGCCCGCGCGGGCCTGGCTTCTGACGTCGAGGTGGTCGAGGATTTTCCGGGTCGCTACGACGTCGCCGCCCTACGCCACCACCGGTGGGCGCGGGGCGACTGGCAGCTTCTGCCCTGGATCCTGGGTATGGCGCCCAAGGGCGCGGCTGATCCCGTCCATGGCGGGGTGCCCGCCATCGGGCGCTGGAAGATGCTGGACAATCTGCGCCGCTCGCTGTCGCCCCTGGCGCTGGTGTCGGCCCTGATCGCCGGATGGGTGCTGCCCTTGCCCGACGCGATCGTCTGGACCCTGTTCGTCCTGGGCACCATCGTGATCCCGCCCCTGTTGCCGGTGGCGACCCACATCGCGCCGCACCGGCCTGGGGTGATGCTGGCCAGCCATTGGGAGGCGCTGGGCCGCGAGTTCGTGCAGGCGCTGGTGCAGTCGGGCCTGATGATCGTGTTCCTGGCGCACCAGGCCTGGCTGATGAGCGACGCCATTCTGCGCACCCTTGGGCGGTTGACCCTGACCCGCCGCCACCTTTTGGAGTGGGTTCCGGCCGCTCAGGCCTCCTTCGCCACGCGCCTCAATCCCGACAGCTTCTATCGCCGCATGTTCGGCGCGGTGGTGCTCGGCTGCGCAGCAGTCTTCGTCGCGGGAGTCTGGGGGCGCGGGACCTGGCCCCTGGCCCTGACCTTCGCCCTGGCCTGGGTCGCCTCGCCGCTGATCGCGTTGCACACCAGCCTGCCGCCCCGAACCTCGGCGCGACTGGCCTTGTCAGGAGCGGACGCCCGCTCCCTTCGCCTGATCGCCCGGCACACCTGGCGCTTCTTCGAGACCTTCGTCACCCCGCTCGAAAACATGCTGCCGCCGGACAATTTCCAGGAGCTGCCCGAGCCGGTGATCGCCAACCGGACCTCGCCGACCAATCTGGGCCTCTATCTGATGTCCGCGGCCAGCGCCCGCGACCTGGGCTGGATCGGGACCCTGGAAGCGGTCGAGCGCCTGGAAGTCACCCTGGAGACCATGTCCCGCATGGCTAAGCACCGGGGGCACTTCTATAATTGGTACGACACCCGCGACCTGCGCCCGCTCGATCCGCAATATGTCTCCTCGGTGGACAGCGGCAATCTGGCCGGCCACCTGATCGCGCTGGCCAACACCTGCCGCGAATGGCGCAATGCTCCGCCGAAGGATTGGGTGAGGCTCGAAGGGGCCGCCGACGCCCTTGAGCTGGCCCGCCATACCGTACGTCGCATGGCCGACAGCCGCCGGACACAAAGTGTGGGCTTGCGGCGTTTCGAAGACGAGATCGGTCGCCTGGCGCTGCGCCTTGCCGAGCCGGGCGCCGACATCGCCGAGCAATTGGCGGACCTGTCCGACCAGGCGTCGGCTCTGGTGGAAATCGCCCGGGAGATCGCCCTGGAAGGCGACAATGCTGACGAAGCGGAAGCGGACCTGCTGTTCTGGGCAGAAGCCGTCAGCGCCAGCCTGGAAAGCCATAGGCGCGATCTCGCTGACGGCGTCGCCGCGCCCCTGAACCAGAGGCTCGAGGCGCTGGAGAACCAGACCCGCGCAATGGCCCTGGCCATGGATTTCGGCTTCCTGATCGACCCCGATCGCCTGCTTTTGTCCATCGGCTACCAGATCCGCGAAAGCGCCCTGGATCAGAATTGCTACGACCTTTTGGCGTCGGAGGCGCGGCTGGCCAGCTTCATGGCGATCGCCAAGGGCGATGCGCCATCCCGCCACTGGTTTCGCCTCGGCCATGCCGTGACCTCGATCGGCAATGGCGCGGCGCTGATCTCCTGGTCGGGCTCGATGTTCGAATACCTGATGCCCTCGCTGGTCATGCGGGCGCCGAGCGACAGCCTGACCGAACAGACCAACCGCCTGATCGTGCGCCGCCAGATCGAATACGGAGCGGCCCTGAAGACGCCCTGGGGCGTGTCGGAGTCGGCCTACAACGCCCGCGACCTGGAATTCACCTACCAATATTCCAATTTCGGCGTGCCCGGCCTGGGGCTCAAGCGCGGCCTGGCCAACAACGCGGTGATCGCCCCCTACGCCACCGCCCTGGCCAGCATGATCGACCCGGAGGCCGCGGCGCGGAATTTCGAGCAGCTGGAGGCCATCGGCGCCCGCGGCCGCTACGGCTTCTACGAAGCGCTCGACTTCACTCCCGCGCGGGTGCCGGAGGACCAAGAGGTCGCTATCGTGCGCGCCTTCATGGCCCACCACCAGGGTATGACCATCACCGCCATCGCCGACGCCCTTTCCAGCGGCCTGATGCGCACCCGCTTCCACGCCGAACCCATGATCCAGGCGACCGAGCTGTTGCTGCAGGAGCGGGTGCCGCGCGACGTCATGGCCACGCCGCCATCGGTTTCCGACAACCTGTCCCAGGCCCGCATCCGCGATATCATCGCCCCCGGCTCCTGGCGCAACGCCAGTCCGTGGAGCGCGACCCCCGCCACCCAATTGCTCTCAAACGGCCGCTATTCGGTGATGGTGACCGCGGCCGGCGCCGGCTACAGCACCTGGCGCGACCTGGCGGTGACCCGCTGGCGCGAAGACGCCACCTGCGATAGCTGGGGTTCGTACATCTTCCTGCGCGATGTGACGACCGGCGAGGCCTGGTCGGCCACCTATCAACCGTTCGGCGCGGAGCCGGACGCCTACACGGTGATCTTCAACGAGGACCACGCCGAATTCGCCCGGCGCGACGGCGAGCTGTCCACCAACCTGGATGTGCTGGTCTCCGCCGAAGACGACGCCGAGGTGCGGCGTGTGACCATCCTCAATCTCGGCGACGAGTTGCGCGAGATCGAGGTCACCTCCTATGCCGAGCTGGTGCTGGCGCCCCAGGGTTCCGATGTGGCTCACCCGGCCTTTTCCAAGATGTTCGTGGAGACCGAGCATCTGCCGGGGCTGGGCGCCATCCTGGCCACCCGCCGCCGGCGCTCGCCCACAGACCCCCAGGTCTGGGCGGCGCACCTGGCGGTGGTCGATGGCCAGACGGTGGGCAAGCGGGAGTTCGAGACCGATCGCGCCCGCTTCCTTGGCCGCGGCGGCAGCGTCCATGCGCCGACGGCCGCGGTCAATGGCCGGCCGCTGACCGGGGCCACGGGCGCTGTGCTCGACCCGATCTTCGCCCTGCGCCGACGGGTCAGGATCGCTCCCGGCTCCACCGTGAGGATTGATTTCTGGACCATGGCCGCGGGGTCGCGGGACGAGGCCCTCGATCTGGTGGACAAGCACCACGACACCGGCGCCTTTGGCCGCGCCGCGGCGCTGGCCTGGACCCAGTCCCAGGTGCAGCTGCACCACCTGGGCATCGACCGCGCCGCGGCCGGCCAGTTCCAGCGCCTGGCCGGCCACGCCATCTTCGCCGCGCCCACCTTGCGCTCCTCCTCCGATGTGATCACCGCCGGACGCGGCGGCCAGCCGGACCTGTGGGGCCTGGGCATATCCGGTGATCTGCCGATCATCCTGGTGCGCATTTCCGACATCAGTCAGCTGGAGGTCGCCCGCGAGGCGCTGCAGGCCGTGGAATACTGGCGCATGAAGCGGCTGGCGGTAGATCTGGTGATCCTCAACGACCGGGCGGTTTCCTATGTCCAGGACCTGCAGATCGCCCTGGAGACCCTGGTCCGGGCCAGCCAGTCGCGACCCCAGATCGGCGAGGAGCGCCCGCCTGGGCACATCTTCATGCTGCGCGCCGACCTGATCCCGCCCACGGCCCAGGCCCTGCTGTCGTCCATCGCCCGTATCGTGCTGATGGGCGAGCGGGGCGGCGTGGTCGAACAGTTGGAGCGTACGCCGGAAGCCAGGCCGACCCATCGCATCCCCCCGCCTCGCCGCGACCGGATCTCAGAACTGCAGGTGTCGCGTCCCGGCGCCGGACTGGAGTTCTTCAATGGCCTGGGCGGCTTCGCCCAGAACGGCCGCGAATACGTCACCGTCCTCGGCCCCGGTCAGTCCACGCCCGCGCCCTGGATCAATGTGGTCGCCAACCCGGTCTTCGGCTTCCAGGTCTCGGCCGAGGGCGGCGGCTACGCCTGGTCGGTGAACAGCAAAGAGCACCAGCTGACACCCTGGTCCAATGATCCGGTCACCGACCGGCCCGGCCAGGCCCTCTATATCCGCGACGAAGAGACCGGCGATCTGTGGAGTCCCACGGCCCTGCCGATCCGGGATGAAAACGCCACCTATCTGGCGCGCCATGGCTGGGGCTATAGCCGCTTTGAGCACACATCGCACGGGATCGCCGCCAAGCTGTTGGAATACGTGCCCCTGGACGATCCGATCAAGATCTCGCGCCTGACCCTGCGCAACACCAGCGACCGAGCCCGGCGCCTCTCGGTGACGGGCTATGTGGAATGGGTCCTGGGCTCCAACCGCAGCGCCAACGCCCCCTTCGTCGTCACCCGCCTGGACCCCTACACAGGGGCCATCACGGCCAGCAATCCCTGGAACCCGGCCTTTGGCGAACGCACCGCCTTCGCCGACATGGCGGGTCGCCAGACCCGCTGGACCGGCGACCGCCGGGAATTCATCGGCCGCAATGGGACCCTGTCCATGCCGGCTGGCCTGACCGCGGGCGCGGTCCTGTCCGGTCGCGTCGGCGCCGGGCTCGACCCCTGCGCCGCCTTGCAATCCATGATGCGGATCGCGCCCGGCGAGAGCGTCGAGATCGTGTTTTTCCTCGGCGACGCCGCGGATGAGGATGAGGCCCGCACCCTGCTCACCCACTATCGCGAAGCCGATCTGGACGCCGTGCTGACGGAAGTGCGCGACTTCTGGGACGAGACGGTGGGCGGTGTTCAGGTCAAGACGCCGGACCGGTCCATGGACCTGATGCTCAACGGCTGGCTGACCTATCAGACCCTGGCCTGCCGGGTCTGGGCGCGGTCGGGCTTCTACCAGGCCAGCGGGGCCTATGGCTTCCGCGACCAGTTGCAGGACGGCATGGCCCTGGCGACCGTGCGCCCTTCGCTGACCCGCGAGCATCTGCTGCGGGCCGCGGGCCGGCAGTTCCCCGAGGGCGACGTGCAGCACTGGTGGCTGCCCCATTCCGGCCAGGGCGTGCGCACGCGCATCTCCGACGACCGCGCCTGGCTGGCCTTCACCGTCGCCCACTATGTCCGCGTCACCGGCGACGCCTCGGTGCTGGACGAAAGCCTGCCGTTCCTGGCGGGCGCGGTCCTGCAGCCGGGCGAGCACGACAACTACTTCCTGCCCACCATCTCCGACGAGACCGCCAGCGTCTACGAGCACTGCGCCCGCGCCCTGGACGCCAGCCTGGAGGTCGGCGAGCACGGCCTGCCCCTGTTTGGCGGCGGCGACTGGAACGATGGCATGAACCGCGTCGGCGAAGGCGGCAAGGGCGAGAGCGTCTGGCTGGGCTGGCTGCTGCACGCCGCCCTGAAGGCCTTCGCCAGCGTCGCGGACGCCCGGGGCGACACCGGACGGGCGTCGAACTGGCGCGCGCACATGCTGTCCCTGAGCGAAGCCCTGGAAAACGACGCCTGGGACGGCGACTGGTATCGTCGCGGCTGGTTCGACAACGGCCAGCCCCTGGGTTCGGCCATGAACGAGGAATGCCGCATCGACTCCATCGCCCAGTCCTGGGCGGTGATTTCCGGCGTGGCGCGGCCCGAGCGCGCCGCGGCGGCCATGGCTGCGGTGGAACGCGAGCTGATCCTGCCGCAGGAGGGGCTGGCCCTGCTGTTCACCCCGCCCTTCGACCGCACGCCGCTCGATCCCGGCTATATCAAGAGCTATCCGCCCGGCCTGCGCGAAAACGGCGGCCAATATACCCACGCCGCCACCTGGTCGATCATGGCCCTGGCCCGCCTGAAGGAAGGCGACAAGGCCGCGGCCCTGTTCTGGCTGCTCAACCCCATCAATCACGCCCGCACCCGCACCGACCTGCACCGCTACAAGGTCGAGCCCTATGTGATCGCCGCCGACATCTACAGCGCCTCCGGCCATGCCGGGCGCGGCGGATGGACCTGGTACACGGGATCGGCGTCATGGATGCAGCGCGCGGGGATCGAGAACATCCTCGGGCTGACCGTGGAGGCCGGGGTTCTGCGGCTGGAGCCCTGCATTCCCCCATCCTGGCCCGGATTCGAGCTCACCGTGCGCCACGGCTCATCGCGCTACGAGATCGTCGTGGGAAACCCCGACACCGTCCAGACGGGCATAGCCAGCGCCGAACTCGATGGAGCGCCCCTCAGGACCGGACCCCTGACGGTGACGCTGAAGGACGACGGGGCGACCCATCGGCTCATCGTCCGGATGGGCTGAGGCCCCTGCTGGAAGCTTGTGACACCAACCGCGGGTTCGCGCGTTTGTCTGGTCGAGGAACCGTAAGGAAGACCCCATGATCCGGCCCGTCGCCCCCCTTGTTCTGCTCGCAAGCCTGATCGGCGCTTCGGCGATGGCGGCGCCGTCACCGGTTGAGCAAGCCTTTGGCAACACCATTGTCTCCACCTATCCGGACGGCCGTCATGGGGAGCTGTGGCTGAAGCCGGGCGGGACCTATACCGCAAAGGGCCGCCGGGGCGATCCGTCCAACGGCCACTGGAGCGTCAAGGGCGACCAGCTGTGCCTCAAACAGTCGCGCCCCATACCGACACCCTTCCACTACTGCACCGCCGTGCCCCGCGGCGGCCTGGGCTCAACCTGGTCCGCCAAGGCGGTGTCCGGCGAGCCGATCCGCGTCAAGCTCGTGAAGGGCCGGGGATAGGCTCTGGATCACATCGCCTTCTTCACCGAAATTGTAAGAACGGCGCCTACGGAAGGAGGCTTGGCGCGGCGAAACACCACGAAGCGGCAACCGAGATAGTTGATCACCCAGGCGGTGAAGGAGCCGACGGCCAGGGCGAACAGGTGGTTGGAGATGAGCGGCCAGTGGGTAGAGACCAGGGTCACGAAGATCCAGTAGTTGCAGAAATTGCCAAAGCCGCCGGCGGTCATATAGGTCGCCCACTGACGCAACAGGCTTGCGCGATCATGGCCCCGGAACACCAGCAGCCGATTGAGGATGAAGGTCGCCTGCATGGCGCAGAACAGCGAAATCAGCCGCGCCCAGGCCGGTTCCAGGCCGGCGCCGACCCCCACATGCAGCAGGAGCGCATCGACGCCGAAGCCAACCAGGCTGACGGCGGCGAACTTCATCGCCAATCCGCTTTCCTGAGCCACCGACCCGAGATTAGTCACGGTTTGAGCCCTTCCACGGTCCGAGAACTGTGGTCATCGAACGTGTGAATCGCCGAAGCGTTGCGCTGTGCATCCACGGCCCGGAGGAACTCCAGATCCGGACGCCAGGCGGCAAGCTTTACGCTCATACCGGCCAATTATATTAAGCAACATTCGCCCGACAAAGCTGCACATCGCCATCACAAATAAGCGTTTTCTGATTCATTTTTCGAACCATAACTGTCTCTGGGAGTTGACATACTGCCGCGAGGAATTTTCAGTGACCTGCCATGTGCTTATAATCGAGGACGAGCCCATTACCGCCCTCGACATAGAGGCGATGTTTCAGCGACATGGCGCGACCTCGTTCTCATTTGCGGACAGCGAGGAGGAGGCGGTGGAGGCGGCGACAGTGCAGCGCCCGGACATCATCGCGTCCGACGTCAAGCTGCGAGAGGGGACCGGGCCCAATGCGGTCCGCAGCATCCTGGCGCGCTTCGGGCCGGTGCCGGTGATTTTCATCACCGCCACGCCGGGTGACTGCAAGCCCTGCTATCCCCCCGCCCTGATCCTGGCCAAACCCGTGCGCGAGGAAAACATCGCCGCCGCCATCCATGAACTCGCGCCTGCTTACGACCCGGAATACCGAAGGCCCCCAGACCTTCGGCATGGATCGCCCCACTGAGACGGTTGAGGGCGACGCCAGCGCCCGCAACGGGCTGGGCCGCAGCGCGTTGACCTGCCATGACATCTTCGACCCTGACCGCCGCGCCGACGCAACCCGACGTTCGCCCGCGGCTGCGACGCATACAGGCCGTGGTCAACGCCGCATCAGGCAGCGTCGGCCCGGAAGCGGCCGCCACCCTGTCGGCGCTGGTGGCCGAGCACGGCTATGACCTGACGGTTGCGACGCCAGAACCCGATGAGATCGAGGACGCGGTCCGGGCGGCGGTGGGCGCAGCGCCGGACCTGGTGCTGGTCCTGGCCGGCGACGGCACCGCGCGGCTGGCGGCTGAGCTGTGCGGCCCTGACGGGCCCCTGGTGGCGCCCCTGCCAGGCGGCACCATGAACATGCTGCCCCGCGCCCTCTACGGAAACAGGCCCTGGCCGGATGCGCTGACCAGCGCCCTGGAGGACGGCGTGGAGCGATCGATCTGCGGCGGTCGGGTCGGACAGCGCGCCTTTTATGTGGCCGCCATTCTGGGCTCGCCGGCCCTGTGGGGCCATGCGCGAGAAGCCGTAAGGGCGAGAAAGTTTCAGGAAGCCTGGCGCCGCGCCGGCTACGCCCTGCGCCGCGCCTTCACCGGCGAGTTGCGCTATGCCCTCGACGGCGGGCGGCGCCAGGAGGCCGAGGCCATGATCCTGATCAACCCGGTGGTTTCCAAGTCGATGGAGCAGGAGACGGCGCTCGAGGCCGCAGTGCTGGACATGCGCGACGCGCGCGAAGTGTTTCGGCTGGCCTTCAACGGCCTGGTCAGCGACTGGCGCAGGGACCCGGGCGTGACCGTGACGCCCTGCACGCAAGGCCGCATATGGGCGCGGCGCTCGATACCGGCGATCCTCGACGGCGAGGTGCAGAGATTGCCGCGCATGGCGCAGATCGAGTTCGTGCCACACGCCTTCCGCGCCCTGGCCCCGCCTCCCGGCCAAGACCCGCCTTCGGGCGAAAAGCCGTCGCTGTGACCATCCGCATCGCCCATCTCAGCGACATCCATTTCGGCGGCGAAAACGCGCCCGCCACCGAGGCCGCCATCGCCGCCGTGGCCGCCTTCGCCCCCGACCTGGTGGCCATCACCGGCGATCTGACCCTGAATGGCCTGCCCCGGGAATTCAAAGCCGCCAGCGCGTGGCTGGCGCGGCTGCCAAGGCCCCAGATCGTCACCCCGGGCAATCATGACACGCCCTATTGGAACCTGATCCTGCGCGCCCTGACGCCGTTCGACCGCTATCGCCGCTATATCGGCGACGCCGACACCACCGCCTTCGACGGGCCCGGCCTCACCGCCCGCAGCCTGAACAGCGCCCGGGGCGCTCAGCCGCGCCTGGATTGGTCAAAGGGGGCCATGGCCATCGACTCCTTGCGGCGCATCGCCTGGGACGGGCCGGCGGGCGATGGAACACTGAAGATCTTCGCCTGCCATCACCCCCTGGTCGATATCGATGGCGCGCCCGTGACCGGGGGCGTCCGGCGTGGGGACAAGGCGGCTGAAATCCTAGCCCAGGCCCGCGTCGATCTGGTCCTGACCGGCCACGTGCACAACCCCTTCGCCCTGCCGCTGCCCTATGGGAGCCTGGACTGCTACGCCCTGGGCGCCGGCACCCTGTCCCTGCGCACCCGCGGCACACCAGCCGGCTTCTCGACCATCGTCGCCGAGGACGAGCTGTTCCGGGTCACCGCCTTGGCCTGGGGCAAGGACCGTTTCGAGCCGATGCAATCCTGGGAGTTGCCGCGTCGGCGGAGGCCTTTGGGCGCAGTTCCGGGCGGCGAGGGCAATGGCCCATTCGTCTGGTCTGAGCCTTAGGTGATGTGCTTGGCGCTGACCGGGTCGCTGGCGGGGAAACTTTCCTCAAGCGCCTCATCGAGGAGGGCCTCTTGCCGATTTTCGGACTGCTTGACCTTGTCAGCGAGGTGGTCGGTCGTCTCACCCGGCTTGGGCGGCTTGATCCGGCGCGCGTAGGGGGTGTCGACACTTTTGTTCGCGGTCTCCCCCGGATGCTCATGTTTCGACATCTCGATCCTCCAATGGATACACCTCAGCTCGCCCCAAGGCCGAAATGGGCGCCGGATGACCTGCGTCACCGCAGCCGGGAGAGATAGCCCCAGTTAAACTCTGAGGTCAGGGGACTGTTCCCAACAAGGCGGGAGGATGCCGCAACGTTGTGCTTTGAAATGCGCTCGCCGAGACCGCGAATGGCTTTGGTCCGCCTTGACAGTGTCGATGAGTGGACGGGAACTTTTCCAGCCAATGCCAGTTTTTATTCCGGATTTGTTGAACAGGATGAGCCGCCCCCTGCAAAGGCGACCCTATCGGGTTGGAGGGAGAGATGGATCACTTTTCTTTTCTCATCGACGACGTGCGCTATACCGTTCCGAACCTTCTGCTTATCCTCGTCACCGACGTGGACAGAGCCAAGGAACTGGCGGTGCAGAAGCTTCTGGAAGCACCAGAGCACCTGAGCGTCCAGGTATTCCAGGGAGATCGACTGATCTGCACGATCAGCCGCGATAACGCGGCATCAATCTCTCAAATGAACGGCGGCAAAGGCGCGGACACCTTGCTGGCCCTGCAGAGGTTCGATGAGAAGCGCAGAATCTTCAGCCGATAGCTTGTTGGGTCACAACCGGGCGACCGGCGTAACAAAATCGGCCCGAAAATTCATTCGAGCCGATCCTGTTTCAGTCACATTCTAGAACGGATGCCATTCGCCGCGGCTATAGTAGCCGTGGTCGTCGGGGCGATCGTCGCGCCAACGCCAGTGATGACCGTGATGATGGGCGGCGGCCCAGGCATCGTCGTGGAATCTGACGCCAACATTATCGGGGTATTTCGTATAATGCTCTCTGACGTGCCAGCATTCGCCATCGCGATTACAGGCCACATCGGCAGACGCCGTTGTGGCGGTGACGGCGAAAGCGCCAACAGCCACGGCGGTTATCAGTAGGCCCCTTGCGAACCCGGCCCTCAAGCGTTTCACATCTTCCTCCTTGTGCGACTTTGCCTGGACACATGAAAACCCTCAACCGGACTGACCGTTCCGTTGCTGAGCGCCCACAGTATCCGCCCCCGCCGGACAAAATCGTACCGGAACACCTGCCCCCGCTTGCCGTTGATGGATCATGTCCGCCCGCAAACTTTCGCTCTATCGCCGGAAGCGCGACTTCCAGGCCACCACCGAGCCCAGCGGCGAGCAGGCCGCGCCGGCGTCCGATCGCCTGCGCTATGTGATCCAGAAACACGCCGCCACACGCCTGCACTACGACCTGCGCCTGGAGGTGGACGGGGTGTTCAAGTCCTGGGCGGTGACCCGGGGCCCCTCGCTGAATCCCAAAGACCGTCGCCTGGCGGTGGAGGTCGAGGACCATCCGATCGACTACGGCGATTTCGAGGGTACGATCCCGGCCGGCCAGTATGGAGGCGGCACGGTCCAGCTGTGGGACCGCGGCTATTGGGCGCCAGAACAGGGATATGAACCCGAAAAGGCCCTGAAGGACGGCCATCTCAAATTCGTCATGGAGGGCGAGCGGCTGCACGGCGGCTGGGCCCTGGTGCGCATGAAGGACGACAAACCCCGGGCCAAGCGCCACAACTGGCTGCTGATCAAGCATGACGACGGCGGCGCGGCCTCCGCCAAGACTGCCGAGGCCTTGCTTGCAGAGGATCGCTCGGTGGCCTCCGATCGCACCATGACGGAAATCGCCGAGGGGCGGGGCAAGCGGCCAAAGCCCTTCATTAGGCGCGAACCCGGCGAGGCTGACGCGGTCTGGCTCAGTCACGACAAGGCTGGCTCGACGGCGGCGCCCAAGCCCAAGACCCACGCCAGGATCCCTGACTTCATCGAACCCCAGCTTTGCAAATCCGTAGAGCGGCCCCCGTCTGGCGCGGGCTGGGCGCACGAGATCAAGTTCGACGGCTATCGCATGCAGATGCGCGTCAGCGATGGGCGCGCCACCCTGCGAACGCGCAAGGGTCTGGACTGGAGCGACCGCTTCGCCGCCATCGCCCGGGACGCCGCCAAGCTGCCGGACAGCGTGATCGACGGCGAGATCTGCGCCCTGGACCACCACGGCCAGCCCGACTTCGCCGCTCTGCAGGCCGCCCTGGCCGACGAAAAGACCGACGATCTGATCTTCTTCGCCTTCGATATGATGGTCGACGACGAGGAGGACCTGCGCCCCCTGCCCCTGTCCGAACGCAAAGGCCGCCTGAAACAGACCCTGGCCGACCGAGCCCCCCGGTCCGGCCGCATCCGTTATGTGGATCATTTCGAAACCGGCGGCCAGGCGGTGCTGGATTCGGCCTGCCGCCTGGATCTGGAAGGGATCATCTCCAAGCGCCTGGACGCCCCCTACCGCTCCGGGCGCGGCGATAGCTGGACCAAGGCCAAGTGCCGGGCGGGGCACGAGGTGGTCATCGGCGCCTGGACCACCACCAGCGACAAGTTCCGCTCTCTGATCGCCGGCGTGTTCAGGGGTGACGAACTCATCCACGTGGGCCGGATCGGCACGGGCTTCAGCCGCGACAAGGTCGCGCGCCTGGTGCCGCAACTGAAGGCCAATGCGATCGACCAGTCGCCCTTCAGCGGCAAGGGCGCGCCCCGCGCCGCCGCCAACCTCCGCTGGGTCAAGCCCGTGCTGGTCGCCGAGATCGAATATGCCGGCTTCACCGGCGACGGCGCTATCCGCCAGGCCAGCTTCAAGGGCCTGCGCCAGGACAAGCCCGCGCGGGAGGTCGAGGCCGAAACGCCGGCCAAGGCCAAGGACGCAAAGCTCGGCACGCCCGCGCCGACGATCAAGGCCCCCTCGAAAGACAGCCGCGTCCTGGGCGTCGTCCTGTCCCACCCGGATAAGCTGCTGTGGCCCGCCGCCGGGGACGAGGCGCCGGTGACCAAGCTCGATCTCGCCCGCTATTTCGAGGCGGTCGGCGCGTGGATGCTGCCGCACATCAAGGGCCGCCCCTGCTCGCTGATCCGCATTCCCGACGGGATTGATGGCGAGCGTTTCTTCCAGCGCCACGCCATGAAGGGCGCCTCGAACCTGATCGAGCAGGTCACCGTCTCAGGGGACCGAAAGCCCTATCTGCAGATCGACCGGATCGAAGGCCTGATCGCCGCTGCGCAGATCGCGGCCGTGGAGTTGCATCCCTGGAACTGCCAGCCGGGCCATCCCGACACCCCCGGCCGGCTGGTGTTCGATCTGGATCCCGCGCCCGACGTGGCGTTCGAGGCGGTGATCGAGGCGGCGCGGGAGATCCGCGACCGACTGGACGCCCTCGGCCTGATCGGCTTTTGCAAGACCACCGGCGGCAAGGGCCTTCACGTGGTGACGCCGCTCAAGGCCGCCAAGCTGGACTGGCCGACCGCCAAGGCTTTCGCCAAGACGGTCTGCGAGCGCATGGCGGCGGACAGCCCCGACCGCTTCGTCATGACCATGGCCAAGAAGGCCCGCGCCGGCCGCATCTTCCTCGACTATCTGCGCAATGACCGCATGTCGACGGCGGTGGCGCCGCTATCGCCTCGCGCCCGTCCCGGCGCGCCGGTGTCCATGCCGCTGAACTGGACCCAGGTGCGGGCGGGGCTCGACCCCATGCGCTACACCCTGCGCACGGTCCCCGACCTGATCGCCAAGACAGACGCCTGGGAAAGCTGGTGCGACAGCGAGCGCCCCTTGGCCGAAGCGATCAAGCGGCTGGGCAGGGCCAAGAGATAGCCAGCCGGCAGAACAAATCCGGACGGCATTCGTTGACTGAAGGCGCGCGTCCATGGCGGACGCGCCTGGAGGCCGCCACATGGCGTTTCGTCCGACCTGGCAGGGCCACCTGAGGCTCTCGCTCGTCACCTGCCCGGTATCGCTCTATGCGGCGACCACCGCCGGCGGCGATGTCCACTTTCATCTGATCAACCCCAAGACCCACAACCGCATCCGCATGGTCACCACCGACCCGGACACTGGGCCCATAGAGCGCTCGAGCTTGGTCAAGGGCTATGAGGTGGAGAAGAACAGCTATGTCCTGCTGACCGACGAGGAGATCGACGCCGTGCGGCTGGAGAGCACCAAGACCATCGATATCGACCGGTTCGTGCCCGCCGCCGACATCGACCGGGTGTATTGGGACAATCCCTACTACATGGCGCCGGACGGCAAGCTGGCCCAGGAGGCGTTCGGCGTCATCCGCGAGTCGCTGCGCCGCTCGGGCCAGATCGCCCTGGGGCGCGTGGTCATCGCCACCCGCGAGCGCCTGCTGGCCCTGGAGCCCCGCGACAAGGGCATCCTGGCCTATACCCTGCGCACCGCCGACGAAGTGCGCGACGCGGGCGAGGTGTTCGACGACATCAGCAGCGACAAGCCCGACGCCGACATGATCGCCATCGCCAAGAAGATCATCGAGCAGCGAGAAGGCCCGTTCGACCCCAGCCAGTTCGTCGATCGCTACGAAGAGGCGCTGAAGGACCTGATCGCCGAAAAGCAGAAGGGCCATAAGCCGGTGGCGGCCCAGGGGCCGGAAGACACCAATGTGGTCGACCTGATGGCCGCGCTGAGGGCGAGCCTGAAGGGCTCCGGCACCAAGGCCGCCAAACCCCGCGCGAAACCTCAGCCAAGGACGCACAAAAAAGCCGCCAGCTAGAGCCTTCCCGCTCCTGAACACCCGCGCATCCGGGCCTTTTCGAAAATTGAACGCGATTTCAGCTTCCGCGTTGTGAATTCGGACCGGAGCGACAGATGTCCGGTCGGAGGAGCCCCGATGACCGTCGAAACCCGCACCCTTGAGCGCCCCGTCTATCTCTATCCGCTGATTTCATGGGGCAGTGTCCTGGCTGGCGCCGTGGTCGCCATCGCGCTTGGCGCCCTGTTCAGCGTGCTGGGCCTGGCCGTGGGCGCCACGGCTTTCAATCCGTTCAATCTGGAACACGACGCCAAGATGCTGACCATCGGTGGCGGCCTGTGGATCGTGTTCGCCAATCTGGTGGCCCTGCAAATCGGAGGCTTTATCGCCGCCCGCAGCGCGCGCTTCGCTGACCACACCAACGGCATGTTCCAGGGCCTCGCGGTGTGGGCGGTGACGCTGATCGCAGCCATGCTTCTGGCCGGTCCCAGCCTCTCCGCCGGCTTCACCGGCGCCGCGGATTCCGCCATGGATCAGGCCTCGGCCGACGCCGAGCACACCGCCCTGGGCGACCGCACCCCAGCTACGGCCCGAGCGGACGCGGGACCCACACCCGCCGAAATGGCGCAGATGGCCGAAGCGGCGAAAAAGACCACCGAAGCCCTCGCCTGGTGGGCGTTCGCGGCGATCGCGGCGGGCGCTGTCGGCGCCGTCGCCGGCGGACGCATCGGTGCGGACCATCCAGCCTGGCCAGACCGTCCCAGACAGGCCGCGGTGATCCGCTGAGCAGCGCGAGGCTGCAACGATCGAAAGTTTAACGATGAACCATCGCCTAAAGATGCGAAGGAGACCCTGTCAATGAAAGGCGTGCTGCTCTGGATGCTCGGCATCCCACTGCCCATCATTCTGTTGCTCTATCTCTTTGGCGTCATGCACTGACGGGCGCCCCGCCCTGCCCCAACCGTCCTATTTTACAGCGGAATTTCGACCGGATCGCTTTTGACGATCGAACGTTGCTTCGCCGCGGCGCAACGAGGGGACTGAACGCCATGAGCGACTCCATCATCACCAAGTCCGCCAAGGGGCCGCCGGCCGCCAATCAGCCGGAAAAGCCCAAGCTTCTGCAGATTCTGGGTCCAGGCCTGATCACCGGCGCCTCCGACGATGACCCCAGCGGCATCGCCACCTATTCCCAGGCCGGGGCGCAGTTCGGCTATGATCTGAACTGGAGCCTTCTGCTCTCCCTGCCCTTGATGTGCGCGATTCAGGAGATCAGCGCCCGCATCGGCCGAGTGACCGGCCGCGGCATCGCCGGCAATCTGAAAAAGCACTACCCGGTGGCTGTGGTCTACAGCCTGGTGAGCCTGCTGGTGGTGGCCAATATCATCAATCTGGGCGCCGATCTGGGCGCCATGGCGGCTGGCCTGAAGTTGCTGGTGGGCGGCCCCGCCTGGCTCTACGTGGCCGGGTTTGGCCTGCTGTGCATCCTGCTGGAGGTGTTCGTCCGCTATTCACGATATGTCCGGGCGCTGAAATGGCTGACCTTATCGCTGTTCGCCTATGTGGGCGTGGCCCTGGTGGTGCACGTCCCCTGGGGATCGGTGGCCACGCATCTGGTCTTGCCCGCGATCTCGTTCAAGGCCGACTATCTGACCGTGGTGGTGGCCGTTCTGGGCACCACCATCAGCCCCTACCTGTTCTTCTGGCAGGCGGAGGAAGAGGTCGAAGACGTGGAGGAGTGCGCGACGTCCAAGCCGCTCAAAGGCTCGCCCGGCGGTGCTCGGGCCGAATTCAAGCGCATCCGGCTCGACACCTATATCGGCATGGCCTTTTCCAACCTGGTCGCCCTGTTCATCGTCATTTCGGCGGCGGCCACCCTGCACGCCCACGGCGTGACCAATATCCAGACCTCCGCCCAGGCCGCCGAAGCTCTGCGGCCGGTGGCCGGTCAGTTCGTCTTTTTGATCTTCGCCTCAGGCATCATCGGCACGGGCCTACTGGCGGTTCCAGTCCTGGCGGGCTCGGCCGCCTACGCCCTGGGCGAGGTGTTCGACTGGTCCGTCGGGCTGGCGCGCAAGCCCAACAAGGCCAAGGCCTTCTACGGCGCCGTCGCCCTGGCGACCGTCCTCGGCGCCCTGCTCAATTTCAGCCCCATCGATCCCATCAAGGCGCTGTTCTGGAGCGCCGTGATCAATGGCGTGGTCGCCGTACCTGTGATGGTGATGATGATGCACCTGTCCAGCCACAAGGCCGCCATGGGCGAGTTCACCCTTCCCGTTGGACTGAAGATCATGGGCTGGCTATCGACCATCGCCATGAGCCTTGCGGCGGTGGGCATGTTCGCCACCATGGCCATGGGAAGCTCATGAGGCGGCTCGCCTGCGCGACCCGATCGAACCGGAGGAGGGCGTGAATCCCAGGGAAATTCTGGCCTTCGTCATTATCGGCGGCGCGGTGGCGCTGTTCGCGTCTGGGCGCTTTCGCTACGACCTAATCGCCCTGGGCGCGCTGCTGGTCGGCGCCGTGACCGGCCTGGTTCCCGCCAAGCAGGTGTTCAGCGGCTTCACCAGCGACGTGGTGGTGATCATCGCCTCGGCCCTGGTGGTGAGCGCGGCTGTGGCCCGGTCGGGCCTGATCGAGACTCTGGTTCGCCCCATTGCGCCACGCCTGCGCACGCCGAACAGCCAGGTCCCCGCCATGGCCGGCGCCACGGCGCTGTTGTCCATGGCCACCAAGAATGTGGGCGCCCTGGCCATCCTGATGCCGGTGGCCCTGCGGGTGTCGCGAGAGAGCAAGAGCTCGCCGTCCCAGCTTCTGATGCCCATGTCGTTCATGTCCCTGCTGGGGGGACTGGTGACCCTGGTCGGCACCTCCACCAACATCATCGTCAGCCAGCTGCGGCAGGACACCTTGGGCAAGCCCTTCGCCATGTTCGACTTCGCGCCCGTGGGACTGGTCCTGACCGGTCTTGGCCTGGTGTTCGTCAGCTTCGCCTGGCGGCTGTTGCCGAAGGTTCGGCTCGGCCGGAGCCAGCTCGGCGAGGCCACGGCGCAAGCCGTCTATGTCACCGAAGCCCGGCTTGAGGAGGGCTGGCCCAAGGAACTGGCCAGGCTCAGGGACCTGGATCTCGACGCCGACAGCGTCCGCGTCAGCGCCTTGATCCGCGACAAGCGCCGGCGATTGGCGCCGGGCGCGGCCAGCGGCCTCAAGATAGGTGATCAGCTGGTGCTCGAAGGCCGTCAGGAGGCGCTGGAGGCGGTGTTCCGGCGCACGCCTCTGGTGGCCGCGGCTGATAGTCACCAGGTTGAGAAGGACGAGGCGCGCGAGGAAATGCGCTCCATCGAAGCGGTGGTGCAGTCCAACTCGCCGCTTGTGGGCGCTTCGGCCCAGCGTCTTCGGCTGGAACAGGACTATGGCATCAGCCTGCTGGCGGTGAGCCGCAGCGGCCAGCGGATCACCCAGCGGCTGCGGGACATCGTGCTTCGCGCGGGCGACATGCTGGTGCTGCAGGCGGGCGAAAAGGCGCTACCGGGCGCGCTGCAGACCCTGGAGCTTCTGCCGCTCGCCGATCGCGACCTTCGGCTCGGCGCCGGTCGCCCGAAATATCTTCCAGCGGTCATCCTGGCCCTGGCCATGACCCTGGTCGCTTTCAGGATCGTTCCCGTCGCTGTGGGCTTTTTCGGGGCCGCGGTGCTGGTGATCCTGACTGGCGGACTATCGGCGCGCGAGGCCTATGCCTCCTTGGAAGCCGAGGTCCTGATCCTGATCGGCGCCCTGACGCCCCTCAGCGAGGCGGTGCGGGCCACCGGCGGCACGGATCTGATCGCCGGTGGCCTGGCCAGCGGCCTGCACCTGGTCCCGCCGCTGATGGCCCTGGGCGCCCTGATGATCGCCTCCATGGCCTGCTCGCCTTTCCTGCACAATGCGCCCACCGTGCTGGTGCTGGGGCCCATCGGCGTGGCCCTGGCCCAGCGGCTGCACCTCAATCCCGATCCCTTCCTGATGGCGGTGGCCACCGGCGCCGGTTGCGACTTCCTCACGCCCATCGGCCACCAGTGCAACACCCTGGTCATGGGGCCGGGCGGCTACCGGTTCGGCGACTATTGGAAGCTGGGCCTGCCGCTGTCGGTGCTGGTGATCCTGGTCGGCGCGCCGCTGATTTCAATCGTTTGGCATTTGTCTCGTTAGCGATCCAGGGCCAACCTGCGCCTGGTCCGGGCCCTGATCGACGGGGTCAGGCGCGCCCGGTGATAGGCCTCGGCGGCCATCTTGATGGCTTCGGCCTGGGTCGGATAGGCGTGGATGACCTTGGCGAAGTTACGCAGGCCGATGCCCAAGGTGATGGCCACCGACAGGCCGTTGATCATCTCCCCGGCGTGACGCGCCACCACCGTGGCCCCCAGGATCCGGTCGGTGCCGTCGCGCACGTGGATCTTGACGAACCCCTCCTCCTCCCCGTCGGTCACGGCCCGATCCACATCGTGCATGAGGGCGGTGAAGGTCCGAACCGGGATGTTCCGACGGCGCGCCTCGCGCACATAGAGCCCCACATGTGCGATCTCCGGGTCGGTATAGGTGCACCAGGGGATGGTCAGGGCGCTCATCCGCTCGCGGCGCAGGAACAGGGCGTTCTTGACCACGATGCGGGCCGAGGCCTCGGCGGTGTGGGTGAATTTGAGCTCCAGGCACACATCGCCCGCAGCGTAGATGCGTGGGTTGCTGGTCTGCAGGAAGTCGTCGACCTCGATCCCGGCCCTGATATCGTAGCGGACGCCCGCCTCCTCTAGGCCCAGGCCCTCCACATTAGGCGCGCGGCCGATGCCGGCCAGGATCTCGTCGACGGTGATGCTGAACCTGGCGTCTTCGCTGACCAGATCGACGATCTTTTCCGCGCCCTCGACGCGGACAGCGACCACGGCGGTGTTGAGGTGGATCTCGACTCCATCCCGGGCCATGGAATCCGACAGGAGCTGGGCTGCGTCGCGCTCCTCCAGCGCCAGAAACATGGGTTCGTCCTGGGCGATGATCACCTGGCAGCCGAACCGGCAGAAGGCCTGGGCCAGTTCGCAGCCCACGGGGCCGCCGCCGATCACCAACAGCCGCCTCGGCCGCTCCGTCAGGTCGAAAACGTTCTCGTTGGTCAGGTACCCCGCCTCGGCCAGGCCGGGAATCGGCGGCGTCAGCGGCCGCGCCCCGGTGGCGATCAACGCCTTCTTGAACCGCAGGATCTGGTCGCCCACGGCGACGCTGTCAGGTCCGGCGAAACGCGCCTGGCCGAAATAGACATCAACGCCGGCATCCGTCAGGCGCTGCGCCGCATCGGCCCGGCTGAGGCGCGCCTGGATGCGCCGCATGCGCTGCATCACGGCCGCGAAGCCGATATCGATATCGCTAGGGACCTGGGCGCCATAGTGCCCGGCCTGGCGCATTTCGGCATAGGCCCGGCTGGTGCGGATCAGCGCCTTGGACGGCACGCAGCCCACGTTCAGGCGATCGCCGCCGATCAGATCCCGCTCGATCAGCGCCACCTTGGCGCCCAGAATGGCGGCCTCGCGCGCGGCGGTGATGCCCGCCGGCCCGGCGCCGATCACCACCAGATTATATTTGCCCTCCGGTGTGGGATTGCACCAGGCGGGCGGACGCACATTGTCCGTCAGGGCGCGGCGGAAACGATCCTGCGGCGCGACCGTGCCGAGCTCAGGCCCCGGCTCGGTCATGCCAGGCTCTTTCATGCCGGGCCCTGTCATGAAAGCCATCCGCCGGTGAACCCGGCGCGGCGCAGGCCCTCCACCACATAGGGACACTGTCGCATCAACTTCCAGATCAGGCCCGAGCGATAGTTCTCGATCATCAGCACCACGATGCCTTGGTCCAGGCCATAGCAGCCCTCGGACACCCAGCCGGCCGGACCGTCGCCGGGCAGGGTCGGGTTGAAGGCCCCCGGCAGCCTGCAATCCTTGATCATGTCGGGATAGCGGTCGCAGTAGTGCCGCAGGGCGGCCAACGACATTTCCGGCGCAAATGGCAACGAGGCGAACGCCGCACAGGGGCCGATCGTGCCGTCGTCGGGGCCGAACGGCGCCCCGCGGGCCGCGTAGCCGAAAAAGCGGCGCTCCCGGCCGTCGAGGGCCTGGGTCATGAATCCCGGGCCGTCGCACGCCGTCAGGCCCCAGCAATTGTCGCCGTAACCTGCATAGTCGTACGGATTGCGGCGCGCATATTCGCGCTGGACATAGGTGGCGTTGCGGCTGCTCTCGAAATAATCGCTGTTCTTTTCACGCATGAACTCGTCGCGAATACCGGCGAAGTCGACCCAGGCGTGAGAGTACTGATGGACGAACAGCGGCCCGGCATAGAGATATTCGTGGTCGTAGATGTTTTCCCACTGATAGGTGGCGGTCCAGCAGGTGTAGCTGTCCAGGGGCAAGGCGTGGGCGGGCGAGGCCAGGCCGAGGACATAGAGGATGGTCGCCTCGTCATAGCCGTCCCAGCCATAGTGCAAAAAGCCGCTCTCCGGCTTCCAGCCCTGCCTTGCGGTCGCCTTGCCGCCGCGCGCCCAGCACCAGTCGATGCGCAGGTAGATCAGGTCCGCAAGTTCGCGGATCCGTGCTTCATCCGGGCTATCCCCAGCGAAATAGACGCTGGCGGTGAGCACGCCCGCCAAAAGCAGGGTGGTGTCGATCAGGGACAGTTCCGACTGCCAGACCCGCTCGCCGGTCTGCATGTCGAGGAAATGATAGTAGAAACCCTGGTGGCCCGTGACGTTGGGCTGATCCCCCTGACGGCTCTCGGCGAAAAACCGTAAGGTGGCCAGTGTCCGCGCCACCGCCTCCGCGCGCGTCATCCACCCCCGCTCCACACCTACCGGATAACAGGACAGGGCGAATCCCACCACCGCGATACTGGCCGGCGAACCCGGGCGACTGGTGTCGGCCACAAGGCCGTTCTCGGGATTGTAGCAGTCGACGAAATAGCCGAACGCGCCCCGCTGGAACCGGTCCAGCAACTCTTCGTCGGATAGGGAACGGGCTTGGTCCATGTCCCCTTAGACGACGCTATCGGGCTTGGCCTGAAGCGGCCCGCCCACGGGATGCGGCGCCCATTCGGGGTTTGATGCAGGTTTCGGGTCCGATGACTCCTGACCTTCCACATGCCCGCCGAAGCCCATTCTCATGGCGGACAGCATCTGCTCGCCGAAGGTGTGCTCCCGCCGCGAGCGGAAGCGGGCGAACAGGGCCGCCGCCAGCACATCCGCCGGCACGGCTTCCTCCATGGCCGCCTCCAGGGTCCAGCGACCCTCGCCGGAATCCTGCACATAGCCGGAGAAGGCGGTCAGATGCGGATCCCTGGCCAGGGCGGCGGCGCTGAGATCGAGCAGCCAGGAGGAGATCACGCTGCCCCGCCGCCAGACCTCGGCGATGTCGGTCAGGTTCAGCGAGAAACGCTCCTCCTCAGGCAAATCCTGGGAGTCCTTGTTGCGCAGGATGTCGAAGCCCTCGGCATAGGCCTGCATCAGGCCGTATTCGATACCGTTGTGCACCATCTTGACGAAGTGCCCGGCGCCCGACGGGCCGGCGTGGATATAGCCGCTCTCGGCCCTGGAATCCTCATTCTCGCGGCCCGGCGTGCGGGGGATGCCACCCAGGCCGGGGGCCAGGGCCGAGAAGATCGGGTCTAGGCGATCCACCGCCGCCTTGGCCCCGCCGATCATCATGCAGTAACCGCGGCCGACGCCCCACACCCCGCCCGAGGTGCCGCAGTCCACATAGTGCACCTGCTTTTCCGCCAGGTCCTGGGCGCGACGGATATCGTCCTTGTAGAAGCTGTTGCCGCCATCAATGACGATGTCGTCCGCCTCCAGTAGGCCGCCGACCTTCTCGATGGTCTTTTCGGTGATGGGGCCGGCCGGCAGCATCACCCAGACGGCGCGTGGCCGATCCAGGGCTTTGACCAGCTCCTCCAGCGAGGCCGCCGCGATAGCGCCTTCCTTGGCCAGCTCGGCCTCGGCGCTCGGCTTGGCGTCGAACACCACGCAGGAATGGCCCGCCTTCATCAGCCGACGGACAATATTGCCGCCCATGCGGCCCAGTCCAACCACGCCAATCTGCATCGTCTTCAGTCCTCAGAACAATGGGGTGCGGCGAATGGCGAAGATCCGGCCAGGCCGTTCACGCCGTCTTCCCCTTGGCGAGGCTCAGCTGGTCTTTCGCCGCGGCCACCACATGGTCGCAGGTGAAGCCGAACCTGGCCATCAGATCCTTGATCGGGGCCGAAGCGCCGAAGCTGCGCATGCCCAGCCTGGCCCCCGCCGCCCCCACATAGCGGTCCCAGCCGAGCACCGAACCCGCCTCCACCGACACCCGCGCCGTGACCGCCGGCGGGAGCACGCTGTCGCGATAGGCCTGGCTTTGCTGCTCGAACAGCTCCCAGGACGGCATGCTGACCAGGCGGACAGCGACGCCTTCCTTCTCCAGCGCTTCATAGGCGGCGACGCAGGGGGTGACCTCGCTGCCCGTACCGACCAGGATCACCTCGGGCTCTCCCGGCCTGGCGTCGGCCAGCACATAGGCGCCGCACGCAACGCCCTTGGCGGCGGCGTAGCGCGTGCGGTCGAGGGTCGGCAGGGGCTGGCGGCTCAGGGCCAGACAGGCCGGCTGGTGTTTCAGGCCGATGATGGTCCGCCAGGCCTCGACCACCTCGTTGGCGTCGGCAGGCCGCAGGACGACCAGGCCCGGAATGGCGCGCAGGCCGATCAGTTGCTCCACCGACTGGTGCGTCGGCCCGTCCTCGCCCAGGCCGATGGAGTCGTGGGTGAAGACATGCACGGCCGGCAACTCCATCAGCGCGCTGAGGCGGATGGACGGCTTCATATAGTCGGAGAAGATCAGGAAACTGGACCCGTAGGCGCGCAGTTTCGACACCACGAGCCCGTTGACGATGGCGCCCATGGCGTGTTCGCGGATGCCGAAATGCAGATTGCGGCCGCCGTATTTGTCGGCCTGGAAACTGCCAGCGTCCTCGAAGGTCAGATTGGTCTTGGTGGACGGCGACAGATCCGCCGCCCCGCCGATCAGCCACGGATAGCGCGCGGCGATGGCGTTGAGCACCTTGCCGGAGGACTCCCGCGTGGCCACGCCCTTGGCGTCGGCCTCGAAACTGGGCAGGTCGGCATCCCAGCCCTGGGGCGGTTCGCCTTGTCGCATGTGGTCGAGCTGAGCCGCCAGGTCCGGATGTTCGGCGCGGTAGGCGTCCATTCGCTCCAGCCAGTCCGCACGGAGTTTCTCGCTGCGCTCGCGAAGACCGCCTTCGAAATATTCCCGCACCCCCTCGGGGACCAGGAACTGCGCGTCCTCGGGCCAGCCATAGCTGCGCTTGGCCAGGCGGATCTCCTCCGCGCCCAGGGGCTCGCCGTGCGCGGCGCTGGTATCCTGCTTGTGCGGGGCGCCATAGCCGATGTGGCTGTCGACGATGATCAGGGTCGGGACGGCGCCCCCGGCTTTGAACCGCTCGATCGCCTGGCCGATCCGCTGGATGTCGTTGGCGTCGCCGATGCGCTCGACGTTCCAGCCATAGGCCAAAAAGCGCGCGGCCACGTCGTCGCTGAAGGCCAGATCCGTATGGCCTTCGATGGTGATGTGGTTGTTGTCGTAGATCCAGCAGAGGTTGCCCAGCATAAGGTGCCCGGCCAGGGAGGCGGCCTCGCTGGTGACGCCCTCCATCATGTCGCCGTCGCCGCAGAAGGCGTAGACGTCATAGTCGAACAGGGTGAATCCGGGCCGGTTGAAGCGCTTGGCCAGCCAGCGCCCGGCCATGGCCATGCCGACACTGTTCCCGCAGCCCTGGCCGAGCGGCCCGGTGGTGGTCTCGACCCCCGCGGTCACTCCATATTCCGGATGGCCGGGACATTTGCTGTCCAGCTGCCGAAACTGCCTGATGTCGTCCAGGGACACCGCCGGCTCCCCCTGCGCGTCCCTGACGCCGGCCAGGTGCAGCACGGCGTAGAGCAGCATCGAGGCGTGCCCGTTGGACAGCACGAAGCGGTCGCGGTTGGGCCAGGCCGGATCCCGCGGATCGAACCGAAGGAAATGCCGCCACAGGGCATAGGCCACCGGCGCCAGGGCCATGGGCGTGCCTGGGTGGCCAGAATTGGCCTTCTGCACCGCGTCCATGGCCAGGGTGCGGATGGTGTTGATGCAAAGCTGATCGATGGCCCGCTCGCCCGGCGAAGGCTCCCTGTCGGTCCCGGCCGGGCTCGCCTTCGCCTCGGCGACCGCTTGATCCTGATCCGTCATGCATCCTCCACAGCGGCGATCCGGCCTGACACGGCGTAGCAGCGCGCGACTTCCAGCCAGGCCGCCGCGCCCGACATAGAAATGGCCTCGCCGCCGATTGGTTCATTGTCAGCGCCGGACTTGCGCGCCGGTGACGAGGCACTGCAACGGCGCTAAGCACGCCTCATGACGAGCCAAGTACAGATCTGGACCTGCGCCGCCCATCATTCGGTTTTCCGCTGTGGCGGATGGGCCAGTGTTCGCCTCAGCGCGGGGCTGGTGACCGGCGTCGCCGGCGGCGAACGCAACACCACCGCCCGACGCATGGCGCTGGCCGGACTGGTCGCCGCACTGCGCGATCTTCCGTCGGCCGACAGCTCAAGCTCGGCCGGCCTTGTTCGCGTTCACACAACCAGTCCCGAACTGGCGGCGTTCGCCGGCTTTCTGGCTGACTCCGCCGCGGGAGCCAGCCCTGATGAAGATCTCGACCTTTGGGCTCAGATCGTCACCGCCGCCAAGGGACGCCGCCTTGATCTGGTTCGCGCGCCTGTCCATCCGGGCTCGCCCATGGCCTTCGCCGCCGCCTGGGCTGACCTGGGGATGGACAAGGCCAAGGCCCGCGGCCCCTTCACCGCCGCGATCCCCAAGCCGAACCTGGCCCAGGTGCGGGGGCTCGGCTGAAGACAGGTTCAGGTCTTGCGGAAGACGAGGGAGAGATTGTTGGCCGGCATGGCGATGCGTTCGGATAGCCGCAGGCCATGCTGGGCGGCCAGCGCCGTCACCTCATCGAGACGGCGTATGCCCCAGGCGGGATTGCGGCTCCTGAGGCTGAGATCGAAGGACAGGTTGGTGGGCGCCGTCTCCATATCGGGTTCGATATAGGGACCGTAGAGAAAGAGAACCCCGCCGGACGGCAGCAGGCGGCCGGCGCCGGTCATCAGCCCCTGGGTCGCGGCCCAGGGCGAGATATGGATCATGTTGATATTGACCACCACGTCCATCGGATCGATGGGCCAGGTGTCGGGGTCGGCCGCGTCGAGCCGCAACGGCGCCAGCAGGTTCGGCAGGGCGGCCTGATTGCGCCAAGCGGCGATACTGGCCAGGGCCTCGGGATCAGGGTCGGTGGGCCGCCATTGAAGCCCCGGCAAGGCGGCGGCGAAATGGGCCGCATGTTCCCCGGCCCCGGCCGCAATCTCAAGCACGGCGCCGCGGCTGGGCAGACGCGGCGCCAGCACCTGAAGGATGGGATCGCGATTGCGCGCGGTGGAGGGCGAGACCCTGGCGTTGGCGGGCGGCGAATTGGACATGGGGCTCAAGATAGCGGCTCAAGGCCGTCTTGCATCTGTCCGCCCGCAGCTGTTTCGGCGTGGCCGGCCACAATCGCGCATCGCTTTAAATGGCGAGCCGTAGTGACACCGTTACCCGGATTGCGGCATAAAAACAAAATGGGAACCATAAGTTATAGGCGCCGTTAGGTTGAGTATCTCATAGTTGTAGAGCCAAGCCGGAGAGCTAGGAATGGCCCAATTTCCTGCGGCCTTGGACGCCCATCTGCGCCAAGTTCTTGACTACGATGTCGAACGTAGACAGCAGGTCGTCGACCTCCAAGCTATCGATCTGCAGAACATAGCCGAGTTGAAAGACGACGTTATCAAGCACCTCGACGAACACGTCGATGCTTTCTTCAGCTACCTTAAGGAGTGGCCGGAGGTCGTAGGCCTTTCCGCCGGAAGCGCGTTTTTCGACGAGGCCGTCCGCCTGAAGCGTGAGCACCTGATCGCCATGGTCAGTGGCGACTACGGCAAGGAGTATGTCGAGCAGCGCATCGCCTTCGGCATCGCCTATAGCAAGGCCGGACTGGACGCGCGCATGTTCCTTGGCGGCTTCCACGCCTTGCTGCGCTCGCTGGGCGCCCAGATCATGGAGGATGCGGACGCGCCGATGCTGGCGTTCGACCGCTTCACATCGCTCAAGAAGGTGGCCTTTTTCGATCTCGGCATCATCGTCGACGTGCTGATCGCCGACCGCGAGAGCACCATCGCCCAGCAACAGAACGCCATACGCGAGCTATCGACACCGACCCTGCAGATTCGCGAGCGTCTGCTGATCCTGCCGATTATCGGCGTGCTCGACACCGATCGCGCCCGGCAGCTCACCGAGGGCCTGCTCAGCGCCATTCGCGCCAATCGGGCCAAGGTCGTGGTGATGGACGTCACCGGCGTGGCGACGGTTGATTCCAAAGTCGCCAATCACCTGCTGCAGACCATCGCCGCCTCCAGATTGATGGGCGCCGATGTGATCATTACGGGCCTGTCGGCCGATGTCGCCCAGTCGTTGGTGACCCTGGGCGTCGATCTCGCCACACTCAACGCCATCGGCGACCTTCAAGGCGGCCTCGAGGAGGCCGAGCGACTGCTTGGCTACCAGCTTGTGCGGACCGATCAGCCGGCCCCAGCGCGCGCTTCGGCGTGATGGTCGATGGCGGTGACGGTTCCCATCCTCAAACAGGGCGACGTGCTCATCGCGTCGATCCAGGCGGCCCTGACCGACCGAGGCCTCATTGAACTGAGAGACGCGCTGACGGCGAAGGTCGGCCAGTTCCGCTCGCGCGGTGTCATCATCGACGTCACCGCCCTGGACGTGATGGACTCTTTCGCCACCCGCACGCTGCGAGGCATCGCGGAGGCGACGAAGTTGCGTGGCGCGCACACCGTCATTGTCGGAATTCAACCGGATGTGGCCTTCGCCATGGTGAAGTTGGGCCTGGCCCTCGGAGGGATGTCGACGGCGCTCGACCTGGAAGAGGGCCTCAAAGCGCTTGCCGCCCGTCAATTGGAGGCTCGTCGATGATTGCTGAGACCTGCCTGCGCGTCGAACGGGAAGCCGACGTCGTCGCCGCCCGCCAGAAAGGGCGGGAACTGGCGGCCTTGGCCGGGATCTGCGGCAGCGACCTGACCGTGGTCGCCACGGCCATATCCGAAATCACCCGCAATATCATCGCCTACGCTGAGCGCGGCGAGATCGTCCTGAAGATCGCCAGGCGTGGTCAGCGGCAGGGCGTGGTTATCATCGTCAGCGACGAAGGACCCGGCATTGCTGACATCGACATGGCCATGCGTGACGGCTTCTCGACCGGCAAGAGTCTGGGGCTCGGCCTTCCGGGCGCCAAACGACTGATGGACGAGTTCGAGATCGTCTCCGAAGCGGGCAAAGGGGTCACGGTGATGATGGCCAAGTGGTCGCGATGATCACGTCGAGGGTCGCCATGAACGAGATTGTCGACTGGGGCGTGGCCAGCCGTGCGCTCGCGGGTGAACCGGTGTCGGGCGATCTGCACCTTGTGGCGACCTTCGACCAAGGCGCGCTGGCGGCTGTTATCGACGGCCTGGGGCATGGCCCCGAAGCGGCCGAAGCCGCCAGGGCCGCCGCCGCGGTTCTGTCGCGCCGCTCCGACGCGCCTGTCGGCGACCTGGTCCAGCTTTGCCATCAAGAACTGAGGCAAACACGCGGCGTGGCCATGAGCCTGGCTTCCTTCAACGCGCGGAGCAACGTCATGACCTGGGTCGGGGTGGGAGACGTCGAGGGCGTGTTGGCGCCAGCGGTCGGCGCGGCTGAGCGTTCGCCCCAATGGATCCTGCTGCGCAGCGGCATCGTTGGCTACCGGCTGCCGCCGCTACGAGAAGCGGCCTTGCCCGTGGCGCCGGGCGACACCCTTATTTTCGCAACCGACGGCGTCCATCCAAGGTTCGACAGTGACGACGGGACAAGGCGTTCGCCCCAGGAGATCGCCGACGACATCCTCGCGCGGCTCGGAAAGTTTACGGACGACGCCCTTGCGCTCGTCGTGCGCTATTGGGGCGCGGCGCCGTGAGCAGCCTGCCCGCCCACTTCGCCGACGACTATGAGACGATGCTGCGCCTGCAGTGCGCTGAGGGCGGTGAGGTAAGCCTGCATGACGCCTACCTGACCGGCCGCAAGGCCCTTAATGACGGCTGCAGCCTGCTTGATATCGTACAGGCGCACCATGACGCCTTAGTGGGTTTGGGGGTGGAGACGGGGTCGTCCGGAACCCGCGCGGACGCCCAGCGCGCGGACGCCCAGCGCGCTTCGGCGTTCCTGTCCGAGTGCCTCGCACCGTTCGAGATGGCGCTCCTTGGCGTGCGTGCGTCCAACGTCAGTCTCAGGACCCTGAACGCTGAGCTTGAAGAGGCCAATACCCAGTTAAAGGCCGCGACGGCGGGGCGTGAACGTTTGGAGGAGACACTGCGGCAGACGCAGAAGCTTCAGGCCGTGGGCCGTCTCGCCGGCGGCGTCGCACACCATTTCAACAACCTGCTTACCGTGATCCTGGGCCATCTGGACATCATTCAGCGACGCAGTCTCGATGGCGCGGCACAAGGCAAATGTCTTGCGGCCGCAACAGAGGCGGCGACGCGAGGCGCCAGGGTGATCCGCCAATTGCTCACCTTCTCGGGGCAGCAGCATTTGACGCCGAAGCGGTTCGAGCCCGACAAGCGCCTCCCAGACCTCGCCGCCTTGATCACCGGGGCCCTGGGCGCTGAGGTGTCGATCGATTTCGCGTTTCCGCCAGGGCTCTGGCCCATCACGGTGGATGCGGCGGAACTTGAGTTGGCCATCCTCAATCTGTGCATCAATGCGCGGGACGCCATGCCCGATGGAGGTAACCTGCGGATTTCAGCCAGCAACCGCGAGCTGCGTGATGAGGGGCTAGGCTTCGATGGGCGTTACCTGGCCATCGAGGTGACCGACAACGGCGAGGGTATTCCCCCCGAAATCCTGTCCAAGGTGTTCGACCCCTTTTTCACCTCGAAGGACGTCGGTGTCGGAACGGGGCTCGGCCTAAGCCAAGTGCATGGGTTCGCGCATCAGTCCGGGGGCGCGGTGGACATCGAGAGCGAACCGGGGCGAGGCACGACCGTCCGGCTCTACCTCCCCGCCCAGCCTGACGCTGAGGCCGCTCTGGATGAAACGGCGCGGGCCGCGCCCATGGGGACCGTCCTTGTCGTCGATGACGACGTCGATGTCGCCGAAGTGGCTGCCGCGATTCTGGCAAACCGCGGCTTTGAGGTCCGGGTCACCTATCGCGCCCGGCAGGCGCTAGACCTGCTGCAGCGAGGCGAGAAGGTGGATCTCGTGTTTTCCGACATCGTCATGCCCGACGGGATGAACGGCATAGAACTCGCTGCTGAAGTGAGGCGCCAGCACCCGGGCATGCCGGTGTTGCTCACCACCGGCTACAGCGACTCCCTTAGCGATGCCGAGCGCCAGGGCTTCCCGATCATCGGCAAGCCCTATCGGTCGAACGAGCTATTCAACCGCATCAGCGCAATGCTCGAAACCCCGTAACTCAGCAATGCTCCATCACTCCCTCAACCGGCCGCAGCAGCCGCTTGGGCGGCGTCCGGGTCCGTCCAAAAGGCCACCTTTCCCAGCAATTCATCGGCTCGAATGGGTTTGGCGACATGGTCGTCCATGCCCGCCTCGCGGCAGGCGGCCAGGTGGATCGGCAGGACGTTGGCGCTCAGCGCCAGGATCGGCGCGGAGCGGTTCAGATCCGAATGGGCGCGGATCGCCCGCGTCGCCGCCAGCCCATCCATGCCGGGCATCTGCAGGTCCATCAAGATCAGGTCGAAACGGGTCCGAAGCGCCGCCTCCACAGCCTCGCCGCCACTGGAGGCCTCGGTCAGCTCGATGTCGAATGGCGAGAGGATCGCTGTCACCAGTTCGCGGTTCATGTCCACATCGTCCACGAGCAGGATCCTGAGCGCCCCGACGCGCCAATCCCCAGGCTCCTCGACCGCCTCGGATACAGCCTGATCCGCTATCGGCGCCGCGATGGTGAACCAAAAGTTGGAGCCGTGGCCTTCCTGGCTCTCAAGGCCGATATCCCCGCCCATCAGCTCGACCAGGCCCTTGCTGATGGCCAGGCCCAGGCCGGTGCCGCCATATTGGCGCGTGGTCGACCCGTCGACCTGGGAGAAGCGCTGGAAAAGGCGATGGGACAGCGCGGCCGGTACGCCGACCCCGGTGTCGGTCACGTCGAACCGCAGGCGGCCGCCATTCGACGGTGCGTAGCTCACCTTGACGGTCACCCCGCCCCGGGCCGTGAACTTGATCGCATTGGTCAGCAAATTCAGCAGCACCTGCCGCAATCGCGCGCTGTCGGCACGGACGGCCGCCGGAAGCTGACCGTCGATGTTGCTGTCCAGCTTGAGGCCTTTTGCGGACGCTTGGCTTGAAATGAGCCCCAGGGTTTCGGCGACGAAGCCTGTGGGATCGAACGGGTGCGGATCCAACTCGATCTGGCCGGCGTCGACTTTTGAGAAATCCAGCACGTCATTGACCACGGCCAGCAGGGTCTCGCTGGCGGTGGTGATGCGATTGACGAAGTTCTCGGCCTCGGGCGGCAGGCCCTTGACCTTCTCCAGCAGCGCGCCAAAGCCGATGATGCCGGTCAGCGGCGTGCGAATCTCGTGGCTCATATTGGCCAGGAACTCGCTCTTGGCCACGGTTGCGGCCTCCGCCTCCACCTGTTTGCGAAGCAATTCATCCTGCAAGCGGCGCCCCTGCGCCAGGGTGGCGGCCACGGCCAGATTGACGATGGCCGACGCGGCCAGGAACATCTGGAGGGAGAGAACACTCTCGACGCGATCGCCGTGGACCATGGCGGTGGGGCCGAACCCGCTCATTGTGAATCCGACGCCGATGACGGTGGTGATCAGCAAACCGATCGCGGCGCCGATTGTCCCCAGCTCGAAGACCAGAATGAGCATCAAAGCCGGGATGAAGAGCAGCAACGAATAGCGGGGTTGAGAGAATGCGAACGCGTTCGCCGCGGCGAAGCCGACAATCAGCGCAAGATTTCGCCACTGCTTTGGTCCCGCAACCGTCAATCGCAGCGCCGGCGTTGAGAAACTAAGGAACGCCGGCGTCAGGATCAGCAGGCCCAGGCCATCGGCCAAGGCCCAGACCGAGAGAGCCGGCAGAGGGTCCGGTCGGCTGTAGACCCCGAAGAAGCTCGACGCGATCAGCGTGGAGACGATGGCCGCGGTGAGACACAACAGCGCAAAGGTCCAAAAATCTCGCCTTCGGGAAAAATTGGGGCTCGTTCTCAGCAGTCCGCACAAGGCGAAGCCGCCGACCGTAAATTCACTGCTATTGCAGAGTGTCAGGCCGACACTCACAAGCCACGGGTTTCCGCCGGCCAGGTTGCCGAGAAAATTGGCGACAAATCCGGAAGCGATGAGCAGCGGCCAGCGGCGTCTTTGCGATCTCACCATGATGGCGACGACAATCGCATTCACTGGCCAGATCGGCGCCACCGCGCCGATAAAGCCGATAAGGGTCACGCTCAGCCACGTCGCAACAAAGACCGCGACGCCCCCAATAAGGGCAATTCGAATATCTTCTCTCGAAGGCTGAATCTCGCTTCGACCCACCAACTGATCCATCCGTCCGCTAACTATAGCTCAGGGTCAGCCATTTGGATTTTTCTATGCTTAAGATTTGACCTGAGCAACGCAACAGCCCGACGGAAAATCGATGCGCGATTCAGCCTCGAGAAGCGCGATCACTCTGTTTTCACTCTGAATTTCGATTTGAGATGCGCTTTTGGGAAGGCCTATATTCGGCCTGCGCCTCAATATGCCGCAGGTCAATTCCGCAGCCGGCCGGAAGATGTCCCTGGCGCCCGTTCCGCAGGCTCTGTCCTGCTGAGAGAGAAATCGTTGAAGATAACTTGCTTGGCTTGCGTGGTTCGAGACGCTCGCTGAGGCGAGCCCTCACCATGACGATATTGAGTGGACGCTACCTAAATCCTCCGGGCCTCGAACCACGCAAGGACAAAGCCACCGCGATTTTCAAAACGGTCTCAAAGTCTCAAGCACGAAGTCGCGGTTGGGCAGACGCGGCTTCAGCACCTCGAGATGGGATCGCGGTTGCGCGCGATGGAGAGCGAGATTCCGACATTGGGGGGCGACGAATTGGGCATGGAATTCAGGATAGTGGCTCGGAGCCGTTGTGCGCCAGGCGCCGAGGTTCTTCCATCCCAGGCGCAGCTCCGATATAGGGTATCCCCCTATATTATTTTGAGGCGCCTGTGCACACCGTACGCGAGAAACGAAAGCTTCTGTCCCGCGTGCGGCGGATCCGTGGGCAGGTTGAAGCGATCGAGCGGGCGCTAGAAGCCGAGGCCGGCTGCGAGCGGATCATGCAACAGCTCGCCGGGGTTCGCGGGGCCATGGCGGGGCTGATGGCCGAAGTGGTCGAGGATCATATCCACGCCCACCTGGTCGACGAAACCCTCCATCCCGGCGCGCTCAATGTGGAGGCGTCGGACCAGTTGATGGACGTGGTCCGAGCCTATCTGAAATGACGGAGACGTTTGCGATGTTCGCCCGGGATTCGGCTTTCGGCCCAACCCACGACCACGTCTTCCTGGGCGAGCGGCATGAGGCCAATGAGCGTCGCGCCTGGGCGGTGATCTGGCTCTGCGCCGCCACCATGGCCGCCGAGATCATCGGCGGACTGATGTTCGGCTCCATCGCTCTGGTGGCGGACGGCCTGCACATGTCGACCCACGCCGGGGCGCTGTTGCTCGCCGCCCTCGCCTACAGCTATGCGCGCAAGCACGCTAAGGATCCGCGATTCAGCTTCGGAACCGGCAAGTTCGGGGACCTCGCCGGCTTCAGCAGCGCCATCGTCCTGGCCATGATCGCGCTGCTGATCGGCTACGAGGCCGTCACGCGGCTGTTCCATCCCCAGCC
>DASXNV010000048.1:0-44614 GCA_036494815.1 Caulobacteraceae bacterium
CGGCCGTTACCTCGCCCGGGGCCGGGCCCAGTTAGCTGCGGCGACCGCCTCGCGTTGGCGTTGCTGGGAGGCGTAGTAGAGGTCCCGGCCCCGGGCGAGGTAACGGCCGGCATAGTCGGCGCGCCGATCGAGATCGTCTGGCGGCAACAGTCGCCCGTTGCGATCATAGATCACCACCAGGGCTCCGTTATCGTAGCCATAGGTGTAGTCCGGGTCGCGGACCAGATAGGGATATTCCTGGCCGGGCCGATAGTAATAGTAGCGATCACCGCCAGCCAGGGGCTCCACCACTCGTTCGGAATTGTCGTCGGCGCGCCACACCCAGGGCCGCGAGCCATTATAGTCGAAAGTGTAGTCGGGCGGCGCATCACCAAGGCCATAGCTTTGGGAATAGGCCTGGTCGGCATAGGCGTAGTTGTCCCGCGAATTGGCCACTCGAGCGATCCGCGCTCGCGGCGCCGGCGGCAACTGCGTCGCCAGTGGCGCATCGACGATCGGCGGCGTGTTGGCGGTGGTCAGTGGCAGGGCGGCCTGGGGCGGCGGCGCCTGCTGGGCGGTCGGGGCTTGATTGCACCCAGCCAAAGCCAAGCCGGCGCCGAGCACGGCGAGGATGGCGCTGCGGGTCATAAGGGTTGAGCGTTTCATGGGGCGCCTTTTATTTCTGATTTGGAACACTATGTCCGGCTAGAGAGATCATCGCCAGCCATGACGCAGCGCAGATGAACGGCAGTGGAACGAAACTGAGCCGGAAGGGTTCAGCTTGGCGACAAAAAACAAGCTAGACCCTTCTTGGCACAGCGGCCCATTCGCGACATTTATGCCTCCAGGCACGCCTCCAGAACGGACCTGACGCAGCCATCCCCAGATTTTATGCCGCCGAGATCTTGATCGTCGCCGCGCCCGTCGCGCTAAGACTGACCGTGGCATTTCAGGTCGAACTCGGAGCATTCAGACGTGATCAACCGCAGGGTCTTTGGGCGAGGGCTCGGCGCCGTCACAGTTGGGTTGTCGGCCTTCCCCGCTCGCGCTCACGGATCGTTCGCCTGGCCCGCTGGCAAACGCGCCGCGGTCAGCCTGACCTATGATGACGGCCTCAACAGCCAATTGGATAACGCCGCCCCGGCGCTCGACGCCCGTGGCCTAAAGGCGACTTTCTTTCTGACCCGTGAGAATATGGAGGGCCGTCTGGCCGATTGGGTGGCTCTGGCCGGCCGCGGGCACGAAATTGGCGACCATACGGTCGACCACGCCTGCGACCTTCGCCCCTTTACGCCAGCGAGCTTTGTAAAACGGGAAATCCAGCCGATGGAGGCGTTTCTCGACGTCCATTTCGGCGCATCGGACCGCAGGCTGTACGCCTATCCTTGCGGCGCCACCGAACTTGGGCGTCACGGTCGCCTCAATGCCCGCCAAAGCCGCTATGTGCGCGTTCTGCGCCAAAGGTTCGCCGCGGCCAGGATCGTCGACGGCGGTCCGAACGATCCTTGGTTGGCGATGCGGTATCGCTATTTGCTGCAGGCCAGCGCACCGACCTATGACGCCGACGGCCCCAAATCTGCTTTCGACTACGTGCGCTCGGCGATCGATCGGGGCTATTGGGCGATCCTGATCTTTCACGATGTGGTCGACCAGCGCCGCCTGACGGGCGAGACCAGCCGCGCCACACACCAGGCAATTTTGGACTGGACGATCAAGCAGCCCGTGTGGTGCGCGCCCATGGGCGAAGTGTTCGCCTATGTGAAAGCCCACACCGCCTGATTTCTTCCTCCCGATCAGGTCGGCGATGAACCTAGGGCGTGTTCGCGCGTTCTCAGCCTGAAGATATCTGACCTCCATTTTCGGAGGCTAAATTGTCGTGGGATGAACGATCAGGGGATCGGCGGCGCGAGCCACGCGCCAATACGTCGTCACATCACCTTGTCACCTTGGCGGACTGCGCCTCAGCAACACGACCGGGACCTCCATGCGCTCCAATCTCATCGAACGCTGGCGACATTTTCGTTCGGATGTGGATCGCGAGATCATCTTCCTGATCACGCGGCATGGCGATCAAGCCTATCGGGCCGCCCTGGCAGCGGCGGCGAGGCCCAATCTTCGCACCCGCCGACGCAAGGTGCTCAAGGCGGCGGCGCGGGCGCTGAACCCGGCGCCGCGTTTGTTCGGGATTTTCAGACTTCCGCGGCGCAAGGCGCCCCGGCCGCCGGCGCCCAAAGGAGACGCCAGATCGGCTGCGTCCTGACGACCGTTGCGGAAATCTTGGCCTGCGACGCTGCTAGTGCGCGCCGCGGCGGGCTAGAACAGCCGGGCCGGTGGCGAACAGGATGCCAAAATAAAGGCGCATGTTCCTGACCTTGGCGTAAGTCACGTCCAGCGCCACGCGGCGGCGATAGCTGACTTCATTGCGACCGCTGACCTGCCAGAGGCCGGTGATGCCGGGGCGAACCTGGCAATAGATCTTGAAATAGCGCCGATAACGCACGGCCTCGCCTTGGGTGATCGGACGTGGCCCGACTAGGCTCATGTCACCGCGCAGCACGTTCAGCAACTGAGGCAACTCGTCGATGCTGGAGCGACGCAGGAACTCGCCGAGGACGGTGACACGAGGATCGCGGCGCAGCTTATGATCACGCTCCCACTCCGCCCGCGCCTCGGAATCGCTCTTGAGCACCGCTTGCAGACGCGCCTCAGCGTCGACCACCATGCTGCGGAATTTGAGGCATTTGAAGGTCCGGCCGCCACGGCCAATGCGGGTATGGCCGAACAGCGCCGGACCGCCGTCCTGGATCTTCACCGCCAGAGCGGCGAAAATCATCAGCGGAGCGAAAAAGACCAGCATGACGATGCAGATGGGAATCTCGATCGCGCGTTCGATCAGGTCCAGGCCACGTGTGCGATCGGTTGCCAACATGCGCCCCCTCATTTTCCACCGAATGGACAACGATCAACCCTCCCGTTCGTTCCGAGACAATTTGGTTCGGGACGGTTCAACCGTTGCAGGGGACATGCCAGGGCGGCGCAGCGGTTCAAGAGGCTTAACCCGATCACGAAGCAGGCTGGATCGCAGCGCGAAAGCGCGGCGATCCAGCCTGCCACGAGCAAATTCAGCCTACGGCATCGCCGAGCCCGCGCTGGCGAACGCGGTGTTGAGCTTGCCACCCAAAGTCGTCACCGCTGTGATGATCACCACGGCGATCAGCGCCACGATCAAACCGTACTCGATCGCCGTAGCGCCGGATTCATCGGCCAAAAACCTAGACACGTGTTTCAACATGTTCCGAAATCCCATCCACCAGTGTTTCTTTTTGTCGCACCCCAGACGCGTCGACGATCGAATGATGCACCAGCGACTTTTGCAGCATTGCAATTAAGGCGGCGTAAAAAATACAACCTGGACTGATATTTCATCTTTGAAATACTGCAAAACGCCGCATTTACGAGACTTCGAAGTTAACATCCGTAAACCCAACGAAAGATCATCAGCGAAACCTCCGCAGGATTTGCGGGCGCTGCGACGACAATTTACATGCTCTGGAGGACGGACCTTGGCCGCCGAGACAATTTGCCCTGTGGACACTGGGAAGAAAAGTGCTGCGTCTGCCGCACACGATCAGGACGGGCGCTTGATGGCGATGCTGCGGCTCAGCCCTCGGGGCGCGCCGCACTCAACAGGCGGGTTAAGCGATCGAGTCGCGAGAGAATTGCTCTCAGATCCGAACCGACTTCATCATTGGCCCGCTTGCGGCGCTCGCGAGCAATCTGCCCACGGATCGACTGGAGATCGAAAGCGGCTCTGCGGGCATGATAGACCCCCAGCCATCCGCTGCGGGCTCCGTCAGCGATCCGCGCGGCCAGGTCCGCGACCTGATCGTCCAGGTCGACGGCGTCCTGACCGCCGCCGAAATCTCCATCGCCCTGCCAGTCCGGCTCCGCGAACCCGACCTTGAGGCCGAGCGCGGCGGGGAATTCATCGGCAGCCTGGCCCGCTTGGGTTTGCAACACGGCTCGCTCCTCAACGCTGTGGCGGTTCGTCCGTTGACGAACCCTTCCATGCTACGAGGATGAACCAAGCTTACTGAAGGCAGCCGGAGCGGCGCGTTCATCCGCCGTTCAGGCGGGCGGGCAGCCTCCCGGTCCCGCACGGTTCCGAGAGGCGGCCTTTGTTATTTGGACTTTTCGAAGGCGGCGCTGATGATCACGTCGACCTCGTCTCCGACCAACGGAACATATTTCGTCACGCCGAAATCGCTGCGCTTAACGTGGGCGGTAGCGTCGAAACCCACCGTCATCTTGTGACTTAACATGTTGACGCCCGAGGCGTTGAACTTGGCCGCCAGAACGATCGGCTTGGTTACGCCGTGCATGGTCAGATCGCCGGCGATGTCAGCGGTGTTGGCGCCGGTCGGGGTGACCTTGGTGGATTTGAAGGTGATGGTCGGATCGGCGCCGGCGTCCAGCCAGGCGGCGCTCTTCAGTTCCGCATCGAGCACGGCGTTGGTCGTGGAGACCGAGCCCACGGGGATTGAAACCGAAACCGTGCTCGCCGCCGCATTGGCGGGATCGAGGCTGAGCGCGCCCGACACACCCGTGAAGTCGCCATAATAGGTGGTGAAGCCGAGATGGTTCACGGCGAACAGGACACGGGTATGGGCAGGCTCGACCACATAGGAGCCGGCCGGCGCCTTGGCCGGGTCGGCGCTGGTCTGGGCCGAAGCCCCGGCGAATGGAATCGCGAGCGCAGCCACGGCTACGGCGATCGGGGCGAACCTCAACATCTTATCCAGCTCCTAGGTGGGTTAGTTTCCTGATCCAGGGCAGTTGGGCGGTCGCACCCCTTCGGTCAAGGGCGAGGTTGGGATTGGTCAGACTGCCCTCGTCGCACGAACTCGACACAGGCTTTGGCTTGCGACACCGTCGGCCACGATCGGCGCAAGCTGATTCAGATTCTCTGACCAGAGGAATGAGATCCTATGCGCGCTTTGATCATGGCGGGATTTGCGGGCGCGGCCTGCGTGTTGGCGGCCAGCGCCTTGGCGGCGGGGCCGGCCGACGAAGCGGTTCTGGCCCGTCAGACGACCCTCAAGTCCATGGGCAAGGCGTTCAAGGAAATCCACGGCATCGTCGGCGGCGACATCGGCGCTCAGCGCACGACCCTGGTGGCGGACGCGCATCAACTAAGGACGCTGGCGCCGCAAGCCTGGACCAAATTCGGCCCGGAGACCGCCAAGACCGGCCTCAAGACCGAGGCCCTGCCAGTGATCTGGACCGATGCGGCCGGGTTCAAGGCGGCGCAGACCAAGCTGGTCAACGCCGTCGACGCGCTGGACGCCGTGGCCGCCAGCGGCGCACCAGATACAGTGGCCGGGAAGGCCGCGGATGTCGGCGCCGCGTGCGGCGGATGCCACAAGATCTACCGCAAGAAATAGAGGGCGTCAGGTCTCGCCGTCTCGCACCCATCCGGTGATCATCGGGCGAATGAGGTCGATGCGCTTGATCAAGGCGTAGGCGACGATGGCGGCCAGGTGCAGCGCCACCAGGATTAGCAGCACGTCGAAACTCAGTCGGTGAATATGCGTCAATCCCTGGGCATGATCATCGCTCACCAGATTGCGGAGCGGGCCGGTGGTCGCCACCTCATCATCGCTGAACAGGCCGGTCAGACCTTCGACCAACAGGGCGCCCAGCAGAGCCAGCACCGCGTAGCCGCCGAGGGGGTTATGGCCGATCGGCGCCGGTTGGCGCCGCCAACTGCGCAGATAGCGCCACGCTGTCGCTAGTCCCCGTAAAAAGCTAGAAAAGCGGGCATGGGGCGAGCCGATCACGCCCCAGACAATCCGGCTGGCCAACGCGCCCAGCACGAGGTAGCCGCACCAGGCGTGCCATTCCATCCTGCCCATCTGATAGGTCAGGTAGGCGCCGAGGCAGCCAACGACGAAGAACACGTGGCACAGGCGCACAACGCTGTCCCAAACATACCGCCTCATAGAGCGTCCCCAAGGATGAAGGCCAGACCGCCCAATCCGGCCCTCATCGCACGCCAAAATGCACAGCCACAACCTCCACGGCCAAAACCAGGGCCTGGCGATAGGCCGCCTGGCCGCCGCAGCCACGAACCACATATCTGAGACAGCGGCATGGCCTGCGACCTCGCGCAGCGCGTTCAGCGCTCGGTCATTACGGTCGGCCATGAGAAAACCTTGGCCTCGATCGCCGCAACCGCGCGCGACAGCCGCCGCCGCTCAGCCCAGGCCTCAGCCCGCCCGGCGCCGCGCCGGCGGAACCACCCAGCAAAAAGGCCGGCGTGGTCAATTGCGAACGGAGATCCGCTCAGGATCATTGGCTTCATAGCGATCGCGATCGAGCATGCCCGCCTTGAGCCTTGGCGACACCGCCTGACCGGGCCAGGGTCTCCAGCCCATCGCGGGAGCCAATCTGCACCCGAATCCCAGCGTGGCAAGTTTTGGACACCTCGATCTGCTCGTCGCGAGCGCGGACCAGGGCCAAGCTTTCGTCGAGCCCATGACGAACCTCGGTCTTGAGCCTGCGTTGATCGAGTTCCGCCTCCAGCGCTTGGAACCGCGCTGCGGCGCGGGCCCTTTCCGCGAAGGCGCTGGAATGAGCCGGCAAGGAGCTGCGCTGGATGGTCGCCTCAATACTGCACCTTGGGGTCGAAACTGGTCCTTGGATCTTGGCGGGCCTCCCTGGCATGTCCCTGGGCAAACCGACCAGGCTCAGGCGATTCCGGTTAGCGATCACGGCGTTCTTGCTGACCGCGCCAAGCAGGATCGCGCCTTCCGCGCCGGTTAGACCAACAGCGAAGCGCCGCCGCAGCAGCGCTATCCGTGGCTTGGCCCCCCAGTGCGCGGACGTCCAGATTGACCGGCCCGCTCATGGGCGCATCCCTGGAGCAGGGTGGATGGAGTTTAACAAATGGAGGGGACGCGACCGCTGGCCGGCACGCGTCCCCTCAGGATGCGCCGCCCGCCCTCGGGGTTGGGCGATATGGGGCGCTCCGCGTCCGCGCGGGGTTAGGCCGACCGTCGTAGCCGTCCATCGCTGACCAGAAGAGATGGCGCCACTAATTCGGAGATTGCAAGCATTATTGCTATTTGAGGTTGCGCGATTTGTGGCCGATTGGCCCCGGAGATTGAACGATAATGATGCTTGGAGCACAATAAGGACGGGTCATATGGTCACTTTATTGGGCCAAGCCAAAAAGTGCCGATTTGTCACTGGCGCAATACAAGGAATGTGCCAGTATGGGTCCATGGCGAAACAGCCGCACTATATCCGCGAATGGCGAAAGCACCGGGGACTGACCCAGGAACAGCTGGCGGAGCGGATTGGTATTGGCCGTAGCTATCTCACCAAGATCGAACGTGGCGTACGGCGCTATGACCAACCCTTTCTGGAAGCTGCGGCCGAGGCTCTGTGTTGCGAGCCCGGTGACATCATCACGCGCGACCCCACTGATCCGGAAGGAATCTGGTCGATCTGGGACCAGCTCAAACCCCTAGAGCGGGTCCGGGCGGTCGCCGTGCTCAAGGCCATGCGCCTGACTGGCACAGAAGGCTGATCCACACGCGACCGGCGCGAGGCGCTATTTTGCACAACAGGCCACGTCGCGATTGACCAGATAGTGACTATTTGGCGTCAATCATTAAATGCACCCGCCTTACAACCTGCCGCAACTCGAAGACCAGCTTCGATGCGCCCAACGCGATCACGACGACCTTCGCCGGAGCGCAGCGTCTGGAGTCGCCGTCCCCGGCTTCCATGTGGACTGCGACCTGTGGGGGCAGTTGGGCACGGCCATCGCCGGCCTGGCGCATCAGATCGGTTTGGCCTGCCGAGACAGCCAATATTGCAGCGACCGGCCAGAAGCAGCCGCCCTGGCGGCGCGGCTCTCGGAATCCATCGACGATCAGATCGACGCAGCAGCCTGGGCGGTGATCAACGCCGCCGCCCGGCTCAGAGCCGCCACCCTGCGCGCTTGAGCGAGGCGCCGCTCTTCAGTGGCGGCGGTGGCGATATCGTCGCCAGATCCGGCCTGCGCCTTAGTCCGGCGGACGCCACGGCCCTGTATGAGCTCTACGAGGACGAAGTCGCCGCCGCCTACCGCGCCGAAGACGTCGACACGCTTGTTCGGGCGCAGCGTCGCGCGGCAGCGTCGCGCGAGCGAACTCGCCAGCGCCCTATCCGCCAGCGCTCTGGCGTCGGGCGGGTCGCGGGGCGCGGTCAGAAAGATGAACCGAGGGCAACGACCGGTTCAGGTCGAGGTCAGAGCCGGCTGGGCAATCTACAGCCATACCGGTCGAAGTCCCTCGCGCCGGACCGAGCAAAGGAGATTTCCCATGCGGTTGTTAAAGCCCCTTCTGGCCGCCGCGGCGGTCCTGGCGATCACCGCCCCCGCCGCCTCCGCCCTCGCCGACCCCTCCTGGGGCGGTCATGACCGCGGCTATCATCGCACCTATGAGAGCAACAGAGGCTACGGGCGCTATCGTGAGGCCCGGGGCGAGGAAGCCTGGCGGCGCGAGCAGGCCTGGCGCGACCACCAGTATTGGGCGCATCGCCGCTGGGAGCAGCGTCACGGAGGTTGGGATTACTGATCCAGCTTGACGCCCGCGCCTTCCATCAAGCCCGCTCCGGACCCCCGGGGCGGGTTTTCTGCTTGGGCCGATCGCCGCAACGTCACCTACCCCCTTGCCCTCGGGCGGGTTCTGATAAATCCTGCCCTAACAAACATGACGCCCTGCTCAAGTTTGGAAAGACGCCCGCCAGAGGTCGTCGCACGGCAGGGCCCAAGCGGAGAGACGACAATGGCCGATGGCGTTAGCGACATCATCAAGGACGCGCGGGCCGAGGCCTACGCCATGCCGCTTGATCAGATCGACCCAGCCATGCCCGAGCGGTTCCGTGACAACACCCATTGGCCATTCTTCGAACGCCTGCGCGCCGAGGACCCCGTCCATTACGCTGTCAATGAAGAGCACGGCCCCTACTGGTCGGTGACCAAGTACAACGACATCATGGCTGTGGACACCAACCACGGTGTCTTCTCGTCCGAGGGCGGCATCACCATCGCCGAGCAGGACGAAGAATTCCCGCTACCCATGTTCATCGCCATGGACCCGCCCAAGCACGACGCCCAACGCAAGGTGGTCAGCCCGATTGTCGCGCCTCATAACCTGGCGGCCATGGAAAGCCTGATCCGCAACCGGGCGGGCGAGATTCTCGACAAGTTGCCCGTGGGCGAGACCTTCGACTGGGTGGACAATGTCTCCATCGAGCTCACCACCCAGATGCTCGCCACCCTGTTCGATTTTCCCTGGGAGGATCGCCGCAAGCTGACCCGTTGGTCGGACGTGGCCACCGCGGCGCCGGAATCGGGCATCATCGAGTCCGAAGACGCCCGCAAGGCCGAACTGATGGAATGCGCTGGCTATTTCATGAACCTGTGGAACCAGCGGGTGAATTCCGAGCCGGGCAACGACCTGATCTCGATGCTGGCCCATGGCGACGCGACGCGGAACATGTCGCCCGAGGAGTTCCTCGGCAATCTGATCCTGCTGATCGTCGGCGGCAACGACACTACCCGCAATTCCATCAGCGGCGGCGTCCTGGCCCTCAATGAGAACCCCGAGCAATACGACAAGCTGCGCAAGAACCCGGCCCTGATCACCAGCATGGTGCCGGAGATCATTCGCTGGCAGACGCCGCTGGCTCACATGCGCCGCCGCGCCCTGGAAGATGTCGAACTGGGCGGCAAGACCATCAAGAAGGGCGACAAGGTCGTGATGTGGTACGTCTCGGGCAACCGCGACGAGACCGTGATCGATCGGCCGAACGAATTCATCATCGACCGCGAACGGCCCCGGCAACACCTGTCCTTCGGCTTTGGCATCCACCGCTGCGTCGGCAATCGTCTGGCCGAGATGCAGCTGCGCATCGTCTGGGAAGAGGTGCTCAAGCGCTGGCAATATGTGGAGGTGATGGAACAGCCCAAGCGGGTCTATTCCAGCTTCGTCAAGGGCTATGAGACCCTGCCGGTTCGGCTGCATCCGTGACTTCGACTACAGCGCACGCCCCCTGGTGGCGCGGCGCGGTGATCTATCAGATCTATCCGCGCAGTTTCTGCGATTCCAACGGCGACGGGATCGGCGATCTGCCGGGGATCACCGGCAAGCTCGACTATGTGGCCTCGCTGGGCGTGGACGGGATCTGGCTATCGCCCTTCTTCCGTTCGCCCATGAAGGACTTCGGCTATGACGTCAGCGACTATTGCGACGTCGATCCGGTGTTCGGGACCCTGGCTGATTTCGACGCTCTGCTCGCCAAGGCCCACGCGCTGGGCCTGAAAGTGATCATCGACCAGGTCTATTCCCACACCTCAGAGGAGCACCCCTGGTTTGTGGAAAGCCGCGCCTCCACCGACAATCCCAAGGCCGACTGGTATGTCTGGGCGCCCGCCAAGCCTGATGGAACCCCGCCCAACAATTGGCAGGCCTCATTTGGCGGACCCGCCTGGACCTGGGGGCCGCGGCGACGCCAGTACTATCTGCACAATTTCCTGACCGAGCAGCCGGACCTGAACTTCCATAGTCCAGCGGTCCAGGACGCGGCGCTGAACGCGGCGCGCTTTTGGCTGGACCGAGGCGTGGACGGCTTTCGCCTGGACGTGGTCAACTATTTCGCCCACGACGCCGAGCTGCACGACAACCCGCCGGCCCATTGGCCCAAGACGCCGGACCGCACCTACCTGTTCCAGCAACATGTTTACGACAAATCCCAGCCAGAGACCCTGCGCTTCGTCGAGCGGCTGCGCGCCCTGACCGACCTTTATCCGGATCGGATGATGGTCGGCGAAATTGTCGATGACGATGAACTGGCGCGGCAGCGGGAATATACCGAGGGTCAGAGCCGGCTGCACACCGCCTACAGCTTCCACCTGATCGGCGGGCGGCGCGGAGATCCGTCCCTGTTCACCCAGGCCGTGGAAGCCTGGCGCGGCGCCTCCGGCTGGCCGTCCTGGTCGATCGGCAATCACGATGTGCCGCGCTACCCCACGCGGCTGGGTGGGGCTGACGCCGGACCGGGGCAGACTAAGGCGCTGCTGGCCGCCCTCTTCTGCCTGCGCGGCACAGTGTTCCTCTATCAAGGCGATGAACTGGGCCTGCCCCAGGGCCAGGTGCAATTCGAAGACCTGCAGGATCCTTTCGCCCGCGCAGCCTTCACCGGCGACGCCGGCCGGGACGGCGCCCGCACGCCCTTTCCCTGGGAGGCCGGCGAGCCCATGGCCGGCTTCACCACCGCCGATCACGCCTGGCTGCCGCTCGATCCCGCCCACGTCGCGCGCGCGGTCTCGACCCAGGAGGAGCAGCCGGCGTCCCTGCTGGCCTTCACTCGGGGTTTGGTGACGCTGCGCGCCGCCGAACCGGCGCTGCGGCTGGGCGAAGCCGAGGTTGTGGACGCTCCGCCCGGTGTGCTCGCCCTGCTCCGCCGCGAATTGGCTCGGACCGTGCTGTGCGTGGTCAACCTCTCGCCCGCGCCGGCCAGTTTCAGCCATGAAGGCGTCGCCACCGCCGAGATGCTCGACAGCGGCCTCGCCGCATCGCGCAACGGAACCGGCCTGGATTTGCCGGCCTTTGGCGGGGCGATCCTCCGAATCTAGCGCAGCCCTGAGTGTCCCACTGAAGATACGGCTTGCTTTACCGTAGGTCGCGGCTGGCACACGAGCTCGGAAGCAACGGCCTGCCGGGCGGCCAATCGTTCCAGGAGACTTGGTCATGAAACTCGATTCCACGATTTCCGCAGTGATCACTGGCGGCGCCTCCGGCCTGGGCGAGGCTACGGCGCGGCTTCTGGCTTCGCGCGGGGTCAAGGTTGGCCTGTTCGATCTCAACGAAGAGCGAGGCGAGGCCCTGGCCAGGGAACTGGGCGGGGTGTTCTGCAAGGTCAATGTGACCTCGACCGCCGAGGTAGACGCGGCCTTCGCCAAGTCGCGGGCGGCGATCGGACAGGAGCGCGTCCTGGTCAATTGCGCCGGAGTCGGCGGGTCGGTGAAAACCGTATCCCGCGATAGGCAGACGGGCGAGATCAAGGAATATCCGCTGGAGAATTTCGAGCGGATCATCCAGGTCAACCTGATCGGCACGTTCCGCTGCATCACCAAGAGCGCGGCCGGCATGCTGACTCTTGACGTGCTGGAAGACGGAGACCGTGGCGCGATCGTCAACACCGCCTCGGTCGCCGCCGAGGATGGTCAGATCGGGCAAGCCGCCTATACCGCGTCCAAAGCGGGTCTCAAGGGCCTGACCCTGACCGTAGCCCGCGACCTGTCCAGCGAGGCCATCCGAGTCAACACTATTCTGCCTGGCATCTTCGACACGCCCCTGCTCGCCCGGGCGCCGGAAGCCGTCAAAGCAGCCCTGGCCGCCCAGGTTCCGTTCCCCAAGCGGTTGGGCCGCCCCGAGGAATACGCGCAGCTGGCCGAGACCATGATCACCTGCGGCTATTTCAATGGCGAGGACGTACGGCTTGACGGCGCGATCCGCATGGCGCCCCGCTAATCACAACACCCGGCCATCGGCCAACAACGGAAAAAGACCACTCAAGGGAGATATGACGTGACCGAAGCCTGGATTATCGACGCGTGCCGCACCCCGCGGGGTATCGGCAAGATCGGCAAGGGCGCGCTTGCCGAGATTCACCCCCAGCAGTTGGGATCGACGGTGCTGAGGGCTTTGGCCGAACGCACCGGCATCAACACCGCTGAGGTAGACGACGTGATCTGGGGAACCAGCGCCCAGAGCGGCCAGCAAGGCGGCGACCTGGGCCGCATGTCGGCGCTGGACGCCGGCTATGACATTCGCAGCAGCGGCGTGACCCTGGATCGTTTCTGCGGCTCGGGCATCACCACGGTGAACATGGCTGCAGCCTCGATCATGTCTGGCATGGAGGATCTGGTGATCGCCGGCGGCACGGAAATGATGTCCATGCCTCGCCGCCGCAGCGCCGAGGACGGCCCACCAGTGATGGACAACGGCAATCTGCGCCTGCGCGCGTCCCACCCCCAGTCCAACCAGGGCGTCTGCGCCGACGCGATCGCCACTTTGGAAGGCATCACCCGAGAAGCTGTCGACGCCCTGGCCTATGAGAGTCAGCAGCGCGCGGCCAAGGCCATCGCGGGCGGCCATTTCGACAGAAGCCTGGTGCCTGTTTACCGTGAGGACGGCAGCCTGGCTCTGGACCGCGAGGAGTTTCCGCGGCCGCAGACCACTCTGGAAGGCCTCGCCTCGCTGAAGGCGTCCTTCGCCGCCCTGGCTGACGTGCCCGTTGACGACAAGGGCACCACCTATCGCAGCCTAATCCTGCAGGCCTATCCAGACCTGGATATCAACTTCATCCACCATGCCGGCAACTCGTCAGGGGTGGTGGATGGGTCCGCGGCCATCCTGCTGGCCTCGCCCACCTATGCCAAGGCCAAGGGCCTGAAACCTCGGGCGCGAGTGGTGGCCATGGCCAATATGGGCGATTCGCCGACCCTCATGCTCAATGCGCCCGTGCCGGCGGCGCGCAAGGTGCTGGCCAAGGCCGGCCTGACCCTCGACGATATCGATCTGTTTGAAATCAACGAGGCCTTCGCCGTGGTGGCTGAAAAGTTCATCCGCGATCTGAAGCTGGATCGGGACAAGGTCAATGTAAACGGTGGGGCCATGGCGCTCGGCCATCCGATCGGCGCCACCGGCTCCATCCTGATTGGCACGATGCTGGATGAACTGGAGCGCCGCGACCTGAAGCGTGGACTGGTGACCATGTGCGCCGCCGGCGGCATGGCCCCGGCGATCATCATCGAACGCATCACGGCGTAGATCGTATCTAGTTGGCTGGGCTTAGGGCTCCTTCGGGGAACCTTGCCCAGCCTTCCGGCCGCCTCGCCCTGGCTCTCTTCCTTGCACAGGCGTCCTGGGTAATTCGACGAACGTGATCGCCCCGCTGTGCGTCTTGTCCAGTTCGTCGAAGCGGCGGTCGATGGCGCCCAGGAACTCCGCCAGGGTGATGTGGCCGCTGAGGTCCCGGTCGGCGGCCATCACCGGTTCGGGTTCGTTGGTGAGTTCGAAGGGCGCTGCGCCTTCATAACCACCGTCGGCCGCAGACCCCGTCGTCGCGGGAGCATCGCCCCCACCCTGGCGACCGCGTCGGCGGTGACCGCCGCGCCCGCCCTGGCCTGACGACGGCGCGCTGGGCGCCCCGCCACCAGCGGTTCCAAGATAGGCGCCTAGGATCTCGGGAACGATAGTCTGCTCGTACTCGCCGACCTCAAAGGAATCGACGACGCCGTCATGATTGCGGTCGAGAACGCGGAAGAAGGCCTCAGCATCGGCTCGCATCTCGGCCCGGTCCAGCCGGCCGTCGTGATTGGCGTCCGCCCGCGCGAACCAGGCAGCTGAGGGATAGGGCTGACCCGGCCCGGCTCGGAATGGCTCGCCCGCCGGGCTGATGAACAGGCTGGGCCTGGCCTCCATGGCCCGGCCGCCGGGCGGTCCGCCACGGCCATGCGGCCGATCCGACGGTCCATCGGACGCGCAGGCCGCGACCGCCCCAACCATCAGCGTCACCACCGCCCGCCGATGAAGTAAGGCCACGATCCGTGACAGCCGCCGCGCGAGCCCTGTGGTCAAATGAGGAACTTGACCACAACGGTTACGACGAGGCCGGCGATGGCCAGAAAGGCCAGCGCACAGCAGAAGACGAATATCCGGGCGCCGTTGTCAATTGGCGCGGGCGGCCTCGAGCGCCCGAGGCGGGGCGGCAAATCGGTACGCTGCGGTCTCATGTCGAGCGATCTAGGCATGACCGCGCTCCAGTTCTGTCTATTCGGCCTCGCCTGGCGGGTCCGGCCGCCGCGGCGCCGTCACATCGACGGCGCCGCCACACCCTGCGATCGAGCGACTATCCGCCCTGTTCCGGCGAACCCATATCCGAGCCTTGAAAGCCCTCGGGCCCTTCAGGACCCTCCATGGCCTGAGGCCCTGGCCCCATGTGGCCGCCGCCGCCAAAGCCGCGCCCGCCGCCCCGCCCGTGCATGGCGTTGAGAGCGTCGAAGGCGCGTTGCTGCTCAGGGCTCAGGATGGCGTAGAAGGTCTTCACCGCGGCCACATGCTGCTGGAACCGAGCCTGATGCTCGGTCATCATCGCGGCCTTACGGTCCAGGCGCTGCGGCGTGGTCAGATGGGCGAATTCCGCCCGGCCATCCTCATGCCCCTTGTGATCGCCATGCTCCGGCGGCTTCATTGAGGCAAGGAAGGCCTGGAAGGCGGCATCCTGATCGGGGCGGATATTGAGGATGTCGTGCAGGGCGCGGGCATGGGCGTCCGCTCGCTCGTGGCGGTGTTCCTTCCACTTTTCCGCCATGGCCCCTGGAGCCTGCGCGGGATGCTCCTGCGCGGCCGCATAGGTAGCGGTGGAAAGAAGGGCGGCGCCGGCGGCCAGGCCGATCAGCGCGCGAAGGGGACGGTTCATCAGGCGTTATCCTCGCGATGGATGAGTGCGTCCTGATAGCTCTGCGGTGTTGCCCCGGTGTTGCATGAAAAAGGCGCCGCATTTCTGCTATGACATCAACGCCCTGGCCGTCCCAATCACGGATCTGAGGCGTTCAATCCGCCGCCGAACCGGCGCTGGCGGCCGTATTCGGTTTGCGCGTCAGCCAGATCAGCGGCGCGGCGATCAGCATCAGCCAACCGGAGATCCAGAAGAAGTCTATCGAGGCCATGGCGTATGCCTGTTTGACGGCGATATTGGTCACGCTGCCCAGGGCCTGCAGGCTCGAAAAGCCCGCGTGTTGAAGTTGCTCGAGCGCGCCGCCGAGGGCGCCGGTAGGCGAGGTTTCGGCGATGCGGCTTTGGTGGATGGTCTCACGGTTATCCCACACCGTGGTGGTGATCGAGGCGGCGAAGCTGCCGGCGGTGTAGCGGCAGAAATTGGACAGGCCGGCCGCCGCCGGCGTCTTCTGCGGCGGCACCTCGCCCAAACAGATGGTCACCATCGAGATGAAGAACACGCTCATCGACATGCCCTGCACCAGCATGGGCATGACAAAGGCCATGAAATTGGCGTCGGTGGTCATGCGGGCGCGCATGAAATAGGAGACGGCGAAGGCGACCACCGCGAGCGAGGCCACGAGCCGGGCGTCGTATTTACCCAGGGATCGCGCGGCGAACGGCGTGCACAGGAGGGCCACCACGCCGCTGGGAGCGGCGACTAGTCCGGCCCAGGTGGCGACATAGCCCATCTGGGTCTGCAGCCAGAGCGGCAACAGAAGGTTGTTTCCGAAGAAAACTGCATAACCCATGGAATAGGCGAGCGTTCCCAGGGCGAAATTGCGCGACCTGAACAGCGACAGATCCACGATCGGATAGGTCGTCGTCGTCTCCCAGATCAGCCACGAGAAGAAGCTGACGACGGCGACGCAGGCCTCGATCACGATCACGGGGGAATTGAACCAGTCTGCGTCCTTGCCGGTGTCGAGCATGATCTGCAACGAGCCCACGAACAGGACCAACAGGCCCAGCCCCACTGTGTCCACAGGTAGCCGCCGGGTCGGGGTCTCGCGCGATTTCAAATTGCGCCAGCACAGAAAGCCGCAGATCAACCCCACCGGCAGGTTGATGAAGAAGATCCACGGCCAGGACCAGTTATCAGAGATGTAGCCGCCCAGCAGAGGGCCGCAGACCGGCGCCACCAAGGTGGTGACGGACCATACCGCCAAGGCCGTTCCGCGCTTTGTCGCCGGGAAGATAGAGATCAGTAGAGCCTGGGACCCGGGGATCAGCGGGCCGGAGGTGGCGCCTTGCAGGATACGGAACAGGATCAAAGACCCCATGCTCCAGGACAGGCCGCACAGCACCGAAAACAACGTGAACAGGATCACCGAGCCGACGAAGGTCTTGACCACCCCATAGCGCTGCATCAGCCAACCGGTCATGGGGACCGAGACCCCATTGGCCACCGCGAACGAGGTGATCACCCATGTGCCCTGGTTGGTGCTGACGCCCAGATTGCCGGCGATGGTCGGCAGGGAGACATTGGCGATCGTGCTGTCAAGCACCTGCATGAAGGTGCCGAGGGCCAGCGCCACCGCCGTGATCCCCAGGGTCGTGCCGGTCAGGGGAGCCGGTTGCGCCCGGGCTTGGCTATCGGTCATGAGCGCTATTTAGGGGAAGCCGCCGAAAAGGCGAGGAGCAGCATCACGAGAAACTCTCCCTGGCCGCACAGACTTGCTGAACGCGAAAGACCCATGTGGAGGCTCGCACAAGCGCAACGAACCAGATACCTCGCCCCTATGACTACGGCGCCCCTCCAAACAGTGCGATCCAGTTCCGCTCGGGCCATGGCCGGATCGATCCTGCTGCTGATCGTGGCGATGATCTCGATCCAGACCGGCGCGTCCCTGGCCAAGGAGATGTTCGCCAGTGTCGGACCTCAAGGCGCATCTGCGCTCAGACTCATCCTCGCCAGCTTGATCCTGATGATCGTCTGGCGCCCCTGGCGCGGCGCCTTGGGCGTGCTGGAGGCTCGGGCCGTTGTTTTCTATGGCCTCGCGCTGGGCGCGATGAATCTGTTGTTCTATCTTGCGCTTCAACGGCTGCCTCTGGGCCTGACCGTTACTTTCGAGTTCGTCGGACCATTGTGCCTGGCCGTTGCAAGCTCCCACCGAAGGATCGATCTCGTTTGGGTGGCGATGGCCGGGTTGGGCATTTTTCTCCTGCTCTGGCTCGGACGCGCCGGCGGACCCATCGATCCCGAGGGAGCCATGTTCGCCTTGGCCGCCGGGGGATGCTGGGCGCTCTACATTCTGTTCGGGCAAAAGGCGGGCGATGTCCTGCACAGCGGCCGGGCGAGCGCGTTGGGCATGATCGTCGCGGCCATCCTGGTGGCGCCCTTCGGGGTCGCCCACGCCGGCGCAAAACTGCTGAACCCAGCCTTGTTGCCTGTCGCGCTTGGCGTTGCGGTGCTGTCGAGCGCCCTGCCCTACTCGCTGGAGATGGTGGCGATGAAGCGGCTACCCACCCGCACCTTCGGCGTGCTGATGAGCCTGGAGCCGGCCATCGCCGCCCTTTCCGGTCTGATTTTGCTCGACGAGCGCCTGGGTCCATGGCAGTGGGCCGGCCTTGTCTGCGTGATGGCGGCATCATTCGGCGCCGCAGCGACAGCTCGCGCGGGCGCGCCGCCCGTCCAGGTGGTGGACTAGCCGCGATGGGCTTGGTCGAGCCATAGGAAATAGCGGCGCCTTCCGCAAGGTCATAATTGCTCGCGGGTCCTTGAGGCGCAAAATGGCGATTCAAGTCCGCGACCGCCGCGAAAGCTGGCGGCGCCCTGGGAGACGACCATGGATCTCGCCTATGGCCCGCAATACGAGGCTTTTCGCCAGCAGGTGCGCGCCTTCGCCGCCGAACATGGTCCCAAAGCGCCCAAGGGCGGCGGTCAGGGCCTGGCGGCCATGCGCGAATGGCAGAAGCTGTTGATCGAGCACGGCTACGCCGCCCGCACCATCCCTAAGAGCTATGGCGGCTATGGCGGGGCGCCGGACATCCTGGAAAGCCGGATCATCGCAGAGGAGTTCATCGCCGCAGGCTTGCCCATGGGTATGGCCAACCAGGGCATCTCCATGCTGGTTCCTACCCTGCTGGAGATGGGAACCGAGGCGCAGCGCCAGCAGTGGATCGCCCCGACCCTGCGCGGCGAGGTGTTCTGGTGCCAGGGCTATTCGGAGCCCGGCGCCGGGTCGGACCTGGCGTCCCTGACCACCCGGGCGGTGGAGGACGGCGACGACTTCGTCATCAACGGCCAGAAGATCTGGACCTCCTCGGCTCACTTCGCAGACATGATCTTCTGTCTGGTGCGCACCGAAGCAGATAAGCCCAAACATCAGGGCATCAGCTACCTGCTATTTTCGATGAAGACCCTCGGGATCGAGGTCCGCCCGCTGGTGACCATGACCGGCCAGGCCGAGTTCAATGAGGTCTTTTTCACCGACGTGCGCGTGCCCAAGAGCCAGATCGTCGGAGAGCGGGGCCAGGGTTGGCAGGTGGCCAACGCCACCCTGAAACACGAACGCGGCATGCTGGGCGACCCCAACCAGGCCGGCACGCGGCTGAAGGCACTGATCGACCTGGCCAAGGAAGAGACGGTCGACGGCCAACGGCTCATCGACAGTCCGGTGTGGCGCGACCGATTGGCCAAGCTGCAGGCCAGGGTCCTGGCCATGGAGTTCCATGGCCTGCGCCTGGTGACTGCGCGGCTGAAAGGCGAATCACCCGGGATCGCCGGCCTGGTGGTCAAGCTGATGGGGTGCGAGTTGAATCATCAGCTGGCTTGTTTCGCTATCGACGCCCTGGGCGAACTGGGCGTGCTCTATGACGGCAGCCCGCACCTGCGCGCCGGCGGGCGCTGGCAACGGGACATGATGTTCGACCTGGGCCTGATCATTGGCGGCGGCACCGCCCAGATCCAGAAAAACATCATCGCCGAGCGGGGCCTTGGCATGCCTCGTGAACCGAAATTGGCCAGCTGAAGGCGGACAGACCATGGAATTCGCCCTCACCGAAGATCAGGTCCTGCTGCAGGATAGCCTGGGCCGCACCCTGGAGCGCGCTTGCCCCCTGGAGCGGGTGCGTCAGGCCGCCGCCGACAAGGAAGCCTTCGCTCCGGACGTCTGGAGCGGCCTTAGCGAGCTGGGCCTTGCCGGTCTGATCATTCCGCCGGACCATGGCGGCCTCGGACTGGGCTTGCTGGACGCTGCTCTTGCCGCCGAGACCCTCGGCCATGCGGTGGCGCCGACACCCTTTATCGCCAGCGCAGTCTTGGCGCCCCTGGCCCTGATGGGCGCTGGCTCCGCACAGCAACGGGCGCAGTGGCTGCCCAGGCTGGCCGCCGGCGAGGTGGTTGCAGGGGTGGCTATCGCCGAGGCGGCTGGCGGGGCGCGGGACGGCGCCGGGATCACCGCCGCGAGTGGTCAGTTGTCCGGTAAGGCGTTGTTCGTGCTCGACGGGGCGGCGGCGGACCTGTTCGTGGTCGCCGACCGCGAGGGCGGCCTGCATCTGATTGAGGCTGGGGCGGCGGGGCTGGCCCGAAGCGAACTTCGAACCATCGACTCTACCCGTTCGGTCTGTGAGTTGAACTTCGACAAGGCCCGGGCGGAACCTCTCTCGACAGGTGACGCGCTCGCGACCCTCGCCCGCATGATCGACGCGGGCCGCATCGTCCTGGCCGCCGACATCCTGGGGGCCGGCCAATGCATGATCGACAAGGCGGTGGCCTATGCGGGCGAGCGCAGTCAGTTCGGTCGGCTGATCGGCTCGTTCCAGGCGGTCAAGCACCTTTGCGCCGAAATGACCGCCGAACTGGAGCCCTGTCGCGCCCTGGCCTGGTATGCGGCCTACGCCTTCGACGCCATGCCAGATCAGGCCGGCCTGATGGCCGCCCACGCCAAAGCCCATCTGTCGGAAGTGGGAACCTTTGTGGCCCGCACCGCCACCGAGGTTCATGGCGGCATGGGCTTCACCGACCTGACGGGCCTGCATTACTGGTTCAAGCGCATCGGCTTCGACCGGCAGATGTTGGGCGGCCCCGAACGCCTGCGCCACCACGCGGCGGTCGTACAGGGCTGGGTGAAGGCGTAAACCTTACTCCCCGACCCCGCTCAGCAGCAGGTCCAAGGCCTTGAGCGTGAAGGCCTGCATATTGGCCCAGCGGTCGTCGCTGGCGGTCTCCAGGGTGATGGCCATCTCCACAGGTCCCGATATGGCCAGGCAGGTGTGGCCCGCCGCATCGCCGTAAGGATTGCCGGTCGGTCCTGCTGCGCCGGTCTCCGACAGGCCCCAGGTCGCGCCGAACTGCTCGCGCACGGTGCGGGCCAGCAGCAGCGCATAAGGCTCGCTGGACGAACGCATGCCCGCCACCGCCTCGCGCGGCAGGTCCAAAAGCCGCATTCGCGCCCTCGCCGTATAGACCACCGCGCCGCCCAAATAGTAGGCGGAAGCCCCTGGCACAGACAGCAGGGCGGCGGAAATCAACCCCCCGGAGGAAGATTCGGCGACGGCCACCGTTGCTTCTTGCGCCTTCAGGCGTTCTCCCAAGGTCGCCGCCCGCGACAATAAGTCCTGGCCCATTTCCTGCTTCCTGAACCGTTCCTGACAACCGCGCCCACTGACCATTAAGCCGGGCGCACTATATAGGGTGGCGTCAACCGTGATCTTAAGGCGAAGCCTGGTTAGCCCGAAATCGCCCGAGATCATAAGCATTTGTTTTTATGCCCAGTTTCCGCTGGCGAGGGAGTCTCCTCGGCGAGGAGCACGGCCCTGTCGAACCGAGGGAGACTAAGGTGTCAATCGCCGCGGAATACTTGGTCGAGCACTATCCCAACCGGTCGGAGAAGCTTGCGGACTGGTGGATGCACGCCGTAGGCATCGCCGCGGCGGCGCTGGGCGGCGGGGTGCTGATCGGCCTTGCGGCGACCGCCGGCCGCGGTGGCGGCCTGACCGCAGCCACCGGCCTCTATTCGATGTGCATGATCACCATGCTCGGCTGTTCGGCGGCCTATAATCTGAGCCGTCCTTCGGCGGCGCGGCCCTTTCTGCGCCGCCTGGACGAGGCCGGCATCTTCCTGATGATCGCCGGCTCCTACACCCCCTTCACCACCCAGAGGTTCACCGGCGGCTGGGCCTGGGGCATGACCGCCCTGGTCTGGGCCGTGGCCCTGGGCGGCGTCGGTGGCAAGCTGCTGCTGAAAAAGACGCCGGACTGGGTGTGGACCGCGGTCTATGTGGGCTTCGGCTGGCTGGCCCTGGTCATGATCCGCCCTCTGATCATCGACGTGCCCACCACCGCCTTCATCCTGTTGGTGGTCGGTGGCCTGATCTACACTACCGGCACCCTGGTGTTTCACAGCAAGCTCCCCTATCGCCGCGCGATCTGGCATGGCTTTGTCCTGGCCGCGGCCAGCCTGCACTACGTGGCCATCTTCACCGGCGTGGTGCTGGCGGCGCGGGCCTAGGCGGTTTAGCGAGCGGCGCGGACCGCTCGCGCCGCGGCCATTTCAGCGCGCGCAGCGGCGATCTGGCTCTGCAGTTCAGGCGCCGCCATCAGATCCCGCCCCACCGCAACGCCTATGATTTTCGCCGCCTCCACGTCGCTGCGAAAATGCATGCCACAGACCATTCGGTTGTGGCCATAGGCCTCGGCGCGCGCCCTCAGGGCCTCGGCTTTTTCCGGCGCCAGATCGCTCAGCACGGTCGCCACGACCCAACCGAAGGCCGCGGTTCCGCTGGGATAGGACGAATAGGCTCCGATCGACTCGGTAGGGCAGCCATTGATCGTGGGGTCGATGCGAAAGGGGCGCAGGCGCCGAAAGCGGGTCTTGGCCCTGGCGACCACTGCGTCGCCCGTATCCTGGGCGAGGTCGAGCAGATGGACCGTCTGCGGCAGGGCCTTTAGATCATAGGTCGGCGCCAGCACCGCGGCGAAGGCCGATGGGTCTTCATGGGCGTCGTCCCATCGGGCGCTGGCCAAGGCGTCGGGCGCTCGGCTGGCCATGAGGGCGCGCAGTTCGCCTAGCTCATCCCGCTCCCTCCCAGAGCCTCTCGTCGGCGGCGCCGGCAGCAGCGTCGCCGGATCGATGCCGGCGACCACCGACGCGACCGGTGTCTCGGCGACGGCCATGGCCGGGGCGCAGGCCACAGCTGCAGCCCAGATCAGGCTGGCGAGAAGCGCCGGCCGGCCAATTTCACTGATGGTCAAAAGACAGGCCTGTTTTTCGCGAGCGACCGGGCGAAACTAGCCGATCGCGCGACCGCGATCCACGAGGGACCGTGTCGCGAGATCGAAAGCCTGACGTTTCAGAGAAACACGGTCTGGCGGGCGATCGGAACGGTCGCCCGCCAGCAGGCCTATACGCTTAGAACTTGGCCGAGAGGGTGGCCAAGATCTCACGTCCGGCCTGGAAGCTGTAGAGGCCGCTGTCGCTGGTCGAATAGAGCTTCACCCCATTGAACGCGGTGATCGCCCGCTTGTCGGCGATGTTGAAGACCTGCAGTTTTATGGCGTAGTGGCCGAAATCGTAGGCCCCAGAGGCGTCGATTGTATCGTAGCCCGGCAGGTGGATGGCTTTGGATGTATTCGGCACGGTCGTGTCGTAGCCCGCGACATAGGCGCCCGACTGCTTGTAGGTCAAAGAGGCGTGGATCGGACCATGGTTATAGAGCACGCCGGCGGCGTCGGTCCATTTCGGCGCATTCGGCAGCGTCTGCCCCAGGCTGAGCGGAATGTTGGCCGCCGCATCGGCCGCTTCCGCTAATTGCTTTGCGCTGTTCATGGATCCGTTGACGAAGAAGGTCAGGCCGATGTCGAAATGATAGGCGGCTTCGCCTTCCACGCCCGTGTAGCGGGCCTTGCCGAAGTTGCAGAAACCGGACGTGGTGGCCTGCGGATTGGCGGTGGTCGGGTCCGGTACGTTACAGCCGGCGACCAGATTGGTGGCGTCGATCCGGTAGACGTCTGCATCGGCGGTGAAATCGCCGTGGGTGTAGACCGTGCCCGCCTGATAGGAAATCGTCTTTTCCGGTTGCAGCGATTGCAGCGAAGCGCCGGTGGCGAAGAGGTCCGACAATGACGGTATCAGGAAGCTGGTCGCGATCTGGCCATATAGCGACCAGTCAGGGCGAAGCTTATAATTAGCGGTCAAGAAGTAGAGGGGCTGAGTGTAAGTGTTTGTTCCATCAAGCTTTTGATTTTTGAAGCCGCCTGCCGTGCTTTCATTCGCCGCGTCAACCGTGCGCTTAAAATCGACGTACTTGAATCCAGGAGATAGTTTGAAATTATCGGTTACGTTCCACTCGAAATCGGCAAATAGCTGATACTGAAGCCACTTCGAATCTTCCTGAAGTTTGGCGTTCGTCGGGGCGGTCAAGTTGGGGTTCTTCGCGACCGTGAACTTGTCGTCAGGCACGCCCAGAGTCAGATCCTCGAACAGGTTGTGGCGGTTGGTCGTGGATGTCTCGACGATGCCGCCGACCTTCAGGGTGCCGAACGACCATTCCTTGTTCACCCGGACGACATCGCCCCAGACCCGATACTCGTTCAGCTTGTCATAGCCGCCGATGTCGTTCGCGCTTTGCGGCGCCTTGGTGATGTTTGGTGGGGAGGTGTTGGCGCCGCCCACCAAGCCGGTGAGGTCGTTCACCGAGGTGGTCTTGTTGGCGTAGAAATAGGTGTAGAGCTGATTTTCAGCCGTCACGCTGGGGAACAGCTCCCCCTTCAGGTCGGCATATTCAAAATCCGTCGCCTTGGCTTCGTAGTTGTATTTGTAATAGTGCTCGTCGGTCGGAATGTTGTTGAGTGCGAAATTCTTGCCGTATAGCTGCGTCTGCTGCCAGGTTTCGCCCGGGCCGGCGTCCGCCAGGTTGAAGCGCGTGTATTCGCGAGCGCCGAACAGAGTGAGGGTGGCCTTGTCGCCGATCGGCAGTATGAACTTGGCCAACTGGTTGGCCATGCTGCCGCCGGAATGAGACAGTTCACCGTCCGATTGGCGCTCGTTGAAGCTGAGCAGCAGCTTACCGCCGCCCAGTTCCGGGAGCGTCCCCGTGTTCAGGGTGGTGACCAGATCCACGGTGTTGTAGGAGCCGTAGGTCACCTTTTGGACGACGCCGAACTTGTCGGTCACTTCCGGCGAGAACATGTGGATGGCGCCGCCGAAATTGGCCTGGCCAAGGTCGCCCGCCGCGCCTGGGCCACGGTCGACCACGACCGCGCCGATGGTGGAGGCTGGCCAGTAGTCGGCGGGGTGGTGGGTGGGATCGTTGGTGTCGCCGAAGGAGATGCCATCATAGGTCAGGTTGTACTGGCCATCCTGGAAGCCGCGCAGGGATGACTTGTTATAGTCACCGATGCCGCCGCCGTTGGTGGTGATGCCGGACATGCTGGGCGCGATCGCGGCCGCCGTGGTGTAGTCGCCGGTCTCGGGCGTGACCTGTTCGATGAATTTGCGGCTGATGATCGCTTCCGGCTGGGTCTGTTCCAAAGACGCCTTGGAAGGCGCTTCGGCCGCGGCCTTGTTCCGCTCGGCGGTCACAATGATGCTCGAGACATCGGTGCCTTCCGCGCCGGCGCCGGTCATGGTCGGAGCGGGCGCGGCGGCCGCCGCGTCGGCGGCGTTGGCGCCGCCCGCGGTGGCGGCGAGCATAAGGGCGAAGCTGGCGCCGGTCAGCAACCGGGCCATGTTTGAAGTCGAATATGTCAAATCGAAAATCCCCTTGTTTTGGCAGGGGGTCGATACCGGCCATGACAAGAAGATCCGCAGCGAAATCTGCAGATTACCTCGTGCACATGGCCGCACTACGAGTATAAAACCCCAAAGGTTCTCTACCCCGCCAATGGGGTTGGGGATAACACCGCGCCGAACAAGCACTCAAATGAACGTTATTCTGCGAAAATATGACAGTTATATAAATCAGCCTTACGGTGAATCTGGTTGCGATCGGGGTTTGCGAGCATTCTGGCCATGGACGGAGCCGAGATTCTGGCAGTATAACCTATTGAATTTTCTAAATTTCCCTTGAAGCCCTGGGGAGCCCCCGGTTTTACCCGAACAAGGCAAAGGCGCGCTCTACGAACCATCAGCCGTGGAAATTCCATCGCAAAAAAGCCGCCATCGGTCGACATTGAATCTTTTCAATCTTGAGGCGCCTTGATCGATTAGGCTCGATAGGTATTCTGATCTTTCGCGATGACTTGATGCTAGGCCGCCGCGGGCGGTGGATGGGTCGCGAACGAAGCGCCGGGCCGCGCTTCAACACGCTCGCCCGTCAGAGGAAACGCCATCTTCACACGCAGGCCTGGCTGGGCGTCCTCCAGGCTAAGCTGGGCTTGGTGCTTGGCGGCGATGGCGGCCACGATGGACAAGCCCAAGCCGGATCCGGGCATACGCCGGCTGGGTTCCAGGCGAACGAAGGGTTTGAGCACAGCAGCGCAGTGGGTCGCAGGAATGCCCCGGCCGTCGTCCTGCACCGACAGCACCGCCGATCCCGCCGCCGCCTCGACGCTCACCGCGACCTCCGCGCCCTCGGGCGTGTGCCGCAGGGCGTTTTCGACCAGGTTGGCCACCGCTTGAGCGATCAGCCTGCCGTCGCCATTCACCCAGGCCGGAGCGACACGAATCTGTAGCGAGCGACCGCTCTCCTCGATGTCAGGCCGGAAGGCGTCGGCCACGCGCCCCGCGATCTCGCCGAGATCATTGGCGGCCAGGGAGGCCGAGCGTGCGCCAGCCGCCATCGCCTCGATTTCGGAGAGCTGCAGCATGGCGTCGAACGTCCGCAGAATCTCGCCCACGTCCCGGTCAAGACCTCGGATCGCCTCAAGCAGGGCCGGATCTTCTCCGGCCTCGACCGTCAGCCGCTCGAGCTTCTGGCGCAAGCGGGTCAATGGCGTCCTCAGATCGTGGGCGATGTCGGTAGAGACTTGGCGCACCTGGCCGACCAGCATTCCGATCCGGTCCAGCATGGTGTTGAAGGTCCGGGCCAGTTCATCCACGTCGTCGCGAGGCGGCCCAGCGGCGATCGGCGCGCGCACGTCCAATCGCCCCCCGGACACAGCCTGGGCGGTCTGCGCCAGGGCCGCGATCCGCCGCCAGTCCCGGCGACTGAACAAATAGGAGGCGCCGACGCAGAACATCACACCCAGGGCGCCGCAAGCCAGCAAGGTCTGGTTCACGGCCACCATCTGGGCGTCGCCCGCCGCCAGCGCCTGCCCGGTCGACAACACCGAACCGTCCGGCAATCGCTCGGTGAAGACCAACAGGCGTCGACTCGTTTTGCCCCCGCTATCCGCAACCCTTATCTTGGCCCAGCCCATCCCGCCTGGCGCAGCCAGCAGAAGCCCTGCGTCAGGTCGACCGTTCGGGCCGACCAGCCGATATTCGAATCCACGCCAAAGATGCGAACGCTTGGCGACCGTGTGGGGCAGATGGGCGGCGCCTCTCTGGACGAACTCTTCCTCCAGCGAGGCGGCCTCGCCGCGGACCCGGTCGCGGGTGGCCTGCTCATTGAGCTGGCCGATGGAGACATGGGTCAGAAAGCCGGCCACCGCGAACGCCACCACCACGATGCCCGCCTGGGTGAGCGCAAGCCGCACGCCGGTCTTCGACGCAAGCCGGCGACGCAGGGCCTGGAGACCACGCAGGTTCATTCACCCGCCACCAAATAGCCTGCGCCCCGCACGGTCACGATCAGGGCCGGCTCGTCCGGCTGATCGATCTTGCTGCGAATTCGGCTGATATGAGTCTCGACGATGTTGGTGCGCGGATCGAAATGAAAGCCCCAGACCTGCTCCAGCAACATGGTTCGGGTCACCAGCTGGCCGATATGCATCAGCAGGAACTCCAGCAGCTTGAATTCCAGCGGCAAGAGCTCGATCTCGCGGTCGCCCCGACGAACGGTGCGGGCGAGCCGGTCAAGCAGAAGGTTGCGAACCTGAAGCTGAGTGCGTTCTCGCGGTTGGCCCTGGGAGCGGCGGAGCAGGGCGTTGACCCGGGCGTTCAGCTCGGCGAATGAAAATGGTTTGACGAGATAGTCGTCCCCGCCGCCCTCCAGCCCGTCCACCCGGTCGGCGATCGCGCCCATGGCGGTGACGAACAGGGCTGGTGTTCGCACCCGACGGTGGCGCAGGCGCTGGACCATCGACAAGCCATCCAGCCCAGGCAACATCCGGTCGACGATCAGGACGTCGAAATCCCCCGAGGCGGCGCGCTCGAAGCCGCCCTCCCCGTCCACCGCGACCTCGACGAGCCAGCCCGAAGCTTGCAAACCTGAGGCCACATGGGCCGCGGTCTCGGGCTCGTCCTCGATCAGCAGCACGCGCATCGTGGCCCCGGCGGTCCCTGCTACGGCGTTCAATTGCATCTGGAACCCGCCGCGTTCGACCAAAATCAGTGACAGACGTTCGTCCTTCGACGGAATTTGCCGCCACAACGAACAGAGCAAAGGGGTCACCCAGCCGCTTGCCGACTGTCAAGCGATACTATCGCGCTTCATACGCATCGATAGGGAATTACACGAAACCTTCACGAAGATGTCAAAAATACTTCATTTGTCTGGCGCCCACCTCAACCTGGCGACGGCGAGGCGGCGACGCCATAGGCCGCCATGAAGACCTTGATCGCCGAGGCCACATCCGCGCGGATCACTTCGGGACCTGGCGATGGGATCAGGTTCAGGACGATGCGAAAGTGCAAGTCGCCGCGGCACAGACCCAGAAAATGTTCGGCGGCGCGGCCATAGTCTGTGATCGACAGCGCCCCGCGACGCACGGCGCGCTCGAAATAGGCGGCAAGCCGCTCGCGCCCCACTGCGGGACCGGCCGCATAAAACACCTGAGCCAGCTCCGGCGCCCGCTTCGACTCGGTGACGATGACGCGGAAATTGTTCACTGACCAATCGGAATAGATATGAGCAAGCAGCTTCTCGCCCAGCTCCTGCAGCACTTCCTCCACCGGTCGATCGTCCCGCAAGCCGTGAGCGAAGGCGTCTTCCGCCACCTGGTTGCAGGAGTCGGCCACATAGGCCGCGAACAACTCCTCCTTGCTTTTGAAGTAGTTATAGAGCGTGCCCTTGGAGCCTCCGAGCCGCGCGGCGATGGTCGACATCGACGCGGCTGCATAGCCCTCCTCGAAGAAAACCTCGCGGGCGACCTTCAAAATACCTTCGCGACGTTGGTCGCGGCGGTTGATTGGCGGCGTTTCGATCATATCTGACCATACCGTACGGTTTTAGGTGGACAGCTGCAGTTCGGGGCTGTATCTCATGACCGTACAGTACGGTCAATTTTTATATACGAGGCTGATATGGTGGGCTGGGGCCGAAACGTAAAGACGGCGCAGACGAGAGCGGGGACCTTCTCCGCCCTGATCGGTGTCAGCGCCCTGGCCTTGACCGCCTGCGCCGCCCTGCCCGGCGGCGCACCGCCGGTGGGTCCCAAGCCAGCCTCAACCTATGCCGCCAGCCAGAGCTTCGCCGCCCCGACCGCCGACTGGCCCATCAACGACTGGTGGAAGGCTTATGGCGATCCCCAGCTCGATCAACTGATCAGCGAAGCCCTTGCCGGGTCGCCGGACATGGCCGCCGCCCAGGCCCGGGTCGACCACGCCCACGCGGCGGTCGGCGAAGTGCGCGCCGGCCTCTTTCCCGCGCTGCAGGGCGAAGCCTCCGTGGCGGAGGCCAAGCAGAGCTACAACAACGGCATTCCCGCCCTGTTCGTGCCCAAGGGTTATAACGACCAGGGCCGTGTGGCCCTGGACTTCAGCTACGACTTCGACTTCTGGGGCAAGACCCGCTCGGCTGTGGCCGCCGCCACTTCCGAGACCAAGGCCAGCGAGGCCGACGCCGCCGCCGCCCGTCTGACTCTGTCCACCGCTGTCGCCGCATCCTATGCCGACCTGACGCGTCTCTACGCCGAGCGCGACGTGACCGAGCGTTCGGTGCAGTCGCGGATGGAGACCCTGGACCTGGTCAATCGCCGGGTGACCAACGGCCTCGACACCCAGGCTGAGTTGAAACAGGCCCAGGCCGGCGTACCCGACGCCCGCGCGGAACTGGCCGCCATTGACGAACAGATCGCCGAAGCCCGCAACGCCCTGGCCGCCCTGGTGGGCGCGGGTCCCGACCGCGGCCTGTCGATCGCCCGTCCGGCCGGCGCCGCCATCAAGGCGTTCGGACTGCCGCAAACCCTGGCCGCCGACCTGATCGGCCACCGCCCCGACGTGGTGGCCGCCCGCTGGCGCGCCGAAGCCGCCGCCAAGCGCATTGGCCAAGCCAAGGCCCAGTTCTATCCGGACATCAATCTGACGGCCTTTGTGGGCTACCAGTCGCTGTTTCTGCGGGAATTGTTCAAGTCAGGTTCCGACATCGGCCAGGTCGGCCCTGCGATCAGCCTGCCGATCTTCGAAGGCGGACGGTTGCGCGCCAATCTGCACGGCGCCCAGGCCGACTATGCCAGCGCTGTGGCCAGCTATGACGGCGCCGTGGTTCAGGCCCTGCGCGAGGTCGCAGACGCCGCCACCGGCGAGCGGGCCCTGACCACGCGCCTGAAGGAGAGCCGGGATGCGCTGAGCGCGGAGGAGGACGCCTATCGCGTCGCCCGCGCCCGCTACGAAGGCGGCCTGGCCAACTATCAGAGCGTGCTGATCGCGGAAGACCGGGTGCTGCAAAGCCGCCGCACCGTGGTCGACCTCGACGCTCGCGCCTTCGCTCTGGACATCCAACTCGTCAAAGCCCTCGGTGGCGGCTTCGCCGGCGCCTGATCTCTTCGAAGACATAACCCAAACACACGCTTCCTCCGTAGGACCCCGTCATGGCCGATTCAGCCGCAAACATTGCTCCCTCCCCGACCGTAGGCCAGGCCCCGCCAACCTCCCCGACGAGCGCCAGCGCCCGCCGCTCCAAGCTGTTCATGATCCTGGGCGCAGTGGTCCTCGTGTCTGCGGTCGTTTTCGGTCTTTATTGGCTGCTGGTGGGCAGCAAGCATGAGACCACCGACAACGCCTATGTGGGCGCCGATAGCGCCACCCTGACTCCACTGGTCTCGGGCCAGGTGAGCAGGGTCAACGTGATCGACACCCAGGAGGTCAAGCAAGGCCAGGTCCTGGTGCAGATCGACGACACCGACGCCAGGATCGCCCTGACCCAGGCCCAGGCTCAGTTGGGCCAGGCCGAACGCAAGGTGCAGGGCTATTTCGCCAACGAGCAGGCCCTGCAGGGCCAGATCGCCTCGCGTGAAGCCGACGTCACCCGCGCCGACGCTCAGATCGCCAGCGCGAACTCGGACCTGGACAGGGCCAGCACCGAATTGCAGCGCCGCGAAAAGCTGTCCGCCTCGGGGGCTGTGTCTGGCGACGAGCTGACCCAGGCCCAGAACCAGTTCCACACCGCCAAGGCGGCGCTCGATCAGGCCAAGGCGGCCAAGGCGCAGGCCCTGGCCAACCGGATCGTCGCCAACGGCTCACGCGACATCAATAGCGCCCTGATCAACGGCGCTTCGCTGGACCAGAACCCCGAGGTCGCCGCCGCCCGCGCGCACCGCGACGCCGCCCAACTCGACCTCGACCGAACGATCATCCGCGCTCCGATCGACGGTGTGGTGGCCAAGAAGCAGGTCGAAATCGGCCAGCGGGTGCAGGTCGGAGCCAACCTGTTGACCATCGTTCCGGTCACTCAGTCCTACGTGGACGCTAACTTCAAGGAAGTGCAGCTGCGCAAGATGCACATCGGCCAACCGGTGGTGCTGACCTCCGACTATTACGGCGGCGGCGCGAAGTTCCATGGCAAGATCATCGGGCTGGGCGGCGGCACCGGCGCGGCCTTCTCGCTGATCCCCGCCCAGAACGCCACCGGCAACTGGATCAAGGTGGTTCAGCGCCTGCCGGTGCGAATCGCCCTGAACCCCGATGACATGAAGGAGCACCCATTGCGGGTCGGCCTATCCATGACCGCCGATGTGGACGTCTCGCAGCACTAGTCCTTCAAGCGCCCATCGCAGGAGCCTGGCCATGGCCGAGACCAACCGCGCCGACCCGGACTATTTCCCGCCGATGACCGGCTCGGCCCTGTGGATCGCCGGGGGCCTGTTGGCCCTGGCCAATTTCATGGCGGTGCTGGACACCACCATCGCCAATGTCTCGGTGCCCAATATCGCCGGCGGCCTGGCGGTCTCGCCCAGCCAGGGCACCTGGGTGATCACCTCCTATGCGGTGGCCGAGGCGGTGACCGTGCCGCTGACGGGCTGGCTGGCGCGCCGGTTCGGCGCGGTGCGGGTGTTCGTCTTCGCCATGCTGGGCTTCGGCCTGTTCTCAGCCCTGTGTGGGCTGGCTCCGTCCCTGGGTATCCTGGTGGTGTGCCGCATCGGCCAGGGCCTGGCCGGCGGGCCGATGATGCCCCTGTCCCAGACTCTGTTGCGGCGAATCTTTCCGCCAAGGCTGCAGGGCGCGGCCCTGGGGCTTTGGGGCATGACTACGGTGGTGGGCCCGATCGCCGGCCCGCTTCTCGGGGGCGCGATTTGCGACTCGGTGGGCTGGCCCTGGGTTTTCTACATCAATGTGCCCATCGCCATCGTGGCCGGCTTTTTCACCTGGCGGATGATCGCCAAGGCGGAGACCGTAACCGAGCGCGTGCCGGTGGATTTCATCGGCCTGGGACTGCTGATTACTTGGATCGGCGCCATGCAGATCATGCTGGACAAGGGTAAGGATCTGGACTGGTTCGAGTCGCCGTTCATCGTCACCCTGGCCATCATCGCCGTCATCGGATTTGCGTCCTTCATCATCTGGGAGCTGACCGACGAGCATCCGGTGGTAGACTTGCGCATCTTCCGCCACGGCGGCTTCGCCACCTCCACCGTGATCATGTGCCTGACCTTCGGCGCCTTCTTCTCCTCGGTGGTGCTGATCCCCTTGTGGCTGCAGACCAATCTTGGCTACACCGCCGCCTGGGCTGGGCGCGTCATGGCCTTCCAGGGCGTGCTGGCGGTGGTGATGTCGCCGATCGTAGCGCGCATGATGGGCAAGTCGGATCCGCGAGCCCTGGTCTCGTTCGGTGTGTTCGCCCTGGCCGGCGTGACCTTCTGGCGAACCGGTTTCGCCTCCAATATCGGCTTTTGGAGCCTGGCCGCGCCGCAACTGGCCATGGGCTTCGCCATGCCGTTCTTCTTCCTGCCCCTGACCGGGATCGCCCTGGGCTCGGTGCAGCCGCAGGAGACCGCCTCGGCCGCCGGGCTGATGAACTTCATGCGCACCACGGCCGGCGCCTTTGGCACCTCTCTGACCACCACCGCCTGGGAGAATATGGGCAATGCTCGCCATGCCGACCTGGCCGGATCGCTGAACGCCCCACAACAGTCGCTGGACCTGTTCCAGACCCTGGGCCTGACCGCCGACCAGTCCTTGAAACAGCTGGACAATCTGGTGCAAGGCCAGGCGGTGATGCTGGCCACCGACAAGGTGTTCATGATCTGCTCCGTGGTCTTCGTCATCGCCGCCCTGGCCATGTGGATGGCGCCCAAACCACGCGCAGCCCTGGACCCCACCGCAGGCGGGCATTGAGTCTAAATTTTACCCGGGTATATTGACTTCCCCGTCACCCTCGCTAGAAGCGCCTGGACGAGGGAGGCGAGCTTTGTGACCAGCGCCAGCTACAGCGCCTTCCAGGGCCACCGGCGTTTGGCCCAGGGCGATCTGGCGACGGTTCTGGCCGCGCTCAAGGATCGCGCGGCCGGCGACGCCAGCATTCTGATTCTCGATGACCGTAACGGCGAGCGTATCGAACCCGATCGGCGCGACGACCTTGCCGCAACCTTGGCGCGGTTCGCCGAACCGGCGCAGGATGGTGAAGTCGCGCCATCTGGCCCACCGACCCGGGGTCGGCCACGCCTAGGGGTGACCGCAAAGGAAGTCACCCTGCTGCCCCGCCATTGGGATTGGCTGCAGACCCAGCCCGGCGGCGCCTCGGCCACCCTGCGGCGCCTTGTGGAGACCGCTCGCCGGGAGGGCGCACAGATCGATCAAGCCCGACGCTCGCAGCGCGCCCTTGATCGCTTTCTCTATCTGGTCGCCGGCGACCTGCCCGATTTCGAGGAAGTCTACCGCGCCTTCTATGCTGGCGACGCTGAGCGCTTCATCGCCCTGACCCAGCCCTGGCCGATAGACGTCCGCGACCACGCTCGGGCCTTGCTGACGGCCGTGGCTAGCTAAAGCGGGGGCAAGGTTTGCAGGGCCTTGGCGGCGTTGATCCCCTTGCAGCCGCGCGATCGGCCGAACAGATGGAAACGCGGCGGCTCCAGCGCAGCCGCAAGACAGGCCGCTTGACCCTTGCGGCTATTGGCATAGGTGGCCGCCGCCTTGTAGTCGCGCCCCGCGCTGGTCTTGTCTCCCTTCAACTCCTCCACCACGCCACGATATAGATAGGTGTCGAAATTGGTGCTGTTGGCGGCCCGACCGGCGGCCTCGGCGGCGTCCAGATCGGACAGCGCGCGTTCGTAGTCCTTGGTCCACGCCAGTGCGATCCCACGGTGCAGCAAGGCCGCGCGCAAGTCCTCCGGCGTGGCCTGATCAAGCGCCAAACCATAGTCCTGGATCGCCAGTTCCGTTCGGCCGCTGCCGAAATTGGCGTCGCCTCTGGAGAGATAAAAGGTCGAACTACCCTTCCCCCCTCGCAGATCGAGGTCCCGGTTGAAGTCGACGATGGCGTCGGCATACCGCCCCAGCTTCACCTCGGCCTTGGCCCGGGCGTAGAAATATTTCTCCACCTTGTCGTTGGCGATGACGGCGTCAGTAAACTGTTCGGCGGCGTTGGCGGCCTCGCCATGAGCCAGGTAGGCGCGGCCAAGCAGGAACATGGCTTCGTCGTCGGCAGGATCGATCTGGCGGACCCGGCGGAAATAGTCCCGGGCGGTGACGAAGTCGCTGTGCTCGAAGGCGCTGACCCCCGCCAGCTTGTCCCGCTCGATCTGGTCGGCGCGATCCTTGGGCGTGTCGAGAGGACCCGTCGGCGTAATCTGAGAGTCGGCCTGAACCGCCGCCGGATCGGCCATAGCGCCGCTCACCGCCAGGCCCAATGACAGCGCCACGGCTACCGCACCCAACTGTCTCGCGAACCTGAAGCCGCCCCCAAGACGTGAAGCGAAATCCGACCCCATAAAGCCCTCAACTCTGGACGCCAGGCGACCCGTCTGGTCGCTGCTCTAACACGCTTGCAGCCGCCAGCCCAACCGGCCAGGGTAGCCGTTCCAGTGCGCGGCGAACCCGGTGATGAGGCCATACTTCCGTTACGATAGCCTGGGCGTCACCCATGAAGGAAAGGTGCGCGCTCATAATGAAGATTCGCTGCTGGTTCGGCCTGAAATCGGCCTGTGGGCGGTCGCCGACGGCATGGGCGGCCACGCCCGCGGCGGCTGGGCCTCGGCCATCATTGTGGCCGAGCTTGAAACCCTGCGGCTAGATCATGATTTCGCGATCAGCCTCGAAAGCATTTCCGATGCGCTGTACGCAGCCAACGACACCATTCACGAGGCGGCCCAGAGGGCCGGGGAGCCGATGGGCTCTACGGTGGCGGCGCTGCTGATCGGCAACGCGCGCTTCGCCGCCCTGTGGACTGGCGATAGCCGCATCTATCGGCTGCGGCGCGGCGATCTTGCCTGCATGACCCACGATCACAGCCTGGTGCAGGACCTTGTGGATCGCAATCAACTTTCGCAGCTGGAGGCCAAGCATCATCCCATGGCCCATATCCTGTCCCATGCCGTGGGAGTCGCAACGCCCCTGCGCCTGGATGTGGTCACCGGCGAGATCGAGGATGGGGACATATTCCTGCTTTGTAGCGATGGCCTGACCGATGTGGTCGACGACGCGGGGATCGCCGGGCGACTTTCGGCCGCCAAGGGGGCGCCGGCCGCCCAAAGGCTGCTCGATCTGGCGCTGAGCCGGGGTGCGCCGGACAACGTCACCGTGGTATCGATCGCCTGTCAGGAGATCGCAGCCCTGCCCCAACCCGGAGACGCGTGACCGTGCCACAGAACTCCCCTCCACCGGACAGTTCGTGGCGCTCGACCTTCGTCCCTCGCGCCGGCCCGGAGAGCGGCGCCGACGGCGGCGTGGCCATCGGCTCGGTGCTCAACCACATCTATGAAGTGCGCCGCTTCATCGCCCGCGGCGGCATGGGCGAGGTCTATGAGGGCGTCAACGTCAACACCGACGAACGGGTGGCGATCAAGGTGATCCTGCCCCACCTGGCCCAGGACCCCAAGATCCAGGCCATGTTCCGCAAGGAGGCGCGCACCCTCACCCGCCTCACTCACCCGGCCCTGGTGCAGTATCGCGTGCTGGCCCAGGAACCGAGCCTGGGCGTGATCTACATCGTCACCGAATTCGTCGACGGTTGCGGCCTGGACGAGGTCATCGGCGAGATCGCCCCCAACGAGGCCGAACTGCGCGGCCTGACCCGCCGGCTGGCCGAGGGGCTGCGCGCCGCCCACGCCCTGGGCGCCATCCATCGTGACATTTCCCCAGACAACGTCCTGTTGCCCGGCGGGCGACTGGACGCGGCCAAGATCATCGATTTCGGGATCGCCAAGGACCTGGAGACCACCCAGGCGACCATTGTCGGGGAGGCCTTTGTCGGCAAGCTCGGCTTTGTGGCGCCTGAACAGTTTGGCGACTTCAGCCGCGAGATCGGCCCCTGGACGGACGTCTACAGCCTGGGCCTGGTGATTCTGGCCATCGCCGCCGATGGTGAACTGGACATGGGCGTAACCCTTGTCGAAGCGGTGGATCGGCGACGCGCGGGCCCGGACCTGTCTCCCCTGCCGGAAGACCTGCGCCCCGTCTTCGCCCGCATGCTACAGGCCGACCCAGCGACGCGCTTCCGCTCCATGGACGAGGTCATAAGCGCCCTGGACGCCACGATCGAGGAGCTGGAGGCCCTACCCCCGCTTCCGCCGCCGACTGCGCCCTATATCGAGCACGCCCCTCCTCGCGGCGGACTGTCCTCCCTCGCCGTGATTGGCGTCAGTATCTCAGCCCTGATCGTGACCGCGGGTCTGATCGTCGCCCTGGTCGCCAGGCGCGACCGCGGGCAGGCTCCGGGGCCGCCCCAGGTGGTTGGCGCCCAGGCGGAGGCCACGATGGACGCAGCCTTGCGATCGGCGCCCTGCGCCTGGTTGACCGACCGGATGTCGCGCGGGACCGATGGCTTGCACATAGAAATGAACGGCGCCGCCGCCGATCCCGCCGGTGCGGTGGCCCATGTCACCCAGGCCCTGCAAAAGGCCGACGCGCCGGTGGCCGCCGCCGATCGCTCGCAGCTTCGATTGTTGCCAGCCGCCGCGTGCGAGGCCATCTCGGCTGTCGCCAAGCTGCACGCGCCGACCAGCGAGGTGACTTGGGTGCGCGCCCAAGCGGTGGTGTTCCACGTCCAGCCCAGCCCCATCTGCGGCGGCGATCCGCGCCAGGCGGTTTCTGTGGTCACGGTCAGATCACCGCCCCCAGGCCAGGAAGACGATATCGCCCTGTTTCGGGTCGAGGACACCGGCGCGATGACACGCATATTCTCCGGCCTGACCGAATTTCGGGCCATGGCCCAAGTCCCCGCCAAGGCCCAAGCCACCACCAAGGCAAAGGCGAAGGGCTATCTGTTCGAGGACCTCGGCCCGCAAGGACTGCGCGTGAGCGTTTGCGAGAAGACCGGCGGACTGAAAGGCGCCCTGGTGGTTCGTGGCAAGCCGCCCTTCGACCTGGGCTTGCCGCCCATGACGAGCGGGGACGCCGCTTCATCTCCGGGGCTGGCCGCAAGGATCGCCGAGGCCGGCAAGGCTCAAGGCTGGCGCACTCAAATGGCATGGTACGAGATCGACACCACGCCGCTGCCGGCGCAGTCCCCCGTCAAGGTCGCGTCTCTGCGCCGCGCCATCCGCCGAGGGGGGGCGTCCGCCAACGCCAAATCCATGGCCTCAGCGTCTCCGCCGGCCGCCACCCCGCCGGCCAAGGACAAGCCGGACACCCTGGGCACAGATTTCAGATAGCCGGCTAGCCGCGCCCGACCTGAGGTTGCGCCATGGTCGACCCCAGTCCATACGACCGCGTCAATGGAGGCTGCGAGCGACTCATGATTTCGCATGTCTATGTGGGGGTCACCGACTTCGGGCGCGCCTTCGCCTTCTATTCCACTGTCATGAATGAGTTGGGCTATCCGCTGCGGTTTTCAGAGCCGGACAAGAGTTGGGCGGGCTGGATGCCAGCGACGACGACGCGCCCCTTGTTTCTGATCGGCCATCCCTATAACGGCGGCCAGGCCAGTCCGGGCCGAGGACAGATGATCGCGCTGCTCGCGCCAAGCAGAGCGGCCGTTGACGCCTGCCATGCAGCCGCCCTGGCCGCCGGCGGCCGTTGCGAAGGCGAACCGGGCCTGCGGCCGCACTACCATACCAACTATTACGGCGCTTATTTCCGCGATCCCGACGGCAACAAGCTGTGTGTATGCAATCACGATCCTGAGCCGGACCTTGCAATTTGACGCCCGGCTGAATGGCTGTGCGGACAACACGGCGCCTGAACGACCATTGGAGTTTGGCATGAGACACGCGGCGATGATGGGACTGGCGGCGTTGTGCATCGGCATGCCCGCGCCGAGCCTGGCCGCTCCCGCCTCGCCCTGGCCAGACACCTATCTCGGCCATGTGGAGGCTCTGGCGGTTATGGAGGACTTAAACAGCGCGTTGCTGGCCAGCCATAGCGCGACCTCCACGCTTGAGGCCTGGTGTGCGGATCATCACATGGCTGAGCCACCCCGCATCTCGGCCCAGCGCGTTCTCGGCGCGGACAAGTCAATCAGCCCCGAACAGCGCCAACACCTTCAGGTCGGGCCCGACGAGCCGATCCACTATCGGCGAGTCCGGCTGGCTTGCGGCGACCACGTCCTGTCGGAGGCCGACAACTGGTATGTGCCAGCCCGTCTGACGCCGGAGATGAACCGACTGTTGGACACGACCGACATTCCCTTTGGTCGGGTGATCCAGCCGCTGCATCCTTCCCGCCAGACCCTGACGGCCGAGCAGCTATGGTCGCCACTGCCCGCCAACTGGGACGTCATCACGCCTAGGACGCCACCCGCGGTCAGTGCTGCCGCCCTGGTCATTCCCGCCTATCTGTTTCGCCACCGCGCCATTGTGTTCGACGACCAGCGACGGCCCTTCGCCGAAGTCATCGAGACCTATACCGGCGAGTCCCTGAACTTCAGTCGCAGCCCGACCCGGTGACGCAGTTTTCTCCACTAGCGATTGCGGGACAGCTTCGAATAAAACGAGATGGTGCAAGTGTTTGAGCGCCAAATCACAACCAGAAGTATTTTCAAGAAACAATTCTTCAGCTTGCGGCGCTTTGTCGCGACCAGAGCCAATACCCAAATCCGGTAAGCGTTTTCCACAGGACGCAACCGTAGAAATCCACTCGAACTGTTAGGCTGAACTTGCCGTAAACCAATTGTTCTCCCCCCAAGCGTTACCCAATCCGTTCAGGTGCTCCGTTGAGAAAGCGGGTGGACCTGACTGTATTGAACAACAGACCGCCGGGGCCTCCAGATGTCACTCACCAACGCGAGAATATCGACCAAACTCGCCCTCTCCTTTTCGCTTCTGGTGGCGACCGTGAGCGCGGCGGGGCTGGCGACGTGGTCGGGCATGGTCTCGATCAGCAAGGCCACCCAGCAGAACGAAGCCTCCTATGCGCGCCTGGACACTTTGAGCCACACCCTGTCGGCGCTGGTGGAGGAGCAGAACGCGGTTCGCGGCTATGTGGCCACCCTGGACCCGTCCTTCCTGCCCCGCATCAAGAGCTTTCACGACGAATATGCCAAGGCGCAGGCCAGCCTGAAATCGGCCATGGACAACACCGACGAGCAGGCCATGGCCGACTCGCTCAATAGCGCGGTTCAGGATTTCGAGACCGGCTGCCAGACACAGATCGCCGACGCCGGCGCCCCGGCGACGCTGGACAAGGCCCGCGGCGAGATCAAGACCCTGGGACGGCTGACCGACACCCGAAAGTTCGTCAAATCCATCTCCGATCTGGAGCATGACCAGCTGGCGACCCGTCTGGCCGCTCAGCGGCGAGCCTTTACCACGGGCACCCTGATGCTGGCTCTGGGCGGGGCCGCGGCGATCGGCCTGGCCGCCTTCCTGGGCTGGCTGCTGACGGGCATGATCGCCAAGCCGGTGGCGGCCATGACCCAGGTGATGCGCCGCCTGGCCGGGGGCGACCATGCTGTTGAGGTTCCGGCGCAGGATCGTCGCGACGAAGTCGGCGAAATGGCCCGCGCGGTCACAGTGTTCCGCGACGCCGCCATCGAGAAGATCCGCCTGGAAGCGGAATCCGCCGAATTGCGTGAGTTGAGCGAAGCCGAGCGACTGCAGGCTGAGATCACCCGCGAAGCCAACGCCCGCGAACAAAGCGAGGTGGTGTCCGCCCTGGCCAAAGGCCTCGAAAAACTGTCCGCCGGCGACCTGACCTATCGGCTGAACAATAATTTCGCCCCGGCCTACCGCAAACTGCAGGACGACTTCAATGCGGCCATGGAGCAATTGCAGGAGACCATGGCGGTGATCATCGCCAACGCCGACGGCATCCGCACCGGCAGCGACGAGATCACGGTGGCTTCCGACGACCTGGCGCGTCGCACCGAACACCAGGCGGCGACCTTGGAAGAGACCGCAGCGGCGCTCGACGAACTAACCGCCACCGTTCGCAAGACGGCCGACAGCGCCCGCGAAGCCCACCAACTCGTCTCGGACGCCGAGGGCGACGCCCAGAAATCGCATCTGGTGGTCGGCGACGCCGTCTCGGCCATGGGCCAGATTGAGGGCTCGTCGCGGGAGATCTCCAAGATCGTCGGCATCATCGACGAAATCGCCTTCCAGACCAATCTTCTGGCCCTGAACGCCGGGGTCGAGGCCGCCCGAGCGGGCGAAGCGGGCCGCGGCTTCGCCGTTGTCGCCCAGGAAGTGCGCGCCCTGGCCCAACGCTCCGCCGATGCGGCCAAGGAAATCAAGGGCCTGATCAGCGACTCCTCACGCCACGTGGGCAGCGGCGCGGGCCTGGTCGGCCAGACCGGCGAAGCGCTCAAGCGCATCGTCGACCGTGTCAAGCAGATCAACGAACTGGTGGCCCAGATTGCAGCTTCCGCCCAGGAACAGGCCGGCGGCCTGGCCGAGATCAACACCGCGGTCAATCAGATGGACCAGGTGACCCAACAAAACACCGCCATGGTCGAAGAGACCACCGCCGCCAGCCATACCCTGCGCCAGGGGGTGGACGAACTCAGCGGACTGATCGGTCGCTTCCAGGTCGGCGGCGGGGGCAAAGCTACCGCCGCCCCGATCGGCAAGCCATCGCGGTCGTCGGCGCCGGTGCGATCAGCTCCACCCCGCCGCATAGCCTCAGGTGGCGGCGCCGCCACGGCTCTGGCGGCCAGAGAATGGGAAGAATTCTAGGGCGAGCCCGGCCGCCATCCAGGCATCACGGATCAACAGGCCTCATCTTCTGATCAGTCCGGCGATTGTGGTTCCGCGATCAATGTCTTACGACGCGATCGATGAACGCCACGCCGTGCCAGGGACCATCTGTTTCCGTCGCCGCCTGCAGGAGCCACCTCGGCGTTTTCCTGGCTAGCGGAATCAGCGAGCGGGGGCGGCCTTGATCGAAAGCCTGCAAGGCCGACGGCTGTTGGTGATCGGCGACGTGATGCTCGATCGCTTCGTCTACGGGCGGGCCGACCGAGTTTCGCCCGAGGCGCCGGCCCTTGTGCTGCAGATCGAAAGCGATCGATGGGTCTTGGGCGGTGCGGCCAATGTGGCGGCCAACATCGCTGCGCTGGGCGGTCGGGCGATCCTGGTAGGACGGGTTGGCGCCGACGATGACGCCGCGACCATAGCCCGCCTCGCCGGCGAACATGGCGACCGCATCAGCCTGGCTCTAACAAGCGACCCTAGCGCCCCCACCACCGTTAAGACCCGCTATCTGGCGGGTGACCGCCACCTGCTGCGGGCCGACCGCGAGCAGATTGGCCTGTCCGCCAGCAGCGAAGCGGAGATCATCCAAACCCTGCGCGAAGCTATGGACGCCGCCGACGCGGTGGTGATTTCAGACTACGCCAAGGGTGTGGTGTCGGACGCGGTGCTGGCGGCGGTGTTCGACGCCGCCGCGCGCCAGGGCAAGCCGGTGGTGGTCGATCCCAAGCGCCGCGCCCTTTCCGCCTATCGCGGCGCTACGGTCCTGACGCCCAATCGTCGGGAACTGGCCTTCGCCACCGGCCTCGACTGTGATGACGACGCCAGCGCGGAACAGGCTGCGGCCACGGTGATGGCTGAGACAGGGGCGGTGATCCTGCTCACCCGGTCGGAACAGGGCATTTCGCTGCATCGTTCGGGGCATGAAACCTGGCGCGACAAGGCCAGGGCTCGCCGGGTGCGCGATGTTTCCGGCGCCGGCGACACGGTCACCGCGACCGTCGCCCTGGGGCTCGCCGCCGGCCTGGACCTGACCGAGGCCGCCCATCTGGCCAATGTCGCCGCCGGCGTGGTGGTCGGCAAGAGCGGCACCTCCCTGGTCACCTCCGCAGAACTGCACGCGGCGCTGGCCGCCCCCGATCCAGACCGGGAAGCCTCGCCGAGCAAGCGGCTGACCCTGGAAAACGCCGTGGCCTTGCGCGAACGCTGGCGCGAAGAGGGCGTGCGGGTCGGCTTCACCAATGGCTGTTTCGACCTGATCCACCCGGGGCACATCCAGATCCTGCGCCAAGCGGCGCAGCATTGCGACAAGCTAATCGTGGCGTTGAACTCGGACGCCTCGGTGCGCCGCCTGAAGGGCCCGTCCCGCCCCGTCCAGAACCAGGACGCCCGGGCCGAGGTGATGGCCGCCCTGGAGCCCGCCGACATGGTGCTGATTTTCGGCGAGGACACGCCGCTCAACCTGATCCGGGCGATCGAGCCGGATGTGCTGGTCAAGGGCGCAGACTATCGCGAAGACCAGGTAGTCGGCGCGGATATCGTCAAATCCTATGGGGGCAAGGTGGTGTTGGTGGAACTCGTGCCCGACCAATCCACCAGCGGCCTGATTGAGCGTTCAGCCAACCCGATCGAGGCCGCATGACTCCTTCGATTGTCCTTGTCACCGGCGGGGCCGGCTTCATCGGCTCCAATATCGTCGCCGAACTGGCGGCCGATCCGGCGCTGGAGGTGGTGGTCTGCGATCGGCTGCGCTCGGCCGAAAGCGGCAAGTGGCGAAACCTCGCCAAGCACCCAATCGCTGATTTCATCGCGCCCGAGGCCATGTTCGACTGGTTGCAGCAGCGCGCCGCGGACCTGCGCGCGGTGGTGCATATGGGCGCCATCTCCTCCACCACCGAAACCGACGCAGACAAAATCATTCACACCAATTTTGGCCTTTCACGCGATCTGTTTCGCTGGTGCGCCGAACATCAAAAGCCGCTGATCTACGCCTCCTCTGCGGCGACCTACGGTGATGGATCCCAAGGATTCTCCGACCGCGACGACGTGGAAAGCCTGGCAGCGCTGCGGCCGCTCAACGCCTATGGCTGGTCAAAGGCGCTGTTCGACCTGTTCGCCGCGCGTGAGGCCGCGCGCGGCAAGGCTCCGCCCCAGTGGGTCGGCCTTAAATTCTTCAACGTTTACGGCCCCAATGAAGAGCACAAGGGGGCGATGAAGTCGGTGGCGGCCCAGATTTGGCCCAAGGCCAGGCGCGGCGAAACGGTCCAGCTATTCAAGTCGCACCGCGCGGGCGTCGAGGACGGTGGGCAGCTGCGGGATTTCGTCTATGTCCGCGACGCGGCCCACATCGTCGCGTGGCTGTTGGGCAATCCCCAGGTCAGCGGAGTGTATAATCTGGGGTCGGGGCAGGCGCGTTCGTTCAAGGATCTGGCGCAGGCAATTTGCGCCGCCGCGGAGCAGACGGCCAACATCCGTTATGTCGATATGCCCGAAGCTCTGCGGGAGAAATATCAGTATTTCACCCAGGCTGAGATGGGGCGGCTGCATGAGGCTGGCTATCCGGACGCAATGACGAGCCTGGAGGACGGCGTGGGCGACTATGTTCACGGCCATCTGTCCAAGACAGATCCCTATCGGTAGGCGAATACCGTAGCTAGCCGAAGGCCGTCTCCAACCGAACCTGATCATTTGAAATCGCCGCCACGTGCCCATGGGGCTGTTTGGCGCATCGGCAACCCAGCGGTGAGCCGTTATTCATTCACTTGAAGGTGATCATAGCCCTATAGTGGGACGCCACTTTGACTCGACCCAGGAATCTCGTTTGCCCGCCTTTTCCGCAGTAACACGACTTCTTGCAAAGGTTGTGGGGTCACGCAGCTATGCCACAGGCGATACGGTCGCAAGCGATGGTGTCGGTGGCGCGCCGGGTGAAACGCAAGGCAGCCGCCAAGTCGGTCAACAGTCCCAGCCTAAGCACTCAGGCCCGCCAACTGGCCCGGCGGCGTTTTCACTGGCCTCCGCGATCTGCGGCGTACCCATTCAGCCCGACGAGTTGGCGCACCGCTTTGGCGCGAGCGGTTGTTTTGGAATCGCCGAAATGCTGCGGGCAGCCAAGGCGCTTGGGCTGCGCGCCCGCGCGACCACCCCACCGTTGAGCCGCCTCGCCAGTACGCCGATGCCGGTGGTGGCCCGCGATCGCAGCGGCCACTACTTCATCATCGGCAGGGTTGGTCTCGACGCCAAAGGCGCCCCGGCCAAGCTGATGATCCAACGCCCCGGTGGGCCGCCGTTCGCCGTGACGAGCGGCGAATTCACCGACCTGTGGGACGGCGCTCTGGTGATGATCGCCCGCAAGCTGGCACTGGCCGACCCGAACCGTCCCTTTGGCATTTCCTGGTTCTTCGAGGCCGTCCTGCGCTATCGGCGCATCCTGGCGGAGGTGTTGCTGGACAGCTTTGCGCTACAGTTGTTGGGCTTGGCGACCCCGCTGTTTTTTCAGGTCATCGTCGATAAGGTCCTGGTCCACCAT
>DASXNV010000049.1:0-4048 GCA_036494815.1 Caulobacteraceae bacterium
GCTGGCATCGAAGCCCTCATCGGCGCCTACGCCGCCGCGCCGCCTACAGTTCGCCAGCGCCTACGCCTGTCGCGCCACTTCGGCCCATGGCTGGAGCGCCAGCGGCGGGAACGGTCGCGGTTGGAGGCTCGCGCCGCCTTCACAGCCGAGGTCGAGCGCGATCCCACGATCCTGGACATGCTGCGCCACCCCCTGCTGCCCTATCAGCGGGAAGGCATGGCGCACCTGGCCTTCGGTGAGCGCGCCCTGTTGGCAGACGAGATGGGGCTGGGTAAGACCGTCCAGGCGATCGCCGCTTGCGAACTGCTGGCCCGTCGCAAAGGCGCCGAGCGGGTGCTTGTGGTCTGCCCCGCATCCCTGAAGGCGGAGTGGGAAGAACAGATCGCCCGTTTCACCGAGCGGCCGACCAGATCGGTGTTTGGCCCTCGCCCGGCGCGGCTCCTCGCCTACCGGGACCCGCCGTTCTTCACCATCGTCAACTACGAACAGGTGGTCAGCGACGCCGAGGCGATCAACGATCTGCTGAAGCCGGATATCGTCGTCCTCGACGAGGCCCAGCGGATCAAGAACTGGCGCACCAAGACTGCCAACAAGGTCAAGTCGCTGCGCTCGCCCTACGCCTTCGTGCTCACCGGCACGCCGGTGGAGAACCGCATCGACGAACTCTATTCCATCGTCCAGTACCTCGACCCAGAACTGGTCGGGCCGTTGTTCAAGTTCAACCGCAGCTTCTATGAACTGGACGAGCGCGGACGGCCCGTGGAGTACCGCAACCTGGCCGAGCTACGCCGCCGGGTCGAACCGGTGCTGCTGCGCCGCCGCAAGTCGGACGTGGAAACCGAACTGCCGGGCCGCACGGTGACGACCTACTTCGTGCCGATGGCGCCCGAGCAGGCGGATCGCTACGAGGAATATCGGGCTCCTTTGGCTAGGCTTGCCGCCGTCGCCAAGCGCCGGCCCCTGACCCCGGCCGAATTCGACAAGATGCAGATGCTTATGGCCTGCATGCGGATGATCTGCGACACGCCCGCCATCCTGGACCCCGACTGCCGTGTCTGTCCCAAGCTGGAGGAGCTGGAGGGTATACTTGGCGACCTCCTGCAGGAGCCTGACCGCAAGATCATTATCTTCTCCGAATGGGAGCGGATGCTGGGGCTGGTGCGCGAACTGGCCGGGGAGATCGGCGTCGAGGCGGCCTGGCATACCGGCTCGGTCCCGCAGCTCCGCCGCCGCGAAGAGATCAACCGCTTCAAGAACGACCCCAATTGCCGCCTGTTCCTGTCCACCGACAGCGGCAGTGTCGGCCTGAACCTGCAGGCCGCCAGCGCGGTGATCAACATCGACCTGCCTTGGAATCCGGCCAAGCTGGAACAGCGCATCGCCAGGGCCTGGCGCAAATACCAGACCCGGTCTGTGACGGTGATCAACCTGGTCACCGAGGGCAGCATCGAGCACGCGATCCTGCACCTGCTGAACGTCAAGCAGGTGCTGGCCGACGGCCTGCTGGACGGCCATGGCGACATCGGCGCGCTCAAAATGCCGTCCGGCAGGGGCGCGCTCGTGGACCGCATGCGCTCCATGCTGGAAGCCTCCGACGGACTCGGGCCCAAAATCGTCTCGCCTGACGACGCCATCGCAGCGGATCTGCGCCGGCGCCATGGCGAAAGGGCGTTGCGGATCGAGAGCCAGGCCGGCCCCGGCGGCACGGTGCGGGTGTTGGTGGTGCTGGACCTGGATGCTGAAGGTCTCGCCGCTGAGGCCGAGCACCTTAGTCAGCGCCAGGATGCATCGAGCTTATCGGTGGAGATCGTCGATCGGACGACCTGGCTGACGCTTCGCCGACTGGCACGGTCGGGCGTGCTCGACCTGACCAGCGGGCCACGGCGGATTTTGCATGTCTCGCCCGAGTTCGCTGAGCCAGATGCGGCGAACAGCTCCACGGCGCAGGATGATGCCTGGCGCGAGGAGGCGGAGCGAGCAATCAGGATGGCTTCCGTGCTCGCCGCTGGCGGATTTCCGGAGGAGGCCCCCCCGTTGCTCGCCAAGGCGCTGCGTTGCGCAGTCGCTTCGCGTCTGCGGGCGGCAGGAGAGGTGGCGGCCGACCCTTCGTTGGCGAACGCCGAGCAGACGCTCGAGCTCTTGAAACAGAGCGGATTGTCCGTTGAAGCCGAGAGGGTCCTGGCGACCCTACGGCCTGGCGCGGCAACGCCCAACCCCGCGGACGCCGCCGAACTCGCCCGATCAACCACCCGGCTGGTCGCCGCCCTAGCGACAGATCATGTTCAAGAACCTGCCGTTGTTCGGGCGGCGTTGACGGCCTGATCGCCTGCCCCGCGGCCCACCGCCACCGACCCAGGCCTGTCGTTGCCTTGGCGGACGCCCGGCCAGGACCCCCGGTGTCTGGAGCAGAAGACTTCTCAGGCGCGCGACAGCATGCGAAACGGCGAAACGACGTAGAGGTCTGGCGGGTCCGGCAGTCGCGAGCACAGCCGGCGATCGTTCGGGCGATAAGCAGCCCTTCCTCGGGAACCCATTTGTCAGTCGAGGGGGCGCCGACGTCGACCCATACTGACTTACCCAGCAAATCGCGTATCGGCGACTGGCCGCTGGGCGTCGCAAACACCATGCGGTCGGCGTAGGCGATCCGATTCGCCAGTTGGAACATGGGGCTGGCGTTTGAGGCGCTGCGGCGGGAGGTGGCCTTGCTGAGCGCCGCCATCACCGGCCTCGCCACCGAGCGCGGCGCTGCGCCGGACTATAGCGAAAGCCTGGGCGAGATCGCCAGCGATGTCGCTCGCACAGCCGAGGGCGTGGGCAAGTTGGCCTCCAGTCCGGCGCTGGCGCTCAGCCCCGCCGAGTTGGCGCGGCAGATCGCGCTGGCCGGAACGGAGGTGAGGCTCAAGGATCAGGTGGCCTTGCAGGCGGCGCTGCGGCGGGCGGCCGGCGATCTGCGCGGTTGGGTCGACACGGCGCGGCTGGCCAGCGTGCAGAACTGGCGGCTGGTCCAGGTCGGGTTGGCCACCCTCGTCGGCGGAGCGCTGGGCGTGGCCGGAGAAGCAGGCGGCCGGCCTGCTACACCGGGATCTGTGGTCGGCCGGCGATCGGATGTTGGCGGTCGCCGATCCGGAGCGGTGGCGGGCGCTTCAGGCCGCTCAGGACAAGTCCAGACATGCCCAAAAGGCCGTCGCGGCTTCGACCCACGCCCCAGATGCATCCCGACCTGCGGGGCGGCGGCGCAGCGCTGCGAAATCCGGCCGCGCGCCCTGAAGTCTGTGGAGATACGCCGATCGAGGCTGGACAGACAGGGCTTGGATATGGCGATATATTCCCTGTTTGTTCTCATGGAGGGCGCTATGCTGACCCACAAGATCGACGGGGCGCTGGACGCGCTCCTGGCCTGCATGATGCGCTTGCCGGCGCTCAGGGACTGCTACCGGCCCGGTACGGTTGAGCGGGTCGCGCTAGACGATCTGATGGCGTCGCTGCAACGGACGGACGCGGTGTTGTTCGACCGTGGCGCGGTCCTGTCGACACCCAGCGAACGGTGAGGCATGGCCGACATGGATGATCGTGAGCCCCTCGGGCGAGGACTAGCCGGGTTGCAACCTTGGCTGGATCGTCGGACATAAGGCTTGATGAAGTCTGGTCTAGATCACCTGTCGCCCACTACGCGCCGCGAGCTGGAGCTTGTGGTGGAGATCCTGTTCGCCGAGTTCCAGGACGCCATCGTCCTCGCGACCCAAAACCACAAGCGTATGGGCCGGATCCTCAAAATCGTACTGTATGGTTCGACGGCCCGCGGCGAGCGGGTGGACGATCCGGTCGGCGGCTACATTTCCGACTTGGATATCCTGGTGGTGGTCAACCACGAAAAGCTCACCGACGTGGTCGAATACTGGGCCAAGGCCGAGGACCATCTGCTGCGCGAGCAGACCATCAGCCACCGACTGAGCGCGCCGGTCAGTCTGATCGTCCACAGCCTGACGGACGTGAACAAGCAGCTGCAGCGGGGCCGGCCGTTCTTCATAGATCTGGTCCGCGATGGCGT
>DASXNV010000050.1:0-119820 GCA_036494815.1 Caulobacteraceae bacterium
GAGCAACTTCGACTGGTGATCGGCGATCAGCGCGTCGATGACTTCGTCGAGTTCGCCCATCATCACCCGGTCGAGCTTGTAGAGCGTGAGGTTGATGCGGTGATCGGTGAGGCGGCCTTGCGGGAAATTATAGGTGCGGATGCGCTCGGAGCGGTCGCCGGAGCCGACCTGACTTTTGCGGGCGTTGGCGCGGGCGGTGTCCAGCGCCTCGCGCTGCTGGTCGTAGAGGCGCATCTTCAGCACCTTCATGGCCCGCGCGCGGTTCTGGTGCTGCGATTTTTCCGAGGAGGTCACGACGATGCCGCTGGGCATGTGGGTGATACGCACGGCCGAGTCGGTCTTGTTCACGTGCTGGCCGCCGGCGCCGCTGGAGCGGTAGGTGTCGATGCGCAGATCGGAATCGTTGATCTCAATCTCCACGTCCTCGACCTCGGGCAGCACAGCGACCGTCGCGGCGGACGTATGGATGCGGCCGCCAGCCTCTGTCTCGGGCACGCGCTGCACCCGATGCACGCCGCTTTCGAACTTCAGCCGTCCGAACACCCCGTCGCCGGTGATCGAGGCGATGATTTCCTTATAGCCGCCGACCTCGCCCTCGGAGACGCTGTCGATCTCGACCCGCCAGCCGTGGACCTGGGCGTAGCGCTGGTACATGCGGAAAAGGTCGCCGGCGAACAGGGCCGCCTCGTCGCCACCGGTGCCCGCACGCACTTCCAGGATGGCCGAAGCGTTCTCGTCCTTGTCCTTGGGCGCCAGCAGCAGGGCCACGTCGCGCTCCAGCACCGGCAGGCGGTCCTTGAGGGCGTCCAGCTCCTCGCGCGCCAGGGCGGCCATCTCCGTGTCGTCGGCGCGGCTCATGGCCTCCAGGTCGGGGGCCTCATCCCGCGCCCGTTCCAGGGCCTGGACCGCGTCCACCACCGGCCGCAACTCAGCGTGCTCCTTGGACAGTTTGACGATCTCGCCCCCGTCGGTGGACGCGCCCATGCGCGCCTCCACCTCGCGAAAGCGTTCGAGAACCTGTTGCAGTCGAGCCTGGGGGAGTTGCACGGAACAGCTTTGCGCCAAGAAGGGATCGGAAGCCGCTTCCTCTAACGCCAGCCGGCCCGAATGCCAAACGCGCGCCGAGGAGCGCTAGATCGCGCCGCCGCTCAGAACACGATCCGCCCCGATGGAATCGAAGCGGATCGCGCCCCTAAAGCGGCTGCGGATCTTTTCGCCGAGATCAGGCGAGATCGTAGCGATCGAGGTTCATCACCTTGGTCCAGGCCGCGATGAAGTCCTTTACGAACGCCGGCTGCGAGTCGTCGCAGCCATAGACCTCTGCGGCGGCGCGGATCTGCGAGTTCGATCCAAACAGAAGATCGACGCGGGAGCCGGTCCATTTGATCTCGCCCGTCACTGGGTCCCGGCCTTCGAACACGCCGTCGAGAGTCGGCGACGCCTGCCAGGCCGTGCCCATGTCGAGCAGATTGACGAAGAAGTCGTTGGTCAGGGTCTCGGGCCGCGTGGTGAAGACCCCCTGCTTGACCTGTCCGACATTGGCGCCCAGCACGCGCAGGCCGCCGACCAGGACCGTCAATTCGGGGACGGTCAGGGTCATCAGCTGGGCCCGGTCCACCAGCAACTCCTCGGCCGACCGGTTATGGCCGCCCTGCAGATAGTTGCGGAACCCGTCCGCCGTCGGCTCGAGCACGGCGAAAGCGTGGACGTCGGTTTCATCCTGCAAGGCGTCCGTGCGTCCCGGCGCGAACGGGACCGTCACGTCGTGTCCGGCGGCCTTCGCCGCCGCCTCGATGGCGGCGCCGCCGCCCAGAACGATCAGGTCCGCCAGCGAGATCTTCTTCCCGCCGGTCTGTGAAGCGTTAAACGCTTTCTGGATCTCCTCCAGCGCCTGCAGCACTCTCGCCAGTTGGGCCGGTTGGTTGGCCTCCCAATCCTTCTGCGGCGCCAGGCGAATGCGTGCGCCATTGGCCCCGCCTCGCTTGTCCGAGCCGCGGAACGTCGCCGCCGACGCCCAGGCGGTCGAGACCAGTTCGGATATGGTCAGGCCGGAGGCGAGGATCTTGGCCTTCAGAGCAGCGACGTCCTGCTCGCCGACCAGTTCATGATCCACGTCCGGAATGGGATCCTGCCACAACAGCAGCTCGGCCGGGACCAAGGGGCCGAGATACCGGGCGCGAGGCCCCATGTCGCGGTGGGTGAGCTTGTACCAAGCCCTGGCGAAGGCGTCCGCGAACGCCTGCGGGTCCTCGTGGAAGCGCTTTGAAATCGCCGCATAGGCCGGGTCGAGCTTCAGCGCGAGGTCGGTGGTGGCCATCATCGGCGCGTGCCGCCGGGACGGGTCATGGGCGTCGGGCACGGCGCCCGCGGCGGCGGCGTCCTTGGGAGTCCACTGGAATGCGCCGGCGGGGCTTTTCGTCAGCTCCCACTCATAGCCGAACAGGTTGTCAAAGAAGTTGTTGTCCCATTGGGTCGGATTGGTGGTCCAGGCGCCCTCCAGCCCGCTGCTGATAGTGTCGACGCCCTTGCCGCCGCCCAGGCTGTTCTTCCAGCCAAGGCCCTGCAGCTCGACGTCGGCGCCTTCGGGTTCAGGCCCCACATACTCGCCCGGATCGGCGGCGCCGTGGGTTTTGCCGAAGGTGTGACCGCCGGCGATGAGCGCCACCGTCTCCTCGTCGTCCATAGCCATGCGGGCGAAGGTCTCGCGAATATCCCGCGCCGACGCGACCGGGTCCGGCTTTCCGTTCGGGCCTTCCGGATTGACGTAGATCAGACCCATCTGAACCGCGCCGAGGGGATCGGCCAACTCGCGGTCGCCGCTATAGCGCTCGTCGGCCAGCCACTTACCTTCGGGGCCCCAGTAGATGTCGTCTTCGGGTTCCCACACGTCCTCACGGCCGCCGGCGAAGCCGAAGGTCTTGAATCCCATGGACTCCAGGGCGACGTTGCCGGTGAGAATCATCAGATCGGCCCAGGAGATTTTCCGGCCGTATTTCTGCTTGATCGGCCAGAGCAGCCGGCGCGCCTTGTCGAGGTTCACATTGTCAGGCCAGCTGTTGAGGGGCGCGAACCGCTGCGTGCCCGAAGACGCGCCGCCGCGGCCGTCACCGATGCGGTAGGTGCCCGCGCTGTGCCATGCCATCCGGATGAAGAGCGGCCCATAGTGGCCATAGTCGGCCGGCCACCAATCCTGAGAGTCGGTCATCAGGGCATGGAGGTCCTTGATCACCGCGTTCAGGTCGAGACTCTTAAATTCCTTGGCGTAGTCGAACCCCTCCCCCATCGGGTCACTCAGCGCGGAGTGCTGATGTAGCACGTGAAGGTTCAGCTGGTTCGGCCACCAATCCCGGTTCACGCGGGCCAGTCGCGTCTGGTGTCCCTGAGGCGCGCCCGCCACCGGGCATTTGGATTCGTCTGACATGGTTTCCTCCGTCGGAAGCGAGCATTTTACGATCACATTACGACGATAGAGGGTCAGCTTTCATTGGACCAATCGATTATAAAATGAATAAATATAGCCAAAATCTATAGCTCAACCGCGTCCGCCGTCAGTCGGCCGCGCAGATCGGCATAGAGGGCGATCTTGAGATCGCACCCCTGCCACACCACCCGGCATGCGGGTCCGCACCGGGCGGTCCGACGGGCGGTTCGAGAAGTTGAGGTCATAAGAGACGGGGTACGCCCAGCGGGTCGGACCAGGCCAGAGTCAGGACGGCATTGAGGAGCATGCCGCTGTTGCGCCACCAGCGGCGGCTGTTGGCCGCCACCTGTCGCGCCACGTCGAGCTTAGCGCCTAACTTCGTCAGTTCCCGCTGCATGGCCGCAGCGCTCTTTCATTTCTCGCTCCGGCAGGGCGCCGTCGCCCTTTCAGGCGCAGGGCGAGATCTCCCCAGGTAAGAACGCACTTCCTCACCGCACGACCGCTGAATCAACGCCGCTTCGCCTTGATCACGACAGCTTCGCGGACGCGTGCCCGCTCGCCCTGGTCGGCAGCGCCTCATATCCAGTTCTTGTTCATCGGCCCGCAGCTTCGATCCACGCTCCCTCTCCACACTCGGTTGCGCTCACTTCGCTCGCCGTGACCAGCTCACGATGGGACTTTCACCCACAAGAATGCGCCCATGCTGGGCGCACCACGAAAAAGGGCGACGACCGGATCCGGTCGTCGCCCTCGATCGATCCGGATGGATCGAAATCTAAAACTTAAGCGCGGCCGCCCGTGAAGGGGAACGAGCCGAAGGCGCCGGCCTTGACGCTGCCGTTGAGGGTGTCGCCCTCGACCTTGCCGGTGAATTCCAGGGTCATGGGGAACGGGGTGGTGATCGAGTTCGACCAGGTCACCGTGTCGCCATCGACCTTGCCATTGACGATCGGCTGGGTGTTGCCCTGCGCGCTTTGGGTGCCGGTGAGGGTGGCGCCATCGGCGGCCAGGGTCAGGGTGCTGGGCTGGGCGCCCATGGGCGAATTGACCGTGATATTCCAGGTGCCGTCGACGGACATAGGATCCTCCTTGTTGAGCCGGCTTGCTTTCAGGCGGCGCGATCTAAACAGTGTTTAGCGATGGGATGCAAGCCTGTCGCCGCGCCGCCTATTCGGCGGCCTGCAACGCCTTGGCTTCTTCGGCCTGCAGTTCCGCAGCCCGGGTTTCGACCAGCTCGACGATGTGTTCGATCATATGCTCGTTGTCCATCTTATGGTGGGCCTTGCCCGCCTGATAGACCATGCCCGAACCCTTGCCGCCGCCGGTGAAGCCGATGTCGGTGAACAGGGCCTCGCCCGGGCCGTTGACCACGCAGCCGATGATCGACAGCGACATGGGCGTGGCGATGTGGGCCAGTCGCTCTTCCAACGCCTCCACCGTCTTGATGACGTTGAAACCCTGCCGCGCGCAGGAAGGGCAGGCGATGATGTTGACCCCGCGGTGGCGCAGGCCCAGCGACTTGAGGATATCGAATCCGACCTTGATCTCCTCCACCGGATCTGCGGCCAGGGAGACGCGGATGGTGTCGCCGATACCGGCCCACAGCATCGAGCCCATGCCGATCGAAGACTTGATGGTGCCGGCGCGCAATGGGCCAGCCTCCGTCACGCCCAGGTGCAGCGGACAATCGATGGCCTCGGCCAATTGCTGATAGGCGGCCACGGTGAGGAAAGGGTCTGAGGCCTTCACGCTGATCTTGAATTCGTGGAAATCGTGATCTTGCAGGATCTTGGCGTGGTTGAGCGCGCTTTCCACCATGGCTTCCGGGCAGGGCTCGCCGTAGCGCTCCAACAGCTCCCGCTCCAGAGAGCCGGCATTGACGCCGATACGCATGGAGCAGCCATAGTCGCGGGCGGCCTGCACCACATCGCGCACCCGCGAGGCGGAACCGATATTGCCGGGATTGATGCGCAGGCAGGCCGCGCCCGCCTGGGCCGCCTCGATGCCGCGCTTGTAGTGAAAGTGGATATCCGCCACCAACGGCACCTTGGCCGCCTTGGCGATGATCTTGAACGCCGCCGTGGACTCCTCGTCCGGGCAGGAGACGCGGACGATGTCGGCGCCGGCCTCCTCCAGTTCGCGGATCTGGCCGATGGTGGCGTTGGCGTCGGCCGTGACCGTGTTGGTCATCGACTGGACGGTGATCGGCGCATCGCCGCCCACCTCGACGGAGCCCACGCGAATCTTGCGGCTCTTGCGGCGTTCGATGGCCCGCCAGGGGCGCACGTGGGTGTGATCTTGTGCGGTCATGATAGGCCTAAGTTAAGCGGTTTGGCCTTTTCACCCAAGAGCGTGGCGAAATTTTTGCTGAGCCGATCAGTTGGCGAGGTCGGCGACCTGGGCCTTGGCGGCCTGCATCGGACCTTTGAGCACCCCGCCAACGAAGAGATCGAAGGCGTCGGGCTGGGACACGTCGATGGTCAGGCCCTTGATCAGCGGCGCGCGATAGGCCTGGCCGGCTGACAGCAGGCGGGCGAAATAGACCGAGCCATCGGCGCCATGGATGGTGATCGAGGCCGCGCGCCGGGCCTGCAGGATCACCGCCGGCTGTTGCGCCGAGACGCCGAACACAGTTCCTCCGGGCGTGAAGGGCGAGCCCACCGGGGCGACCGCCTGCACGCCCGCCGCGGCCGCCTGGGCTTCGGTCAGTTGGCCGGCGGCGCTGGCGGCGGTGTCGTTGACGCTGGACAGCTGCTGCTCCAGGCCGGGCGTGACGTAAGGCTTGGGCGTGGTCGATTCCTGCGGCGGCGGCAAGGGCGCGCCAAGCTTCACCGGGCCCTGATCACCCCCGCTGGGGGTCTTGGGCGCCGGCCCGCTGTCGGCGATGACGGGCGGCGGCGGCGCGGCCATGATCATCGCCCGCTGGGCCACGTTCCACAAAACGATGCCCGTGACCACAATAGCGCCGCAGATCCCAACCAGCACCAGACGCGGATCGCGCTCCCGCGACACGCCCACCGGGGCATGTAACGGCTGCTCGTTCTCCGGCGCATCTCGACGAAAGCGCATGACGGCCTGCTCGGTATCCAGGCCCAGGGCGTCGGCATAGGCGCGCACATAGCCGATAGCAAAGGGGCGCGACGGCAGTTGGTCCACCCGCATCTCTTCCACGGCCAGCAGGTATTGTCTGCGAATACGGGTGCTCAGAGCCAGATCGGCCAGGTCGAGCCCGCGGAATTCTCTAATAGTGCGCAAAGCGGCGCCAAGATTCGGCCCGTCGCCAAGTCCTGGCGCGTGGACAACTCGATCCTGATCAGGCTGCCAAGAGAGATTCAAGTCCGTTGTAACCGCGCCCGTGTCCAGCGGCATGGCTACCTACACCTCCCATACGATGCGGCGCCAGCCTCGCAACCACGCCACGCTAAAACCCCTAAGATTTTGTAACCGCAACAGAATATTGCGTCAATAAACCGTGTGACCACGTCACATAATCTTCTAGATCGACACTGAAAGTTTCCGCGCAAGGGTTTCGACCTCACTTCTGACCGTTCCGGAGGCGCCCTTGAGTAAACTCAAGACACCGCGCTGCGCAGCTTCCCGGTCGCAGGACAAAACCATGCGCTTGACCGGTCCGATTCCGCTGGGCGGCATAGACAGCTGCTCATAGCCCAGAGCAATAAGCACAAAAGCCTCCAGCGGTCGCCCGGCCATCTCGCCGCAGACCGAAACCGGGGTGCCGCTGTCGGCGCACGCCTGCTGGATAGAACTCAGCGCCCTCAGCGCCGGCGGGGACAGGGGATCATAGCGGTCGGCCACCCGCGGATTGCCGCGATCGGCGGCGAACATGTACTGCATCAGATCGTTGGTGCCGATGGAGACGAAATCGGTCATCGGCAGCAGGGCGTCCAGGTGCCAGATCAGGGACGGCGCCTCGATCATGGCCCCCACCCGAAGATTCGCGGGGGACGGACGGCCCCGCCGCACGGCCCAGGCGACTTCGTGATCCACCAGGGCCCGCGCCGCGCGGAATTCATCCACGCTGGCCACCAGCGGGAACATCACCCGCAGCTCGCGCCCCCGCGCGGCGGCGATCAGGGCCCGCAACTGCAGGCGCATCAGCGCGGGCCGGTCCAGGCCCATGCGAATGGCGCGCCAGCCCAGGGCCGGGTTGTCCTCGCGGTCGGCCTCCAGATAGGGCAGCACCTTGTCGCCCCCCAGGTCCAGGGTGCGGAAAGTCACCGGCATGCCATCGGCGGCGTCCAGCACCCGCTCATAAAGCTGGGTCTGGGCGTTGAACCGCGGCAGCTCCTCGGCGACCATGAACTGGAACTCGGTGCGGAACAGGCCGATGCCCTCGGCCCCAGTCTCCTTCAGGATATCCAGGTCCACCGCCAGGCCGGCGTTCATCAACAGGGTGATCTTGGCCCCGTCGCGGGTGAAGGCGGGGGTGTCGCGCAGGCGGGCGAATTCGGCCAAGCGCTGAGCGCGCACGGTGAGGCGGGCGTTGAGCGCGGCCACCACATCGGGGCGCGGGCGCAGGAACGCCTCGCCGCTCTCGGCGTCGACGATCACCTTGTCGCCCTGGGAAATCCGATCGCGCAGGCCGGCCAGCCGTCCTACGCAAGGGATCTCCAGCGCCCGAGCGACGATGCCGGCATGGCTGGCGGTGGAGCCTTCCTCCAGCAGGATGCCCTTCAGCCGGCCGCGGTCATATTCCAGGATATCGGCGGGGCCGAGATTACGAGCGATCAGGATGGCGTCGCCGGGTAATTCCCGCTTGGCGGCCCCGTCGACCCCACCGGCCAGGTGGCGCAACAGGCGGTCGTTCAGATCCTCCAGGTCGTGCAGGCGTTCGCGCAGATAGGCGTCGCGGGCCTGGCCCAGCCGCGCGCGATGTTCGGAGCGCACCCGCTCCACCGCCGCCTCCGCCGTCAGGCCCGAACGCACCGCCTCCAGCAGCGAGCGGTTCCAGCCCCGGTCGTGGGCGAACATGCGATAGGTTTCCAGGACCTCGAACGAGGCGCCCACCAATCCGTGCTGGCCCTCCAGCATCTGGTCGATCTGCATTTGCAGGGCGGCGGTGGCCTCGTTCAGCCGCTTTTCCTCGGCTACCGGATCGTCGCTCAGCAGCTGTTCGGTGGCCACCGGGGCCTCGTGAAGTACGGCGGTGCCGAAGGCCAGGCCCTCGGCGAATTTCACACCCTTCAGCCGCTCGGGCTTGTTGGGCGCGATCTCCACGTCCTTGAACGGCCCCTGGGCCTGCAGTTCGCCCCCGGCCACCATCTCGGCCAGGACCATGGCGATGATCTGCAGGTCCTCGACCTCTTCCTCGGAATAGACCCGCTCGGTGCGGTTCTGCACCACCAGGACGCCGATGGTCCGTCCGCCGCGCAGCAGGGGCACGCCGAGGAAGGCGTGATAGGGATCTTCCCCGGTCTCCGGCCGATAGGAAAAGGCCGGGTGGTTAGGCGCGTCCGACAGGGTCAGGGGCCGGCCCAGGCGCACGATCTCGCCCACCAGGCCCTCACCGGGCTGCAGGCGGGTGACGTGCACGGCCGTGGGGCTCAGGCCCTCGGTGGCGAACAGTTCCAGATCCCCGGCCGCGCGCCGCAGATAGAGAGAGCAGACCTCGGCCACCATCGAGCCGGCGATGATGCGCACGGCCATGTCCAGGCGCGCCTGCACCGGCCCGCCGCCGGCCATGGATTCACGGATCTGCCGCAGCAGGCTGCGCGGTCCCCGAATGCCCAGGCCGATCGACATCTGCGGTTTGGTTCCCCCCGGTTGAGCCATGCTCGCCGTCCGCCCTACCTAACGGAATGGAGGCTGACGGGCAATTTTATGCGCCGCCTAGCGAAAAGTTTTGCAACACCCTGCGGCCAAATCGCGGCCCGAGGGTCAAGTCCCTGCAAATGCGCCCAAATAGCCGCAGATGGCGCCCGTCAGCCGCCGTTCAAATCCTTCTGAATTGACAGAGCCACGCTCCACCCCCTGTGGATCAGCCCCCGGGCCAAGGCCAGCGAGTCGCCTGCGGCCGACTGCGGGGCCGAGGCGCCCCATGCCGGAAAAAGCGGCGCCGGCAGGCGGCCGATCAGGTTCTGGATCTGACCGCCCCGGACCCGCCTGTGCCGCCCGACGCCGCGCCCGCGGCGTCGATTGACATAACGCCGTAATGCGGCAATCTCCCCGGCGCGGTTCCATAGACTTGGGGGAAGTCGAAATGGTGTCGATTACGGCCGGCGCCGCGCGCGCCGCGCGCCCCACCTTCTACGTCTGGATGTCCGCGGCCTTCATCCTGATCGCGTTCGGGGGGTTTGTGCCCACCTATTGGGCCAAGCTGGCCAGCGGCACGTTCACCGGCCATCCGATCACCCAGATTCATGGGGCGTTGTTCTTCAGCTGGACCCTGTTTTACTTCTTCCAGACCTGGCTGGTGGCCAGCGGTCGCACGCTCGATCACCGGACCTGGGGCGTCGCCGGCGTTTCGCTGGCCACGGCCATGGGCATCACCATCGTCCTGGCGGCGATCAACGCCATCAAGGTCGGCGAGGCGATCGGCATGGGCGACGCGGCCCGGCGCTTCTCCGTGGTGCCGCTGACCGCCCTGGTGGTTTTCACCGGCCTATTCGCGGCGGCGATCTGCAACACCAAGCGGCCTGAGGTCCACAAGCGGCTGATGATCCTGCTGATGATCCCGCTGATGCACGCCGCCACGGCGCGCATCTTCATGACCCTGTTCTCGCCGCCCGGCGCGGTCGGCCCGCCGCCGGTGATCGTGGCCGTGCCGCCGGGGTTGCTGGTCTGCGTCCTGGGCGTGGCCGCCATGGCCTATGACTGGCGCACGCGTGGGCGGGTGCACCCGGTCTATCTGATCGGCGTGCCGCTGATGGCCCTGTACATCGTCGCCCTCGTGCCGATCGGCAATTCTGCGCCGTGGATGGCGATCGCCAAGGCGGTGGAGTCGCTGACGGGTTGAGCGGCCGCCCCCTAAAGCTGATCTAACCCATAAGCCGCATGCAGCGCCCGCACGGCCAGTTCCGTATAGGCCGCGTCGATCAGCACGCTGATCTTGATCTCGGACGTAGAGATCACCTGGATGTTGACGCCTTTTTCGGCCAGGGCGCCGAACATGGTCTTGGCCACGCCCGCGTGGCTGCGCATGCCGACCCCGATCACCGAGACCTTGGCCACGTCCTCGTTCACCGCGGCGTCCTCGAAGCCGATGGCGTCCTTGGCGGCGATGACGATCTCCATCGCCCGCGCGGCGTCGCGCTTGCCGACTGTGAACTCCATATTGGCCGAGTCCGAGGCCCGGGCGCGCGACTGGACGATCATGTCCACATTGACGTTGGCGTCGGCCAGGCGGCTGAAGATCTCGGATGAGACTCCCGGATGGTCGGGCAGGCCGAACAGGGTGATCTTGGCTTCGTCGCGGCTATAGGCCACGCCGCTGACGATACGCTTTTCCATGATCTCCTCCTCGTCGCAGACGATGGTGCCCTGACCTGGGGCTTCCCCCGGCTCCACGAAACTTGACAAAACCCTGACCGGCACCCTTTGGGCCATGGCCAGTTCGACCGACCGGGTCTGCAACACCTTGGCCCCTAGGGAGGCCATTTCCAGCATCTCCTCATAGGAGATCTTGCTCAGCTTCTTGGCCTTGCGCTCGATCCGCGGGTCGGTGGTGTAGACCCCGTCCACGTCGGTATAGATATCGCAGCAGGAGGCCCCCACCGCCGCGGCGATGGCGACAGCGCTGGTGTCAGAGCCGCCCCGGCCGAGAGTGGCGATCCGCCCCTCGCGGGTCACGCCCTGAAATCCGGCGATCACCGCCACCTCGCCGGCGTCCATGGCCGCGATCAGCTTTTCCGGCGGGATCTCATCGATGCGGGCTCGGCCATGGGCGTCGTCGGTGATGATCGGCACCTGCCAGCCCAGCCACGAGCGGGCGTTCAGCCCCATATTGCGCAGGGTCATGGCCAATAGGCCGGCGGTGACCTGCTCGCCCGAGGCGACCACGGTGTCGTATTCGTCGTCGGATTCCGGCAGGCCTTGCGCCGCGCGGCCCGACCCGTCGGTCCAGGCCACCAGCTCGTTGGTCTTGCCCGACATGGCCGAGACCACCACCGCCACCTTATGGCCCGCGGCCACCTCGGCGGCGACCAGGCGCCCGACCCGGCGGATGCGCTCCAGGTCGGCCACAGACGTGCCGCCGAACTTCATCACCAGCCGAGACAAGCCGCCCTCGCTTTTCTTGGAAGAAATTGCCGCAAGGCGCGCCTTCTAGCGACGCCGTGCGCAACGCACAACCCTTTCGCTGACGCTTGACGCTAGGTAAGGCCGAGAGTATCTAACTATCTACTTAACAACCCAATTAGGCGCACCAGCATGTCGCCCGAACAGATGGCGCAGATCATCCAGCCCCACACCACGGTGTCGGACAAGATTCGCGCCCTGGACGCCGCCGGCGTCGCCCGCGCGGACATCGCCCGCTTTCTCGGCAAGCGCTACCAGCATGTGCGCAACGTGCTGGAGGCGGACGCGGTGGCGGCGCCCGGCTACGCCGTGGGTCGTGCGGACCTGAGCGGCCTGCGCGAAGCAGACCGATCGTTCGACCCGAACGAACCGGCGGCCTATGAGGACCGTGGCGGCGCCGTTTTCCGGCTATTGGTGCGAGAGGACGGCAGCGTGGTTTTGCCCCCCGCCGCGCTTGAGGCCCTGAACCTGAAGCGCGGCCACGGCGTCATCGCCCGTATCGATCAGGAAACTTTCACCCTGATCAGCGCCGCCGAAGCCATGCGCCGGGTCCAGGCCCTGGTGCGGGCGCACACAAGGCCGGGAGGGGGCAGTGTGGTCGATGAACTGATCGCCGAGCGCCGGCGCGAGGCCGAGCGCGAGGAAGCCGATGGCTGAAGCGGTCTTGGATACGTCCGCCGTTCTCGCCTTCCTCTGGAGCGAACCCGGCGGCGAAATCGTCGCAGAACTTGTGCCACGGTCGATCATTTCAGCCGTCAACCTGGCCGAGGTGATCACCAAGCTGGTCGACCGCTGGGTGGGAGCGGAAGGCCTGGAAGAGACGGCGAGGCTGCTATCCGGCCAAGTCGAGGCGGTGTCTCTCCAGACCGGCGTCGCCGCCGGCCTGCTGCACGCCAAGACCCGCGGCCGCGGCGTCTCGCTGGGGGACCGTTTCTGTCTGGCCCTGGCCCAGGAAGCCGGCTTGCCCGTCTATACCGCCGACCGGGCCTGGACGGAGTTGGGCCTCGACCTCGACATCCGCCTTATCCGTTGACGCGCCGCCACAGGTGCGCGAGCAAGACCCATGACCAACGCGGCCCCCTCCAGCGTCGATCCCGAGGACGTCGCCCGCTTTTCGGCCATCGCCGCCGAGTGGTGGGACCCGAACGGCAAGTTCGCGCCGCTGCATGTGTTCAACCCGGTGCGGCTGGCCTTCATCCGCGAACAGGCCCTGGCCCGGTTCGGGCGCGATCAGCGCGCACGGACGCCGTTCGAGGGCCTGCGTCTGCTGGATATCGGCTGCGGCGGCGGCCTGTTGTGCGAGCCCATGCGCCGCCTGGGCTTTTCCGTCACCGGCGTGGACGCCTCGGCCCAAAATATCGGCACGGCCACCGCCCACGCGACCGAAATGGGCCTTGAGATCGACTATCGCTGCTCCACCGCCGAAAACCTCGTTGAGGAGGCCGCCGGCCCGTTCGACCTGGTGCTCAACATGGAGGTGATCGAGCACGTGGCCGATCCCGGCGCCTATCTGCGCTCCTGCGCCCAACTGCTGGCCCCCGGCGGCCTGATGATCGTCGCCACCCTCAACCGCACCTTGAAAGCCCTGGCCCTGGCCAAGATCGGCGCGGAATATGTGCTGCGCTGGGTGCCGGCCGAAACCCACGACTGGCGCAAATTCCTGCATCCGGAAGAGATTCGCGTGTTCCTGCAGGACGAACCGGTCCAGGTCGCCGGCCCCTTCGGCGTCACCTTCAACCCGCTGACCGGCCGTTGGAGCCGCTCGGACGACGCCGATATCAACTACATGATGACGGTGACGCGGGCGGCCTGAAACCGCTTCGCTTGTACCAACGGTCGTTGAGTTTGACCGCTGGAGTAGGTTTTTTCGTCATGGCCGGCGCATGCCGGCCATCCAGGCCGTAAACAAGCGTGCAGGACCATGAGCGCCGGACTCATCGTGAAGGTTCGGCGCGGCTTGACGTTCAAGGCGTGGATCGCCGCCTGCGCGGCGATGACAGCGATGGATGAGCAGAACCCTTAGCGGTCAGTCGCAAAGGCCGCTAGTATTACTCGACCGGAGCGAGAACGGCGCGGCTGGCGGTGCCCAGTTCGATCCAACGGCTCATCTGCCTGGATGGCGCCTCGACGGCCCGGTGCACGATCTTCGCCACCACCAGCGACGTGGCGATCATGGCCGCGCCCAGCAGGGCCGGATTGAGCGCCTGAGCCAGGTGATGCGGAAAGCCCACATGCTAAAACGCCTCCGGCAGAAGGCTGTAGCAGTGGCAGAGCAAACGGTGGCGGCGGCGATCCCACCCTCGAATTCAAGGCTCGCGTTCCGCTTCCACCCTCCCGGCGCTGGCGCCCCTGGGCGGCGCGGGTTGCGTCCTGCATGGTCGTGGTCGTCCTCAAACCAAGGTCTTGCCTCGACCTGCCACTTCTAGGCAAGCAGCGAGCAGGGCCAAAAATGCCGCAGCGATTCCGCAGCCGCAAGCTCGTTTCGCCTTGGGTATGAGCAGCTTGCTGAACCGTAGTGCGCAGAATGGAAGCTGAGATCGTCTGCTACGGCGATCAGGCGGGCGATGATCGCCGGCCGCCAGGGCCGACACGGGCGGGCCAGTTTGCGCCAATCCGGGACACCCAAGACCGCCTGGCGGATCGCCCCCTGCACGCGATCTGCACCTTAGCCGTTTGGCTTTTGCACGCCCCGCCCATACTGGTTTGACCGGCCGGCCCCATCACAGCCCCCTGACTTAGGCAGGGAGGTTCGGCGTGGTTCTGGGCAAAGGGTGGCGGGCGAGGTTCTGGATCAAGCCGGCCTTGGCTACGACGCTGACGGCGTTGGCGGATCTGTTGTTCTACGGCCCCGGCGCAGGTTCGACCCTGGGCGCCTTTAGCCTGGCCCTGGCTCTGGCGACCCTGGTGACGCAACCGCAGATCCAGCGCGATCGCCGCGCCGGCCTGGCCTGGCTGACAGGCGTCGCCGCGGCCCTGGCCATGCTCGACCAGCCGACCCTGATCGGCTTTGCTTTCTTCGGCGTCGCCACTGCCATGGCGGTGCTATCCGGCCGCACCGTCGCCCAGGCTGGGGCCTGGCGGTGGTGCAAGCGCCTGACGTTCCTCGTCGGCGCCGGCCTCATCGGCCCCGCCCTCGACCTGATCGAACTGCATGATTTGAGGCGCCGTCGTCGCCTGGCCCCTCAAATGCGCCTCCTGCCCATCCTGGCGCTGCCGATCCTGGGGGGCGGCTTGTTCCTGGCGCTGTTCGCCGCGGCCAACCCGCTCATCGGCGATGTCTTCGCCCGCCTGACCCTGCCGAACCTGGACTTCCACCGCGGCCTGTTCTGGCTGGCGGTCGTCACCGGCCTTTGGATGATCCTGAGGCCCCGCTTCATGCGGCCCAAGCCCATGATCGTCCAAACCCGCCCCGTGGTCGACCTGCCCGGCGTCACCCCCCTTTCCGTCGGCCTGTCCCTGACCCTGTTCAACCTCCTGTTCGCGGTCGAGAACGGCCTGGACATCGCCTTTCTATGGAGCGGCGCCGCCCTGCCCCACAGCGTGACCCTGGCCAGCTACGCCCATCGCGGCGCCTACACCCTGATCGCCACGGCCCTCCTGGCCGGCCTGTTCGTGCTGGTGACCCTGCGGCCAGGCTCGGCCACCGCCCAGCAGCCCTGGCTGCGCCGGCTGGTGGTGCTGTGGGTGGCCCAGAACCTGGTGCTGGTGGCCTCCAGCGTCCTGCGCACCGTGGACTACATCCAGTTCTTCTCCCTGACCCGTTTGCGCATCGCCGCCCTGGTCTGGATGGGGCTGGTGGCCATTGGGCTGGTGCTGATCTGCTGGCGACTGTTGCGCGGCAAGAGCGGCGCCTGGCTGGTCAACGCCAATATCCTGGCGGCCTGTGTGGCCCTGGCCGGCTGCAGCCTCGCTGACCTAGGCGCCGTGGCCGCCAACTGGAACGTGGATCACGCTCAGGAGGTCGGGGGCGGTGGCGCCATCCTCGACCTTTGGTATCTGAAAAGGCTTGGCCCCGATGCACTCGCGCCGCTGAGCCGGCTCGCGCTCCACCCCTTGCCATCGGCCTACCACGATCAGATCGCCTGGCTACGTTGGCGAGCGCTCGATGACCTCCGCCGCCAGCAAAGCACTTGGCGCACGTGGACCGAGCGCGGTCAGCGTCAGCTCGACCAGGCCGTCGCCATTCTGCCAGCGACGGCGCCGGCCGCTCGCTTCAGGTCGGGTGATCGGACGACTGATGGCGAACTAAAGCCGGTCTTGACCCCGCTGCCCGCCACGCCGCTCGCAATGCCTGCTAAGACCGGTTGACGCGCGGCGGCGCGCCTTGAACATGACAACCATGAGCCACACCATCCTGGTCGTCGATGACGATCCGCACATTCGCCAACTGCTGGTCTTCGCCCTGGGCAAGGCCGGGTTCGACACCCGCGAGGCGGAGGACGGCGAGGCTGCGCTGGCCTCCATCGCGGCGGCGGCGCCCGACCTGGTGGTGCTGGACATCAACCTGCCTCGCATGAACGGCCTGGATGTGTGCCGGCGGGTGCGCGCGGGAACCGAACTTCCGATCCTGTTTCTGTCGTCCCGGGACGACGAGATCGACCGGGTGCTGGGCATCGAACTGGGCGCGGACGACTATGTGGTCAAGCCGTTCAGCCCGCGCGAGGTGGTGGCCCGGATCACCGCCATCCTGCGCCGCACCGCCGCCCGGCCGATTCCAAACCTGGCGGGCCAGGTCGTCGTCCAGGGCCGACTGAGCCTGGACCCCGAGGCCTGGAGCGCGCGCTGGAACGCCGATGAGGCGTCCCTGACCGTCACCGAGTTCAGCATCCTGCGCACCCTGGCCGACGCCCCCACGCGGGTCTTCACCCGTGACGCCATCATCGACCGCCTGCACGGCCCCGGCTTCGCCGTCACCGACCGCACCATCGACAGCCACATCCGCAATCTGAGGGGCAAGTTCGCCAAGCTCGGCGGGCACGACGTGGTCGAGACCCGCGCCGGGGTGGGCTATCGCCTGGGCGCCTGTCTCGGCGCGGAGACGTGATCACGGCGGCCAAGGCCTGGTTGAAGCGCTATTGGCCCGCCCTGCGCCTGCGGACCATCCTGCTGGCGGTTCTGTTGTTCGCCGCCTGCATGCCGGCCTTCGAAGCCGTATGGCTGAGGGGTTACGAAAACACCCTGGTGCGCCAGACCGAGGCCGAACTGGCGGCCCAGAGCGCGGCGCTGGCGGCCAGCGCCGCCGCCCTCTGGCCCAACGCCCCGGCCCCTGAGGTCGCGGCCGCGCCCAAGGACCCCAACTATTATCGGCCGGAGCGCAGCACGCTCGACCTCAGCTCCACCCCGGTGCTGCCGGAGCGGCCAGCGCCCGGCCGCGCTGGCCGCGCCGCGGATCCAGACGCTACGGCTGCAGCCACCCGCATGGGACCAGTCATCGATGGCACCAGCCGTATCACCCTGGCCGCGATCCTGATGCTCGATCGTCGGGGCGTGGTGGTTCGCGGCCCCGGCCTGGGCGGCGACCTGTCCGCCCTGCCCGAGGTGCGCGAGGCCCTGGTCGGCCGCGCCGACACAGTTCTGCGGCTGAACGGCGCCTATCATCCCCGCTATTCCCTGGAATGGCTCAGCCGAGCCTCGGCCCTTCGCCTGCATTTCGCCCGGCCGATCCTGGTGAATGGCCAGGTCGCGGGGGTGCTCCTGTTGTCGCGTTCGCCGCGCGCCCTGTTTCGCGGCGTCTATGAGGACCGGGGCAAGATGGCCCTGGGCGCGGTGTTGATCATCGGCCTGTTGATCGCCCTGTCCGGGCTGGTCTCCCGCGGGGTCACGCGTCCGATCGAGGCTCTCAGCGCCGCCACCCGCGCCGTGGCGACGGGCCATGGCGATATTCCCGAGACCCCGCCCACCGCCGCCATCGAGATCCGGGCCCTGTATGAGGATTTTCGTGGTATGGCCGGGGCGATCGACCGCCGCTCGCGCTATCTGCGCGATTTCGCCGCCGCCGTCAGCCATGAGTTCAAGACCCCGCTGGCCGGCATCGGCGGCGCGGTCGAGCTGCTTCAGGACCACTACGACGCCATGAGCCCGCAGGAACGGCGCGGCTTCCTGGCCAATATCGCCGCCGACAGCGCCCGGCTGTCGCAACTGGTCGCCCGCCTGTTGGACATGGCGCGGGCCGACATGGCGCGGCCCGAGGCCGACGCCGCCGCCGATATCGAAGACGCCGCCCGCCGGGTCGCCGACGCCCTATCGGGGAACGGCTTCAGGGTGCGGATCGAGGCGTTGGGATCCCTGCCCAGGGCTGCGATCCCGGCGGCGACTTTAGAAGCGGTGCTTGAAACCCTGCTCACCAACAGCCGCCAGGCCAGGGCGGGCCAGGCGACCATCTCGGGTCGGAGCCATGGCGGCTTTGTCACCCTGGCCGTGGCGGATGACGGCCCCGGCGTTCCCGCGGCGGACCAGGATCGATTGTTCGAGCCCTTTTTCACCACCCGACGCGCCGATGGGGGAACCGGCCTCGGTCTGCCTATCGCCCGTTCGCTGATCGAAGCCCACGGTGGCCGGATCACGCTGCTGCCCTCGCCCGCCGGCGCGGTGTTCGAGGTCCAGCTTCCGGCGATGAACGACTAGGCGTGGCCGCGCCCTGCACAGAATCCTCACAGAGCGTCGATCCGGGCTGCGCACGGCGCCTCTAGACTTGGCCCTCACACATCGGAGGGACGCCTTGGACGGACAGCCGGACTACACCATCGAGGTTGAAACGGCCGCGCAGGGTTGCACCTGGATCGTCAGGCGGGCCGACCGTCCCGCCCTGAGCGGTCATGCCCCGGACCGGCGAAGCGCCCAGCGCTACGGTGCGTTCGCAGCGGCGGCGCTGCATGGACTGGACCGTATCGCCCGACGTAACTTTTAGCGCCAGGCTCGGCCGGTGCGCCGCAGACGGCTATTCATTCACATCGAACTGAGCGAACGATGTCGGCGCGCAGCCCTGCGCCTGGACCGCAGCCACGGCCTGCTGCAGGCCGCCCAGGCCGACCGTCTTTGGCGAGACATATGGACTGGGCCGGATAGAAACCTCATGCGCGCCGAGTAGGATATCGTCCGGGATGAACACCAGGCCCTGGGCGCTCTGGTTCAGCAACGGGTCGGGCGTGACCACATGCTTGACCGCCAGCGCCGTGACATCGTCACGGCTGGCCCGCGCTGCGCCGCCGTCCACCCGATAGACCGCGGATCGCGTGTCGAGACTGTGGGCGAACTGGAACGCCACGGCGCCGGACACATAGGTCATGCGCACCCTGGACTTGGGATCCCGGGCGTAGAGTTTGCAGGTCTTGCCGCCGGTGAAGGCGTCGGTGCGGACCTCATAGGTCCAGCCCTCCACCTGCGCGCGCTGCATGGCCGGCTGGGCGTGGGCCGATTGAGTGTGTTGGGGTAAGAGGCCCGACAGCAGGGCCAGGGACAAGGCTGCGGCGATCATTGCGCACTCTCCAATATTCGATCCGCGTTATCTGACGGGGCGAATCATGCCGGAAGCGTGGACGGTAGATTCGGAGTCTATAGGAACGGTGAATCCAGATATCCGAGTTACTGGCCGGCCGAGAACGGTTAGATACTGTAACATTGGCGAAACATGGCGTTACGGCCGCGCCACATTACGCGAAAACGCTAGTTGACCTCGGTCTTCTTGGGGGGCGGCGGCGGCAGGGGCGCCACCTGAACTCCGTCCTCGACCAGGGCCTTGACCTCCTTGGGCGAGGCCTCCCCATAGATGCCGCGGTCTTCCGAGCGGCCCTCGTGGATGGCGCGGGCCTCGCTGGCGAAGCTGTCGCCCACATAGTCGAAATTGTCCTCCACGTGGCGCCGCACCCGGCTCATGGCCTCCATCATCATGGCCCGATTGGGCGTCGAGGCGTCGATGGCTTCGCCCTTCTTCCTGGTCCCGGCGACGGCCGGGGCCATGATCTGCTTCTTCACCTTGCGGGAATCGCAGACCGGGCAGGCGAGCAGGCCGCGCGCCTGCTGGTCGTCATAGTCGGCCGACGAGCCGAACCAGCCTTCGAAGGCGTGGTCGTGGTCGCAGGCCAGGGCGTATTTGATCATGGGGTGGGATCGGGACCGGTGAAGGCGCGCTCGTTCTTCAGCGCTGGGATCGCCTGACGCGCCTTTGCCACGGCGTCAAGATCGAGCGTGGCCATGACCAGCCCCGGCTCGTCGTCGTCCGACTGGGCCAGGATCTCACCCCAGGGGGCGATGGCGATGGAATGGCCCCAGGTGCCGCGCCCATCCTCGTGCTTGCCGCCCTGGGCGGGGGCCAGGACGAAGGAGCCGGTCTCGATGGCCCGGGCGCGCAGCAGCACCTCCCAATGAGCCTGGCCGGTGGGGCGGGTGAAGGCGGCTGGAACCGTGATGATCTGGGCGCCGGCCTTGGCCAGGGCGCGGTAGAGATAGGGAAAGCGCATGTCGTAGCAGATGGTCAGGCCCAGCCGGGCCCCCGGGATCTCGGCGGTCACCGCCTTGGTTCCGGGCCGATAGGTTTCAGACTCCCGCGCCTTTTCTCCGGTGGGCAGGTCCACATCGAACATGTGCATCTTGTCGTAGGTGGCGCTGATGCGGCCCTCGGGGTCGATCAGGAGGGCGCGGTTGACCGCCTGGCCATCCACATCCGCCACCAGGGCGGAGCCGATCAGCAGCCAGACCTTCAGCTCCGCTGCCAGGGCGATCAGCCCCTGGACGCAAACGTCGTCGTCAACGGTCTTCAGCAGCGGCAGCAGAGCCGCCTTGTCCCGCTGCAGGATGTTGGTGCCCTCAGGCGTGACGATGAACCGCGCGCCATCCGTGACCGCCTGACGGATCAGGGGTTCAGCCTGCGCCAGCGCAGCCGCTTGCGAGGCCGGGGTGCGCAACTGGACCAGGGCGACGCGAAGTTCGCTCATGCCGCCAGCAATCGGTCCAACTCGCCCTCGCGGTCCAGGGCCATCATGTCGTCGCAGCCGCCGATGTGCTGCTCGCCGACGAAGATCTGCGGATAGGTCGCGCGACCACCAGCCTTCTGGATCATTTCCTGGCGTTTGGCCGGATCGAAGCCCGCCTCGATCTCGGTCACGTTCGCACCCTTGGCGTCCAGGACATTCAGCGCCCGGGAGCAGTAGGGGCAGAAGGGCTTGGTATAGACGGTCACATGCGCCATGGCGGACTCCGCGTGAAGGAAGCTTTTCATATAGGCCCCAGATCGGCTTCGCGCACGCGCGCCACTGTCGCAAGGCCCACCGCCCGCTGCGCCTGCCTGCAAAAGCGCCTTGGCGCGGGCCTCGGCGGTGGCGCCGGTGGTCAAGACGTCATCGATCAGCAGGATGCGGCGGCCCTCCACCTGTTTGCGCCGCCTGGGCGGCACGGCGAAGACGCCGGCCACATTGCGGCGACGACCCGATCCGCTCATGCCGCCCTGGCTGTCGGTGGCGCGCTTGCGGACCAGGGCGTCGGGCAGGAAGGCCAGGCCGCGGCGCCGCGCCAGGGGGCGGGCGATCTCGGCCGCGTGGTTGTAGCGCCGGGGCAGCAGGCGCAGGGGGTGCGGCGGCGCCGGGCGATGGCGGCGATCTCGGGCAAGAAATCGCCCGCAGCCCGGCCGATCCAGCCGGCGAACAGGGGCGCCAAATCCAAGCGGTCGGCGTGCTTGAACTGCACGATCAGGTCGCGGGAAAACTCGTCATAGATCACCGCCGAACGCGCCCGGGCATAAGCCCTGGGCCGGGCCAGGCAGGCGGCGCAGCGGGTGTCCAGGGCGTATTCGAACGGGGCGCCGCAGCCGTCGCACAGGGGCTCGGCGATGAAATGGACCCGCGACCAGGCCTTGGCCGAGAGGCCATGGCTCAGCGGCCTCGCGTCGCCGTCCAGGGCCTGGGCCGGATAGAGCAGGTCCAGCGCCCGGCTAACCGCGGCGCAAATTCGCAGACCCGGGACCCAAGGCCGCGCTTTCCTAAGCCGCCGATCATCGCCATCTTGCAGCGCCATGAACGCCCCACCCCGCCTGTTCGACCGCGCCCTGCACCGCCGCCGCCTGGACCGCGCGGCGCAGAGCTTTTCGACGGCGGGATTCCTGAAACAGCGCGCGGCGCAGGACGCCGTCGAGCGCCTGGAGGCGATCATGCGCGGCTTTGCCGTAGCCGTCGACCTTGGCGCGCGCGACGGCGCCTTCGCCCGCGCCCTGGCCGACAGCGATGCGGCGGCGCGCATCGACCTTTTGATCGAGACGGATCTATCCGCCGCCATGCTCGAAGGCCGCACGGCCCTGAGGGTCCAGGCGGACGAGGAGCACCTGCCCTTCGCCCACGAGAGCCTGGACCTAGTGGTCTCGACCCTGGCCCTGCACTGGGTCAACGACATCCCCGGCGCCCTGATCCAGATCCGCCGGGCGCTGAAGCCGGACGGGCTGTTCCTGGGCGCCATCCTGGGCGGCTCGACCCTCACCGAACTGCGCCAGTCCCTGACCGAGGCCGAGGCCGAGCTGACCGGCGGCGCAGGCCTGCGCGTCTCGCCCTTCGCCGACACTTATGACGCGGCCGGGCTGCTGCAGCGGGCGGGGTTCGCCCTGCCGGTGGCCGATGTGGACCGGGTGCGGGTGCGCTATGGCCATCCCCTGAAACTGATCGCCGACCTGAAGGCCATGGGCGAGACCAACGCCCTCACTGACCGCGCCCGCCAGCCCCTGTCGCGGGCCGTGCTGGCCCGGGCGTGCGAGATCTATGCCGCGCGTTTCTCCGAATCGGACGGCCGCGTGGTCGCCACCTTCGACATCGTCACCATGACTGGCTGGGCGCCCCATCCGGACCAGCAGAAGCCCTTGCGGCCAGGCTCGGCCAAGATGCGGCTGGCGGATGCGCTGGGAACCACCGAGCGGCCGGCCGGGGACGTGGCGGGATAGGACCGGCCTTGGCCATCCAGCGCGGGCGGCCTAACGTCTATCCGATCACCCCGCAGAGGCTGACGCCGAAACGCCAAGAGGAAGCCATGGGACGAACGACTCGGGTTCTCGCGGAGGGGATCTATTTTGGCGAAGGCCCACGCTGGCGCGACGGGCGCCTTTGGTTCAGCGACTTCTACGCCCACGCGGTGATGTCGGTGTCGCTGGCGGGCGACCTGCGCAAGGAATTCGAACTGGACGATCAGCCCTCCGGGCTGGGTTGGGCGCCCGACGGATCGATGCTGATCGTGTCCATGACCAAGCGCCAGGTGCTGCGCCGGACCGCCGATGGCGCGATCCGCCTGCACGCCGACCTCGGCCACATCGCCACGTTTCACTGCAACGACATGGTGGTCGACAGTGAAGGCCGGGCCTATGTGGGCAATTTCGGCTTCGACCTGGACGCCGAGTTGGTCGGGCGCGGGGCTGATTCGGTGCTCGCCGACCACCCGACCGCTAAGCTGACCAGCATCTCGACGGACGGCGTGGTCAGCGTCGCGGCCAGCGACATGCACTTTCCGAACGGGTCGGTGATCACGCCGGACGGCAAGACCCTGATCGTGGGCGAAACCTTGAGCGCCACCCTGACGGCCTTCGATATCGACCACGATGGCCAGCTGAGCCGTCGCCGCGTCTGGGCCACGACCTCGCCCCGCATCCCGGACGGGATCACCCTCGACGCCGAGAACGCCATCTGGATCGCCAATCCGCTGGCGCCGGAATGCGCGCGGATCGCCGAGGGCGGCCAGGTGCTTGAGGTCATCGACACCGGTCAGCCCTGCTATGCCTGCATGCTCGGCGGCGAAGACGGGCGCAGCCTGTTCATGCTGACCGCCCAGACGTCGGTGGGCCATGACGCCGCTGCGACGCCGACCGGGAGGCTGCTGGTGGCGACGGTGGAGGCTCCACACGCTGGGCGGCCGTAGGGCGGCTTATGAATGTTCACGATTTCGCTGGGACGAGCGAGCGTTATGGGGCGAGGATCTTGAAACCGGGCGATCTTGTCGCCGAACTGCGCAAGGCGGCAAAGCAACTATCCCCTTCGCCCGCCGGAAACCCTGATGGAAGACGCTCGCGAAATCGCCAAGACCCAGGGCGTTTCGATCAATCAATTCCTGGCCACGGTGATCGCCGACCGCGTCGGCGAACTGAAGGCGTTGAGTCACGTTCGCTCGCGGATCGCGCGAGCCGACCCGACCCAGGCGCGGGCGGTGTTGGTGCTGGTACCCGATCGGGCGCCGATGGACGGCGACGAACTTCCCGTCTGACGGACACAGCTGAAACACGCGCCCATGGTCCTGCCCGCTCGTTCACGGCGTGGATGGCCGGCATGCGCTGGCCTCAACGGTCAGACTCAACGACCGTTGGTCTCAGAACCCCTCAGCCTGCGTCGACGACAAACATGCGGGCTTCCTGCGACGCGTCGCGCTCGACCTTGATCGGCGCGTATTCCGGTGAGTGATAAAAGGCCAGGGCATCGGCCAGGGTCGCAAATTCGAAGACGCCGGCCATGGGCAAGGTCGCCACGTCCCCTTCCAGCACCTGGACTACCGGCCCGAAGTGGAGAATGCGGCCTCCCGCCGCCTGTAGCGCCGCCTGAAAGCGCGGCGCCAGTGCGGCTTGTCTGGCCGGATCTGTTATACGCAGATTGACGTGGACATAGGCCGTCATGGCGCGGCTCCCTAACAATGCTGCATATACATTATTATGTGAGTCGGAGCTTGTCGAGACCTGCAGATGACAGAGGCCTCTGATCCCTATCGCCGCGTCGAAACCGAGTGCGTGGCCTTCCAGGCCCGGGTCACGGCGCGGGCGCTCACGCGCTACTACAACGGCTGCTTTCGGCCCTTGGGGATCACCGCGGAGCAGTTCAGCCTTCTGGTGGGGATTGGCGGCAGCCACGAGCCGACGCTTGCCGAGCTGGCGGCGCGCGCCGGGGTCGACGCCACCACGCTCAGCCGCAGTGTAAAAACCCTCCAGGGGCGGGATCTCGTGCGCAGCCATGGGGGGCGGGGCCGAGCCGGCAAACGCCTGGTGCTTACCGACGGGGGCCGCCGGCTGATGGACGAGTCCATGGCCGCCTGGGAGCGCGCCCGGGTCCGGTTGGCTGAGGCTCTTGGCGAGGAGGCGTCGCATGTGGCCCGGAGCGTCATGTCCCAGCTTGCCGTCGCCGCGGAAGCTGCGGCCTCGGCTGTCCCACCGCAAACCTGAGCTCGGAGCCCTGTCGGGACGCTCGGCGAGCTTGATCTTTGCGCGATGTTTGTTCATATTTTGTTCGAGAATATCGCAACCTCCTTCCCAGACACCATGCCAAGCGCCACCGTGGTCGATGCTGAAGGAGCCGGCCGAGATCGGCATGGAGTTGGCTCGGGTGCTGTTGCGGCGCGCGGCGGCGAAGGCTGCCTGTGCCGTGGCGGGTCCCGATCCGCAGCTGGCCTTTGCGCGGGTGTCGCGGGCGGTGCGCCAGATCGTGGCGCTGAACGCGCACCCGCGTCGCCAGCAGTGGCAGCCCGTCGCCGCGAAGGCCGGTATGGCGCCGATGGACGGGCCGCCGATGGAGCCGATGGATCCGGCGAGACGTGAGCGCGTCCTGGCGCGGGCCGGGGTGAGCGCCCTACTCCCATCGGGAGAAGGAGGGGCCCGTTCGCAAAGCGAATGGGAGGCTGAGGGGATAAGGCCTCTCAGCTTTATCCTGAACCCACACAACTCCTCACCCTCCCACGCCTTCGGCGCGGGCCCCTCCCGGAGCCTGCCCTAGGGCGGGCCACGCAGCGGCGCGTCCCGGGGGGCGAGGTGTTTCTTGGCTCACTCCATATCTTAGCGCCTATGGGCAGCCGCCTAAACCGGCCGGTCCCCCACGATCGTCACCCGCTCCATCCGCCGCACGGCCGGGAAATAGTCCGAGGCCGCATAGTGCTGGCTGGAGCGGTTGTCCCAGAACGCGATCGATCCGACTTCCCAGCGGAAGCGGCACTGGTATTCGGGGATCGCCGCCTGGGCGTAGAGGTGGCGCAACAGGGCATCGGACTCGTCCTTCTCCAGGCCGACAATGTGCTGGGTGAAGGCGGCGTTGACATAGATCCCTTTGCGGCCGGTTTCCGGATGGGTGCGCACCACCGGATGCTCGACCATGGGATAGGCGCGGTTGAAGGCTTCGATCTCGTCCTCGGTCTTGCCCGCTCGGCGCAGACCGTTGCGGAAATGGGCGAAGTCGTGCACGGCGACCGCGCCCTCGATGCGCGCCTTGACCGCGTCCGACAGGCCCTCATAGGCGGCGTACATATCGGCGAACAGGGTGTCGCCGCCCACTGGCGGAACCTCGATGGCCCGCAGCACCGATCCAAGGGACGGCTTTTCCCGCCAGGTCACGTCACTGTGCCAGGTGTTCTCTCGGCCCTTGTTCTTGTCGTCGTGGGTGATGGCCAGCACCTCGGGATAGCCCGGTTTGCAGGGGGCGAAGGGATGCGCCTCCAGCGCGCCGAAGCGGGCGGCGAAGGCCAGGTGCTGCTCGGTGGTGATGTCCTGGTCGCGGAAGAACAGCACCTTCCAGTCCAGCAGCGCGGCTCTGAGCGCCGACAAAACCGCGTCGTCCTGCGGCTCGGACAGGTCCAGCCCGTGCACCTCGGCCCCGATGGTCGGGGTCAGGGGCGCGAGTTCCAGGCCGAGCACGGTCAGATTGCGGGCGAGTTGGTTCATCGACGATCTCCCAAAACCGGCGGCCCTTTGGCGGACCTGTTAGCCGAAAGCCTACGCTGGGATTTTCCTGGAGGCGAGAGGCGTGGCCTATGCAGGGCCGGCGATATAACCCGCCCTGGGAAAGTGCAGGTTCAGCCGGCCGACCGCAGGATCCTCACGGGCGATGACGATGCGTTCCGCATTGGCCGCCACCAGCGCGCCGGCGATGCGGTCGCGCCCATAGTCGTCTGCCATGACGAACACAGCCGCGCCCGGTTGCACGCCGATGGGGTCGGCCGGATCATGATCGACACCGCCCCGCGGCTCGGCCGCCCTGGCGATCTCCAGCGCGGCCTTGGCGTCCAGCTCTGTGGGAACCCCGTGGCCAATGGCCTTGACCCGCGCCTTCCAGGCCAGGGTTTCCGGCAGGCCCTGCAGCAGTTCGGCGGCGAGGTCGGGAAGGTTCCGCTCCAAAAACCAGATGTTCATATAGGCCGCCACGTCGGCCAACCCCGGCGCGTAACCGGACAGCCAGGCGGCGCTGGATTGCAGCTGCTGTTCCAGCCACCCCGCCTGGGCGCGCCACTGGGCCTTCAACGGATAGACCGCCGCCTTCATGGCCTTGGGGTCGAACGGGCGGCCGGACAACTGTTCGCGGTCCTTCAGGAAAGCCTCGGGAACGCTGTCGCCGATCGTGCCGAAGATGATCGGCACCGTGGTCTGGAAGAACAGCCGGTCGGCCCACCAGTTGACCGCCCAGTCCAGGCCGCTGGCCAGTCTGGGCGCCGGACCAATCCGCTCGATCTCGGCCAGGATCACCTGGCTGTCGCAAAAGATGTCGGCGCCGACCTGGGCGACCGGGGTGCGCCGATAGCCTCCCGTCAGGGGCAATACGTCCGGTTTCGGCATCATGTTGGGTATATGAACCGAGCGCCAGGCCATTCCTTTTACGCCCAGCGCGACTCTGATCTTCTCCGAGAAGGGTGAGGTGTCGTAGTGATGCAGAATCAAGGTCTCGGTCATGGCGTTCCTCCGGGCCTGCGTTCGCGCAAGCCGGTCAGCCCATCGCGATCTGGTCTGGCGCTCGATGCGCGCCGGCATCTATATGGGCGCGTGCGCCAGGAGGGATTTTGGAAGTGACGGGCAAGACGATCAAGGACCTTCAGGCGGTTCGCGAACAACTGAACGAGCAGCTGCTCCGCGCGGCCTACGCCCTGACCCAGGGAATCAATCAGCGCGCCATAGAACGCCTGGTGCAGATCAATGAAGCCATCTACGCCCTCGACGCGGTGATCGAGGACGGACGACCCGAGCCGACCGACTAGTTTGGACTATTTCCGCGACGCCGCCGTGGCGTCGCGGGCCGCCTTGAATTCCGAACCGGCCTTCCAGTCAGGCCATTCGTCGGAATTGGTCAGCTTCAAGCCCAGCTTGTAAAGCAGGGTCAGGTCCGCGACCTGGCCGGAAAGGTCCCAGTCGGCGCTCCAGACGTCGGCGGGCTGGTGGTAGCGGTGGGCGGTGTAGTCCTTGGCCCAGGCCTCGCCGGCCGGAAGGCCGCCTTGGACCATGTCCTCGCCGGCGTGGAACGAGATGGCTGGCACTCCCACCTTGGCGAAGGAGAAGTGGTCCGAGCGATAGAAGTGGCCCTGCTCCGGGGTCCGGTCGGGCGAATAATAGCGCCCCGCCGCTTGGGCCTCGGCGACCAGATCGTCCTGCAGGCCGACCTTGCCGTCGCCGCTGGTGGAGACATCCTTGGCCAGGCCGTTGGTCGCCAGGGCGTCCATATTGATATCGGCCACGGTGGTGGCCAGGGGATAGATCGGGTGGGTGGCGTAGTAGGCGGAGCCCAGCAACCCTTTCTCCTCGGCGGTCACGGCCAAGAACAGCACAGACCGATCCGGCATGGGTCCGGCGGCGAATATGCGAGCCAGTTCGAGCAAGCCGGCGATGCCGGTGCCGTTGTCCACGGCCCCGTGATAGATACGGTCGCCACTGGCGTCGGGCGCGCCGACGCCCAGATGATCCCAGTGGGCGGTATAGATCACCGTCTCGTTCGGCCGCTTGGCCCCGGCGATGCGGGCGACCACGTTGTGGGTGACGATCTGGCGGTGATCAACCGCATAGTCAGCCGAGAAGCTAGCGGCGTTCAGGGTGACGGGGCGGAAGTCCTCGCGCTGGGCGGCCTTCTTCATGGCCTCGAAATCCAGGCCCGAACGCTTGAACAGATCCACCGCAACGTCGCGCTGGATCCAGCCCTGGAGCAGAGGGTGGGCGCCGCCGGGGTCGGGGCGGACGATGTCGAACTGGGCGTTGCTGTTGGAGTTGCGCACCGTCGCCCAGCCATAGGCCGCCGGAGCGGTCTCGTGGATGATCAGCATGCCTACAGCGCCCTGTCGGGCGGCCTCTTCGTATTTGTAGGTCCATCGTCCGTAATAGGTCATCGACTTGCCGTCGAACCGACCGCCGAGATCGGCCTCGAAATCCGGATCGTTGATCAGCACCACGGCGATCTTGCCGTGCAGGTCCACGCCCTTGAAGTCGTCCCAACGCCGTTCGGGCGCCTTGACCCCATAGCCGACGAAGACCATCGGCGCGTCCTTTATCGAAACGTGGTCGACAGGGGTCAGGGTCTGGACCACCGCCTGCTCGCCCTGGATCAGCGCGGTGGTGGAGCCGCCGGCGGTCAGGGACAGTTTCACCGGGCCGGTGACCTCGAACCGGCTCAGCGGCACGTCCTGGGTCCAGGCGCCCCACGGCCCCTTGGAGTCGCCGCCGGGCGCCAAACCCTCGGCCTTGAACTGGCCGATGATGTAATCCAGCGTCTTGGCCTCCGCCGGGGTCGCCGGGCCGCGGCCTTCATAGGCGTCGGAGGAGATCACCCGCACGTGCTCGGACAGGGCGTGGGCGTTGACGCCGCCGCCGGGAACCGGATCGGCCCAGGCCGGGAGGGCGAGCGCGGCGGTGAGGCACAGAGCGAGGGCGGGCCTGGCGAGGCAGGACTGGGCGAAGCCGGGACGATGCATGAACATGCACGCAACCTAAAGGCAGAGCCGGGCCGGCGCCTAGACTTGAATCGCCAGCTCTTTGCGGCGCGCACGACGCGCTCCACAGTCCTCAAGGGCGTCCGTGGAATGAGGAGATCGCCGCATGCTGACCCTGATCGGTGTTCCGATCGTCGTCCTGGGCTTTTTGTTGCGGTTCAACCCCCTGCTGGTGGTGACGGTGGCCGCGGTGGCCACGGGACTGGCCGGGGGCATGAATCCGGTGGCGGTGGTCTCGGCCTTCGGCAAGGCGTTCAATGACAGCCGTTATGTGAGCGTGGTGCTGCTGGCGCTGCCGGTCATCGGTTTGCTGGAGCGCGGGGGCCTGCAGGAGCGGGCCCGCGCCCTGATCGGCCGGGCGCGAGGAGCCACTGCGGGCCGGCTGCTGCTGCTCTATTTCGGCCTGCGCCAGATCACGGCGGCGGTGGGCCTGGCCGCCGTCGGCGGCCACGTGCAGATGATCCGCCCCCTGATCGCGCCCATGAGCGAGGCGGCGGCGGAAACGCGGCTGGGCGCCCTGAGCGGCCCCGTCCGGCGATTGGTCCGCGCCCACGCGGCGGCGGCGGACAATATCGCCCTGTTCTACGGCGAGGACATCTTCGTCGCCGTAGCCTCGGTGCTGCTGATCAAGGGGGTGTTGCAGCAGAACGGGATCGAGGTTCAGCCGCTGCAGATCTCCCTATGGGCCATCCCCACGGCCCTGGCGGCCTTTGTCGTTCACGGTGCGCGCCTGCTGCGCCTGGACGGGCGGCTTCAGCGCGAGGCGAACCGCCCGTGATCCGGCTGGAGGCGATCTATCTGCTGCTTGGCGCGGTGCTGGCGGCCATGGCGGTGCTCGGTGCGCTCGACCACAGCAATCCCCGCCGTTTCGCCGCCGCGACCTTCTGGGGGCTGCTGGCGGTGAGCTTCCTGTTCGGCTCGCGCCTGACGGACCTGGCCAGCGGGGTCCTGGTGCTGGCCATGGTGGCCATAGCCGGCTTTGGCGGCCTGGGACGGGGGGCGGCGCACACCACCTCGCCGGCCGAGCGGGCGCAGAGTGCGGCGCGGCTGGGCGACCGCCTGTTCCTGCCGGCCCTGGTGATCCCGGCCGTGACCCTGCTGGGCGCCTTGGTCCTGAAATCGGCGACCATCGCCGGCCAACCCCTGATCGAGTCGAGACAGGCGACCCTGGTCTCGCTGGGCCTGGGCGCCGTGGCCGCAGTCGCGCTGGCCGGCGCGCTATTGCGGCCGCCGCCGCTGGCGCCATTGCAGGAGGGGCGCAGGCTGCTGGACCAGATCGGCTGGGCCGCGGTCCTGCCGCAGATGCTGGCGGCCTTGGGCGCGGTGTTCGCCCTGGCCGGGGTGGGCCAAGCGGTCAGCAGCCTGATCGGCCATGTCATCCCCCTGGACAACCGGCTGGCCGTGGTCTGCGCCTATACCCTGGGCATGGCCGCCTTCACCATGATCATGGGCAACGCCTTCGCCGCCTTCCCCGTGATGACCGCCGGGATCGGCCTGCCGCTGATCGTGCACCGGTTCGGCGGTGATCCGGCGATCATGGCCGCCATCGGCATGCTGTCCGGCTTCTGCGGCACGCTGATGACCCCCATGGCCGCGAATTTCAACATCGTGCCCGCAGCCCTTCTGGAGCTGCCCGACCGCTATGCGGTGATCAAGGCCCAGATTCCCACCGCCCTGATCCTGCTGACCGTCAACACGGCCCTGATGGCCCTCTTGGTGTTCCACGCCCGATGACCGCTCGTCTCTCCCCCGAACAGCCAGACCGCCTGACCCCTGACCTCGCCCGCCGCTTCGCGCGTATCGCTCTTGGTCATGTAGAGCGCGAATTTCCCTTCAAGCTGGATCAGGTGCTGCTGGGCCCCGATGACGCCCGCCCGCCTGCGCAGCTGCATCCGATCTTTCATGGCAGTTTCGACTGGCATTCCTGTGTGCACGGCTATTGGCTGCTGGCCCGGGTCAGCCGGCGGTTTTCGGATCTGCCCGAGGCCGCCGCCATCGCCGCCCTGTTCGACCGCAAGCTGACCCCGGAGCACGTCGCCGGAGAACTGGCATATCTGGACCGCCCCATGTCCGCCGGCTTCGAGCGTCCCTATGGCTGGGCCTGGCTCCTGGCGCTGGCGGCGGAACTTGAGCGGCGCACCCTCCCGCACGAGCGCCCCTGGGCCGAGGCCTTGCGGCCATTGGCCGAGGCTTTCGCCGACCGCTTCCGCGCCTATTTGCCCAAGGCGACCTATCCCGTGCGTGCAGGCGTGCATTCCAACACAGCCTTCGCCCTGACCCTGGCCCTGGACTATGCCGAGACCTGCCAGGACGCCGCCCTGGCGGAGATGATGCAGTCGCGGGCCGTGGAATGGTACGGCGCCGACACCGATTGCCAGGCCTGGGAGCCGAGCGGCGACGATTTCCTTTCACCGGCCCTGATCGAGGCCGCCTGCATGCGCCGCGCCCTGCCCGCGTCGGAATTTCGCGGCTGGTTCGCCCGCTTCTTGCCCGATCTGGCCGCTGGGCGTCCCGCCAGCCTGTTCGCCCCCGCCACCGTCAGTGACCGCTCCGACGGCAAGATCGCCCATCTGGACGGGGTCAATCTCAGCCGCGCCTGGTGCCTGCGCGATCTGGCAGGCGCGTTTGATCCCGGCGACTCCATGCGCGCCATGCTCACCGAGACCGCCTCGCGCCACCTGGTCGCCAGCCTGCCGCATGTGGCCGGGGACTATATGGGTGAGCACTGGCTGGCCAGTTTCGCGGCGCTTGCGCTGGAGGCCTGACCCTCGACGGCCGAGAAATCGGCGCCCGACGCACGATCGTTTGTCTGAATCCCCAGACATTCCCTTTCGGGTAACGTCGCTATTTCGAATTTATCAACCTCCACCATCAACTATGCCCGCCCAACTGAGGGTTGGAGGCGAGACAGACGCGATCCTGCGATCGTGGGCGCCCGCTTGGCGTCATGGAACCTGGATCGGGGCCCGGCCTCGATCGCCCATGCTGATCTTCGCTCGTCGATTGGGAACCGTGCCGAGCATGCCATGGACGACAGATGACCTTGCGCGCGCGCCCGCAGACGGAGGCCCGACCCGCACCCTGTCAGGACTAGACGGCAAGGCTAACCAGCGCCAGCTGCTGTCGATGGCCGAAAGCCTGACCGGGGTCGGCCATTGGCGACTGCGGGTGGCCGACCTGCACACCTTCTGGTCGGAACAGGTCTATCGCATCCATGGTGTGACGCCCGAGAGCTTCAACCCCAACCATCAGAGCGCCCTCGACTTCTTCCATCCCGACGATCGACCAGCCGTGGTCGAGCAGTTCGACCGGGCGATCCGCCAGGGCGCCACGTTCGAATTCGAAGCGCGCATCATTCGTCCTGATGGCCAGACGCGCACGACGGTCTGCAAGGGCGCCTGCGAACCGGGTTCAAGCGACGCGCCGAAAGCCATTGTCGGCGTGCTGCAGGACATTACCGAGCGCCGCCGCGCCGAGGCCGCCCAGCGGGAAAACGCCGAGCGGCTCACTCGCTTCATCGAACGCCTGCCCGCCGGCGCCGTACATGTACGCGCCGGCGCCTTGACCATGAACGCCGAACTGGAGCGGATCACCGGCTATTCGCGCCACGAACTGCCAACCCTCAAGGCCTGGTTCAGCAAGCTCTATGGCGACGAGGGCGGCAGGCTGATGGCCCGCTACGAGCAGACCCGTCAGGATGGCTTCAAGGCCATCGTGCACGGAACGATCCGGCGCAGCGACGGCGAACCGCGCGTGCTCGAACTGCGCGCCTGCGACGACCCCAGCGGCGAGATCTGGATCGTGCATGACGTCACCGATCGCCAGGCCATGCAGGACGAATTGATCGCCGCCAGGGACCGCGCCGAGGTCGCCGCACGCGCCAAGTCTGAATTCCTGGCCAATATGAGCCACGAGCTGCGCACGCCGCTGACCGCCATTATCGGCTTCACCGGCCTCTTGAGCAGCCAGTCGGGCTTGGCGAAGATCGAGCGGCATTGGGTGACGCGGATCGACGACGCCGGCAAGGCGCTGCTGGCCATCGTCAATGACGTGCTGGATTTCTCCAAGCTTGAGGCCGGTTCGGTCGAACTGGAGAGCGAAATCTTTGAGCCTCGCCGCCTGGTGGCCGACACCCTAGCCCTGCTCAACGAACAGGCGATGCGCAAGGGCGTCACCCTGGCCGCACAGGTCGCTGACAGCGTGGCCTCCGGCCTGATAGGCGATACCGGACGCCTCCGCCAAGTGTTGATCAACCTGGTCAGCAACGCCGTCAAGTTCACCAACCACGGCGGCGTAGCCGTGGTGGTCGAGACCGAAGATCGCGAAGACCGGGGGCCCGGCGTGCGCTTTAGCGTCATCGACACCGGCATCGGCATTCCGGACACGGCCCTGGGCCAGATCTTTCAGCGCTTTGTGCAGGCCGACGGTTCGATCTCGCGCAAGTTCGGCGGCACCGGCCTGGGCCTGGCCATCTCGGCCCGACTGGTCGAGCTGATGGGCGGTGAAATCGGCGTCGACAGCCGGCTGGGCGAAGGCTCGACCTTCTGGTTCTGGGCGCCGTTGGCCGAATCCTCCTGCGTTGCGCCCACGGCCACGGTCGAGGCGCCGGTGCGGTTGGAGGCGGTGCGGGTGCTGTTGGTCGAAGACGCGGAGGCCAATCAGGAACTGATCAGCACGCTCTTAGGCGCAGTGGGTGTAGAGGTTGCCATCGCCAATAACGGGGCCGAGGCTCTCGAGGCGGTGAAAATGGCCCGCTACGACCTGATTCTGATGGACGTGCAGATGCCGGTGATGGGTGGGGTCCAGGCCACTGAGATCATCCGCGGCATGGGCGGCGCCCTCGCCCGCATCCCGATCATCGCCCTGTCGGCCAATGTCCTGCCCGAACAGGTCGCTGAATATCACCGCGCCGGCATGAGCGCTCACCTGGCCAAGCCGATCAATCCTCGTGACCTGTTGACGGCCATCGCCCGCTGGGTGGAGGCGGACGACGAAGAGGACCTAGTGAGCCTGCAGGGCTGAACGGGCGTCATCCGGCTTGGACTTCAGCCGCGCCGCCGCCACCATCGCTGAGGTGACCGGACTGGCTTTATTGCCCCAGGATGAGCGCACATAGGTCAGGATCTGGGCGATCTGATCGTCGGACAGGTCGGGGGCGAAGGTCGGCATGCCGCCCCGCCCGTTCAGCACCACAAAGGCCGCCTGACCTGGGTCGCCCTGCACGAAAGCGTCACCCGCGAGCGCGGGAAAGGCGCCCTTGATCCCCTGTCCCGCCGCCTGGTGACAGGCCGCGCAATTTTCAGCGAACAACTGGTCTGCGCCCGCCGCAAAGCCGGGCTCCACCGCCAGCCCAAGGCTGGCCGCCAGCACCGCACCCAAGACCACCCCAACTCGACGCATTCCCCACATCCGCAATGCTTTCCCAAAAAATGGAGTCAGGCCTGAACCCGGCGATGCAGCTTGGCGATCTGCTGCCAGGCGGACTCGATCGCGCCAGCCTGCCAGCCGCCGATATAGCTCAGATGTTCGCCGGACAGATAAATACGCCCGTCAGGCTCGCACAGGATGGGGTAGTCGTCGCGGCGGCCATCCGCATTCCACTCGGCCCAGCCACCCAGATTGTGCTCGACCCGGTGCCAGGCGACCGAGAATGAAGTTTCGTAATTGTCCTGATAGTCCGGGAAGATCTTCTGCCCCGCGGCCAGGGCGACGGCAGCGCGGTCGGCCGGGGACTTGGCGCTGATGCGGGCGGCGTCGGCTCCGAAATGATAATAGCCAAGCAGCACGCCGCGCTGTCCCTGCCACCCGGTCGACGGCAAGCTGATGGCCCCGATGCCGCGGATGTCGGTGAGGATATGGCCGCCATAGATCTGGTGGTCCTCTTCCCAGAACCGGCGCTTCATCTGCAGGCCGATCTTGCCCACGGGGGCGTAGGACACCCCGTTCATGGCCTGCTTGAAGCGGGGTGAGACCTGCATGTCGATGGACTTGAGCACCGACAGCGGGATGGTGCAGATGCAGTAGTCTGCGTTTGCGACGCCGCTGTGGCCCGCCGAATCCAGGTAGTTGACCGTGACGCCCTCTGGGCTCTGGCGAACCTGCTGCACCACCGCGGAATAGGTGATGCGGGGTCCCACCCGGCTCTCGAAGGCCTTAGCGATCCGATCCATGCCGCCGGCCGGCTGGAACATGGTGCGCTGCATGTCGAACCTCGCCACCGAAGACAGCTGGTTCCACAGTTTCGAATGAAGCACGTCGGCGAAGGGAAACGGCGTGTAAAGCTGGCCCGGTCCCGGATCTATCCCGGCCCCGGGCAGAACCTCGAAGCCGGCGCCTTCGGTCCCCACATAGTCGAGGTCTTTCCACGTCAGATAGCCCTCACTAATCAGATAGCCGATGAAGGCGTCGCGGTCGGCGGGGGTCATCTGGTCGTCGAGGCCGCCCTTGCGGGTGATCTTGGCCAGGATCTCGGCGGTGTGGCCGCGCATGTCGGCCGTCATGCGGCCCTTGCGGATCCGCTTGCCGGCCAAGGGGCCAGTCCCGTTTTCGTAGTACATATAGGCGGCGTCATTGTCGTTGACGAACACCTCCAGCGGGATGGCGAACGCCTTGGTGTAATGCAGCGTCGACAGGTGATGGTAGGGAATGCGCCAGGGGCCGTGGTTGATGTACTGCCCCTCGGCGAAATCATTGGTCTGGGTCTGACCGCCCAGCTCGGTCAGCGAGAAGCCGGCGCGCGAGGTTTGGCACCGCCCCCCCGCGAAGCTGCGGGCCTCGATGACGCGGCAATCATAGCCGGCCTTGCCAAGCTCATGGGCGGCGGTCATCCCCGCCAGGCCGGCCCCAAGGATGACCACCTTCTTGCCCTTGGCCGATCCGGACAGGTTTGGCGGCGCGGCGTGGGCCGAACCGATGCCGAACCCCAAAGCCTCCATGCCCGCCATGGCCAGGGCGACGCCCCCCGTAGCGCCCAGGCGCTCGATGAAGTTGCGGCGGCTAAAAGGAGTCCCGATCAAGTTCGACAATGGCTGATCCTTCGTCACGAGTTGCGATCGTTCCCGAGAAGCCAGCCTTGTAGGTATGCCGGCGCGACGAACCGCTAGTGTTTGGTGCGCGCGGCCACCACCTCGATCTCGACCAGGGAGCCGGGGGCGGCCAGGGCGGAGACCTGAACGGTGCTGCGCACCGGCCGGTTAGGCTGTGTGGGCGTGCCGAAAGCTCGGCCATAGGCGGCGTTCATGCCGGCGAAATCCATGACCCCGCCCTTGGTGGGATCGCCGACCAGAAACACGTGCATGCTGACTACGTCGGCAAAGGACAGGCCTTGGGTCTTGAGAGTGGCTTCGATGGATTTGAGCACGGCTTCCGTCTGCGCCTCGGTGGAGCGATCGCCGCCGGGCAAGGCATCGGATGGCGGCGAGAGCGTGCCGCTCAGATAGACCATCTCGGCCGAGGCCGGCACGGTGATCGTGGAAGCGAAGCGGGCGTTAGGCGCAGCATAAGTCCGCTCCACCTCTGCGGCGTGGGCGGCGCCGCATACGGCCAAGGCGCCAAGAGCAGACAGAAGCTTCAGGGAGACGGATGACATGTTGGTTTCCTCGCGTCGCGACCAAGGGTCAGGGTGTTCTGGGCAAGTCCGATTCGTTGACACATCAAATAATAGAGCCGATGCGAAGACCTGCGGACTTGCCTAGAAAAATGGCACGATCCCGCCGGATTGATAGGGGAAATTCACCCCCCTCGCCGGCCGCGAGGGCGCAAGGAGCCAGAGGAATCCCGAACATGCCTCAAGACGTCGTCATACTGCGGCGCTGGGTTGGCCGCATCCGCCGGAAGGACGAGGCGGAATACACCGCCTATATCGAGCGCACCGGTTGCGTCGACTATGCCAACACACCCGGCAATCTGGGCTTTCAGATGCTGATGCGCGATCTTGGCGACGGGGAGAGCGAGGTTACGACGCTCAGCTGGTGGCGCAGCATGGACCACATCGTCGGCTTCGCGGGCGAGGCGCCGGAACTCGCCCGCTACTATCCCGAAGATGACCGCTTCCTGCTGAGCCGGCCTGAGCGCGTGGAGCACTATCGGGTCGTCGCCAGCGACCGCCGGCTCGGCGCCGAATGACCAGGAGAAGAATGTCGCGAGCCGTCAGCTGCCCCTGGCGTCGGCTCCGCAGGAACGCCACATCTTGGCCACCGAACGGCGCCAAGCCTTCGGCGAACATATTATTGGAGCCATTGAACGAGCATGACCCCCGATGAACGCGCCCTGCTGACGCGCTTTCTCAGCGATCTGGCCCAGGTGCGGGGCGCGGCCAAGGATCCTGAAGCCGCCGCCTTGATCGACCAGGCGGTCGCCAGCCAACCGGACGCCACGTATCTGCTGGTGCAACATTCCCTGCTGGCCGACCAGGCCCTGCACACGGCGCAGGAACGGATCGCCGACCTGGAAGCGCAGTTGCGCGCACCGGTCCAGCAACCGGCCCAAAGCAGCTTCCTCGGCGGCGCGGCGGCGTCACCCTGGAGCCAGCCGCAATCCGCCTCCTATCAGCCGGCCTATCAAACCGCGGCGCCGCCAACCCAAGGTTCGGGCTTTTTCGGCGGGGGCGCCCCCGCGGCGCCGGGCGGCTTCGGCTCCTTCCTGCGCAATGTCGGCACGACGGCGGCCGGGGTCGCCGGCGGCGAGTTCCTGTTTTCGGGCCTCTCGAACCTGTTCGGCGGCGGCCATTCCGGCGGCTTCTTCGGCGGCGGCTATGGCGGCCAACCCATGGAGAACGTGACCATCAACAACTATGGCGACGATGGCGACGATCGCGGCGACAGCGGCGATGACTGGTCCGACGACAATTCCGGCGGCGACTTCAGCTGACGTTTCGCCGGCGCATCCCCTGCGCCTTACTGACGCAGGGGATTTCGCAACAATCAGGCAACCATTGGACGTTAAAAGCCATTCAACCGCGGGTTCCTGGAATGGATTGCAGCTTGGACATAACTTTGGGCTAGGGTCGTCGTTCCGACTCAAGTTTAAACGACTGTCACCGGTGTGCTGGATCCAAGTCCATTCCCTCCGGAGAACTGCCCTTTTGAGATTAGCAAGGTCATAGTCCGCACCCTTATGCTCGGCTGTCGCGACCAGCCGCGAGCCGCCGGGGTAGAGAACGCCTTGGTCGGGAGACTATCGGTTGGTCGACTTGCCTTATCGCGCCACGGATCGCATCAATCTTTCCTGCGCTGAAATCCTGATCGCGGATAGTAACCGCGAAGGCATGTCGATTCTGACCCAGATGTTCGCTGGCTTTGGCGTCCATACGCCACATTGCTGCTCAAGCGCAGCCGAGGCTATGGAAGTCGTCAAGAAGCGGGATCTGAATATCCTGGTCATAGACACCGCCCTGCCGGACATGAGTGGTTATGATTTCGTTCGCGAACTTCGGCGAAGCCGCATCAAGCCGAACTGTTTCGTTCCCGTGCTGCTGATGTCTGGCCATACGCCGCGCTCCATGGTGCTGGAAGGGCGCGATTGCGGCGCCAACTTCGTCATGGCCAAGCCCGTCAACGCCGCGGTCATGCTTAAGCGGATCATGTGGCTGGCCACCGAGAGCCGGGATTTCATCACCTCGACGGACTATGTGGGGCCGGACCGCCGCTTTCAGCGCCTGGGCCCACCGCCCGGGCAGAACGGCCGACGCAAGGACGACCTGTCCGCCACGGTCGGCCTCGCCAAAGGGCCGGACCTGTCTCAGTCCGAAATCAATCAGCTGTTCAAGCCCAGTAAGGTCAACCTTTGACCCCTTTTGGCCACCCATTCACTTGTACTATTGAGCGAAAGCAGAACCCCCGTTGACCGACAGCCGCAACATCAAGGTGAAGAACCGGCTCGGCGAACTGATGCGCCAGCCCGGGGGACGGTCGGCGATCGAAGCCCTGCGCGGGGCGGAAAAGCGGCTGGACAAGATTTCCGACGATCTGCTGCGTGGCCTGGACCGATGCATCGCCCGCATGGAAACCGCCGCCGGCCAGTTGACCGATCCCCCCGACGACAAACCGGTGACGGAGATTTATCGGGCCTCGAACGACATGATCGCCTTCGCGGGTCTGGTGGGGTTCAACTCGCTGGACGAGGTCGCCCATGGCCTGTGCGAACTGATCGACACTTTCCGCGCCGAGAACCAATGGAGCGACCAGGCGATCCGCGTCCACATCGACGCCGTGCAACTGCTCCGCGGCCTGTCCAAGGACGATAATGAAGCCCGCGAACGGGTCCTGGACGGCCTGCGCAAGGTCTGGAGCCTCTTCAGCGTACGCCAGCCGCTCCCGACACCCGAAGCGGCCGGCTGAGCCAAAAGCCTATCTCGCCATATTGATCACCTGCAGCTGACTGAATTCGGCGAGGCCTTCTTCGCCAAGCTCCGAACCCAGCCCCGACTGTTTGGCCCCGCCGAACGGGATATTGGGGGCCAGTTCGGCGTGCTTGTTGATCCACACGCTGCCGGACTCCATCCGCTCCGCCAGGTCCCAGGCCTTTTCGAGGTCTCCCGACCAGATCGAGCCGCCCAGGCCATAGTCTGAGCTGTTGGCCCGGGCCAGGGCGTCCTCGGCGTCGGTGAACTTGATGATGGGCAGCACCGGTCCGAACTGTTCCTCGTCCACCAGCCGGGTTCCGTCGGTGATGTCGCGCACGATGGTCGGACGGATGAAATAGCCCGCCCCCTCGACCGCGCCGCCGCCGGCGATGACCTTGCCGTGCCGCCTGGCGTCGTCGATCAGTTCCAGCACCCGGTCGTACTGCATCTTGTTCTGCAGCGGGCCCAGCTGCGTGCCTTGCTCCAGCCCATCGCCGATCACCGCCGCATCGGCCAGGGCCGCCAGCTCGTCGCACATGGCGTCATAGATCGACTCGTGCACATAGACCCGCTTCATGGCGATGCAGACCTGGCCGCTGTTCTGGAATGCGCCCTGGAAGATCTTGGGCGCGGTCACCTTGGGATCCACGTCGCCCAGCACGATGCCGGCGTCATTGCCGCCCAGCTCCAGGGTGATGCGCTTCAGCGTCTCGGCAGCGCCAGCCATGACCCTGCGCCCCGTGGCCGTCGAGCCGGTGAAGGAGATCTTGCGCACGTCGGGATGGGCTGTGAGCTCCCCGCCCAGGTCGTTGGCGTCGGCGATGATGTTGAGCACGCCCGGCGGCAGGATGTCCTTGATCAGCTCGCCCAGGCGCAGGGTCGACAGCGGCGTGGTGGCCGCCGGCTTCAGCACCACGGTATTTCCGGCCAGCAGCGCGGCCGGAACCTTGAAGGCCATCAGGATCAGCGGGAAATTCCAGGGCACGATGGCCCCGATCACTCCCAGCGGCCGGCGGCGGGCCTCGACCTTGCGGCCGGCGCTGTCGTCTATGGTCTTGGACGGCAGATCCAGGCTGGTGAAGTAGCGGAAGAAGGCGGCGGCCCCGTAGACCTCGCCGGTGGCGTCGGCCAGGGGCTTGCCCTGTTCCTGCGTGAGCAAACGGGCAAGCTCGGTCGCGTTGGCCTGGATCACGTCGGCGATGGCGTTCAGCGCCTTTTTCCGCTCGTCGATGCTGGTGCGGCTCCAGGCCGGAAAGGCGGCCTTGGCGGCGGCGACAGCTTTGTTCAGCTGAGCCTTGGAGGCGCGCGGCGCGATCTGCAGCACCGCCTCGGTGGCCGGATTGAGCACCTCCATGGTCAAGTCGCCCTCTTCCAGGCGCCCGTCGATAAGCATTTTCAGGTCGGTCATGGCAGCTTCCTTGGCGGCTTTGTCGGAGCCAAGTTGGGCGCGCACGCGCCGGCGAGCAAGACTGACGGAACGTCAGACCGTCAACTTTAATCTTGACCGCCCGGCCGCAAGGACGCCTTGCGCCGCGGCCGTCCTGGGCTATCCTTCAGCCGCAAGCCGCGCCGTCCGAGGTATCATGTCTCTGATTGTAGCCGAACCCAGGCCACGGACCGTCACCCGCTAACACCGGGGCGATCGACCCGTCGGGCCAAAAGACCTTGCGCGCGTCACCGATGACGGGATCGCGCGAGCCCTTTTTCATGGCTTCCCAGGTTCGGATCCCTTTCCTTGAATATCTCAAAATCGGAGCAAAGGACGCTCCACGCGCTCGCCCAGGGCGGGCGCATCCTCATCGTCCGCGACGATCGCGGCGCCCTGACCGACGCCGAATGCGTGACCCGCGAGGGCTGGCGGCTGACGGATTGCAGCCTGGTGGTGTTTCAAAAGCTGAGACGCCGGCGGCTGGTCATGAGCCGAAACAGCGGGCCTTATCGCATCACGCGCGAGGGCCTGCTTTGTCTGCGCGCCCAGGCCGACAACCGCGTCTCGGGCCGCAGCCTATGACGCGCGCAGGAAGAAGACGCGCGCGGCGCCGTAGCGGCGATCGTCCAGCCGCTCGAACCCCGCAGTCTCGGGCTCCGCCTCGTCGGCGCCCCGCTCCAGCACCGCCACCGCGCCAGGGGCCAGCCAGCCGCCGGCGGCCAGTTCGGCCAGCGCTTTTTCGCCCAGGCCCTTGCCGTAGGGCGGATCGAGAAAGGCCAGGTCGAAGGGCGGGCCATCGGCGCCCGGCCGGGCCCCAAGATCGGTGGCGTCCCGGCGATGGATTCGCGTGCGGCCGAACAGCTCGCCCTTGGCCCCGAGCGCCTCCACATTGTCGCGGATGGCGCCCCGCGCTGCGGCGTCGGTCTCCACGAACAGGCAGAAAGCCGCGCCCCGCGACAGGGCCTCCAGCCCAAGCGCACCCGAGCCGGCGAACAGGTCCATCACCCGCTGGTCCCTGAGCCCCGGCGACCAGGGCGCATGCTCCAGCACATTGAACACCGCCTCACGCGCGCGGTCCGAAGTCGGGCGCGTGGACTGGCCCTCGGGGGCCACCAAGCTGCGACCGCGATAGGCGCCGGAGACTATGCGCATGGAAAGACAAGCTTGACCGCAGGCATGGCGCCCGCAACATGTGCGCGTTCTGGGGGAAGATTTCGCATGGTTCGCTTTGTCTTGGGGTTGGTTGCCGCGTTGATGGCGACGACCGTCGTTCAGGCCGCGTCTGTACAGCCACCGCCCCCGCCGGTCGAGGACTACGGCAAGCTGCCGGGGATGGAGATGGTGGAGCTGTCGCCGTCCGGCCAGCGCTACGCCTTCGTCGCGACCGTGGGCGAAAGGCGGAAACTGATCGTGGCCACCGCCGCCAACGAGCCTTTGGAAGTCGACGATCTTGGCGCCACAAAGGTTGAGCGCCTCGAATGGGCCGGCGACGATCATCTGTTGGTGACCGTTAGTTCCACCGTCCATCTCGGCATAGATTTCGTCGTCGACAAAACCGAGCTGGACGGCGTCATCGTCGCCGATTTGAAGCACCACAAATCCTTTTCCGTTTTCGGCAGCCCGTATGAACGGCGCGTGGCCCACACCGTTGTCGGCTCCTACGGTTCGGCCCAGGTCGACGGCCACTGGTATGGCTATTTCGGCGCTTACTCGTACGAAAACGACAAGGGCGGGGGGCAACTCAAGGAGGATCTGGACGGGCGTCTCTATCCCGATCTTTACCGCGTCGATCTCGACACTGGCGATATTTCCCTGGCCGCCACGGGCCAGCAGGACACCAGTGACTGGTTGGTCAGCCCGACCGGCGAAGTCGTCGCTCGGCTCCGCTATAACCAAAGGAGCGGCGAATGGCGGGCGATGACGTCAAAATGGGGTGGGGTCGAATTGGCCTCTGGGCGGTCGGTGACCGAGGGAGTCAGCCTGTTGGGGCTTGGTCGAACCCCAGGAACAATCTTGCTGCGTATCGAGGACGGCGAGCACAATATCTTGAAGGAGCTACCTCTCGCTGGCGGCCCGCCCACGGCGACGTTTGATGAGGAAGAGACTGGCTCACCCCTGTTCGATCCGACCACGCATCTGTGGATTGGGTCCGACGAGCAAAACGACGATAAAACGTCAAACCTGTTCTCGCCCTTGCAGAAGGCCAAGCTGAAGGGCGCTCTGAAAGCCTTTCCCGGCTACTTGGTCCAGATGATCTCGTTCAGCGCCGACTTCAATCGCATGATCGTCTTCACCGATGGCGGCGACGATTCAGGCACCTATTGGATCGTCGATATCACCAAGGGCTCAGCCGACGTCCTCGGCGCCCCCTATCCTACCGTCCGCGCGGCCCAAGTCGGCGCAGTGCGATGGGTCGACTACAAGGCCGCGGACGGTCTGGCCATGCGAGGTGTTCTGACCCTGCCGCCCGGACGTGATCCCAAGGGTCTGCCGCTCGTGGTCATGCCTCATGGCGGTCCGGAAGCTCACGACTATCCGCGCTTCGACTATTGGGCTCAGGCCTTCGCCGCCCGTGGCTATGCGGTGTTCCAGCCCAACTTCCGCGGCTCCACTGGCGCAGGCAACGCCTTCCGCGACGCCGGTCTTGGCCAGTGGGGGCGCAAGATGCAGACCGACATCTCCGACGGCGTCGCCGAACTGACCCGTCAGGGGATCGTCGATCCCAAGCGCGCCTGTATCGTCGGTTGGAGCTATGGCGGATATGCGGCCCTGGCGGGCGTCACCATCCAGCACGGGCGTTATCGTTGCGCTGTCTCTATGGCCGGTGTCTCCGATCTATCCGCCATGCTCGACTATGTACGCGACCGCGCCGGCGGCGTCAGTTCCACAACCCGCTATTGGAAGGCCTTCCTGGGGGTCACATCCACCTGGCAGACCGAACTGAACGATATCTCACCGATCCGAATGGCCGACCGGGCCGATGCGCCAATCCTACTCGTCCACGGCCAGGACGATACGGTGGTGCCAATCGAGCAGAGCCAATCCATGGACCGGGCGCTGCAGCGATCGGGCAAGCCTGTGGAATTTTTAAGCTTGACGGGCGCCGACCACTGGCTGCTGCATGAAGACGCGCGGGTCGCGATGCTCAAAGCCTCAGTAGCCTTCGTGCTCAAGAACAATCCGCCCGATCCCGCGCCCGCAACCGCGGTGGCGGCCAGGTAGCCGCCTCAGCTACGCCACCTCAGCACCCCACCCTCCACCGGGTTGACGAAGGCGCGGCTCTCTCGGCGGCTGGCGGTCCATTCGCGCTTGAGGGCCTGGTACCACTTGGCCTGGCGGTCGGCGTCGTCGATCCACAAGAGGGACGGGTCATAGACCAGACCCTCGTTCTGCAGGTTCACCATGGCCGCGTCCTGGCGCAGGAACTTGCGCGCGCCCGAGGCGATGAACGGCTTGAGCAGGGTGAAGGCCCAGTGGTCGGACCACATGACTTGGGTGATCCGGGTCTTTTTCTCGGTCACGGGCGTGAGGCAGGTCAGGGACAGCACCTGGCGGGCGCCCACCTCGATATGCTCCCAGCGCATGCCGGGCAGGCGGAACACGATCTCGGTCTTGGGCGCGCCGCCCAGGATGCGATAGGCGTAGCTGTTGCTGGATGGGGCGTGGCGGGCCATGGCGAAGCCGGCCTCGCGCGGCTCGAACGCCTTGGCCTTGTCGTGCTGTGAGGCGGCAGACCGCCACCACCAGTTCTGATGCACATAGGGGCCGTGGGCCGGGTCCATCAGCCCGATCACCGCATGGTCGATATGGGCGTCGAACACCATCCGGTCCACCAGCTTGGGCGCGCCTCCGACCACACCAGGGAAGGTAGGCGGCGGCTGGTCCGGCTCACCGTCGCCGCGCGCGTCCGAGCCCATCCACACGAACACCATCCCTTGGCTTTCGGCAGTGGGATAGCGGCGCACGCGGATGCGGCCCACATCCACCTCCTGGCCCTCGACCATGGAGGGGATGGCCGAACAGACCCCGTCGGTGCGGAAACGCCAGCCGTGATAAGGGCACTCCACCACCTCGGCCCCGCCCGGTTCGCGCACGAGCTTGCCGGCCGACAGCGGCGCGGCGCGATGGGGGCAGATGTCGCGCAGGGCGTAGGCCTCGCCGGCGCGGGTGCGGCCTAAGAGGATCGGCTCGCCCAGGATCTCGAAGCGCTGCAGCTTGCCCGGCTTCAGATCCCCGGCCAGGGCGGCGAAATACCAGATGTCGCGCAGGAAACCGTGACCGAAGCGGGCGACCTCGGCGGCACGGACAGACTTGGCGTCACCTTCGGCCGCCACGTTCTAGGCCCCCGCCGCCTTGTCGGCCGCGCTCAGCACGACACCTTCGGTCAGGATCTGCGGCAGCACCGCCGCCTCCCCGCCCTTGGCGTCGTACATCAGATAGAGCGGCACCCCGGCCCGTCCGTGGTCAGCCAGCACCTTGGCGATGACCGGATCGCGATTGGTCCAGTCGCCTTTGAGGTAAACGATCCCGTCCTTAGCGAAGGCGTCCGCGACCTTGCGGCTGGACAAGGCGGCCCGGTCGTTCACCTGGCAGGTGACGCACCAGGCGGCGGTGAAATTGACAAACACCGGATGGCCTTCTGCGCGCAGGGCGTCGAGCTTGTCCGGCGAGAAAGGCTGCGACGCCAGTTCGCCGGCCGCTGGAGCCGCGCCGGAGGCGTTGGCCGCCGCCGCGGGGCTATCGAAGGGCTTCCACCCCAGGGTCGCGATCACGATCGCCAGCAGGACCGCCCCCGCCACAAAGCCCAGGCCGCCGCCCCGCCCGGCGAACCGGGCGACTTGGGCGCGGCCATAGAGCCAGGCGGCCAATGCGGTCACCACGGCGGCGGCCAGGAGCCGCGCCAGGCCGAAGGACCCGACCTGTTGGCTGAACACCCACAAGAGCCAGGCGGCGGTGGCGAACATGGGAAAGGCCATGGCCTTCTTGAACACCTCCATCCAGGCCCCTGGACGCGGCAGCAGGGACAAAAGCCCCGGTGCGAAAGCCACCAGGGTGAAGGGCGCGGCCATGCCCAGGGCCAGGGCGAAGAAGACGGCTAAGGCCAGGATCGGCGGTTGGGTCAGGGCGTAGCCGATGGCGGGCCCCATAAAGGGCGCCGTGCAGGGCGCGGCCACCGCCACCGCCAGCACGCCGGTGAACAGGGCGCCCACGGCGTCCCCGCGATCGGCCACCTGCGCGCCGCCCGCCACGGTCTGCAGCGAACCGCCGATCTCGAACAGGCCGGCCAGGTTCAGGGCCACCAGCAGCATGACCAGGGTCAGGCCGGCGACCACCACCGGCGACTGTAGCTGAAAGCCCCAGCCAGCAGCCTGGCCCGCGGCACGAGCGGCGATCACCAACCCCGCCAAGCCCAGAAAGGTCACGACTACGCCGACGAGAAACGCCACGCCCTGGACGCGGGCGTCGCGCGGGCTGTGCGCGTGGCCGGCCAGCGACACCGCCTTCATGGACAGGATCGGAAACACGCAGGGCATCAGGTTGAGGATCAGCCCGCCGAGAAAGGCGAACACTACCGCGCCAGCAAGACCGCCCGCCCCCTGGGTTGAAGCTTGAGGCGCTGTCGGCGCGCCAAGGCCTGCTGCTCCCGGCTGAGCCGGGCCGGGCTTGGCGTCGATTTCATAGGCGCGCGATCCCAGGTCGATCACGCCCTGCAGGTGGGCCAGCCCTTGACCCGACTTGAAGGCCGAACCCGGCGCCAGGTTCAGGGTCAGGCCGTCCGGGCCACGCTCCAGGGTCTGAGGCTGGGGGTGGTCGATGGCCGCCGAGTCGTAGGGATAGAAATAGGCGGCGGGGAAATTCCCCCCCCTGACCGGCGCGCCGGTGATGCTGAGCTTGATGGCGGCGCTGCTCGCGGTCATCACCGCCGTCAGGGGCCCCGGCTGGGGCGCCCTGGCCAGGGTGACGGCGATCCGCGCGCCCCAGGCGGCGTCCGGCGGTGGCGGCGCGGCGACCACCGGCAGGGTCAGGGTCAGGTTGGCGTCCTCTGGGACGCACACGTCCTTGCACACCAGATAGGCTGCGGCGGCCTTCAGGGTGACGCTGGTTGCGGGCCTGGCGTCCGCCGGCGCGGTCAGGGTCTGGGGCAGAAGCACCTCGCCCTCATAGCCGTAGTCCATCAGAGGGCCGGTGCGCAGCTGGCGCGGTTTGGGCCAGGTCAGCTCGCCAGTCTTCCATCCGGCCGGCAACATCCAGGTCACCGTGGTCGCCTGGCCGGAATCCCCGGGGTTGCGCCAATAGGTATGCCAACCGGGCTGGATCTGCTGGCGCAGGGCCACATGCACGCTGCCGCCGGGCTGCACCCCCGTTGAGTCCGCGACCAGCTGGGCCTGCACATGGCGGGCGCCGAGCTGTTCAGGTGGCGCGGAATCGGCGCGGGCGGCGCCGGCCAGGCACAGGCTCAGGCCCACAACCGTGGCCCCGACAATCTTCACAAAGGCGCGAATGGTCATGAGCTTCCTATGGCACAAGCAGAACGATCAGGCACGAGGCCAGACGCCTCACCTATCCACTTCGGGGCTGAACGTGTTTGAGTTACGAATCGGCCCGCACGCGTGGATCGAATTTCGACGACAAGGAGCGCCCATGCCCGGCTATTTCGAGGATATTGAGGTCGGGCAGGTGGTGTCCCTGGGCGCCATGGTGGTCGATGACGAGGTGCTGAACGACTTCATCGCCGCCTTCGCTCCCGCCCGCGACCCCGACCATGGGGCGCCGGACGCCCTGATCTACGCCATCTGGTCGCGGCTGGACGGGCAGACCTCAGCCGACTGGCCCCAGACCAAGCGCCTGGCCGTGGACGCCCTGCGCTGGGCGCGCAATCCGCCCTCGGGCGAACTGTTGCGCGGCCGCATGACGGTGCTGGGCAAGGATCAGGTGGGCGAGGCCAAGGGCATCGTCATCGCCCAGCACGACCTGTTGGACGAAGCTGGCCGGCTGGTGTTTTCCTGCCTGACCCGCAGCGTGTTCGTCTGTCGGGGGTAATAAAATCCCTTCTCCCGCAGGGGGGAGAAGGGAGATCGATCGCCTTACGCGTTGCCGGCCGGCGTGACGGCGGCCACATTCCCGCGCAGCATGGACTCTGAGATGATCCTGTCCCAGCCGTACAGTGAGTTGAGGTGGGCATAGATCTGATTGAGCCCGCCGTTGTCGCGCAGCTCGACGAATTTCTCGGCCGGTAGGGCGTTCAGCTTGGCTTCCGAGATCGCGTAATATTCGGCGATCAGCACCGGGGCGGCGGCGTCGCCGGTCTTGGGGTCGCGCGGGGTGAAGGTGGTCTGCTTGGTCTCGAACAGATCCAGCTCCCTGAGCATCGAGACGAAAGAGTCGGTGCGGGTCCGGTCCTGGTCGAACTGGCCGCAGAAATCGATGCAGCTCTTGGTGAAGGCGGTGGGTTCGCCGTTCTCGAACAGCATCACGTCCGGCTTGTCTTCTGTCCACAGATCGGCGTCGCGGTCGATGCAGATCACCGTGCGCTGCAGCTGGTCGTCGCGGGCGCCGACGAACGGATAGCGGCGAATGAAGGCGGGGACATAGCAGCCGGCGCGGTAGCCGCCCTTGTTGTCCACATAGAGGTTCTCGCCCTCCTGCAGACCCATCACCGCCAGGGGCGAATAGTTTTCACCGGCGAAGATGATCGGATAGCTGACCCCGGCCGGGCCGAACTCGCCCACATGCAATGGCACGAAATGTTGTTTGGCGGCGAAGCTGAACGGCGTGTCGATCCGCTTCATGCCCAGCTTGGCGTGCTTCTCAGCGTCCAGGGGCTCGGGCCGACTATAGAGCAGCACTGTGCCAGCTAGGGGGGATTCGTTCTGGGCAGCCATGGAGAACCTGTCTGGGCGTGGAGTCGCGCAAGCGCGCGGGTCGCCGGCTTCTAGCGGATCGGCCGGGTTCCGGCAATGCGCGCCCAAAACCAGCCGATTTGAGCTTGCTTCGCGCCACGTCACCCGCCTCAATGTCGGCCAAATAGAGAGAGGGACGCGCGCCATGGCCATCGCCTATCCGGAGATTCTGCAGCTGAAGAACGAGGGGCAGACCTTCTCGTGGACAGCCAAGGACTCCATCCTCTACGCCCTTGGCGTGGGCCTGGGACACGACCCGCTGAACGACGACGAGCGCGCCTTCGTCTATGAAAAGGACCTCAAGCCGGTGCCCAGCCAGGCGGGCGTGGTGGCCTGGGGCGCAAACGCCGGGTCGACCGGCATCAACTATCTGATGGTGGTGGACGGCGAGCGGAAGATCGTCTTCCACAAGCCACTGCCCACCTCGGGCTCGGTGGTCGCCTCCAGCCGCATCCTGGGCGCCTGGGACAAGGGCGCCGGCAAGGGCGCGGTGGTGGTGTCGGAAACCGACCTGAAGGATGCGGCCACGGGCGAACTGATGCTGACCATCACCGGCTCGACCTTCGCCCGCGGCGATGGTGGTTTCGGCGGCCCCTCCGAAGGCCAGCCCGAGCCCCACCCTGTGCCGACCCGGGCGCCTGACCAGTCAGTGGACATTCAAACCCGTGAGGATCAGGCGGTGATCTATCGCCTGTCCGGCGACTACAACCCCCTGCACATCGACCCCGCCATCGCCAAGATGGCCGGTTTCGCCAAGCCGATCCTGCACGGCATGTGCACCTATGGGATCACTTGCCGCGCGGTGCTGCAGACCTATGCCGGCTTCGATCCGTCGAAGTTCAAGAGCCATCAGGCCCGCTTCTCCGCGCCGGTCTATCCCGGCGAGACCATCACCGTGGACCTGTGGAAAGACGGCGATGTGATTTCGTTCGAAGCTCGGATCAAGGATCGCGGCGTCACCGTGATCAAGAACGGCAAGACCGTGCTGGGCTGAGCCACGCCAGGGAGTGTCATAAAGCCCATGGTGAGGCCGCTCGGCGGGAGCGCGCGCCGCGTTAGTCAGGATACGGAATAGAATCGATGAAGCGAATTTTTGTGGCCGCCTTGATGGGGGCTGCGCTGGCCCTGCCCGGCGCCATGGCCCAGACGCCGGCTCCGGCTCCGGCTCGGGGTCCCGGCTATTTGGCGGCCGACGCGATCCCTCGGACCTTGAAGATTCTGCCGCCCCCGCCGGCGGCGGGGTCCGGCCGACAGGCCGACGACACCGCCATCTTCCAGGCCACGCGCAAGCTGAAGGGCGAGCCCCGCTGGGACCTGGCGACCGCCGACGCCGACCTGCGGCCAGAGACCGTGCTGACCGCCGTCGCCTGCGACATCGGCGTGACCCTGGACGCGCAGAATGCGCCGACCCTGATGAGCCTGCTGCGCCGCTCGGGCGCCGATTCCTACGCGGCGTTCAATCCGCCCAAGGATTTCTATGCCCGCCCCCGCCCCTATATGGCGCCGGGCGCCGGCGATGCGCCGATCTGCGTGGCCAAGTCCGACGCCCTGGCCAAGAGCGCGTCCTATCCGTCGGGCCATTCGACCGTCAGCTGGGCCTGGGGCCTGATCCTGGCCGAATTGGCTCCTGACCGGGCCACCGAAATCCTGGCCCGGGCGCGCTCCATCGGCGAAAGTCGCATCGTCTGCGGCGTGCACTATCTCAGTGACGTTGAGGCCGGCCGCACCACCGGCTCGATCCTGGTGGCCGCCCTGCACGGCGACGCCGCCTTCCGGGCCGACCTGGACAAGGCCCGCGCCGAAGTCGTCGCCGCCCGCGCTGCTGCGCACACGGCGCCCGGCCAGTGCTCGGTCGCAGATGCAGCGGCGGCGCACCCGCCCTATTGAATCATCGCCGCTTGAAATAAACCACGTGCGCCCGCAGCGGATGATCCTGCGCCAGTTTCGGGTGATCGAAGTCTCGCGCCTCGTCGCGCCGCAAACCGATCCGGCTCATCACGGCCTGGGACTTCAAATTGGAGCGGGCGGTAAAGCTGACGATCTCCGCAACGTCCAGATTGGCCAGGCCCCAGGCCAGCGCCGCCGCCGCGCCCTCGGCGGCATAGCCCCGGCCCCAGGCGTCGGGCGACAGCCGCCACCCGATTTCAACGCCGGACGCGAACGGCAGGGGCGAGTCGGCCAGGATCGGCAAAAGGCCAATCAAGCCGACCAGCACCCCGTCCGCCTTGCGTTCGGCCGCCCAGAAGCCGTAGCCGTGGGCGGCGATACAGGCGTCGATGCGATCGACCAGGGCGTCGGAGGACGCGCGGTTCTGAACCCCGCCCAGCCAGTCGCCCACCCGGGGATCGGCGTTGATCGCCGAGATGGCGTCGCGGTCGGCGTCCGTCGGCGCCCGCAGAACAAGGCGGGCGGTCTTGATCATGCCGGGCGAGGTTGGGCCAGGGCGCCATAGAGGTCCGGCCGCCGGTCGCGGAAGAATCCCCAAGCGGCGCGGTGGGTGGCCAGGAAATCGAGGTCGAAGCTGGCGCTGACAATTCCCTCATCGTCACGCCCCAGTTCCGAAACCAGATCCCCACGATGATTGGCGATGAAGCTGGAGCCATAGAACCGCTGGCCGCCGCCGGGATAACCGGACCAGGGCTCGAAGCCAGTGCGGTTGGCGCCGATCACCGGGATGATGTTGGACACGGCATGACCCTGCATGGCCCGTCGCCAGGGCAAGGCGGTGTCCAGGGTCGGATCGTGCGGCTCAGAGCCGATGGCCGTGGGGTAGAACAGCACCTCTGCGCCCATCAGGGCCATGGCCCGAGCGCATTCCGGATACCACTGGTCCCAGCAGATACCGACCCCCAGGCGGCCGAACTGCGTGTCCCAGACCCGAAAGCCGGTGTCGCCCGGCCGGAAATAGTATTTCTCCATATAGCCCGGCCCATCGGGAATATGGCTTTTGCGATAGAGGCCGAGGGCCGAGCCGTCCGCGTCCAGCATCACCAGGCTGTTGAAATAGTGCGGCCCCTCGCGCTCGAAGATCGACACCGGAATGACCACGCCCAACTCGGCGGCGACGGGCGCCAAGGCGGTGACGCAGGGGTGCTCGCGCCAAGGATGGGCGGTGGCGAACCAGCGCTCCTCCTGGGTCACGCAGAAATAGGGGCCCTGGAACAGCTCGGATGGCAGGATCACCTGAGCGCCGCCAGCTGCGGCCTGGCGGATCAGGTCGATAGTGCGGGCGATATTGTCTTGCTGGTCGTCGCCGTAATGGGTCTGCAGAGCGGCGACACTTATGGTGCGGCTCATGCCGGCTCCTGCTGGCTGATACAGTGGAAGGAGCCCCCGCCGGTGAGAAGCGCGCGCGAGGGCAGGCCGATCACCGTGCGTTCCGGGAACAGGCTGCGCAGGGCGTCGAGGGCGAAGCCGGCGGCGGGGCCGTCGTCATAGAGCGGCGCGATCACCGCCTCGTTGGCGACGATGAAGTTCATGTGCGAGGCTGGGACCACCTCGCCGTCGTCGTTTTCCACCCGTCCCGGCGAAGCGATGCGCGAGACCTGCAGCGGCGCCCCGCGGCCACCGGTCATGCTGGCCAGTTGGCGGGCGGCCTCGTCATAGACCTCGGCGTTGGGATCATCGCGGCCGAACGCCACCGGGCAGGCGACCACGCCGGGGGCGACAAAGCGGGCCAGATTGTCCACATGGCCATCGGTATGGTCGTTGACCAGGCCGTCGCCCAGCCAAAGCACCTTATGCACGCCCAGCGCCTGAGCCAGGGCGACCTCGGCTTCAGCCTCGCTCCAGCCCGGGTTTCGGTTGGGATTGAGCAGGCATTGGCGGGTGGTCAAGACCGCGCCGAAACCGTCGTGATCCAGCGCGCCGCCCTCCAGCACGAAATCGTTGCGGCCGAGCTCCACGCCAGAGGCGGCGGCGATCTGTTCGGCGACGGTGTCGTCGCCGTCGAGCACATATTTGCCGCCCCAGCCATTGAAGCGGAAACTCGCCGCGCCCAATCGCTGGTCGGCCCGCGTAAAGATGGGGCCGGTGTCGCGCAGCCATATGTCGCCAAATTGGCCGCGAACGATTTCGACGCCCATGACATCCGCCAGCAGGCCACGCGCCGCCGCCTCGGCCGCATCGCCGCAGACCAGCAGACGCACCCGCTCCGCGCCCGGTCCAGCCAAGGCTCTCGCCAGAGCCGAGACCTCGGCCTGGGCGGGCTCAAGATTGTCCTCCCACAGTTCGGCGTGGCTGGGAAAGCCCAGCCAAAGCGCCTGGTGCGGCGACCATTCGGCGGGCACGGTCAGGGTCATGTCGACCTTTCAGAAGGATCTTAACGAGAACCCGCGCAGCTAAGACCGAGCCCGGCGGGCGTCAAGCTATGGCGAAATCTTAGTCAAAGGAAAGAAGCGGCCTGTCGCCACGCCGCTTCTATAGTCGATCGAAGCTGAGATGCGCCCTTCGGAGGGGGGTGAAGAAAAATGCGACGTCGCTTTCCGCCCGCGTCCAGCTCTAGCGAAATGCTTCCGCGCCCCAGATCTGGCGCATGGCGGCATCCTTGCCGCATCCGACGCGATAGCGGGCGTAGTAGGCCGGATTCTTGTCGGAATAGTGCTGATGATAGTCCTCGGCCGGCCAGAAGGCCGCGGCCGGACGGATCTGGGTCACCACATGGCCTTTGAAGCGCCCGCCATTCAGCACGGCGAGCGAGGCTTCGGCGATCCGGCGCTGTTCGGGCGAGGCGACAAAGATGGCGCTGTGATAGGAGGCGCCGCGGTCACAGAAGGCGCCGCCGGAATCGGTGGGGTCGATCCGGCGCCAATAGTGCTCGACCAGGGCGCCATAGGTCAGCTTAGTCGGATCGAAGGTCACCTTGACCGATTCCAGATGGCCGGTGGTCTCGCTGGAGACCTCTTCATAGGTTGGATGGGCCACATGGCCACCAGCATAGCCAGCCTCGGTGGACACCACGCCGGGGATCGGCGCCAGATCATGCTGCATGGACCAGAAACAGCCGCCGGCGAAGACCGCGGTCTCCAGTTTCGGCTGAGCGACGGCGGGCGACAGGCCCGCAAAGACCAGCGCAAGGCTGAGGATTATCCGTGAAATCAGAGACGAAATCAGGCGGCGCATAGGCGGCGGTTCCTTCAAAAGGCTTCCTCACACCATACGTCCAAGCTCGCCGGCCGGTTACCAAACGCACAAAAAAAGAGCCCGGCCAAAGCCGGGCTCTTCCTAGGCTAGGACTGAAGCGTCCCGATCAGGATCAGAAGTTGATCGAGATCGTGGAACGGCGGTTCAGGGGCTCCTTGACACCGTCCGGCGTTTGCACGGCCAGGTCAGTCTTGCCCTTCCAGTCGACGGCCAGAACCGCCTGCGGCACGTTCAGGCCCACCAGAGCGTCGGCCACGGCCTTCGCACGGCGTTCCGACAGACGCAGGTTGTACTTCGCACTGCCCGAGGTGTCGGTGTGGCCGACCACGACGATGCGGGTGGCGTGACCGTCATTGGCGTATTGCGCAGCCTGTTGCACCACGGTCTGGGCTTCCGGCGTCAGCACATACTGATCGAACGGGAAGTAGACCACGAACTCCTTGGCCACGAACGCCGGCGGAGGCGGCGGCGGGGGCGGAGGAGGCGGCGGGGGCGGGGGCGGAGGAGGCGGCGGCGGCGGGGGCGGCGGGGGCGGCGGGGGAGCCGGGGGCGAGGCGAAGGCGTAGCGGACGCCGAGCGACACCGAGCTGTCGGTATAGTGGGCGTGGAAGGTGCCTGGGCGCAGGCCGTCCGCCGGATCCAGATTGGGGGTGGCGTTGTCGCTGTGGTAGGCGAGAGCGTTGGAGCCGATATAGCGGTAGGTCAGGTCGATATTGACCCGGTCGCTGTACTTGTAGGCGACGCCCGCCAGAGCCTGATAGGCCAACTGGGTGTCCGCCGCGGCCAGGCGCAGCAGCTGCGGCGAAGGGTTGGTCACCGTGACCGGGCCGACGCCGTTGAAGCTGCCGTGGATGTTCAGGTCGTTGTGGTTGGCGCCGATGCCGAGGCCGACGAACGGCACCCAGGTCGAATCCGACGGCAGGATGTCATAGATGACATTCGCCATCATGGTGTAGCTCTGCCCCGAAGCGTCGGGATTGCCGCAAGCCGGCGCGATGGCGTTGGTCGCGCACAGGCCGTTCGGTTCGCCATTGGCGACACGCGACTGGTCAGTGGCGCGAATGTGGCCGAATTCGCCGTTGCGATAGCCACCTTCCAGTTCAACGCGCCAGTGCGGGTTGAAGCGGTAGCCGAGGCGGACGAAACCGGCCCAGTCATTCTTGGGGTCGAGCTGCCAGTTGTAGAACTGGCCATCCGGCGCCACGCCGGTTCCCTTGTAGTCGCGATCGACCGGGAAGTGATAGCCGAGGTCGAGCGCGCCATACCAGCCGGGTTCGGCCATCTGGGCGGAGGCCCCTGAGGCGGCGAAGAGAGCGGCGAGCGCCGCCCCCGCCATAAGTCCGATCTTCATTTTCAAGAGCCCTCTCTTGGTCACTTGTTGCGGCCGACCACGGCCGAGTCTTGTTATATCAACCTGTTGCGCGCGTCGTGGTGTCACACATGCAACACTCGCGCGCTATTCGCCTCCAGGGAGATCACGGCCTCCTATACCCCATTCATCTTTCGGCACAACCTTTCCGCTCGTTCGAACGATCGCCTCGCCGCAACCGCGCGCCTGCGCCGCCTTGCCCCTGGCCTGTGAAGGCGTTGCGGATCGGCAAGATGATGAGATTGACCTGATAACGCCCCCTATTGCGCACGTTCCAGCGCCGAACGGATCTACAGCTCCGCTGGTCGCCTAACGGATCGAAAGACCGATGGTTCCATGGGTTGCGATTGACCCGGCGCGCCGCGGGCCTATACCCCCAGGCCATGTATCATGGTCTCTCCGCCCTCGCCCGCGACGCTCGCTCCTGGCCTTTCGAACAGGCCCGCATCCTGTTGGCGCGGCTGGTCAAACTACGTCTGTCGACGGAGGAAGATCGCCAGCGGGCCAACACTCTGATCGCGGGCGGCAAGCTCGGTGAGCTGATCGCCCAGCTTCCGGCGCTCGGCCGGCCGGTGGTGTTCCAATGCGGCTATGGCGCTTCGGGCCTGCCGCACTTGGGCACGTTCGGCGAGGTGGCGCGGCCGACCATGGTGCGCAATGCGTTCCGCGCCTTGACCGAAGACGCCATTCCCACCCGCCTGCTGGTCGTTTCCGACGACATGGACGGCTTTCGCAAGATCCCCGACAACGTCCCCAACCGGGCGATGCTGGAAGAAGATCGCGACAAGCCCGTCACCAGCGTGCGCGATCCGTTCGGCGAATATCCAAGCTTTGGCGATCACAACAACGCGCGCCTGCGGGCGTTCCTGGACGGCTTCGGCTTTGACTACGAATTCGTCTCGGCGAGCGAATGCTACAAGTCAGGCCGTTACGACCAGGTGCTGCTGCGGATGCTCGAGCGCTTCGACGCTGTCCAGGCGGTGATGCTGCCGACCCTGGGCGAGGAGCGGCGCGCCACCTATTCGCCGTTCCTGCCGATCAGCCCCAAGAGCGGCCGCGTGCTGCAGGCGCCCACCCTGGAGCGCCATCTGGACCGCGGGAGCATCACCTTTACCGACGAGGATGGGACCTTGACCGAGGTTCCGGTCACCGGCGGCCACGTCAAGCTGCAATGGCGGCCGGACTGGGCGGCGCGCTGGGTGGCGCTGGAGGTCGACTACGAAATGTCCGGCAAGGATCTGGTGGATTCGGTTCGGGTGTCCAACAAGGTGTGCAAAGTGCTGGGCGGCGAGCCGCCCGAGAGCTTCCACTACGAGCTCTTCATGGACGAGCACAACCAGAAGATCTCCAAGTCCAAGGGCAACGGCTTGACCATGGAGGAATGGCTGCGTTACGGCGCGCCGGAGAGCCTGGCCTATTACCTGTTCCAGTCACCCAAATCGGCCAAGCGGCTCTATTTCGACGTGATCCCCAAAGCGGCGGACGAATATCTGCAACAGCTGGACGCCTACAACCGTCCGCTGGCGCAAGGCGCCCATCCCTGGGCGAAGCTCGACAACCCAGCTTGGCACGTCCATGCGGGACACCCACCAGAACAGGGCTCTCCCGTCTCGTTCAGCCTGCTGCTGAACCTGGTCTCAGCGGCCAATGCTTCGGACAAGGCGATCCTGTGGGGGTTCCTGTCGCGCCATATCCCGGGCGCAACACCGCAAACCCAACCGCTGCTGGACCGGCTGTGCGGATTCGCCATGAACTATTACGAGGACTTCGTGCGGCCCAATAAGCGCTTCCGGGCGCCGGACGCGCGCGAACGGGCGGCCATGGAGGATCTGGCGGCGCGTTTCCGCGCCCTGCCCTCCGGCTGCCAGGACGCCGAACTGATCCAGAACGAAGTCTACGCCGCCGGCAAGGAGGCGGGATTCGAACCCCTGCGCAGCTGGTTCTCCGCCCTCTACGAGGTCCTGCTGGGCCAAAGCCAAGGTCCGCGCTTCGGCTCCTTCGCCGCCATCTTCGGCCTCGACCGCACCATCGCCCTGATCGAACGGGCGTTGCGGGGCGAGGATCTGGCGGCCTGAACAAAGCCATGCCCCTCATTGGGGAGGGCTTTGAGAGGCTCACGCCTCTACGCATTCCGTTACGTCCGCTGACGTTGACGTTCGCGTCATCAAGGGGCTAGGCTTGCCCTAAAATAGGGAGCCACGCCATGCACGCCGATCTGCGCCGTCCGGAACGCACCTTCACCATTCGCCAGCTCTGCATCGAATTCAAAGTCACGCCGCGCGCCCTGCGCTTCTATGAGGACAAGGGCCTGCTGTCCCCGGCGCGCGAGGGGCTGAACCGGGTCTACAATCACCGCGATCGTGCGCGCCTGGTGCTGATCCTGCGCGGCAAGCGGGTGGGCCTGAGCCTGGCCGAGATCCGCGACATCCTCGAACTCTACAAGATCGACGACACCGGCGCCGCCCAGGCCGCTAAGTCGCTGAGGAAATTCAAGGAGCGCATCGTCGCCCTGGAAGCCCAGCGCGAAGACATCGACGTGGCCATTGGCGAACTTCGCATCGGGGTGGACGCCATGGAGGCCCGCCTGGCCAGGACCCGGCCGGACCTGTTGCCCCAGGCCGAAGACTACGACTCGAAAATGCGCGCACAATTGGACGGCGTTCATTAGGCCGCGCTTTCCTAGCCCAGACCGTTCCCCATCGGAGTAGCCGACCATGGCCTATCAGGCGCCAGTGCGCGACCAGATGTTCATCCTGCGTGACGTGCTGGAGCTCGAAAAGCACGCCAACCTGCCCGGCTTCGCCGACGCCAGCCTGGATACGGTGGAGCAGATCCTGACCGAGGGCGCCAAGTTCTGCGAAGAGGTGCTGGCGCCCATCAACCGCAATGGTGATCTGGAAGGCTGCGTCTGGTCGCAGGACAATACGGTCAAGACACCCAAGGGGTTCAAGGAAGCCTATGCGGCCATGGTCGAGGCCGGTTGGCCTGCCCTGGGATCCGAGCCCGAGTTCGGCGGCCAGGGCCTGCCGCGGGTGATCAACCTGGCCTATAGCGAGATGTCGTCCTCGGCCAACATGGCCTTTTCCATGTATCCGGGCCTGACCCACGGCGCCTATTCGGCCATCCTGGAGGGCGGATCGGACGAGCAGAAGGCGCTGTACCTGCCCAAGCTGGCCACCGGCCAATGGGGCGGGACCATGAACCTGACCGAACCCCAGTGCGGCACCGACCTCGGCCTGCTGCGCACCAAGGCGGTTCCCCAGGCCGACGGGACCTACCGCATCAGCGGCCAGAAGATCTGGATCAGCGGCGGCGAACACGACCTGGCCGAAAACATCGTCCATCTGGTCCTGGCCCGCATCGAAGGCGCCCCCGCCGGCGTGCGCGGCATCTCCCTGTTTATCGTGCCGAAGTTCCTGCCTGGCTCCGACGGCGGCCTGGGCGCGCGCAATGAGGGCGTCAAGTGCGCCGGCCTCGAGCACAAGATGGGCATCCACGGCAACGCCACCTGCGTCATGGCCTATGACGACGCCCAGGGCTGGCTGATCGGCGAGGCCAATGCGGGCCTGAAAGTCATGTTCGTCATGATGAACGAGGCCCGGCTGGGCGTGGGCCTGCAAGGCCTGTCCCAGGCCGAGGCCGCCTATCAGGCCGCCGCCGCCTTCGCCAAGGACCGGCTGCAGGGCCGCTCCTTGACCGGCCCCAAAAACGCCGACGGCCCCGCCGACCCGATCATCGTCCATCCGGACGTGCGCCGGATGCTGATGGACTCAAAGGCCATCCTCGAAGGCGGCCGCGCCTTTTTGCTATGGGCCGGGCTTCAGGGCGACCTGATGCACGCCAGCCCGGATGCGGCCACACGGGAAAAAGCCTCTGACTATATGGGCCTGCTGACGCCGGTGCTGAAAGGCTACTTCACCGACAAGGGCTTCAAGATCTGCTCCGACGCCATGCAGGTGCACGGCGGCTCCGGCTTCACCGAGCACTTTGCGGCCAGCCAGTATCTGCGCGATGTGCGCATCAGCCTGATCTATGAGGGCACAAATGGCGTCCAGGCCCTGGACCTCGTTGGCCGCAAGCTGGCGGCCAATGGCGGGCGGGCTGTGATGAGCTTCTTCGCGGACGTGGACGCCTTTATCGGCGAGCACGAGGAGGCCGAAGGCATGGCGCCGTTCGTCGAAGGCCTGAAAGCGGTCAAGGCGCAGCTGCAGGACGCTACCATGTGGCTGATGCAGAACGGCCTGCAGAACCCCGAAAACGCCGGCGCCGCCTCCACCGACTATCTGCACCTGTTTGGCCTGACGGGCCTGGCCTGGATGTGGGCCAAGATCGCCAAGGCCGCACAGGCGTACGTCACAGCGGGCGACACCGATCCCTTCTACGCGCGCAAGCTGGTCACCGGCCGCTATTTCGTCGAACGCATCCTGCCCGAAGCCGGCGCCCACCTGGCCAAGCTCAAGACGGGGTCAGGCCTGGTCATGGCCCTGGAGGCGGACGCGTTTTAAGGGAGCGGGCGAGGACGCGCGCCTCCAGCAGTCCTCGCAACCGGTCCTCCAGAGCAGCCGCACCCTTCAGCTCGCACTCCCAGACCACCTCCACCCACCAGCCCGCGGCCTCCAGCCTGGCCCGGGTATCGATGTCCCGGGCCCGGTTGCGCCCGACCTTGGCCAGCCAGTAGTCACGATTGGCCTTGGGAACGCGAGCGCCGCGGGGACAGTCATGGCCGTGCCAGAAACAGCCATGGACGAACACCACCAGCCGTCGCCCCGGCAGGACGATGTCAGGCGATCCGGGCAGATCACGGCGATGCAGGCGATAGCGCGCGCCCAGCCGCCACAAGAGCCGGCGCACGATCAGTTCTGGCTTGGTGTCGCGACCCTTGACCGCCGCCATCACCGCCGACCGCTTGGCCGGCGGATAGACGTCCGTGGTCACAGCCCGTCGAACAGCGCCGTCGACAGGTAGCGCTCGGCGAAGCTGGGGATAATGGCGACAATGGTCTTGCCGGCCCATTCGTCCCGGGCGGCCAGGCGGAAGGCCACCGACAGGGCCGCGCCCGAGGAGATCCCCACCGGCAGGCCTTCGACCCGCGCCGCGCGACGCGCCATTTCGAAGCTTTCCTCGTTGCTGACCGTCTCCACCGAGTCGATCACGCCGCGATCCACATTGCCGGGCACGAAGCCGGCGCCGATGCCCTGGATCTTGTGCGGCCCGGGCTGACCGCCCGACAGCACTGCGGAACCTTCGGGCTCGATGGCGATCATCTGCAGCGAGGGCTTGCGGGTCTTGAGCACCTGCCCGACGCCGCTGATGGTGCCGCCGGTGCCCACGCCAGAAACCACCGCATCGACCTTGCCGTCGGTGTCGTTCCAGATTTCCTCAGCGGTGGAGACCCGGTGCACCAGGGGATTGGCCGAATTCTCGAACTGCTGCGGCATCACCGAGCCGGGGATTTCGGCCAGCAGTTCCTGGGCGCGGCCGACAGCCCCGCGCATTCCCTTCTCCGCCGGGGTCAGCTCCAGGCGAGCGCCCAGCAGGGCCAGCATCTTGCGCCGCTCCATGGACATGCTCTCCGGCATGACCAGGATCAGGGAATAGCCCTTGGCGGCGGCGACGAAGGCCAGGGCGATGCCGGTATTGCCGCTGGTCGGCTCGACGATGGTCGAGCCCGGCTTCAAGAGTCCCTGGGCCTCCATGGCCTCGATCATGGAGGCGCCGATGCGGTCCTTGACACTGGCCAGGGGGTTGAAGAATTCCAGCTTGGCCAGCACCTCGCCCTTGGGCTTCAGCTCGGCCGACAGCCGCGGCAGGCGCACCAGGGGCGTATCGCCGATTGTGTCGACAATGCTGTCGTAAATCTTCCCGCGCCCAGCGCGTTTAAAGCGGGCCGCGTCATAGGTGGGAAGATCGGTGGTCAGGGTCATGGCGAGGGTCTCGACGGTTGCAGGCGACCAGGTCGCCGCACTCTAAGCGCGGTTGCGCCCGACGGACAGTATTAGAAATTATGGGGACGATCGCAGCGGACGAGCCAGGCCGCCGCCTCTCAGATCCCGGCCCCGTCGCGCGCGCCCAGCAGGGCGTTGATCCGGCTGTAGAGCTCGCCCGAACGATAGGGTTTGGCGATGATCGGCACGCCCAGGCGATGGGCGCCCTCGGCGGCCTCGCGGGCCGCGGCGGCCAACAGCACCGGCAGGCCCGGAAAATCGCGTTTGAGCTCTCCGGCGAGCGCCAGGCCGTTCATGTCACCCGACAGACCCACATTGGCGAACACCAGGTCCACCGCCTCGCCGCGACGCAAGAGATCCAAAGCCACTTGGCCGCGATAGGCCAGCTTAACCTCGAATCCGTGGCTATCGAGCATCGAGGTGGCGATCTCGGCCACGTCCACATCGTCTTCGACCACCAGGATCACCCCAGCCTGCGCCGGGATAGCTTCAATCTCGGGCGTCGTGTCACGCGTCGCCGGCAGGAAGATGCGTATCCTGGCGCCCTGGCCCGGTTCGCTGTCTATATCCACCGCGCCCTTGGACTGGTGAGCAAACCCGAGCACCTGGCTGAGCCCCAAGCCCGTGCCCACGCCGATCTCCTTGGTGGTGAAAAAGGGATCGAACACCCGCGGCAAGACATCGGGATGGATACCAGGGCCGTCGTCGGCCACCTCGATCATCAGATACTCGCCCCTGAGACCTAGCCGGTCGTCCTGCACCGTGCAGTTGGCGGCGGTGAAGCTCAACCGCCCGCGGCCGCCCATGGCGTCGCCAGCGTTTATGGCCAGGTTGAGCAGCGCCAGTTCCAACTCGCTGGCGTCAACGCGCACCGCCCACAGGTCCGCGGGGATCTGGGTCTCGACCACCACGTCGCCGCGCAGCGAGCCGCTCAAAAGAGCGATCAGGTCGGGCAGGCCCTTGCTCGGCTCAAAGGCGTCCGGCCTCAGCATCTGGCGCCCGGAAAAGGTCAGGAGCTGACGGGTCAGTTTAACCGCCTTGCGCGCCGCCTCGCTGGCCCGACTGAGTTTTTGAACCAGCGCCGGATCATCGCCATGGCTGCGGCGGACCAGATCCAGATTGCCCAAGATCACCGTCAGCAGATTATTGAAATGGTGGGCGACCCCCCCGGCCAGACGCCCGACAGCCTGGTGCTTCTGGGCTTGCCACAGGGCCTCTTCCGCCCGCTGCCGCTCCCGGCTTTCGGCCTGTAACTGATCGTTGGCGGCGACCACCAGCAGATTGGCCTCGGCCAGGGCCCCGTTCAGGGCGATCAGCTGGGCGTTGGTTTCGCGGCCACCGGACAGGGCGGCGTCGAACGGCGACAGGGCTTCCGTCAGAAAGCCGGCGGCGCGATTCAGCGGGATTCGCGGATCCTTGATCTGAAACTCCAGGCCGATCTGACCCAAGGCCTGATGGTGCGCCAAGGCGAGGTCGAGCACGCTGGCCCCAGCCTCCAGGGCCGCGCCGCCCAGGGCGAAGGCGTTCATCAGGCCCGCCTCACTGGGTTCCACGATCTGGGCTCGCAGGGCGTCGACATAGGCCTGCGTGAAAGCCTCGGGCAAGGCGTTCGAGCTCATGGCGCCTTCGGATGTGGACTGGCTGAGGCGAGGAGGCTCGCAATCGGCTGTGGGGTCTCGCCCTGGCAACGGTTCATCCTCGTCATGCTTCACTCAGGCCGCCCTCCATGGCTGTGCGCGGCGACGACGACACCGCGGACCTGGCCGGATCTGACCTGGGTCGAGGGCGCCGCCCGACAAACTGCAAAGCTGACTGCGAAGCTGAATGTGCTCGCCGAAAGTCGATCGGTCGCCTGGACGATTCCGCGCAGGGGCGCGACATACCGTAACGGCAAGCCACCGGCTCCGCTCGTTCAGCTTGCCGTCCACAGCCATCGACAGCCTCTGGTTCGCCGCCCACGCGCAAACGCTGGCCACGCCCGAATCCGGTCGCCGCCAAATGGGTAGTCAATACTATAGACAAGCTTAGCCGTGGCGCGCCAGTCTGCGCCCAGGAGGCGAGCCAAAGGCCGCAAGCCCCCCGCATCGAGCGGAGGGTCCGGCCGAAATCAATCAATGATTCCGGCCGGATAGACTGCTTTAGAGAACTTCGAACAGGCCGGCTGCGCCCATCCCACCGCCGATGCACATGGTCACCACCGCATGCTTGGCGCCGCGGCGCCTGCCTTCCAGCAGCACGTGGCCGGTGCAGCGGGCGCCGGTCATGCCATAGGGGTGGCCGATGGAGATCGAACCGCCGTTGACATTATACTTGGTCGGGTCGATGCCCAGCTTGTCCCGCGAATAGAGGCATTGCGAAGCGAAGGCTTCGTTCAGCTCCCACAGGTCGATGTCGTCGACCTTCATGCCATGGCGTTCCAGCAACCGCGGCACGGCGAAGACCGGGCCAATGCCCATCTCATCCGGGGCGCAACCGGCCACGGCGAAGCCCTTGAACAGGCCCAACGGCTTCAGGCCGCGCTTTTCAGCCTCCTTGGCCTCCATCAGCACCACCGCAGCGGCGCCGTCGGACAGCTGAGAGGCGTTGCCGGCGGTGACGAAATTGCCCGGGCCGCGCACGGGGTTCAGGCTCTGCAGGCCTTCCAGCGTGGTTTCCGGCCGATTGCACTCGTCGCGGTCGACCATATAGTCCACTAGGCTTTCCTGGCCGGTGGCCTTGTCGACCTTCTTCATCTGCACGGCCAGGGGAACGATCTCGTCCTTATAGATTCCGCCCTGCTGGCCTGCCGCCATGCGGCGCTGGGATTCCAGCGCATATTCGTCCTGGGCTTCGCGAGAGACGCCATAGCGCTCGGCCACATTGTCGGCGGTCTCGATCATCGCCATCCACAGGTCGGGACGGATCTTCATCAGCTTGTCTTCGGTGAAGCGATAGGTGTTCATGTGCCCGCCCATTTGCACCAGCGAGATCGACTCGACCCCGCCGCCGATGGCCACGGTGGCGCCTTCGTTCTTGATGTAGTGCGAGGCCGAGGCGATGGCCTGTAGGCCCGACGAGCAGAAGCGGTTGATGGTCGTTCCCGAAGTGGTCACCGGGCAACCGGCCCAGATGGCGGCGTTGCGCGCCACATTATGCCCGGTCGCGCCTTCCGGCTGCGCCGCGCCCAGCACGACGTCCTCGACCTCGGCCGGATCGATTCCAGCCCGCGACATGGCGTGCTGGATGGCATGGCCGGCCATGGTGGCGCCATGGGTGTTGTTGAACCCGCCCCGAATGGACTTGGCCAGACCTGTGCGGGCATAGGAGACGACGACGACATCGCGCATGGCGTTAGCTTCCCTTAACGTCAAACAACAGTTTGAAATCGGGCTTCACCCTAGGGGAGGCCGCCGGCGGGCGCTAGCCCAGGCGGCCCCATCGCCTGTCCTAGCCATCTCTGGATGTCATTCGGCGCCGGTGCTATTCTTGATCGGCAAAAGCCGGGGAAGGCCGCGCCATGAGCCATATGATCGACATGGCGATAAAGGAAGCCGAAACGGCCATGCGCGAGGCCCTGCAGACTCAGGGCTCGCCGCCTGACCTGCGCCTCGACCGGTCAGGCGTCGCGGCGCTTGTCTCGGAAAAGACGCAGCTTGATCATGGCTCGGGTTGGGGCGCGCCAAATCCAGGCGGCATTGTCGCCGGGCTTATCACCGTGAACCACGCCAAACAGGTGGCGCGAAGCGTCAAGGTCTACAATATCGCGATCGACCCGCTGCTTGCATTGAAGAACGGGCTCAGCGCGGCGAAGGAAGCCTCAGGCCTGGCTGGGGTCGGCGCGGTCGCGGCCATGATCGCTAAGGGGAGCCTGGCGATCACGGGTGGCGTCGCCACCTTGCCCTTGTCGGCCGTCGCCTTTCTGATGGCCGCGCATTTCACCCGCCGCCGCGAGATCCAATATGACCAGGGATGCGTGTTCGTCTTGGCGTGGGGTGTCAGCGAATACCTTGACGGCTATCACATCTTTCACGAGACCGACCTGATCGCGAGCCTGCCGCTGATGGTGGATTTTGGGATCCACGACTACAATGCCCCCAAGGCGAAAACGGCTTTGAGCCGGCTGCAGGCCTGGGGCGCCATCGAAAAGCGTGGCGACAGCTATATCCTGCACGAGCGCCTGGAAGTGCGGAGCTGAGCGCCTGACCCGTTCGCTTTGCTCCCCCGCCCTGCGTATCAAGATCGCGGACCAGACATTTCCCGCGCACCTTGAGGAGGACGCCGCACCGATGACCTGCGTCCGCTTTCGCGCCCTCATGCCCTATCGCGAGCGGATCATCCATGTGCGCTGGAGCGGCGAAGCCTGCTGGATCCCCATGGGCGACAAAGATCTGGGACTGTCCGCCGAAAACGCCACCAGCTATCCGGCGCCCGGCCATGTGTTGCTCTATCCCGGCGGGATCAGCGAGACCGAGATCCTGATCGCCTATGGCCCCACCTGTTTCGCCAGCAAGGCGGGCCAGCTGGCGGGCAACCACTTCGCGACCATCACCGAGGGGCTGGATCGGCTGGCCACACTCGGGCGGGCGGTTCTGTGGGAGGGAGCGAAAGAGATCACGTTCGACGTGGCCTGAGGTCTGACCGGGCGCAAGATGGTATCCGCCGCGCATGGCGTCCCCGGCGGTGAACCTGCTCATCTGGTCAATCGCCGGCGCGGCCACGGCCGGGGTGATCGTGCGGCCGTTCCGCTGGCCTGAAGCGGTGTGGGCTGCGCTTGGCGCGGCCTTGCTTGTTGGCGTCGGGCTGTTGTCTTTCGCAGACGCGATCAAGGCGGCGGCTAAAGGGACCGACGTCTATCTGTTCCTTGTCGGCATGATGCTGCTGTCGGAGACCGCGCGGCGGCTGGGGTTGTTCGACGCCGTGGCCGCCCGGGCGGTAAATCTCGCTGGCGGTTCGAGCCGCCGCCTTTTCATCCTGATCTATGCCGTCGGCGTGGTGGTGACGGTGTTCCTGTCTAACGACGCCACAGCGGTGGTGCTGACCCCGGCCGTCTATGCCGCCGCGCGCCACGCCAAGGCCGATCCCCTGCCCCACCTGTTCGCCTGCGCCCTGATCGCCAACGCGGCCAGTTTCGTGCTGCCGATCTCGAACCCGGCCAATCTGGTGCTCTATGCCGACCGCACGCCTGTGCTGTTCGACTGGCTGGCGCGGTTCGGCCTGCCGTCGATACTGGCCATCTGCGCGACCTTCGCCGTCCTGCGCTGGAGCCAGCGGCGAGCCCTGGGCGCGCCCTGCGCAAGCCAAGTCGAGGTTCCACGCCTTATCGCTGGCGGCTGGACCGCCCTGGCGGGGATCGGCGCGACGGCCATCGCCCTGTCGATCGTCTCGGTGTGTGGTTGGCCCCTGGGGCTGGCGACTTTCATCCTGGGCGTCCTGACCACCGCCCTGGCCCTGATCGTGGCGCGGGCCTCGCCCTGGCCGGTGCTGAAGGGCGTTTCGTGGGGCGTGCTGCCGCTGGTGGCCGGCCTGTTCGTTCTGGTCGAGGCGGTGGCCCGCACCGGCGCCATTACCCAACTGGCGACGGTGTTGCAGGCGTCCGTTCGCGGCTCCGAGACCGGCGCGGCCGCCGGCGCCGGCGCCCTGATCGCCGTCGCCTGCAACCTGATGAACAACTTGCCGGCCGGCCTAGTGGCCAGCGCCACCCTGGCCCAGGCCCATGCACCGCGCGTGGTTGTCGACGCCCTGCTGATCGGCGTCGATCTGGGGCCGAACCTGTCGATTACGGGGTCCCTCGCCACTATCCTGTGGCTGACCGCCCTGCGCCGCGAGGGCGTGAGCGTCAGTTTTTGGCGCTTCTTCAAGCTCGGCGCTATCGTCATGCCACCGGCCCTGATCGCGGCCCTGGGCGCGCGGCTTCTGATGGGATAGGCCCGCCGACCGCTTGACGACCTCGCTTCCCGCGCGCCTGATATAGGTAATCAACGATCAGGGAAGCGCGCCATGGACCACGCCTACGACCTCGTCATCCGGGGCGGTCAGGTCGTCGACGGCTCCGGTGAGCCGGGTTTCGAGACCGATGTCGCCGTGAAGAACGGCGTGATCGCCGCAGTGGGCAAGATCGGCGGCCAGGGCCGCGAGGAAATCGATGCGCGCGGCTTTATTGTCACCCCCGGCTTCGTGGACGTGCACACTCATTACGACGGTCAGGCCACCTGGGACACCCATATGCAACCCTCGTCCTGGCACGGCGTGACCACCGTGGTCATGGGCAATTGCGGGGTAGGTTTCGCCCCCTGCCATGCGGGCGACCACGACACCTTGATCAAGCTGATGGAAGGGGTGGAGGACATTCCCTTCCCCGTGCTGAGCCAGGGCCTGAAGTGGAACTGGACCAGCTATCCCGACTATCTGGACGCCCTGGCCGAGCGGCGCTTCGACATCGACATCGGCTCACAGCTGCCGCACGCCGCCCTGCGCGTGCATGTCATGGGCCAGCGCGGCGCCGACCGCGAGCCGGCCACCGCGGTCGACATCGCCGCCATGGCCGCCATCGCCAAGCGCTCAGTCGAGGCCGGCGCGCTGGGCTTTTCCACCTCGCGCACCCTCAATCACCGCACCAGCGACGGTCAGCCCACCCCGACCCTGACCGCCGGCGAGGACGAACTGACCGGCATCGCTCTCGGCCTGAAGGCGGCCGGCCGCGGCGTGCTGCAGGTGGTGTCCGACTTCGCCGATCCCGAGGCCGAGTTCGCCATGCTGCGCCGAATCGTCGAGGCGTCAGGACGCCCTTTGTCATTCAGCCTGTTGCAGAGCCCGATCCACCCTCAGGCCTACAAGGCCTTGCTCGCCGCCCTGGACGACGCCGTCGCCGCCGGCCTGGAGATGAAGGCCCAGGTCGCGCCGCGGCCAGTAGGTTTGCTGCTGGGATTCGAACTGACCTTGAACCCGTTCAGCCATCACGCGACCTATCGCGAACTGTCCAAGGCCCCATTGGCCGAGCGCTTCGCGCGGCTGTCGCAGCCCGAGGTCCGCGCTCAATTGCTGGCCGAGCGCCCGGACAGCCCAGTGCGAGGCCTGATCGCCAACTGGGACCGGATGCACCTGATGGACCCCGGCCGGCCCGACTACGAGCCGACCGAAGACGGCACAGTCGGCGCCCGGGCTCGGGCGCTGGGAATTTCGCCGGAAAGCGTGGCCCTAGACCACATGCTGTCGAACGGCGGCCGGGGGATGATCTATGTGCCGTTCCTGAACTATGCCGAGGGCTCGCTGGATCCGGCTTACGCTATGCTGACCCACGCCCATACCGTGCCGGGCCTGTCCGACGGCGGCGCCCATGTGGGCATGATCTGCGACGGCAGCTTTCCGACCTCCCTTCTGACCCACTGGACCCGCGACCGCACCCGCGGCCCGAAACTGAAGCTGGAGACGGCGGTCAGGATGCAGACCGCCGACACCGCCGCCATTGTCGGCCTGTTCGACCGCGGCCGTATCGCGCCCGGCCTGCGCGCCGACCTGAACGTGATCGACTATGATCGCCTGACCTTGCGCTCGCCGCAGGTGGCCTATGACCTGCCGGCGGGTGGGCGGCGGCTGATTCAACGGGCGGAGGGCTATGTGGCCACCATCGTCGCCGGCGCCGTCACCTATCGCGACGGCGAGCCCACCGGCGCCCTGCCCGGCCGGCTCTTACGCGGCGCGCGCTCGGCCCCCGTGGCCGTGGCGGCCGAATAGGCGGCGGCCATGAGCGAGACCGTGACGCTGCAGATTCTCGAACCCCAGTGCGAATGGACCGCCGAAACCGTCGGCGGCGAAGAGGCCTGGACCGAACATTTCACCGACAGCGAGCTTGAGGAGATCAACGCGGCCCTGCGCCACGCCCAGGCGGTGTCTTGCGATCTGCTGGACATCGGCGTCGATGACTTCCCTCTGCCGACCCTGAGCGCGCGGCTGAAACGGATCGAGCACGATCTGATCAACGGCCGCGGCTTCGTCCGCCTGCGTGGGGTGGAGCGCGAGCGCTACGATAACGACGCCATGTGCCTGATCTATTGGGGCGTCGGTCGCCACCTCGGCCGGCCCTGGGCCCAGAACAAGCACGGCCACCTGCTGGGCGACGTCACCGACCAGGGCAAGTCCTGGGACGATCCCACCGTGCGCGGTAACGAGCTGGGCGGGATCAGGCTGGGCTATCACTGCGACGGCTCGGACCTGATCGGCCTGATGTGCCTGAAGAATGGCGTCTCCGGGGGCCTGTCCGCGGTAGCCAATTCCGTGGCCATCCACAACGCCCTGGTGCGCGAGCGGCCGGATCTGGCGGCCGAACTCTACAAGCCCCAGCCCTATGATTTCCGCGGCGAGCAGGCCCCGGGCGGCAAGGCCTGGTACACCGTGCCGGTCTTCACCCAATGGGGCGGACGTTTGTTCGTGCGCGTGATCACCGCCTATATCCTAGCCTCCCAGCGCCACTCGGAGGCCCCGCGTCTGACAGAGGCGGCGCGCGAGGGCTTGGCCTGGATCGACGATGCAGCCGAGAGCGGGCGTTACAGCGTGATGATAGGCTTCGAGCCCGGGGACATGCAGTTCGTCAACAACTACCACGTCCTGCACGGCCGCACGGCCTATGAGGACGACCGCGCCACGGGCCGCATCCGGCATCTGAAACGCCTGTGGCTGGAGACCAAAGTCCTGGCCGACCGACCGCCCTATTTCCGCAACAATATCGACGCCCACTGGAACAAGAAGGCGGTCATCAGCCGGCTCGACGCGGTGGGGTAGATTTTTCTCCTCTCCTGTTCGAAGAGCGGGGGAGGAGAAGTCCACTACTCCCCAAACCCCTCGCCCGGCGCCATCGGCGCCATGCGGATCAGGCGCGAATCCTCGACCCCGGCTTGGCGGTGTTTGACATATTCGCGGTAGCCGCTGTCGGTGACCATGGCCAGGAAAGCGCCGGCGGTGGGATATTCGGCGATGAAGGCCAGGTCCCAGCGTTCTTCGAAAGGTCCCGTGACCACCACATCCGGCCGCCCGACCCAGACCTGCCGCCCGCCCACGCGCTTGAAGATCTCGGCGGTGGTGCGGCCATAGGCGCGGTAGGCGTCCAAGCCGGTCAGATCCTTGCCGTGGTCTGGATGATCGGCCGGATAATCCGCCCTGGCCTTCAGTCGCACCAGGTTGAGCATCTGGATCGGCTGGTCGCGCGGCAGGGCCTTGAAGGCGTCGAACTGTTCGCGCAGGGGATCGATCGAGCCGGCCATGGGTGTCCTCCGTGATTTGGAGAAACCTACCGCGCCGGCGCGTCGTCCGGCCAGAGGTCCTGGGGCGGTCCCTTGCGGTTGAGGATATGGGTGGCGCGCTTGATCACGGTCAAGAGGTGCTCGATCCGCTCGTCGGCGCCATAGGTCAGCTGAGCGCGGGCCAGCCCCTCGAGCATGAAGCGGGCCATATCGCGGCTGGCCTGGAAGCGCGGGCCGGCGCCGGTGGATAGCATGCGCGAGAACGGTTCTCCCACCTGGGCGTGGTCGAACTCGGACTGGGCCTCGGCGATGCGCGCTCGCACATCCAGATCCGTGCGCGCGGCGGCCTCCAGCTCGGCGAACGCGATGAAGGGCGGCGAGTGCAGGGCCGACCAATAGGAGTCGATGGCGTGCTCGGCCACGTCCGCGCCCTGTGGCGCTTGATCCGCCGCCGTCGACAGCAGCGCCAGGCGAGCGGCCTGGATGTGACCCACCGCCGCATCCACCAGGGCCTCGCGCGTGGGAAAATGATAGAGCATGGCCCCGCGGGTCAGCTTGGCTTCCTCGGCGATGCGGGCGTTGGTCGCCGCCGCATAGCCGATCTGGGCGAACAGCTGCATGGCGCAGTCGAGGATGCGCGCCCTTGTACGTAAGGACTTGGGCGTATCCTTGGCCGGGGCGGGCGAGGCGTCGGTCATGCGGTAATAGGTTCGGCGGTCCACGGTTCGGTTCAGAGCGGTCACTGGAGGGTCCGGCCTAGGTAGGGCCTGAGCCCTTTACGCGCCAGGGGTTTTGCGCACCTGACGAAACAGGTTCACGAAACCGACATGCAATCAGCATAACCGGCGAAGAATAGCGTGGCCCTTCGGCGCGCCCTGACCCACGAGGCTCGACGCCCATGAGCGCCGAAATCCCCGTTCATCACTTCCGCACCGTGTTCATCTCCGATGTCCATCTGGGCACGCGGGGCTGCCAGGCCGAGCTGCTGCTCGATTTCATCCGCCATATGGACTGCCAGACCCTCTATCTGGTGGGCGACATCATCGATGGCTGGAAGCTGAAGAGCGGCTGGCACTGGCCGCAATCGCACAATGACGTGGTGCAGAAGATCCTGCGCCTGGCGCGCAAGGGCTGTCAGGTCATCTATGTGCCCGGCAATCACGACGACGCCGCGCGGGACTATTGCGGCGTCCATCTGGGCGGGGTGCTGGTCACCCGCGACGCCGTGCACGAGGCGGCGGATGGCAAGCGCTATCTGGTCCTGCACGGCGATGAGTTCGATGGCGTCACCCGTCACGCGCGCTGGCTCGCCTTCCTTGGTGATTGGTCCTATAGAACCGTCTTGGCGCTGAACACCGTGTTCAATAAGATTCGGCGCCGGATGGGGTTCGGCTATTGGAGCCTCTCCGCCTATCTGAAGGTCAAGGTGAAGAACGCGCTGCAGTTCATTGAGAACTTCGAGGCCGCCGTAGCCGAGGAAGCCCGCCGCCGGGGGGTGGACGGGGTTATCTGTGGGCACATCCATAAGGCCGAAATGCGCATGATCGACGGCGTCGCCTACATCAATGACGGCGACTGGGTCGAAAGCTGCACGGCGCTGGTCGAGCATTTCGACGGGCGGATGGAAATTCTCGAATGGTCCAAGCTGCGCTCCTGGTCGGTGATCGACCGGTTGCGCACGATCAGCGGCGCGGAAATCGAGGAGCCCGCCGCCGCCTGATGCGCATCCTTTTGGCTACGGACGCCTGGGAGCCTCAGGTCAATGGCGTCGTTCGAACCCTGACGCGGGTCATCGCCGAATGCCGGGCGATGGGCCATCAGGTCGAGGTGGTCTCGCCCGACCAGTTCAAGACCTTCCCCCTGCCGACCTATCCCGAGATCAAGCTCGCGGTGGGCGCGTACGAACCTGTGCAGGAGCGCTTCAAGTCGTTCGAGCCGGAGGCGATCCATATCGCCACCGAAGGGCCGATCGGCCTGGCCGCGCGGCGCATCTGCGTCGACTGGAAGCTGCCCTTCACCACCAGCTACCATACCAAGTTCCCCGAATATGTCTCGGCCCGGCTCCCGCTGCCGCTGTCGGCGGGCTATGCCTATATGCGCTGGTTTCACGGCCCGTCCGGGCGGGTGATGGTGGCCACGCCGTCCATGCAGGACGAGTTGGCCAAGCACGGCTTTCGCAACCTGTCGCCCTGGTCGCGCGGGGTCGATACCGAGATGTTCCATCCGCGGCGGGCGGACGAGCCGGACATCTTCGAGGACATGGCCCGTCCCATCTGGCTCAATGTGGGCCGGGTGGCTGTGGAAAAGAACATCGAGACCTTCCTGGCCCTCGACCTGCCCGGCACGAAGGTGGTGGTCGGCGACGGTCCGCAGCGCGACGAGCTGACGGCCAAATATCCGGACGTGGTGTTTCGCGGGGCGCGGTTCGACGAGGAACTGGCCGCCCATTTCGCTTGCGCCGATGTGTTTGTGTTCCCCTCCCTGACCGACACCTTCGGCCTGGTCATCCTGGAGGCCATGGCCGCGGGCGTCCCCGTGGCCGCCTTCCCGGCGCCCGGGCCCGTGGACCTGATCCCAGGATCAAACGCCGGGGTGCTGGCGCCCAATGTCACCGAGGGCCTGGCCGAAGCCTGCCTGGAATGCCTGAAGCTGGACAAGGCGGTGGTGCGCGGTTTCGCCGAGCGCTTCTCCTGGCGCGCCTGCGCGGAGGAGTTCGTGCGCAATCTGCAGCCCTATCCCGAGCCGGAAAAAACGCGTTTCTGGCGCCGGCTGCGCCGGATGGCGCGGCTGCGGAGGCGGTCGGCGCAGGTTTAGCCATGGCTCTCGCTGAGGGCGCCGTGCCGCTTCGGCTTGCAGATCACAGACACCAGCATTTCTTCCAAATCCTCCGGTTCGTAGGGCTTGGACAGGGTCGGCACGTTGGCGAAGCTGGTCGCCAAGCCTGGACGACCGTAGCCGGTGCTGAAGATGAACGGCACGTGCCGCTTCCTCAGGCGTTCCGCCACCGGATAGACGTGCTCGCCACCCAGATTGATGTCCAGGATGGCGCCGTCCAGCGGCAGCGCCTCATTGCAGGCGATCGCCAGGCCTCGTGACAGGGTGCTGGCCACGTCGACGACGACGCAACCAAACGTGTCGAGCATGTTCTCGATCATCAAGGCGATCACCGCTTCGTCTTCGACGACCAGCAATCGCATCCCGTTCAGGGGCGTCAGGTGTTCCATAAAGCAGCCCTCCACAACAAAAAGGGCGCCCTCCCAAGGTCAGCATACGCCGTCCGCGCACGCGCGTAAGGGTTTGATCGTCTCTCCTGCACGTTCAGGTCACGAAGATCCGGACCGTTGCCCGCTTACATCAATCGGCTGCGCATGGCCTGGGACAACAGGTCGATCAGCGACACGGCCACGATGATGACGATGACGATGGTGGCGGTGGCGCTGTATTTGAAGGCGTTGAGGGAATCGAACAGAAGCTGGCCGATCCCGCCGGCGCCGATCAGGCCCAGCACAGTGGCCGAACGGGCGTTGGATTCGAAGCGATAGAGGGCGTAGCTGGTCCACAGCGGCCCGACCTGGGGGATAACCCCCCAGACGATCTGCTGCAGGGACGAGGCGCCGGTGGCGCGCACCCCATCGACGGGGCGTGGATCGATGGTCTCCACCGCCTCGCTGAACAGCTTGCCCAGGACCCCGCCTGTATTGACGGCCAGGGCGAGAACGCCCGGCAAGGGACCGAGGCCCACGGCGACGATGAACAATTCGGCGACCACAAGATCCGGCACCGCGCGCAAGAGGTCCAAAAGGCGGCGGACGGGCTGCTGGACCCAGGGCGGTGAGACGTTTCGCGCGGCGGCGAGGCCTAACGGAACTGCGATGAGGATCGCCATCAAGGTGCCCCAGAGGGCGATCTGGATCGTCAGCCACATGGCGGCGATATCCGATTTCAGATCGCTGAAATCCGGATGCAGGAGCCCGTGGCTGAATTCCTGGACATTGGCCGAATTGGCGAACAGCAGGGGAAACCGGTGAAGCTGAACCGGTCCGAAACTGACCGCGAGAAGCACGAACACGCCCCCCCAGATCAGGAAGCCGACTAGCCGGTTGGCCGCCGTGCTGACGGGCGGCGACGGGATCGCCGCTGGATCGAGACCAGGCCTGGTCACGACCTGGCTGGACCCTGCGTGCTTTGGGCGGCCTTGTGCGCCGCCACCTGGGCCTCGACAGCGTCATAGGCCTTCTGCGCCGCATCGACCTTGGCCGGTTCGCCGGACTTCTTGGCCTCGCCCAGGGTCTGGCTGGCGTCCATTTCGCGGATCGGGTCCAGATAGCCGTCGCCCGCTGGCATGAAGCCGGCATAGGCCAGGCCCTTCAGGACCTGGCGCTCGTGATCGCCCTCAGCGCCCGCCGCCTTGCCGTAGTTCAAAAAGAACGTCTTGAGCTTGTCGCGCGCCTTGGGGTCCAGGTCCTTGCGCGCAACGATCGAGGATTCCGGGAGGGGCGGCGAGGTCCAGATCACCTGGATCTTGTCGGCCAACTCCGGGTTCTCACGCTTGGCGAACACCAGGCCGACAGTATTGTTGGTGGCCACGTCCAGCACGCCATTGGCGACGGAGAACAGGTTCGACTGGTGGCTGGCCGAGCGCATCACCTTGAAGCAGTCGGCCGGCTCGATCCTGTGCGGGATGAACACATAGGCCATGGGCGCCAGAGTGCCCGAGGTGGAGCGGGCGTCGCCGATGCCGAAGGAATAGCGCTTGCCGCATTTCAGGACGTCGTCGAGCGTGATGCCAGAACCTTTCTTGGTGATTAGCACCGACTCATAGACACCTTCGCCGCCGCTGGTGACCACACGCACCAGCACGTCGGAATTGGCGCGGTTGACCGCCTCCAGCGCCGGCAGTGCGGAAAACCAGCCGATCTGGGTCTGGTTGAAGCGCATGGCCTCGATCAGGGCGGTGTAGTTGCCGGCGAAGAAGGGTTTCACCTTCAGTCCGGTCTGCTGGGTCAGATCGTCCAGCAAGGGCTGCCAGACCTTGGACATTGAGGTCTGATCCTCGGCCGACAGGATCGAGAAATTGATCGTCGAATCCGGCGCGGGCTTGGCGCAACCCGCCAGCAGGCTCGCCGCCGCAATGGCGGTCAAAAGGGTCCGGCGGATCATGGCTGGTGCTCTCCCTCCCAAAAGACCTCTTCGATCTCCGGGCCGTAGATGTCGATCAGGGTGGCGTGGTCCAGGCCGCTCGATGGGCCGTCATAGGCGATCTTGCCGGCCTTGAGCGCAATCACCCGCTTGCAGTAGCGCAGGGCGTAGTCGACCTGATGCAGGCTAACCACCACGCTGATGCCCTCGTCGCGGTTGAGGTCGCTGAGCAGGGCCATCACTCGCCGGGCGGACACGGGATCCAGCGAGGCCACCGGCTCGTCGGCCAGGATCACCTGGGCCTGTTGCACCAGGGCGCGCGCGATGGCGGCCCGCTGCTGCTGGCCGCCGGACAGGGTCTGGGCGCGCTGGCCGGCGTATTCGGCGACGCCGACGCGGTGCAGAGCCTGCATCACCGCCAGCTTCTCCGCCGCCGGCCACAGGCCCAACAGGCCGCGCCAGCCTTCGATGCGTCCCAAGAGGCCCAGGGCCACATTGGAGAACAGGCTGAGCCGGCCCACCAGGTTGAACTGCTGAAAGATCATGCCGATGCGGGCGCGCAGAGCACGCACCTGATCGCTGACCCGGCCACCCGCCTGCACGGTCTGACCAAAGGCCAGCACGGCGCCTGGGCCCGCATCGATCCGACTCAGGCCGGTCAGGGCCCGAAGCAGGGTGGACTTGCCCGAACCCGACGGCCCGATCAGCGCCACCATTTCGCCGCGCGTCACCTGCAGCGACACCCCGTCCAGCGCCTTGCGCGTCCCGAAGGTGGTCGAGGCGTCCCGGACCTGCAGCACGGCGTCGGACGTCATGGGCGCAGCCTATCCCTTCCTGTTCAGCTCTAGGGGAATGCAGCAGGCATGCGAAACTTTCGCGACAACGGCAAGGACGAAAGCCATTGATCAGGTGGGCGCATCGGCCTCGAACAGACTGCGCAACTCCTCAGCCGCCTGGGCGGCGGTCTGCACCAACTGGACCTCGTCATCATAGAAGGCGTGCTGGTCGATCAGCATCTGTTCGTCGCGCTCGCGGAACGTGCTGACCGTGCGCCGCGCCTCCTCGTCGCTGAAGCTCAGGCCCTTGAGCACCATCTCGGTTAGTTTGAGGCTGGAATAGAAGGTCTCGCGCACCAGCCCGTTGACCCCTTGGTCCATCAGCAGATGCGCTGCGCGCCGGTTCCGCGCCCGGGCGATGACCTTGGCGCGGGGGAAGTGCTTGCGCGCCAGTTCCGCGACTTTCAGAACCTGAGCCGGGTCTGGTAGAGCGATGACGATCACCTTGGCGGTCTCGGCGCCCACCGCCCGCAACAGGTCGAGCCGCGTGGGGTCGCCATAATAGGCCACGTGACCAAACCGCCGAACCTGCTCGATATTGTCCGCCTCGGGATCCAGCGCATTGAAGGCGATCGCGCGCGTCAGCAGCACGCGCCCGACCACCTGCCCGAACCGGCCAAAGCCGCAGATGACCACCGGCGCGGGGGTCGCCTCCCTGGCGTTGGAATGCGGCGTCGATTTGGCGGCCTTGATCAGCCACGGCATCAGCCGGTTCTCCGACACGGCGAACAGGATCGGGCTGAGCAACATCGACAGGGCGACGATCAGGGTCGCACGGTCCGCGAAGAACTTGTCCAGCGCCCCCGCCCCCAGGGCCGCGCCGAACAGCACGAAGGCGAACTCGCTGCCCTGGGGGATGGCGAGCGCAAAGCGGACGGCGGTAGCGCTGCTCTGGCCACGCAGACGCCCCAGGACATAGGCGATGACCGCCTTGCCGCCGACCAGCGCCAGCACGCCCGCCGCGATAGTCAGCGGCTCATGAAACGCCAGGGCGGTATTGGCCGACATGCCCACCGACATGAAGAAGAAGCCCAGCAGCAGGCCTTCGAACGGCTCCACATCGGCCTGCAGCTCATGCCGATATTCCGACTCCGCCAGCACCACGCCGGCGGTGAAGGCGCCCAGGGATAGGGGCAGGCCCGCCGCTCCGGCCAGCGCCGCCGCGCCGGCCACGATCAAGAGGGCGGTGGCTGTGAACAGCTCGCGCGTGCGCGCGCCGCCGATGGCCGCGAACACCGGCCGAACCAGGAACCGGCCGGCCAGCAGGATGGCGCCAATGGCCGCAACCACCTTCAGGATCGACAGCCAGACAGGCGTGGCGCTGTGCTGTCCCGCCAGGATCGGCACCAGCGCGATCAGCGGGATGGAGGCCAAATCCTGGAACAACAGGACCGAGAAACTGTCTCGCCCGGAGGTCAGGGTCAGCAGCCCGCGCTCCGACAGCAGGGGCAGGACAATGGCGGTGGACGACAGGGCCAGCCCAAACCCCAGGACCGCCGCCCCGCCCCAGGGCGTTCCCGCCAGGTGCGCAATCCCCGAAAACAGCGCCCCCGTCACCAGCATCTGCGCCGCCCCCAGTGCGAACACCGAGCGCCGCATGGCCCAGATCCGGGTCAACCGCAGCTCCAGCCCGATGATGAACAGCAGCATCAAGACGCCCAGCTCGCTGATGTCGGAAATACTGGTCACGTCGGTGATCAGCCGCAGCCCGGACGGCCCGATCAGCACCCCCGCCACCAGATAGCCCAAGATACTGCCGGTCCCCAGCCGGCGCGACAGGGACACCAGCACCACGGCGGCGGCGAGCAGGATCGTGATGGTCACAAGCATGGGACTAGTGGTGGCATACTGGCGATTGGCGGGCCAGACTGCAGGTCAATCGCGCTTTAGTTCGCTCAATCGTCCTGTACCCGGACCGGAAATATCCCGCTTGGCCTGCAACACGCGCCAGACGTCGATGTGTCCTGACTGTTCAACATAGAAGACCAGATAGGTTAGCGTTTCAGCCGCCAAGCCCGCTGCCCCGCCAGATCCAGTTCGTGGGCGTAGCGCGGCGAACCCGACGCCGGATGTCCGGCGATATGGCCAAAGGCGGCTTCCAGGGCGTCGACAAAGACAAGGGCGACCTTCTCACCCGCCTCGGCGCAATAGTGGTCGATCGCCTCCTCGATATCGCGGCGGGCTCGCTCGCGCGGGACGACCGGCTTGGCGCTCAGGCCTTTTTGGAACTGGCCGCGCCCTCGAGCAAGAGCCCCCGCAGATGCTGACGATCCTGATAGTTGCGGATCGACTCCCGGACATATTCGCTGCTGGTGCTGTCGCCACGGATATTGATCTGCTCATCAACGAAAGACCGCAGCGCGTCGGGCAATGATATGTTCATAGTGGACATGGGGCGAGCCTAGAGATTTGGCAAAAGTTGGCAAAGATAGGCGTGTCGATCCGGTACGATCCGCCTTCATCGCTATTTTCTGGGTGTGGATTTGTCGCCCGCCAATTGCTCGAAGAAATGTCGGCAGGCCTGATCCTCGGAAGCAAATTTGGTCAGTGAGGTCTCCGCGCCGCGCTCGCAATAATAGGTTACCCAGTCGTCTGGATCACCAACGACACCGCTCTTTCGCAAGCGGAGAACATATCGTTCAGAGGGGTAATCACCCGATCCAAAGATATCGTAGACGTCTGGATCAATCTTTGCTGCATCTAAGGCGACCAACAATTCAGAGCGATTCACCGCCAACATACTCCTTGGCGCCATTGAGATTGCAGGCGTTCAACGTCCTCAAAGCTCGCAGGCTGTCCTAAGCCATCCCCACCTGATCCACCTCATTCGCCGACCCCAAAACCACCGGCACGCGCTGGTGCAGCTTGTCGGGCAGCAGGTCCAAGATCGCCGCCTTGCCATCGGTGGTGGACTTGCCGCCGGCGCGTTCGACGATCAGGGACATGGGGTTGGCTTCGTAGAGCAAGCGCAGCTTGCCGGCGCGGTCGGGTTCGCGGGCGTCCCAGGGATAGAGGAAGACCCCGCCGCGCATCAAGATGCGGTGCACGTCCGCCACCATGGAGGCGACCCAGCGCATATTGAAGTCCTTGCCGCGCGGCCCGCTCTTGCCGGCCAGGCATCCGTCCACATAGCGGCGGACGGGCTCGGCCCAATGGCGCCGGTTCGACATGTTGATGGCGAATTCCTTGGTGTCGGCGGGGATGACCAGACGCTCGTGGGTCAAGAGCCAGGCGCCGTCGGTGTCCAGGGTGAAGGCCACCACACCCTCTGACAGGGTCAGCACCAGCATGGTCTGGGGGCCATAGACGGCGTAGCCTGCGGCCACTTGCTGGCGGCCGGGCTGGAAGAAGTCGGCCTCGGCCGGTTTCCTGCCGCTGGGCGCGGGCAGGATGGAGAAGATCGTCCCCACCGAGACGTTGACGTCGATATTGCTGGAGCCGTCCAGAGGATCGAAGGTGACCAGGAACCCGTCCTGCCGGCCTGTGGTCTCGATGGTGTCCAGCTCTTCCGAGGCCAGGCCCGCCACCGCCGGGCAGGCGCTCAATGCGCCCCGCATGATGTCGTTGGTGATGACGTCGAGCTTCTTCTGCTCCTCGTCCTGCACATTGATATGACCCGCCGTCCCCAGACTACCGGAGATGGCGCCGGAAGCGACCACCCTACTGATTTGCGCGCACGCGCTGGCGATGGCGGCGACCACATCCTTGACCGCGTCATCGGCGGTCTTCTGCGATGCCAGATGGCTGGCGAGATTGATGAATTTCGACATTCGACGCCTTCGACAGGTAGCGGGCTTTGCGGCTGACTATCACGACCAGATCCACACGACACCCTGATGAACAGGTTGCGCAACCCGCGCAACGGCCGGATGAGCCGCCTGCGACAACGACAGACACCTAATGTCACATAAAACCGCTTTACATCGTGGAGCGCAGTCCCTATTTCGCGCTCTCCGGCGGACCCCGATGTCCATCAACGCTGCTAACGCCGGCCTGGGTTAACAATTTGCAGGGGGTTACGTGAATTGCACACGTACCATTCGCCCCTGGACCTGGTCCGTGAGCGGTCGCCGGAACGTCCTGTCGCACTCGTGCGACCGGGCGCCGTCGACATAGCGGCGCGCTGGTTCCAGAAGCACTTCAAAGGCGACGTTCTCTACGCCGTCAAAGCCAACCCTTCGCCCTGGGTCATCAAGACCCTGGCGCAGAGCGGATTGGCGCGTTTCGACGTCGCCTCGATCCCCGAGATCGAGCTGGTGGCCGAGCACGCGCCGGGCTCGCGCATGGCCTTCATGCACCCGGTCAAGAGCCGGCGTGCGATCTCATCCGCCTATTTCGACCACGGGGTGCGCACCTTCTCGTTCGACACCCATGAGGAGCTGGCCAAGATCGTCGACGCCACGGGCCAGGCCAAGGACCTGAACCTGATGGTCCGGCTGGCGGTTCAGGCGGAGGGCTCGTCCTATCCCCTGGCCGGCAAGTTCGGCGTCGAGGCGCACGAGGCCCCCGGCCTGCTGCTGGCCGCCCGTCGGGCGACCCAGGAGCTGATGGGCGTCGCCTTCCACGTGGGCAGCCAGTGCATGCGGCCCACCGCCTACCAGGCCGCCATGTCGCAAGCCTCCCGCGCCCTGGTCCGCGCCGGCGTGTTCGCCGACGTGGTCGATGTGGGCGGCGGCTTTCCGTCGGTCTATCCGGGTATGATCCCGCCGGACATGAGCGACTATATCGACTCGATAGACCGCGGCTTCGCCGAGATGATGGTGCACGAAACCACCGAGCTGTGGTGCGAGCCCGGCCGGGCCCTGGTGGCCGAGTCCTCCTCGGTCCTGACCAAGGTCGAGCTGCGCAAGGGCGACGCCCTTTACCTGAACGACGGCAGCTACGGCTCGCTGTTCGACGCCACCCACTCCAAGTGGCCGTTTCCGGTGAAGCTGGTCCGCGACGGGGTGGCTTCGGATGCGCCCCTGAAGCCGTTCCGCTTCTATGGCCCGACCTGCGACTCCATCGACCACATGCCCGGGCCGTTCTGGCTACCCGAGGACGTGCGGGAGGGCGATCATATCGAGATCGGTATGATGGGCGCTTATGGCGTGGCCATGACCACCCGCTTCAACGGCTATGGCGAGATGGACGTGGCTGAGGTCCAGGACGCGCCAATGGCCTCCATGTATGGCCTGGCGCCCCGCTCGATCCCGATCCCGCGGCTGGAAAACGCCAACGTCGTCAAACTGTCGCGCGCCAAGGGCAAAAAGCGGCGCAGGAAGTAATTTCTTCGCTCATCCCGGCGAAGCGGGAATTCAGATCTATCCACGAGCTTCGGCGGGTTTCACCTGGATCCCGGCCTTCGCCGGGATGAGCGGTGGAAAAATTGGGTCGCGAACGCTAGACCCTTCATCATCCGGGCTGGATCAGCCAGGAGCTTTCGGCCGTCGCTCCGTCCGGCCGTCAGCATCTCGAACGACGGGCGCTCACCCCAAAGGGAAACCCGCAAGATGAACGCCGAAACCAACCGCAAAGCCGAACTGCTGTCCAAGACCGTCGAGCATGTGGACATCACCGCCTATGACGCCAGGCCGGTGATCGACGCCATGCGCAAGATGAGCTTCACCTCGCGCGACACCGCCCGCGCCGCCGACATCCTGTCTATGGCCATCGAGGACAAGGACTGCTCGGTGTGGCTGACCCTGGCTGGCTCGACCAGCGCCGCCGGCTGCATGCACGTCTATCGCGACATGATCAGCTACGGGATGATCGACTGCGTGGTCGCCACCGGCGCCTCCATCATTGATATGGATTTCTTCGAAGCCCTCGGCTTCAAGCACTATCAGGCCCAGGCCGATGTGGACGACCGCGACCTGCGCGCCCTCTATATCGACCGCATCTACGACACCTATATCGACGAGGAAGAGCTGCAGGCCTGCGATCACGCGATCAAAGAGATCACAGACGGCCTGGAGCCGCGTCCCTATTCCTCGCGCGAGTTCATCTGGGAGATCGGCAAGTGGCTGGCCGCCGGCAATGCGAAAAAGCCCGGCTCGCTGATCCAGACCGCCTATGAAGAAGGCGCGCCGATATTCTGCCCCGCCTTCACCGACTCATCGGCCGGGTTCGGCCTGGTCAAGCATCAGGTGGAGCGGATCAAGGCCAAGCAGCCCTATGTCAGCATCGACTCGGTGGCCGACTTCCGCGAATTGACCGACGTGAAGATCGCCGCGGGGACCACCGGCCTGTTCATGGTCGGCGGCGGGGTTCCTAAGAACTTCGCTCAGGACACCGTGGTCTGCGCCGAGATCCTGGGCCTGGAAGCCGAGATGCACAAATATGCGGTGCAGATCACCGTGGCCGACGTGCGCGACGGGGCTTGCTCGTCCTCGACGCTGAAGGAAGCCTGTTCCTGGGGCAAGGTCGACGTGACCTTCGAACAGATGGTGTTCGCCGAGGCCACCACCGTGGTCCCGCTGATCGCCTCCGACGCCTTCCACCGCAATGGCTGGAAGACCCGCGAAAAGCGCCGCTGGGCGAAACTTTTCGCCTGAGACGCCGATACCGAGGGGTGCGGCTTGCGCCCCTCGGTTTTCGCCTCTAACTCCGGATTCATGACGCAGAACAGCGCTACGGAAACAGGGTCCGACGCGGCCGGGGTCGAGGTGTGGCGCGGGGGCGTCAATACCTGGGAATGCGACGAGATGGGGCACATGAATGTGCGCTTCTACGTCACCCGGGCCATGGAGGGCCTGATCGGCCTGGCCGCCGAACTGGGCATGCCCCACGCCTTTTCACCCAACGCCGTATCGACCCTGCTGGTGCGCGAGCAGCACATCCGCTTCCTGCGTGAGGCCCGCCCGTCAGCGGCACTGCACATGCAAGCCAGCGTCATCGAGATGGGCGAGACCGACGCCCGCCTGCTGCTAGTGCTGATCCATTCGGCCACCGGCGAACCAGCCGCCACCTTCCAGACTTTGGTCAGCCACGTGACCCCACACGACGGTCGCACCTTTCCGTGGTCTCGCACGGTGCGAGAGCGCGCCGCCCGCTTGACGGCCCCGGTCCCCGACTATGCAGCCGCTCGCAGCGTGGCGCTGGGCCCGTTCGAGACCACCGCCAGCCAGGCCCGCGCCGACGCCCTTGACCTGGTTTCCATCAGCGCCGGCGGCGTGCTCGCCCACGACTGTGACGCGTTCGGCCGCATGAGCCTGGACGGCTTTATCGGCCGGGTGTCCGACGGTATTCCGCGCTTGGTGTCCAAGATGCGCAACGCCGTGGTGGAAAACGCCGAAACCCGTCCGGCGCGGGTGGGCGGCGCGGTGCTGGAATACCGGCTGGTCTATCTGGACTGGCCGCGCGCCGGCGACCGGGTTGTGATCCGATCAGGCCTGGCCGGCGTCGACAACCGCACCCAGCGCATGGTGCACTGGATGCTGGATCCCAATACCGGCAAGCCCTGGGGCGTGTCCGAGGCCGTGGCCATCACCTTGGATCTCGACGCCCGCAAGATCGTACCGATCAGCGAGGCGGCGCGGACGGCCATGACCGCCATGATCACGCAGGGGCTGGCGCTCTAACCGACCCTACACGTCGCCAACAAAGTCGCCCGAGTCAGGTCGGGGCGTTCGATGGGCAGGAAGTGCGTGGAATCAGCGATGGTCTCCACATGTTTGGGCGCGATCCCGATCGGCAGCTGGTCCTCGGACGAGAGGCTGCAGGTTGATCCGATAGCAGCCCGCAACACGGTGATCGGGGTGCGCAGCTGCGCGATGACCGCCCATGGATCATGCGCGTGGGCGCGGAAGTTGGACGCCTCCCATGCCGGAGAACAGGCCAACTCAACCTGGCCATCCGGCCGATCGACAAAACCATCGGCCACATAGTCCACGAGCGCCGCGTCAGGCCAGGTCTTGAACGGACCGCGGCCACGATAGCTCTCGACGATCGCCTCGCGGCTGGGATAGACGACCCGGCGACGTTCAGCGCCTTCGGCCAGCACATTGCCGGGCATAGGCCGCCCACCGGCCGCGATCATCTGGGCCGTCATCGCCTGCGACATGATCACCGGGTCGAACAGGGCCAGGGCCTTGACCCGCTGCGGCCGGTCCGCGGCGGCGAACAGCGACACCGCCCCGCCCAGGGAATGGCCGGCCAGCACCACTGGTGGGCCATCCAGAAGATCCAGCAGCGCCACCAGGTCGTCGCGCATATCGATCCAGCTATTGCGGCCCTCGATGGCGACGCGCTGGGGCGAACGACCGTGACCCTGTTGATCCACCGCCAGGATGCGCAGGCGCGAGCCCAGGGGGGCCAGGACCGAGCGATAGGTCATGGCGTTGAAGCCGTTGGCGTGCAGGAAGATGACGTCCAGGGGCCGGTCGGGATCGCCGAATTCCAGCGCCGCCAGCCGGGCGCCGGCGTCCAGGCCTGACAGATCGAAGGTCCGCCGCCGCGGTTCAGAAAACAGGCTTGCGCTTTCACCGGTGTCCATCCCTACGGTCATGGACTCAACCCGCGCGGCGTTCAAGCCTGCAATCGGCGCCGGCTTTCCAGCGACGGCATCCGTAGTATGGTCGTTCCTGAACAATGATCAGGGAGGCCGCCATGGCCGATGACGCGAACAACCCGGCAGGCGCGGCCTATGAATGTTTCGAGGTCTCCATCGAGGCCGGTGTCGCTCACATCCAGCTGAAGCGGCCCCAGGCCCTCAACAGTATGAACCGCGCCTTCTGGCGCGAGCTGCCGGCCATCATCGGCGATATCGACGCCAACGCCCGCGCCCGCTGCATCGTCATCTCGTCCACCGGCAAGCATTTCTCCGCCGGCATGGACCTGGCGGTGTTCGGCGGCGGCGGAGATGCGCCCAAGGCCGACCGCCACACCGCTGGCGAAATGTTCCGCCACCATGTCCGTCATTTGCAGGACAGCTTCACCTGCCTGGACAAGGCGCGCATGCCGGTGCTGGCCGCCATTCAGGGGGGCTGCATCGGCGGCGCCGTGGACATGGTCTCAGCTTGTGACATCCGCTGGTGCGCCGCCGACGCCTTCTTCTGCATCCAGGAGATCAATATCGGCATGACCGCGGATGTGGGCACCTTTCCGCGCCTGTGCGGCCTGATCCCGCAAGGCTGGGTGCGCGAACTGGCCTATGCCGGCCGCCGCCTGTCCGCGGCCAAGGCCAAGGAGATCGGTCTGGTCAACGATGTGTTCGACAGCCACGAGGCGCTGCTGGATCACGTCATGGCCACCGCCCACGAGATCGCCTCTAAGGCGCCCCTGGCCGTGGCCGGCTCCAAGGTGATGATCAACTACGCCCGCGATCATTCCATCGAAGACGGCCTGGACTATATCGCCACCTGGCAGACCGGCATGTTCTCCGGCCCGCACATGGCCGAGGCCTTCGCCGCCAAGCAGGAAGGTCGCGAGACGCGGTTCCCCGACCTGCTACCGTTGAGGGATGGGCTGTAGCCCTTTCCTCATCCCGCCCTACCGCCGCCCCTTGGGTTTGCCCACGGCGTTGCTGATGGCCCAGGCCTCCATGAGCGTGCGCAGCACCACACCGATCACAGCGGGATTGCGCATCACCATCACGCCGGCCGCTAGCGCAACGCCCATCGAAGCCATCGGCTTGTCGCGCACCAGCTCCATCAGGCGCTCCATGAGGCCGAAGCTCTCGCGATCCTCGGCCGAATGCCTTTCTTTTGGCCCTGCCCCCCGGACGGCGACGAGCCCCGCTACGGTGATGGCGACGGCGCACAGGGCCGCCACGCTCGCCGCCGCCCCAGCCGGGCCTAGAGGGGTGCGCAGGAGCTCATAGAGCGCGAACGCCAGGGCGATCACACCGGTCGCCGCCGCCACGGCCATAGCGGCCAGAGCGGCGGCGACCATCATCGCTTTTTGCAGCATCAGCGGTTGCGTCCGCCGCCGAGCATGAGGCCGATCAGGACACCGACGCCCAATGCGGTGACAGTCGCGGTCATCGGGCGTTCCTGCACGTGTTCGACCACATATTTCTGGGCGGTGCCCAGCTGTTCGCCGGCGGTGTCGGCATAGGTGCGGCTTTGGACGCGCAGGGCCTCCAGACCGTCCTTGACCAGTTTCTCGACGCGATCGGCGAGATCGCGGAAGCTCTTTTCGGCGTCCTTGATCGTCGTGTCGGCGGCGTCGGCGGCGTCGCTGACCTTGGGGCTTACGGGCATGGAGATCTCCAGCGAGCGAATGGGTGAGACAGGCTTAGCGCGGAACCTAGTTCAAGCTCCGCTCAGAGGGAGTCAACCAGAACCGATAAGGTTCCAAATCAAAAGCTTTGCGGCGGGCGTCATACATCAATTCGACGTTTTCGGCCGATCCGACGTCCGGCGCCGAGAAAGTCGAAAACGCCGCGACGAACCATGACGAAGAATGGGTCGCCAGTTTATGGCTCAAGGCGCTTTCATTCTCCAGTTGCAGGGTGTTCTCTATACCTCATGATTTGCGCACAGAACCCTGCTGTCGCGGTCGTCGTGCTTCGGTGTGGAAACGTCACCTATGGACGACGCTGAGGTTCGCGCCGTGAACGCAAAAGCGCCGGCCGACGGCCAAGAGGCCGAGCCGCGCGCGCGCGGCGACGCCCCTATGGACAGCGCCCCCGATCCCCGGTTTGACCGCTTCGCCAAGCTGGCCGCCCTGATTTTCGATACCCCGCGCGCGGCGGTCATCCTGACAAAATCTGGCCGCCTCTGCCTAAAGGGCAAGGCCGGTTCCGAAGACAGCGACTGGCGACGCCGCGGCGCCCTGGTCGAGGCGACGCTGGCTGCGGGCGAAACCATCTTCTGCACCGACCCCGCGCGGGAACCCCTGTTCGCCGGGATCGAGGCGGAAGCTCTCGCGGGCCTGCGTTTTTGTGTCTGCGCGCCCCTGGCGACGGCCGATGGCGGCGCCATCGGCGCGCTCTGTATCGCTGACGTCACCGCACACGACCCCCCCAGCGCGGCCCAGCGCGCCGCGCTCGCCGATCTCGTCGCGATGGCGGGCGAAGAGGCTGTCCGGGCGACGGCGAGCAGGACACGCGCTCGCGAGTTCGACATCGCGCCCCTGCAGGAAGCACTCAAGGCCGCCGACCTTGGCGTCCTTGAGTGGGACGTCGACGCCGATACGGTGCTGCTGAGCGAACGGCTCAAGGACATGCTCGGCGCGCCCTGCGAACGCATTCCCAGCGATTGGGGCGGCGGCTTCGACGGCCTGGTGCACCCCGACGACCGGGAGGCGGCGCGCGCCGCCATTACCGAGGGACTGCAGGCGAAGGGGCGATTCGAGGTGTCGCTGCGCCTGGTCCGGCCCAGCGACGGCTCGGTAGCCTGGGTTTCCTGCGCCGGTGTAATGGTCAAGGAAGACGCCGACTATCCGGGCCGTGTGGTCTGCATCGTGCACGACATCACCCCGAGGAAGTTGGGAGAACAGCAGCGGGAAACCCTGGTCGCGGAGCTGGACCACCGGATCAAGAACGTGCTGGCCGCGGTGCAGTCCCTGGCGGCGCAGTCGGCGCGCAAGGCCATTTCACTTGAAGCCTTCCTCAAGACCTTCACCGGTCGGCTGAAATCCATGGCCTCGGCCCACCAGTTGTTGACCGCCACACGTTGGCGGGGCGCGAGCATGAGCAGCGTCGCCGCTGCGGAGCTGGGCGGCATCGCGCCCGGCCAGACCCGTTGGGAAGGCCCGGAACTGCTGCTCACGCCGCGCGCGGCCGCCGCCATGTCCCTGGCCCTGCACGAACTGGCGATCAACGCCGTCAAGTTCGGCGCCTTGTCAGTGGAGACCGGCCGGATCGATGTCCGCTGGCTAAGCCTGCCGGATGGAGGACTGGAGCTGCAGTGGGCCGAATCCTTCGGTCCCCGCGTGACCCCACGCACGCGGCGGGGTTTTGGCGCGACTCTCCTGGAAGAGGTCACCGGGCGCGACCTAGGGGGCGAGGTCTCCGTGGACTTTCGCCGGGAAGGCGTGCGCGCGGTGATCCGCGCTGGGATCGGGGCGATCACCGCCCCCTCGGTGCTTGAGCCGGAGCCACAAAGCGAACCCGCCGCAGCGAGCGAAATGCACGCTCCCGCCCAGCCCTATTCCGCCGGGGCGGCCCGTATCGACGGCCTGCGCCTGTTGATCGTCGAGGACGCCTTGCTGTTGGCCTTGGAACTGGAGGCGGGACTGGAGGAGGCCGGCGCCACCATCGTCGGCTCAGCCGCCGACGTGGAAGAAGCCATGACCATGGTCGACCGTCCGTTGGACGCCGCGGTGCTCGACGCCAACTTGAACGGCGCCTCGGTCATGCCGGTGGCCGAGGCCCTGGCCGCCCGGGGCATACCCTTCGTCTTCGCCACCGGCTATGGCGACAGTCGCTTCAACTTCGCCGGTTTCGACGCCCCGGTGATCCGCAAACCCTATGACGTCACCCAGGTCACCGCCGCCCTCGCCGAGGTGACGGGGCGCGTCTAGGTCAAGCGCTGGCGGTGGCGCGGTCGATTTCCATTGCCTTGCTCTAGTTTTGAGCAAAAGTTGCAAGTCGGGTGATCACAATGCGGCCACAAAGAGGGCTGCGGACCATCCACACCACAAGATCTGGTGGAGGGATCCATGGAAGCGACCCGTAGAGACGCCATTGGGCTGGTCGGCGCAGCGGCGGCGGCTGCTGCAATGACGGGCAAGGCCGGCCAGGCCATGGCCGCGGCGAACCTGGGCAGTCCGGTCAAGACTTTGTTCTGGACGGCCAGCATCACCCCTTGCGACAGGAATCTGAAGTTTGACCCAGGCGCATTTCGCGACGTGCTGGCCTGGTTCAAGCATTGTGGCGCGGATGGGGTGGTGGTGCTGGGCACCAGCGGCGAATACCCCTCGTTTTCGGTGGCCGAGCGCAAGCAGGTCGCCGAGGTGGCGCTGAAGGACAAGCTGGGCCTGAACATCATCATCGGCCCCGGAACCCCGAATTTCCCGGAGACCCTGGAGCTGTCCCAGCACGCCGCCGACCACGGCGCCGATGGGTTGCTGGTGATCCCGCCCTTCTACTATCCCGACCCGCCAACCGAAGGGCTGACGCGCTATTATTCGATGCTGTTCGACCAGGTGCGGCTGCCGATCAACCTCTACCATATCCCCGGCAACAGCCACGTGCCGATCTCCATCGACCTGCTGAAGAGCCTGCAGCACTATCCGAACCTGGCGGGGATCAAGGACTCCAGCGGGGACGCGTCGGGTTATGCCCGCTTCGTGGCGAATTTCCCTGAGCTGAACATGCGCACGGGCACGGGAAGCAACCTGGAGCACGCGCTGGACAACGGCATGGGCGCGATCCTGATGGAGGGTAACGTCTTCACCAAACAATGCGCCGATGTGTTCGCGGCCTATCGCGCCAAGCAGGATTACCATGCGCCTCTGGCCAGGCTGCGGGCTGCCGAGCAGACCATGCGCGCCGGCGGCGTTTATTCATTCGGGCCGATGAAATACGCACTAAGCCAGCAGATGGGCGCGTCGCAATTCTACCAGCGCCCGCCGCATGCGGACGTCACCGACGGCCAAAAACAGATGCTCCGGGCCGCGCTGGGCCAGATCAAGAACATGGCCTGACCACAGGCCTGAGGGGGAACCGCCTGATGACGCCGACCAGGACTAAGCTCGCCTGCGGAACGCTCGCAGCGGCGCTCATGCTGAGCTCCGCCGCAGTGGCCCAAACGGCCGCCCCGGCCGCGTCCAGCCCTGCTGCGGCAGTGCGCGATGTGGAGTGGCCGACCTATGCCGCCGACCTGGCCGGCAGCCATTATCGGCCCTTGGACCAGATCAACGCCGCGAACTTCAGCAAGCTTGAGGTCGCCTGGCGCTTTAAGACCGACAACATCGGCAATCGCCCGGAGTTCAAGCTGGAGGGCACGCCGCTGGAGGTGGGCGGCGTCATCTACGCCACCGCCGGGTCGCGCCGCGGCGTGATCGCCCTGGACGCGGTGACCGGAGAGCTATTGTGGGTGCACAGCGAGCATGAAGGCGCCCGCGGCGCCGCGGCGCCGCGCCAGCTGTCCGGGCGCGGACTGGCCTATTGGAGCGACGGGACCGAGAAGCGAATCCTCTACGTGACCCCTGGCTATCGCCTCATCGCCCTGGACGCCGCCACCGGCCAGCCCGTGCCCAGCTTCGGCGTAGGCGGCAAGGTCGATCTGAAGCAGGATTTCGACCAGCAGATCTGGCCCGATCTGGTCACCGGCGAGGCGGGGCTGCACGCGGCCCCGGTGGTGGCGGGCGACACTATCCTGGTCGGCACAGCCTTCCGCGAAGGCTTCACCCCCGCGCGGATGCACAACAACAAAGGCTATGTGCGCGCCTTCGACGTGCGCACCGGCAAGCGCCTGTGGACCTTTCACACCATCCCGCAGAAGGGCGAGTTCGGCTACGATACCTGGCTGAACGGCTCGGCCGAGACCACCGGCAATACGGCGGTCTGGACCCAGATGACCGTGGATGTGGCGCTAAACACCGCCTACCTGCCGATAGAGTCGCCCACCAGCGACTTCTACGGCGGCCAGCGGCCCGGCAATGGCCTGTTCGGCGACAGCCTGGTGGCCGTGGACCTGACCACCGGCCAGCGCAAATGGCACTTCCAGGAGATCCACCACGAGATCTGGGACTACGACAATTCCTCGGCGCCGATGCTGATGGACATCACGGTGGGCGGCAAGCCGATCAAGGCCGTGGCCCTGCCGAGCAAACAAGGCTTTCTCTATGTGTTCGACCGGGTCACCGGAAAGCCGGTCTGGCCGATGCCTGAGAGACCCGTCCCGAAGGGCGATGTGCCGGGCGAATGGTATTCGCCGACCCAGCCGATCCCGACCAAACCGCGCGCCTATGCCCGCAATGGTCTGTCTACGGACGATCTGATCGACTTCACACCCGAACTGCACAAAAAAGCGCTTGATCTGGTCAAGGACTACAAGCTCGGACCGGTGTTCACGCCTCCCGTGGTGAGCACCCTGCCCGGCCCCCTGGGCGTGCTCAACAGCTCCGCCTCAGGCGGCACCAACTGGCCGGGCGGATCGTTCGATCCTGAAACCCATATCGTTTATGTCCATGCCTGCAATTCGTGCCTGGGGTCCACCGGCCTGCAGCCGCCGCCGGCGGGGATGAGCGACCTGCGCTATGTTGTGGGCGTCGCTGGCCAACCCGTGTCCATGATCCGCGGGCCAGGCGAGAACGTGGGCGCCGACGCCCCGCCGCCACCTAAGGGCCCAGCGGGCAATGGCGGCTATCGCAGCCTGAACGTGGATGGCCTGCCTCTGGTCAAACCGCCCTATGCCACCATCAGCGCTATCAACCTGGATACGGGAGACATCCTCTGGCAGATCGCCGACGGCGAGACCCCGGACTTTATCCGCAACAATCCTGCCCTCAAGGGCCTCAACATCCCCAGGACCGGACAGACGGGCTACTCGATCGGCGCCCTGGTCACCAAGTCGCTGGTGGTGGCTGGCGACTCCATGGTCACCACCACCCCCGATCATCCCCGCGGCGCCATGCTGCGCGCCTATGACAAGGCCAACGGCAAGGAGGTGGGCGCGGTATGGATGCCCGCCCCGCAGAGCGGCACGCCCATGACCTACAGCGTGAACGGCAAGCAGTACCTGGTCGTAGCGGTGAGCGGCGGCGTCTATTCGGGCGAATACATCGCCTTCACCCTCCCCTCCGATCAATAACGTGGCGCCATGAGCAAAGGCATAGCCCTGATCGGGGCGCTGGCGGCGGCAGTTGTTGTCCTGGTGGTCGGCGCGCCCCTGGCTCAGGATGGCTCGAGGTCGGTATGGGATGGTGTCTATACCGACGCCCAGGCCGAACGCGGCGCGGCCGCCTACGAAAAAAACTGCGCCAAATGCCACGGTGAACAGCTCACCGGCACGGGCGAGGCCAAACCCCTGGCGGGGCCAGAGTTCCTGTCGACCTGGAACGGCCTGAGCATGGGCGACCTATTCGACCGCACCCGCACCACCATGCCCATGGACGCGCCCAGATCCCTCGGCGGGGAAACCTATGCCGATATCCTGGCCTATGTCCTCAAGTTCAATGGCTTTCCGGCCGGCCACGCCGAGCTGGACCATCGCGGCGAGTTCCTCGCGGGTGTCCGTATCGACGCCTTCAAGCCAAGCGCAGCCCTGTCAGGCCCACGGTTCGTGGCCAGCGCGAAGGCGGAAGCCACCGCGCAGCCCCCCGCCGATGAACCTAATTCCCAGCCCAGTCCCTATGGGATGGAGACTGGCTTTCTGAAAATGCCGCCGGGCCGAACCATGGGCTCGTCCAGCGGCGTGGGCGTGGACAGCCGGGGCCATATCTGGGTCGCCGAGCGCTGCGGGGCTAATAACTGCGCCGGCAGCGCCCTGGATCCGATCCTGGAATTCGACGCCAAGGGTAAATTCATCAAGGCCTTTGGCGGCGGCATGTTCCTCTTTCCGCACGGCCTCTATATCGACCGACAGGACCACATCTGGATCACAGACGGCCATTCTGACGGCGTCAAGGGCGCCCAGGTGTTCGAGTTCGACAAAACGGGCAAGGTTCTGCGCGCGCTCGGCAGGCCAGGGGTCTCCCAGGAGGGTCCCGACACCTTCTTTGAGCCCAACGCCGTGCTCGTCGCCCCGAACGGAACCATCTTCGTCGCCGACGGCCACACCCCCGGCAAGGGCGCCGCCCGCATCGTCAAGCTGGACGCCAACGGCAAGTTCATCAAGCAATGGGGCGAGCATGGCGCAGCGCCCGGACAGATGGACGTGCCGCACACCCTGGCCATGGATTCCCACGGTCGCCTGTTTGTCGGCGATCGCTGGAACAACCGCATCCAGATCTTCGACCAGGACGGCCAGCTGCAAGGCGTCTGGCCCCAGTTCAGCCGGCCGAGCGGCATGTTCATCGACCGCAACGACACCCTCTATGTCTCCGATTCCGAGTCGCGCGCGCCAGAGGGCTATGGCCACCACCCAGGCTGGAAGCGCGGCGTCCGCATCGGCAGCGCCCTCACCGGCCACGTCGCCGCCTTCATCCCCGATACTGAGCCCAATCCGGACAAGGGCGCCACCAGCGGCGCCGAGGGGGTGTGGGTGGATAGTCACGGGGTGATCTACGGGGCGCAGGTGCAGGAGAAGCGGATCGTGCGCTATGTAAGCAAGCCGGCGGGCTGAACCCCACCTTGCCTAGGCCTTGACCGCCTCGACCAGCAGATGCTGCGCCGGATCGAGGCGGATCGCCAGCGCATCCGGAACACCAGCCCGCCTCAACATGGCCGCCACCGGATGAAAGGCCACCAGGACCACGCCGTCCTCCGCCTCCCGCACCAGCACCCGCAAGGGCAGATCCAGCGCCGCCTGGGGCGCGGCGAGCATGATGGGGGTCCCGCCCTTGGCCGCGCCGTAGATCAGCACCACCGCCGGCGGCATGGGGGTTCCGACCGACTGCGCGCCGGCGGCATGGTCGATGCGAGCGAAGATGGTGATGCCCGCCCCCTCGATCGCCGCTGTCAGGCGATCAAGCGTGGGCGCGAAGGCGTAGGCGCTCTGCACCTCAACGATTTCTGGATCCTGTGGGTGTGTCATGGCGTACCCCTCTCCAACCTCCCCACCGCCCATTCGGCCGCCTCGCGCACCACCTCTGACGGATCGTCCAAATGCGCCCGCGCGCTCTCGGCCAGTCCCGGTTCCCCGGAGTTGCCGATGGCGTAGAGCACGTTGCGCAGGAACCGGCTCAGGCCAATGCGCTTGATCGGGCTTTTGGAGAACAGGGCGCGGAAGGCGGTGTCGTCCAGGGCCGCCAGATCGGCCAGGGCGGGGCTTTTCAGGGTTTCGCGCGCGTGCAGGGACGCTTCGCGCGAGGTCTGGGCGAACTTGTTCCAGGGGCAGACGGCCAGGCAGTCATCGCAGCCATAGATGCGCGGGCCTAGCGCCTCGCGAAACTCCAGCGGGATTGGGCCGACGTGTTCGATGGTCAGGTAGGACAGGCAGCGGCGGGCGTCGAGCTGGTAGGGCGCAGGGAAGGCGCTGGTGGGACAGGCGTCCAGGCAGGCGCGGCAGGCGCCGCAGTGGTCGGTCTCGGCGGCGTCGGGGATCAGGGGGAAATCGACCAGGATCGAGCCCAAGAACAGCCACGATCCGAACGCCCGCGAGACCAGATTTGTATGCTTGCCCTGCCAGCCCAGGCCGGCGCTCTGGGCCAGGGGCTTTTCCATCAGGGGGGCTGTGTCGACGAACACCTTCAACTCACAGCCCGAGACTTCCACCAGCCAGCGGGCCAGGGCCTTGAGCCGCCTCTTGATCAGGTCGTGATAGTCGTCGCCCTGGGCATAGACTGAAATGGCCGCCCGGTCCTTGCGCGCCAAGGCCTCGAGCGGATCCACATCCGGCCCATAATTGACCCCCAGCATGATCGCCGACCGCGCGCCGGCCCACATGGCCCGGGGATGGGCGCGGCGGTCCTGGGTGGTCTCGATCCAGGCCATCTCGCCATGCCGCCCAGCGGCGACGAACTCGGCCAGCCGCTCCGACGCGGCCCACGGCGTCTCCACAGACGCAAAGCCGCAGACGTCGAACCCCAGCGCCAGGGCCTGGGCGCGGATGCGGGCTTCGACGGGCTCAGAAATCGAGGTCGTCATAGTGGGCGGCGGGGGCCAGGCCCGGCCAGCGGTCGGTGAGCAGCGGGCGGAAACAGGGCCGCGACTTGAGCTTCATGTACCAGGTGCGCAGGGCCGGAAAATCGGTCCAAGGCACGTCGCCGAAATAGTCGATCACCGACAGGTTGGCGGCGGCGGCGAAGTCGGCCAGGCTCATCCGCCGCCCATTCAGCCAGTCGCGCTCATTGAGCAGCTTCTCGATGTAGCTCATGTGCACACGCAGGGCCTCGCGGCCCGCGCGCAGGTTGGACAGGTCCGGCGCGCCCAGGCCCAAAAGGCGCTTTTCCATCTTTTCGTGCAGCAACAGGCCGTTGACCTCGTAGTCGAACTTACGGTCGAACCATTGCAGCAGCCGCCGCGTCTCCGCCCGCTCGGCCAGGTCGCGGCCCATCAGTTCGGGCTCGGGCGCCACCTCTTCCAGATGCTCAAGGATGGCGCGGCTCTCGCAGACCACCAGGGTCTTACCGCCGTCGGTCTCCACCAGCACTGGGGTCAGGCCGGAGGGGTTGAGCTTGGTCAGTTCCGGGCGGCGTTCCCAATAGCGTTCGGGGGTTTCGCGGAAGGCCAGCCGCTTTTCGCCCAGGGCCAGGCGCACCTGGCGCGAGGCCGGGTCGAGCGGAAAATGGTGCAAGGTGCGTTCGACGGTCATCTTCTCGATTTCGGCCCGCGTTCTTCGGTCGTGGCTTCATCAAAAGCGCCGATGGCCCTTAAGGTTTCGTTTACCGCGCTGCGTTGTGGACAGGGCTGATCGCTTCGGCCTCGTGGGATTCCCCGAACGCGCCGCCGTGAGGCTCGGCGAAGCCTCGCGGGTCGGGGTGGATGAGGATGTCCGCCGCCGGAAAGGCCGCCAGCACGCGGTTCTCGGCCTCGACCATGATGCGGTGCGCTTCGACCAGCGACAGGGTTGGATCGAGATCCATATGCGCCTGCATGTGGACATAGGGGCCGGCGGCGCGGGTGCGCAGTTGGTGCACACCGCCGACCTTTGGATCGGCGCGCATCAGGGCGATGATCCGCGCGCGGGCTTCGCGGCCCAGTTCATGATCCATCAGCTCCAGGCTGGCCCCGCGGAACACACTGACCGCCCCCCAGACCAGCCAGCCGGCGACCAATAGGCCGGCTATGGCGTCCGGCGCTGGGCCACCGACGAGCAGGCTGGCGCCAATGCCCGCGAAGGCGACCACATTGGAGGCGATGTCGACCAGATAGTGCATGCGGTCCGAAGTGACCGCGACCGACTGGGCGGTCTTCAGCACCCGCGACTGGGCCGAGACCAGCATCACGGTCAGCACGGTCGAGGCCGCCATGACCCACAGGCCAACACCCTGGTGAGTCACGGCTTGCGGATGGATCAGATGATCGATGGCTTCGCGGCCGATCAGGGCCGCCGAGGCGAACACCAGCCCCGCCTGGATCAGGCTGGCGAAGGCCTCGGCCTTGCCGTGGCCGTAACGATGCTCCCGGTCGGGTGGCTCAGCGGCGTAGCGCACCGCGAAATAGGTGGTCGCCGCGGCCAGCATATCCAGGCCCGAATCCGCAAGTGAGGCCAGCACGGCCACTGAACCGCTGGCGATCCAGGCGGCGACCTTGGCCAGACTGAGAACCGTGGCCACGGCCAGGGACAGCCGGGTGATGCGGCGGGTCAGGGCCGCGCTTTCCTCGATCGACAGCGCGGAGGCTTGCAAAGACGTCATGGCGGGAATTTAGCGACGCCCCGCCCAAAACCTAGCGCGAACGACTCGCGTTTTTGCGCCGCCGTTCAACCGCGCCCTGGCCTGCCTGGCGATAGCGCGGTTAAGCTGGCGCCATGGTCAAGGACTACAACCGTATCGCCGGCCACGGGTTGGATCGGCTGGCGGCCCTGAGCGACGGGGTGTTCGCCGTCGCCATGACCCTGATCGTGCTGGACATCCGCATCCCCGAGACCGTGACGGTGCATTCCGAAGCGCAGCTTTGCGCCGTGCTGGTGGGTCTCGCCCCGCGGCTCGGGATGTATCTGACGAGCTTCCTGACCCTGGGCATCTTCTGGGTCGGCCAACAGACCCAGCTCAACCAGTTCGAAAGATCCGATCGAGACCTGTCCTGGATCCACTTGGTCTTTCTGGCCTGGGTGGCTTTGATGCCGTTCTCGACCATGCTGCTGGCCCGGTTCATCACCTTCCGCGTCGCCTTGGCCGTCTATTGGCTCAACATCCTGCTGCTGGGTGCGACGCTTTACTGGAGCTGGTTTCACGCCGGGCGCGCCGGCCTGGCCAAGGCCGACCTGCCTCCGGCGATCGGGGCCGCCCTGCGTCGGCGCATCGTCGTCGCCCAGGCGCTCTACGCCTTCGGCGCCCTGCTCTGCCTGATCAACCCCTATTGGAGCATAGGTTTCATCCTGCTGGTGCAGCTGAACTACGCCGTGGCGCCGACCATGAAACGGGGCGAGCGGGAGGACTAGCCGTCACCCCCCGACAAATACGCCCGGCCGGCGCTCGTTCACCGCCCGGACACCCTCGGCGAAGTCGGCGGTTTTCATCAGCCGTTGCTGCTCGGCGAATTCGTGGTCGGTCTGAGCCTTGACCGCGGCGGCGAGGCCATCGCGCAGGGTGGCGCGGGAGGACTGCACGGCCAGCGGCGCGTTCTCCGCGATCTCCTGGGCCAGGGCCACGGCTTCCTCGCGCACGCGCTCCAGCGGGACCACCGCGTCCACCAGGCCCCAGTCGAGCGCCTCGTCGGCCTTGATGCGCCGGGCGGTCTGCAGCATCAGCGCCGCCCGCTGCAGGCCGATCAGGCGCGGCAGGGTGTGGGAGATGCCGAAGCCGGCGTGAAAGCCCAGCTTGACAAAATTGGCGGCGAACCGCGCTTCGGGCGCCGCGATGCGGAAATCGGCCACCAGGGCCAGGCCCAGGCCTGCGCCCACCGCCGCGCCCTGCACGGCGGCCACAATCGGCTTTCTGTTGGAGAACAGCCGCACGGCCTCTTTGTACAGTGGATTGATGCCCGCCCCGTCGCCGCGCGTGACCGCGTTGGGCGCTTGCAAGTCGGCGCCGCCGCAGAACACACGGCCTTCGGTCGCCAGCACCACCACCCGGCACCGCGGGTCGGCGTCCAGGGCGTCGAAGGCGTCGGCCAGATCGCGCATCAGCCCGACGCTCACATGATTGTTCGGCGCATGGTCGATGATCGCCAGGGCGACCGCGCCGCGCCAGTCGATACGCACTTCTCCGTAGGCCTCGGCGGTCATCGGCTTCTCCCCAACAGGTTTCTGGCCACCACCCATTTATGCACCTCGGTGGGACCGTCATAGATGCGCATGGTTCTGAGCTTGGCCGCCATCAGCTGCAGCGGCAACTCCTTGGTCATGCCCATAGCCCCAAAGGTCTGCATGGCCCGATCGACCACGGTCCAGGCCATTTCGGTGGAAAAGGATTTGATCATCGAGATCTCGGTCCGCACATCGCGTTTGGCGTCCAGCTTGACCGCGCAGTCATAGGTCATCAGCCGGGCGGCGTGGATCTGGGTCGCCGCATCCGCCACCCAGAACTGGATCGCCTGGCGCTCCGACAGGGGCAGGCCGAAGGTTTTGCGCTGGGGCGCGAACTCGCAGATCATGTCCAGCGCCCGCTGAGCCATGCCGATTGACCAGGCGGCCATCTCGATCCGGCGGGTGCCCAGCCGCACCTGCATGGGCGCGAAGCCCTGGCCCTCGACGCCCAGCAGCTTCCAGCCTGGCACCCGGCAGTCCTCCAGCGCCACCTCATAGGTCACCGCACCGCCGATCATGGGGATGGCGCGAAGGACATTGAAACCGGGCGTACCCTTGTCCACCAAGAAGGCCGACATGCCGCCGCGGGCGCGTTTTTCCTTGTCGGTCACGGCCATGACGATGGTGAAGTCGGCGTCGGCGGCGCGACTGATCCAGATCTTGCGGCCGTTCAAAACCCAGTCGTCCGTCCCATCTTCGTTTTTGACCCGCTCGGCCTTGGTGATCATGCCGGCGGGGTCGGCCCCCGCGCCCGGCTCGGAAATGCCGATGGCCGAGATGGTCTCGCCCCGCACATAGGGCGCCAGATAGGCCTCGCGCTGGCGGTCGGTGACCGTGGCCATCAGCATGCGCAGGTTCGGCGAGTCCGGCGGGATGGTGTAGGGGGTGATGGTCCGCCCCAGCTCTTCATTGACCCCGACCATGGCCACCGAGGGCAGGTCCGAACCGCCCACATCCTCGGGCGCGTCCAGGCCCCACAGGCCCAGTTCCCTGGACACCCCGTCGATGCGGATGCGATCCGCCTCGCCGATGCCCAGGCCACCGCCCTTGGCCTCGCGGGCCAGCACCCCCGCCTCCAGCGGCATCAGCTCGTCGCGCACGAAACGGGCCACTAAATCCTTGAGCATGCGGTGCTCTTCGCTGAGCTCGAAATCCATGGGGCCTCCCGTTCATGACGACGATTGAGCTTGGGCTCTGACCGGGATATTAGGCCAGGCAGGTCAGTTCTGCCCATATGTGGTTGAAAAATACACATATGTGAAATGGAGCCATGGTTGGCGGAAGATGCGGTCAAGTCGGCGCGGCGGGTGTTCGAGATCCTCGAATATTTCGACCGCCAGCGGCGTCCCCTGTCGCTGAAGGAGATCCTGGACGGCCTCGGCTATCCGGCCTCCAGCGGCTCGGCCCTGCTCAAGTCCCTGGTGGCGCTGGGCTATCTCGACCACGACCGCGCACGGCGCAGCTATTTCCCCACCATGCGCATCGCCGCTCTGGGCGCCTGGGTGCAGGACGGCCTGTTCGGCGACGGCGCCCTGACCGGCCTGATGAGCCATTTGCACCAGGTGACCGGCGAGACGGTGATCCTGGCCGCCCAGAGCGACCTGCGCGCCCAGTATGTGCATCTTATCCACTCGGCCGAGCCGCTACAGTTCTCGGTGCCGCCCGGCGCGCGCCGGCCCCTCGCCAAGTCCGGCATGGGCTGGCTGCTGCTCAGCGCCAAGACTGACGCCGAGATCGAGAAGCTGCGCCGACGGATCAACGTCGAGGAAGACGGGGCCGACAAACTGTCGCGCGAGGACCTCATGGCCACGATCACCGAGGTCCGGGCCCGCGGCTACGCCTTTTCCAAACACATCGTCTCGGACGGCGCCGGCGTCATCGGCGCCCTGCTGCCCCCAGGCCCGCACGGCCGCATCTACGCACTCGGCATAGCCGGCCCGGTCGCTCGGCTGGAACGCAAGGAGGCGTTGATCCTGGCTGAGTTGAAGGCAGGGATCGAGCGACTGGCGGCCACCACAAGACATCTGGAAGGAACCCACTGACATGCCCGCCAAACGCCACGACCTCGCCGCCGAAGCCACCGGGCCGCTCAAGGGGGTGCGGGTGATCGACCTGACCAGCGTGGTCCTGGGCGCCTATGCCACCCAGATGCTCGGCGACATGGGTGCGGACGTGATCAAGGTCGAGTTTCCCGGTGGCAATCGCGGGGGTGGCGGCGACATCATGCGCTGGGCCGGCCATACGCCCAGCGACGACGTGCGCGACATGGGGCCGATCTTCATGGCCATCAACCGCAACAAGCGTGGCCTGCTGCTCGATCTGCGCCAACCCGAAGCCATGACCCAGCTCAAGGCCCTGATCGCCACCGCCGACGTGTTCGCCGCCTCGGTGCGCTATGACGGCCTGACGCGGCTGGGTCTGTCCTACGAGGACGTCAAGGCGATCAAGCCGGACATCGTCTACGTCCATGCCGCCGGCTATGGCTCAGACGGTCCCTATGCGGGCGAGCCGGCCTATGACGACCTGATCCAAGCCGCCGCAGGGTTCGGCGATCTGTTGAACCGTACTGACGGCGACCAGACTCCACGCATCCTGCCCAGCCTGGTGGCCGATAAGGTCTCGGGGCTGTTCATGGCCCAGGCCACATTGGCCGCCCTGTTCCACCGCCAGCGCACGGGCCAGGGCCAGTTCGTTGAGGTGCCCATGCTGGAATGCGTCACCAGCTTCAACCTGGCCGAACACATGTACGGCCACGTCTATGACCCGCCCAACGGCCAATGGTCCTATCCGCGGGTGACCAACCCTCACCGGATTCCCTACGCCACCCGGGACGGCCATATCGGCCTGCTGCCGTACACGGACAAACAGTGGGACGAGTTCTTCCGCGCGGCCGGCTGGGCCGAGCGCATCGCCGCCGACGAACGCTTTTCCGACTACATGACCCGGGGCCGGCACATCCGCGAGCTCTACGCCCTGGTCCATTCGATCACCCCCGAAAAGACCACCCAGGAATGGCTCGACCTGCTCAAGCCGCTGCATATCCCGGTGGTCAAGATGAACCGTCTGGACGACCTTATCGACGACCCTCACCTGGACGCGGTGGGGCTGTTCGAAACCTATTCCCATCCGGAGGCCGGAGACTATGTCTCCATGCGCCCGCCGGTGAGATTCTCCGAAACGCCGGGGAATATCCGCCGGCACCCGCCGCGACTGGGGGAGCATACGGTGGAATTGGTGGCCGAGGCTGAGGGGATTTTGGCTGAGGGGCTGGCGGAAAAGGTTTAGGCCTCATGCCTCGACAGGAAACCCCTGCTCCCGCCACTGCCTGATGCCGCCGTCCAGCGCCACCGCGCGCATGAATCCCAGCTCACGCAAGGTCGCCGCCGCCAGGGTGGAGATCTTGCCGAATTCGCAGCAGGTGACGATGCGCAGGGTGGGGTCGGGGATCTCGTCATTGACCCGCAGCTCAAGCTGGCCGCGGGGTAGGTGGCGGGCGCCGGGAATATGGCCGGCCTTGAAGGCGCTCTCCTCGCGTATGTCCAGGATCAAGAGGTCGTTGGGCCGGCCGGTCAGGCGCGCGTTCAGTTCGGCCAGACCGATGAACGGCACCTCGGCCGCCGCCTCGGCCAGCAGTTGTTTGACCGTCTTGCCGCCGCTCATATTGGTGCGCAGGGCCTCGGTCATGTGGGTGGGCGCGGCCATGTCCAGGGCCCTCATCATGGCTGTGAATTCCGCGCGCTCGCGCTTTTGCAGCCGCGGGTTTTCGGCGATCTCGGTCCCCAGGGTGGAGTGAGAGCGGCCCTTATAGTCGTGCGCCGGATAGACCAGCAGCTCAGGATCCAGCTTGAGCAACTTGCCAAACAGGCTCTCATACAGTTGGTCCGGATCGCCGCTGGGCAGGTCGGTGCGACCGGTGCCGCCGATCAGCAAGGTGTCGCCGGTGAACACCCGGTCGCCCGCCACAAGGCACATGGAATCGCGGGTGTGGCCAGGCGTGTGCACGGCGCGGATGCGGATGTTCCCCACCAGCAGCATGTCGTCGTCGTCCAGGCGCAGCGAGGCGAAGGGCGCCGGGCTGTGGCGGTGCATCACGGCTGGGACCCCGAACCGCTCCGCCAATTGCTTGGCCGCCGAGAAGTGGTCGGCATGAGTATGGGTGTCGATCACATAGCGGATGTGCAGCCCGTGGCGCGCCGCCAGGGCCTGATAGCGGTCGACCTGGCTGATCTCCGGGTCGATCAGCGCCCCGCTGAAAGTATCGGGACAGCCGACCAGATAGGACTGGCAACCGCCCGTGGCCACCTGTTCGAAGATCATAACCCTGCCCTCGCGCCGCCCTGGCGCGATTTGGCTCACCATGGCCCCGAGCGGTCAAGTTGGTTGCGCGCCCGCCTTCCCCAACGGCGCCATTGCAACGGCCCCCGCCGCGCCCGAAACTGCTGCAAAATCCATGGGAGAGACGGCATGCGCGCGGTGTTGGCGAGACGCGGACAACTGGTTTGCGAGGATATCGCGGAGCTGACCCCCGGTCCCGGCCAGGTGCTGGTCAAGACTCTGTGCTGCGGCATCTGCGGTTCGGACCTGCACGCCCTGCACCACCTGGACCGCATGGTGGACATGGGCAAGCGAGCCAATGGCGGCCTTGCCGGAGGGTTGGACGCGAGCCGCGACGTGGTGTTCGGCCACGAGTTCAGCGCTGAGATCCTGGACTATGGGCCCGGTTCGGAAAAGCCGCTGAAGGTGGGGACCCGAATTGTGTCCATGCCGATCCTGATGGGCCCCGCGGGGCCGACCACCGTCGGCTATTCCAACGACTATCCCGGGGGCTACGCCGAACGCATGCTGCTGCAGCAAGCCATGCTGATCCCCATCCCCAACGGCTTGTCGGATCAACAGGCGGCCATGACCGAGCCCTTCGCCGTGGGCGCCCACGCCGTCGCCCGCGCCGCCCTGGAGGAGCCGAGCGCCGCCCTGGTGGTGGGTTGTGGCCCGGTGGGCCTAGCCGTGATCGCCGGCCTGAAGGCGCGCGGCTATGGCCCGGTGATCGCGGCCGACTTCTCCCCCGCCCGCCGGCGCATGGCCGAACGCCTGGGCGCCGACATCATCGTCGATCCGGCCCAGGAGTCGCCCCACACCAAATGGCGCGAGGTGGGCGTCTGGACCACCGGCCTGGAACAGACCATGGCCCGCATGGGCGGCCAGACGGTCAAGCGGGCGATCATCTTCGAATGTGTCGGCGTGCCCGGCATGCTGCAAAGGCTAATCGACGCGGCGCCGGCCGGCTCGCAGATCATTGTCGCGGGCGTGTGCATGGAGCCGGACAGCATAGAACCGTTCCTGGCCATCGCTAAGCAGATCGATTTCCGCTTCGTGCTTGGCTACACGCCCGAGGAATTCGCCGGGACCCTCAGCGACATCGCCGAGGGCCGCATCGACGTGGCGCCCGTGATCACCAGCGCCGTGGGCCTGGACGGCGTGGCGGGGGCCTTCGCCGCCTTGGCCGACCCGGAAAGCCAGGTGAAGATCGTGGTCGAGCCGAGGCGGTAAAGAACGTCTCCTCCCCTGTGTCGCAAAGCGATACGGGGGAGGAGAAAATCGCATCTACTCCGCCGCGTCGGCCTTCTTGCCCATGCCCATGGCCTCCAGGATTTCGGGACGGATATTGTCCACGCCCTTTTCCTGGATGTGCTGGGCCACGCGCATGCCCACGGCCATGCGGGCGTGGCCAATGAAGGTGTCGCGGTTGTCCTTGGCCCAGTTCAGCGAGGCGGTGCGATTGTCGTTCAGGTTCTGGAACCGCGGGAACACATAGCGGGCGGTCAGTTCGTAGGAACGCTTCTTGCGGTCCCAGTCGGCCCAGTTGTGGTCCATGAACATGAAGCAGCCGAAGCCGCCGGACTGGGCCTCCAGCCGCTCGATCTGGGCGATGGCGTCGTCCGGAGTGCCGATCACCGCCAGGCCCGAGGCGATCAACTGGTCGATCAGGTCCCCGTCGCCATCGGCCACCAGAGGCAGGGCGGCGACCTCGCGGAAATAATAAACCCATTGCTCCAGGCCATGGACGCAGTCGGCGCGGGCCTGTTCGCGGGTCTCGGCGATATGCATGGGCCCCACCAGGCGCCAACCGGAGCGGTCCAGGGTATGGCCGTTCTCCTGAGCCTTTTCCTCGGCGATGGCCCAGTTTGAGGCCAGGGCGTTGAAGCCGCCGGCCGAGGTGGCGCCGATCGACAGCAGCGACAGGCCGTGGCGCCCGGCGGCGGTGGCGCCGGTGGGCGAGACCTGGCTGGCCACGGCGATCTCCACCGAAGGCCGCGACCACGGCGTCATCTGCAGCCGCGCTTCGCTGAGCTCGTACCAGTCGGTCTTGTTGGTCACGGTCTCGCCGCGCAGCAGCTTGACGATGTCGGCCAGGGCCTCGTCCATGCGGTCGCGCTGGGCGGCCACGGGAATGCCCATCATGAAAGCGTCGGACGGCAAAGAACCCGGGCCGCAGCCCAGCATGACCCGGCCGCGGGTGATATGGTCCAGCTGGTTGATGCGGTCGGCCAGCATCAAAGGGTGGTGATAGGGCAAGGAGGACACGCCCGTGCCCAGCTTGATGTTGCGGGTGCGCTCGGCCACCGTGGCGATGAACAGCTCCGGGCTGGCGATGATCTCGTAGCCGGCCGAGTGGTGTTCGCCGATCCAGGCCTCATCATAGCCCAGCTGGTCCATCCACTGGACCAGCTCCAGGTCGCGCTCCAGGGCCAGGGTCGGATTTTCCGACAGCGGATGAAACGGCGCGATAAAGGCGCCGAAGCGCAGTTTCTGGCCCAGCATCGACAAGGTCCCCTCTATGTTATCGTTGATACCCTAGAGGGGCCGCGAAGCTGACGCAAGGAAGAGGCGGCGGGCGATGTTTCGCGCTATGCCTGCTGCAACATCCAGCCTGGAGCCCGTCATGACCGACGCCACCGCCGACCTTTATGACCAACATGGCGAGGCCTTGCAGGTGCTGGGCCTGCAGATGCGGTCCTTCGGCAAGCGCGCCCGCTTCAGCGGCCTGATCCGCACCGTGCGCTGCTATGAGGACAACAGCTTGGCGCGTCAGGTGTTGGAGACGCCCGGTCATGGCCAGGTGCTGGTGGTGGACGGCGGCGGCTCCCTGCGCGTGGCCCTGCTGGGCGACCAGATGGCCGAGTTGGCGGTGGCCAGCGGCTGGGCCGGGGTGGTGATCAACGGCGTCGTGCGCGACAACGCCGCCGTGGACACCCTGGACCTGGGAGTCAAGGCCCTGGGAACCAATCCGCGCAAGGGCATCAAGCGCGGCGAGGGCGAGACCGACGTGATCGTCACCTTCGGCGGTGTCATCTTCACCCCCGGCCACCGCCTGTTCAGCGACGAGGATGGGGTGGTGGTGATGGCGGCGGGCTAAGCCCAATACGGTTTGGTTAGCGCTCAGTTAGCCCTTCATTATCCGCCTCATCAGGCGCAAGGCCGACCGGCCTTCCTCGCTAAGCAACATTGCCCCGTGCATTCAAATCGTTATCGAAACGGTATTGGGGCTAGGCCTGCCCCGCCGCCGGCCACGGATATTCCAGCTGCAGGGCCACGAAGGCGGCGGTGTTGCGGCCATAGCGTCGGGCGATGGCGGCCAGGGCGCGGTCCAAGCTGGCCGCCGGCCGGTCCGGCGACACCGGCGGCAGGATCAGGTCCAGGTGACCGCCACCAGGCGCCCGGTCCGCCAGCAACTCCAGGCCGTGGGCGGTGCGCACACTGGGCGCCTGGGCCAGGGTCACCAGATGTGAGCGATAGGTGCGCGAATAGGCGTCGGCGGTGAAGGCCAGGGCCAGTTCATCCTGGCCGTCCGCCACGGGAAGGCCGACGGTCTCGTGGAGCCAGACCGCGGCGCTGTTGGCCAGGGCCTGGCGGATCCAATTGGCGTCCAGGCGATAGGCCTCGCTGTCGTGGCGCGCATCGGTTCCAGCGGCCCCCAGCTGATCGGACAGGATTCGCGCCCGCTGCGCCCCACCGATGGCCTCCACCAGGGCCAGGGACATGGGCAGGCAAGCGGTGACGCCTGTAGTGGTGACCACGCCGGTGTCGGCTACATAGCGGCGGTCCTTTCGCCAGACCATGGTCGGATGCCTGTGGCGCAGGTCGGCGATCTCGGCCCAGTGGCTGGTGGCCAGGCGGTGATCCAGCAGGCCCGCGGCGGCCAGGGTCTGGGCGCCGGCGCAGACGCCGATGATGGTCGCCCCGCCCCGCGACTGCTTGACCAGCCAGTCCACCACCGCCGGCGCGGCCTGATGGTGTTGGGCCGGCACGATCACGTAGTCCGGCCCGTCCGGATGAGCGGCGTCGAAGGCCGCCAGGCTGGCCGTGGGCTGGATGCGCAGGGCCGGCATCAGCGGGATCGGCGCGGCGACCGGCGCCACCACCACAACATCGGCCACGCCCGAGCGCGACAGGACATTGAACGGGACCAACAGGTCGGTGGTCTCGGCCCCCACATTGTCGCCGATAATGGCCACCAGCGGCCGGGTCCGCTTGGGCGGCCGCATCAGGGCGATGGTGCGGGCGTGTTCCTCCTGGCTGACGGCCGGCAGGCCCACAGACATCGCCCTGGCCGCGGGCCGCGCAGCGCATGCTCCCATTGCCGCCATGCCGCCCATGCCCGCCAACAATACGCCACGCCGGTCCATTGCTCGCCTCCCCATGATTGCGCCAGGGCAAACTAGGGTTGGATGGGAATGGCGGAAATGTCAGATAAGCCTCAAAATCAGCCAACTAGGCCTTGGCGTCCTGGGACGGAAATGGCGCCCTTGCCGACCAAGGTTTCCTCCACCTCCTGATGGGCCGATTGGCTGGTCCAGTGAGACACCTTGATCAGCAGTTCGCGCAGCTGGATGGGCTTGGCGATGTGATCGTTCATGCCCGCGGCCCGGCATTGGGCCACCTGCTCGTCCATGACATTGGCGCTCAACGCCAGAATCGGCGTCTCGCGGTTCAGGTCCGCCGACGCGCGGATCGCCCGGGTCGCCGCCAGCCCATCCATGCCGGGCATCTGCATATCCATCAAGATCAGGTCGTAGCGCCGGCTGATGGCGATCTTCACCGCCTCAAAGCCATTTTCCGCCTCGTCGATACTATGGCCGATCGTCTCCAGCAGGGTGCGCGCCAATTCGCGGTTCTCGGCGACGTCGTCGACCACCAGGATGTGAGCCGGTCGAGCCTGGGCCACTTCGGCGTCGGCGGGCTCGCTCAGCTCCATGTCTTCACGTGTGGCGGCTATTGGCGCGAGGATGTCGAAGCTGAAGGTTGAACCGAGGCCGGCTTCCGATTCGACCCCGATTTCGCCTCCCATCATCTCGACCAGGCCCTTGCAGATCACCAGTCCAAGCCCGCTGCCCCCGTACTGCCGATTGACCGACGCATCGACCTGAGAGAAGCGCCCAAACAGCCGGCCGAGCTTTTCCGGCGGGATTCCAACGCCGGTGTCGATGACGCGCACCTGTAGCCGAGACTGTGCCGGCAGATAGTCGACCGCGACCGTGACGTCCCCCGCCGGGGTGAACTTGATCGCGTTGGTCAGAAGATTGAGCAGGATCTGTTTCAGACGCGCGCTGTCGGCGTTGATCAGGGCTGGAACGGCGTCCTCGCGCCGGATGTGCAGGCTCAGCTCTTTTTCAGCGGCCTGGGCGGCCACCAGCTGGGCGGCTTCCTCCACCAAGGTCATGGGATCAAAGGGGTGGGGATCCAGTTCGACCTGGCCCGCTTCCAATTTCGAAAAATCGAGAATGTCGTTGACCACCGAGAGCAATGACTGGCCGCCATCGACAATGCGTTTCACATAGCGACGCGCGCTTTCCGGCAGGTTCTCGGCTTCGTCCAGTAATCCAGAAAAGCCGATGATGGCGGTCAGCGGCGTTCGGATTTCGTGGCTCATATTGGCCAGGAACTCCGACTTGGCCACGGCCGCCGCCTCCGCCGCCACCTTGGCGCGGGCGAGCTCCATCTCCGTTTGTTTGCGTTGAGTGATGTCGCGGATGACGTCCTGAATGGCCACGGCGACGCCGTCAGCGTCGAAGATGACCTTGGGCTGCCCTTCAACCCAAATCCAATGACCGTCCTTGTGACGGGCGCGATGCTGCGTGGTGATGGGTGTGGCGTCCGGCCCCGCTGCGATAAAGTCGGTCAGCGCCGGGAAAATTGTCGCCACATCGTCGGGGTGCGTGAGGTCCAGGGCCCGCATCCCGATCATCTCCTCCGGACGATATCCGAGCGCCGTCAGGCAGGATGGGGTGACGAAGGTGATTCTTCCGCCACGCGGGTCGAACTGAACGATCATGTCGGTGGCGTTCTCGGCCACCAGGCGATACCGGGCCTCGCTCTGTCGCAAGACTTCCTCGGCGAGCCGGGCTTCCGTGACGTCCATGATCACGCCGAACAGGGCGACGATCTTGCCGCCGAGCCCGCGTTCGGTGGCGACCCGCAGGATGACATGCCGCACGCTGCCATCCGGACGAACGGCGCCGACGCTGGCGGAGAATGGCTGGCCGTCGCTGAGCGCCGCCGTGAACTGGGCGATCAAGGCGGGGCGGTCGTCCGGATGGCAATGGTCCAGCATGGTCTGCGCGTCAGGAACGCCCTGGAGGGGATCCAGCCCGACGATGCGATAGATTTCGCTCGACCAGAGCGTCTCGCCGGATCGCCTGTCATATCGCCAATGGCCGACCCCCGCGATCTCTTCGGCCATCGACGCCCAGCGCTGATCCTCGATGGCGCGCATCCAGGCCCGGGCCGCCTTGGCCTCATCCAGCGCCACCGCCAGCGATGTGGTCAGGCGGCGGCGATTGGCCAGCATCGCCGCCGCCGCAAGGATGATCACGGTGGTCACCGCCAGGAAGATCTGACTGATCAGGAGCCGCTCGGTCAGCCCTTTGGAGCTGGAGGCCGATAGAACCGCGATCTGAGCCACCGTCGCCGCGGCGGCGATGAGAATCCCCAAGGCGCCGCCCGCCAACTCAAGCTGGAAGGTCATCAGAATTAGAATCGGCAGCACAAGGTAAAAGAGCGGGTATTGCGGCAGGATAAAAATGATACCCAGGCTCAGAAACAGCAAGCCGAAGAGAATTACGCTGCGCCAGATGGTTTTCTTGTTGAACATTTCGGCCAGGGATGACGCGTTCAACGCCATCAAGGCCGGCGTCAGCACCAGGACACCGAGGGCGGTCGAGCCATACCACTCGAATAAATACTTGAGATAATGACCCGGTCTCAGAAAATCTATCGTCAAGGCGGCGGGAATGCCGGAAACCAGGGGCGCGATGACGCCGCCGATCGCCATGAACACGATCAGGTCCCGCGCGCGCGTGAGGTCGACATCCCGACCAACCAACCACCGCACGCCCGCCGCACACAACACGGCGTCGAAGGTGTCAGACAGGTTCAGGCTGACGGCGACCCAGGGCCTGGCCCCAGCCACCAGGGCGCCGCCCAGGAGGCCACAGAAGCACGTGAAAATGACCGGCGCCCACCGCCTCAGATCGGATTTGAGCAGAGCCGCGACGATGACGGCATTGGCCGGCCACATGGCGGTGACGTCGCCGTACTCGCGGGCGTAGTTGATGGCGGCCCAGGACAGCACGAACACCGACAGGCCGGTCAGTCCCAGGTTCACAATGAACGGGAGCGGCGCACGGCCTTGCCTTGACTCCATTGAGCGCCCCTGAACGTCGATCCGCCGGTCCTATAGAAAACACCCGCAGGATTAACAACACGACGTACTCACCCCGGCGCAAGAGCGGGTTGAGGAAAAGTGCGACCCGGTGTTCCGCCTGCTTGCCGGTCTAAACTTCAAACCCGATCACGATGACTTCGGGTCGTTTCAGTCCGAGACCATCTCGATTTGGGGCGTAGAGGCGGAGCCGCTATCCGCCCGCGCCGCGCAACCGCCCCGCCACGGGGTGCGAGCTCGACAGGCCGCCGTCGACCACAATGGCCTGTCCGTCAACATAGGAGCTGTCGTCGCTGGCCAGGAACAGGGCGGCGCCGGCGATCTCTTCGGGCACGCCGCCGCGCTGTAGCGGATTGATCTGGCCGATCTTGTCGGCGGTGCCGCGCTCCCGGGCGCGCTCGAAGATCGGCTTGGTCATGCCGGTCTCGATCAGGCCGGGGCAGATGGCGTTGACCCGCACCCCGGTGCCGGCTAGCTGCTGGGCGGTGGTCTGGACTAGGTTGATCACCCCTGCCTTGCTGGCGCTGTAGGGAATGCCGCCGGCGCCCGAGCGCAACCCGGCCACCGAGGCGGTGCAGATGATCGAACCCTTGCCCTTGGGGATCATGGCCTGGGCCGCATGCTTGATGGCCAGGAACGGGCCGATCAGGTTGATGCGCAACAGGTCGGTCCAGTGCTCGGCGGTGAGTTCGAACAAGGGCGTATAGCCGCCGCTGACCCCGGCATTGGCGTAGCAAACGTCCAGGCGGCCATATTCCGACAGCGCCCGGGCCACCGCGGCGGCCACGTCGGCCTCCAGGCCCGCATCGCCGGTCACGCCCACGGCCTTGCCGCCGGCGCCGGTGATGGCGGCGACCGTCTCGTGCACTGCGTCCACCCGGTCGAAGGCGATGACCTTGGCTCCCTCGGCGGCGAAAAGCCTGGCGCTGGCCCGGCCGATGCCACTGCCGGCGCCGGTCACCAGCGCCACCCGATCCTGCAATCGTCCCATGACCATCATCCCTGCCTGAGGGGCGCACAAAAGGCGGCGCCGATTGCGATCCGGTTTAAACAGTTGTTTTAATCTTGGCGAGAGGGTTGCGCGCCCCGCAGCGGGTTGTTCGGTGCGCCGGATCGATTTTGACTGCGGCCGCAGCGCCGCCTGCGGACAGGAAACCACATGCAACTCGCCAAGCCCCGCATCGATATTGGCCTGTCCACCAACAACCTGCAGCCTATGCTGGCCTTCTGGCAGGACCGGATCGGCGTCCCCTTCGATCACAAGCTGCCCATCCGCAAAGGCCATGACCAGTACCGGCACGACCTGATGGGCTCGGTGCTCAAGATCAACCACGTGGCCGCGCCCCTGCCGGCCGCCCCGCCCAGCGGTTATGCCGAGCTGCTGATCGCCCGGCCCGGCCTGGAGGTGGCCCTGGCCCTGGCCGACGCCGACGGCAATCGCGTTTGTCTGTTGCCAACCGGCGACCACGGCATAGGCCAGGTGGGTGTGCGCCTGATGGTCTCAGACCTCGACGCCCACCGCCGGTTCTACGCCGACGCCCTGGGCCTGGCCGAAGAGCCCTACGCCAGGGGCGCCGCTTTCCGCGCCGGCGAGAGCCTAGTGCTGATCGAGCAAGCCGCCGATGCGCCGCAAAACGCCCCCTTCGACGGCCCGGGCTGGCGCTATCTGACCTTCCAGGTGTTCGCCGTGGACTCCGAGCACGCCCATATCCTGGCCCATGGCGGCCGCGAGGCCCTCGCCCCCCGCACCCTGGGAACCACCGCCCGCATCTCCATGGTCGTGGACCCAGACGGCAACTGGATCGAGATCTCGCAACGGGCTTCGATCACGGGAAGCCTGGAGCCACGCTGACTCAGTCCTCAATAACCTCGACCCGCTTGGACCCCAGCTTGAACGCCAGCACTGTGGCCAGGGCCGCGCCCAGGGCCAGGCCCCACGCAGCCTTGGGCCGCATCTGGGCGGTGGCGTAGAGGCTGGATTCGCGCACCCCGGTCTGGAACGAACGCTCGCGCAGATCGCGGCCGGCATGGTGCAGGTTGTCGATCCGCGCGGGATCCAGGCCCCGCGCCGTCTTGGCGCTCAGACGCGCGGTCAGAGCCAGGAACGGGTCGGTCAGGACCGGAACCACGGCGGCGGCCAGGGCCAGAATACCCCCGCCCGCGCCCACGGTCAGGTCGCGCACCCTGTGCTCGGCGGCATAGAGAATGGCCTGGGCCACCAGGGGCGTCGCATAGAGGCCGGACGGATGGGCCACCACGGCCCCGGTCAGGTTGCGCGCATTGTCCTTGCCTGGCGTATCGGCGCCCGACGGCTTGATCAGCGTCACCGAAACCGGCGTGTGGGCGGCCATCAACTCGGTGCGCAAGGCGTCGGTGAAGCCCTTGACCGCGTGTTTCGAGGCCGAGAACGCCGACTGCAGCGGCAGCGCCACGTCGCTGGCCGCCGCGCCCACATTGATCAGCGCCCCGCCGCCCGCCTGGCTGGCGAACTGCTCCACCGCCACCAGCGAGCCGTGCACCACGCCCCAATAGTTGGTGTCGAACAGCCGATGGTGATCCTCTAGGCTGACGGCGTCGGCCGCTCCAACGATGCTGACGCCGGCGTTATTGACCCAGGTGTCGAACCCGCCGAAGCGGCTGACCGCCACAGCCGCGATCGCTCGCACATCGCTTTCGCGACCCACATCGGCGGCCACATAGGCCACCTGGGCGCCCTTGGCCGAAAGATCCTCGCACACCGCCTTCAGGGCCTCTTCGTTGCGCGCGGCCAAAACCAGCCCCGCCCCGCGCGCGGCGGCGGCGCGCGCGGTGGACAGGCCGATGCCCGAGGTGGCGCCGGTGATCACGATCACCTGCTGGGCCAAGGGTTTGAGCCGGATCCGGCTGGTCTTGAAATTCATCGTCTCACTCCCGGCCGGTTCGCCATGAACGGCGGCCATAGATCTTTAAACCCGAACTCGCCGCCCGGTATCCAAGGATAGAACAATTTCCAAGGCGAACCAGCGCCTGGGGCGGCGCAGACCCCACAGCGCCGGGGGCGGCGCACGCACCAACGAATGGAACGGGCCGTGAAGGGCGCGGTTCCAGATCCGGAGGACCCAGGCGCCTGTCGCCGGGCGCGAAGGCGTCGGCTATAGAACCCCGCAACGGAGCGCAATCCGACGCTCCTCTCAGGAAACGCACATGACCGTCAACGCCTACGCCTTCGTCGATCTCTACACCCGCGTCCTGGACACCACCGCCCACCTCCTGACCAAGGGCGCCGCCCACGCCGCGGCCACCGGCGTCAGCGAGGCCGACATGCTGGACTGGCGCCTGATCGACGACATGCAGCCCCTGCGCTTCCAGGTGATGGTGGTGTGCAACTTCTCGCGCCAATGGCCGGCGCGGGTAGTGGGCCTGCCCCTGCCCGCGGACGTCCCGGTCGATCTGGACCTGGCCGGCTTCCAGGCCGCCATAGCCGACGCCAAGGCCTATCTGGGCGCCCTGACCCCCGAACAGTTCGCCGGCCGCGACGAGGTCCCCCTGACCGTGACCATCGGCAACGGCATGGAGCCCACCCTGCCCTCCGGCCAGTGGCTGACCGTCTTCGCCACCACCAACCTCTATTTCCACCTGTCCACCGCCTATGGCGTCCTGCGCGCCCACGGCGTCCAGATCGGCAAACCGGACCTGTTCGCCAGCGGGCTGTGAGGCAGCGCCCCACCTGTTTGCCCCACGCTACAGCTAGGCCTCGCCCACCGCCGTTCCTATCTGCGTGAGGGCGCGGCCGCTGCGCGCGACGCCCGTTCTCGGCAAAGGTGGACACCATGGATCTCGACCTGAAAGACAAACTGGCCCTGGTCAGCGGCAGCACCGCCGGCATCGGCCTAGCCATCGCCGCCGCCCTGGCTAAGGAGGGCGCCCGGGTGATCGTCAACGGCCGCACCCAGGCGGCGGTGGATCAGGCCACAGCCGAGTTGCGCGCCTCCACGGGCGGCGAGGTGCTAGGCTTCGCCGGCGATCTGACCACCGCGGCGGCCGCCGAGGATCTGGTCCGCCGGTTTCCCGACGTCGAAATCCTGGTCAACAATCTCGGCATCTTCGAGCCCAAGGCTTTCGAGGCCATTTCCGACGCGGACTGGGTCCGGTTCTTCGAGGCCAATGTGCTCAGCGGCGTGCGGCTGGCCCGGCTGTACCTGCCGGCGATGAAGCGGGCCGATTGGGGCCGCATCATCTTCATCTCCAGCGAGAGCGCGGTGCAGATCCCGGCGGAGATGATCCACTATGGCATGACCAAGACCGCCCAGATCGCCGTCGCCCGCGGCCTGGCCGAGGCTGTCACCGGGACAGGCGTCACCGTCAACAGCATCCTGCCTGGCCCGACGCGGTCGCGCGGCGTCAACGACTTCGTCGACGCCCTTGCCAGGAGCGAGGGCAAATCGTTCGAGGCCTTCGAAACCGAATTCTTCGAAAAAGTGCGCCCGACCTCGCTGATCAAGCGCTTCGCCACGCCCGAAGAAGTCGCATCCCTTGTCGCCTATGTCGCCAGCCCCCTGGCCTCGGCCACCACCGGCGCAGCTCTGCGGGTCGATGGCGGGGTGATCAAAAGCGCGTTTTAGCGGGGGGTGCTGGCGGGCGGGCAGCGCGCCGCCCGGCGTGCATCACTGAGCCAGTCGTCCCACAGCCTCAGCGGCCGAATACGGCCGCCCTAGCCTGAATATCCAATCGGTGCGCTTTAGCCCCACGCCCACTCCACTCCGCCCCATTCCGGTCCACGGAAAACACCAGCCGGTTCTCCTCGCGGATCTCGATCGCCAGGCGGCTGGGGGACTCCTCCAGGGCCTTTCGGGCCAGGGCGTGCGCGGTGGGTTCGTCGCAGGCGATTTCGAACATCAGCGTTGGGGAGGAACAACCTGTTTGGTGGGCGAAAAAACTGAAGGCGCGCATGGCGGCCTCCTCGCATGAATAGGCGGGAGCGGACTGAACGCGTCTCTCAGCCACCGGAGCCCGAAGCCTCCACCGATGATGCCTGTCTATACGCCGACGCGCGCCCATCGAACACGCGACAGAGATTGTAAGTGAGGCTCGGCGCGACTCTAACCTTACGATTTCGCCCGGTTATTCCGGCGAGAACCCCAGGGACCGGGCCACCGCGCGGCCGTCCTCACAGCTGGGCGCCACGCCGTGGCTCATGCCGAACACATGGATCAGGTCTTGCAGTTCTGGCTCCTGCACCGCGTGGGCGGCTTCTTCCAGGGTGAACCACTTGGCCGTGCGCTGGCCCTTCTCGCGCCAGGTCTTGCACCGGCGCACCACTTCCAAAGCGAACACGTGGACCGTGCATGGGCGCGCGGTCCCGTCCGGCAGGCGCTTTTGGTAGCGATAGAAGCCCAGGGACGACTTGGCCACCCGGCCCTCGATCCCAGCCTCTTCCAACGCTTCTTGGGCCGCGGCGTCGTGGGGCGTTCGGCCCTTCATCGGCCAGCCCTTGGGGATCACCCAGCGCCCGGTGTCGCGCGACGTGACCAAGAGGATGCGCAGATCCTTGTCGTCCCGCCGGTATGGCAGGGCGGCGTACTGCACCCCAGGTCCGGGCGCGGTTTTCTGGATCGTGATCGTCATTGTGTTCCGGGCCAAAAAGAATCAGTGCCCGGAGATTCAAGCGCCAACCCAAGATTTGCGCAATGTGACTGTGCGCCGCTATACCAGGGTCGCCCGTGGACCGGGCGCTCAACAAGAAACGTCAGACATCGGACGATTCGCCGAGCTTTGATCAGAATTCTTGGGCGCCGAGCCTGTCAGGATACTGTCAGACGCCCCTGATAAGGCCCCGCTCCATCACGAGTGGAGATGAACCTGAAGCCGAGCCGGGCGCCCGCTGCCGCAGCCATAGCCCTGGCTTGCAGTCTGGCCTGGCCCGCCAGCGCCGCGCCGCCCGTGGTGAGCGCCGAACCCGATCGCGCGCCGGCGAACAGCCTCGTGGTCACGGCCCAGCGGCCGCGCGAGCAGACCCTGATCGACCGCAAGGTTTATACCATCTCCAAGGATCTGTTGAGCACCTCGGGCACGGCCGCCGACATCCTGAACAACGTGCCCTCGGTGGAGGTCGACGCCGACGGCAATGTCAGCCTGCGCGGCGACGCCAATGTCACCATCCTGATCGACGGCAAACCATCGGCGCAGTTTTCCGGCGCGACCAAGGGACTGAGCCTGCAGCAGTTTCCGGCCGACGACATCGACCGCGTCGAGGTGCTGACCAATCCACCGGCCAGTTTCAAGGCCGAGGGCTCGGCCGGTGTGATCAACATCGTCACCAAGAAGACCCGCAAGGCAGGCTTCTCCGGCGGCGGACAGCTCAGCCTGGGTGACAAGCGCCGCTATGTGGCCGGGTTCAACGGCGCCTATAATGCCGGGAAGTTGAGCCTGTCGGGCGGCGTCACCCTGCGCCAGGACGCCAAGCAACGGCGCACCACCACCGACCGCGCCACCACGGAACCCACAGCCACCGACCCCGCCACCAACCAGATCGTGCTCAGCAAGGAGCTGATCGACGAACAGTTCCGGCGCTTGATCCCCCTGGTGAAGGCCGGCCTCGACTATCAACTCAACGACCGCCAGTCGGTCAGCCTGTCGATGAGCCACCGCGAACTCAGCGGCGACCGCTATTTCGACCAGCACGATCAGAGCAGCGGCGTCACCGGCCCTCTGACCAGCATCTCGGATCGTCATAGCGATGGTCACGAGTGGAGCCTGGATGGCGGTGAAAACCTGCGTTTCGAACAAAAGCTGTGGCGGCCGGGCGAGACCCTGACCCTTTCGCTGCAGCGCAGCGTCACCCGCGAGCGCGAGCGGTACGCCTATCACAACACCTACGCCCTGCCGGCCGCGACCCCCAGCTTCGATCATCTGCGCCTGAACCTGGACCTGGTGACCACCGAGGCCAGCGCGGACTATGAGCTGCCCCTGTCCGCTGAACGCAACCTGAAGCTCGGCTACGACTTCGAGGACAACAACAACGCCTTCGACAATCGCGGCGACAATGTCGATCCGGTCACCGGCCAGTTGATCGACAACCCCAACATCACCAATTACTTCCGCTACAAACGGCAGATCAACGCGGCCTATGGCGAATACCAGACGCCGCTGGGAGAATGGAATCTGCAGAGCGGCCTCAGGCTCGAGCAGACCGATGTGGCCACCCTGCAGATCACCGGGAACGTCCCTGGCGAAAGCCACTATTTCCGCGCCTATCCCAGCCTGAACCTAGACCGTTCCTTGTCGGGCGCCGCCAAGCTGTCCTTGAGCATCAGCCGCCGGGTGAACCAGCCGGATCCGGAGGCGCTAAATCCGTTCACGGACTATCAGGACACCCACAATCTAAGGGCCGGCAACGCGAACCTGCTGCCCCAGGACACTTGGTCCTACCAGGTCGGCTACAACGACACGTTCAAGGCGCTCAACTATGGACTTACCGGCTATGTGCGGTTCAATCGCGATAGCGTCACCGACGTGACCCAGGTGATCAGCGCCGATGTGGTTCTGGTGACCAAGGAGAACCTGCCCAAGGACCGGGCCGCCGGGATGGAATTTTCCGCCAATGGCAAGCTCACCCGCCAGCTAACCTACAGCGCCAGCGGCAACCTGTTTTATGACCAGATCTTTTACACCCAGCTCGACGCCACCGCGCTCGGCGCCGCCGCCCTGAAATCCACAGTGGGCCTGAACGTCAAGGCCAGCCTCGACTATAAGCCCACCGGCGCCGACACCTTGCAGGTTTCCTTCAGCCGCTCCGATCGGCGGCTGACCCCGCAAGGCTATGTGAGCGCCATCAACCTTGTGAACCTCGGCTACCGGCGCCAGCTCCGGCCGGATCTCTCGGCGGTGGTCACCCTGTCCGACGCCCTGGATGGGCAACGTTTCCAGCGCATCGTCACCACCCCGGCCCTGAATGACGACTATGTGCGGCATCAGCTGGGGCAGGTCGCCTATGTGGGCTTGGTCTATACCTTCGGCGCCGGCGCCAAAAAGGCCAAGCCCAGCAGTTTCGAATACGACCAGTAGGCCCAGCCTACTGCCCCGCGACTTCCATACGCGCAGGCGAGCACGTCGAGGGCGAGGCTTTGCACAGGGCCAGGCTGGCCAGCTGGCCGGCGGTGGCCTGGGTTCCGATCCAGTCGTTGGGCGTCGCCGTGGTGGGCTGGTAGCCGGGGGAGACATAGCCGATCCCGGCCACGCCCTCGGGTACGAAATCCCCATGGGGCGGCGCGCCCCTCTGGATGATGCCTTCCACGGGCAGGCTGGGGAAGGAGACCTCGGCGTCGTTACGAGCGGCCTGGGCCGGGCAGGCCACGCCACCCGTGGCCATGGGCCACACGGCCCTGGCCAGGTCCGTGCCGGCGCGTGGTTGCACATAGACCTGGCCGAAACGGATGGGATAGGTCTGGCGGCAGGCGGCGTCGTGGGTCAACCAGATCATCTGGCCACCGTTATTGCCGGGGCCCCAGACCTGTTTGCGGATGGCCACCAGATTCACGCGGCTGATATCGGCCGAGCCGATCGGTCCCAGTTCGGTGTCCAGGGTCAGGCCCTGATAGCCGGTATAGCCGGTCAGCTTGTCGATGCGCAGGCCGGCGACCCCGCCAAAGGGCTTGATCACATGGGCGTGGAACTGGTTGTGGAAGCCATAGACCCCGTCCACGCGCACGTTCTCGATCTGCACCATGGAGCGGGGCGACTCGATGTCGATGCCGTCGGACATGCCGCGGCCGGAGGCGTCGATCAGTACGCCCTCGATATGCACGATCCCGGTGTTGTTCTTGATCGAGATGGCGCGCGAGGCGGCCTCCTCGGCCCCGGCGGCGGCCACCGGCAGGGTGATATAGCCGCCGATGATCACCAGGTTGCGGCCGCCGTCCAGGATGGTGGCGCCGACCTTCCTGGTCTTGGGCAGCTTGATGACATAGTCCTGATCGTCCTTCAGCTGGGTGTAGGTCGGCCCGTCGCCCAACTCGATGGTGATGGGATTGACCAGGGCCGGCGGCGCCCAGCGCAGGCGGGCGTCGGACTCCTGGTGACCTTGCACCTGGATCTGCTCGGCGCGGGCGGTCTGCGCCGCGGCGGAGAGGCCGAAGGCTGTAACGACGATGGCGGCGGCGAATGCGCGGCAGGAACGGTTCTGTTTCATCCGAAGTGACCCTGATCAGCGTGGAACAACTGCGATACGCTGAGGCCAGTTCTGCAAAGCACGGGCCAAGCAGTTGGGGTCATGGTGAACGGCGGCGAAAAGCCGCCATGCGGCCCCGGACTGTCTCGGCGAGGGTCCCTGCGAAAATGTCCCCGTGAAAAATTCTGATCCGACCGGGATGAAAGTGGCAGGCCGCGCCGTTTGTTTTATCGGAGGCGCCGCTGACGCCTCGTTTTGAAACGGGGACTGCAGTGATGCGCAAGCGAGCCTGGGCGACCACAGCAGCCATGATGGCGCTCTGGGGGGCGGCCTGCCTGCCATTGGCCGGCTGCGCCACCCCGTATCAGGACATGGGCCTGCGCGGCGGGGTCAGGGCGGTTCAGATC
>DASXNV010000051.1:0-31041 GCA_036494815.1 Caulobacteraceae bacterium
TCATGTCCCTCAGGAGGGTGCACAGCGCCTGGCCCTTTTCGGAGTTGCGAACCATGATCACCCGACGGTCGTGTTGCGAGCGTTCCTGGATCACATAGCCGGTCTCGGTCAACTTCTTCAAATTGTAAGACACGTTGGACCCGAGATAGCAGCCTCTCCACAGCAGCTCACTGGCCGTCATCTCCGAATCACCGATGTTGAGCAACATCAGTGCCCGCACGTCGTTGATATCCCGGATATTCAACCGATCGAGCTCGAGTTGGATGACCTCGAGGAATTGACGGTGCAACCGCTCCGCCAAGACGAAAAGGTCAAGGAAATCATGTTGGTTCATTTGACTGTCCCGTCTCACTAAGCTTATTCACGCTCGGTCGCCCCCGAGCCAGGTTACCTACTGTACTACACAGAAGCTGTAGACATCGCCATGCGATCTTTTGTCACCAACTTCTGTAACTCTGCACTTCACTTGCCCCGTACGCGGTGACGACTCGGTCTTTGAACTGTCACATCGCGTTCGCACTCGAGCCTGGACGACCGAAGGCAGCAGGTCACCTGGTCAAGCGATTGTGATCTAATGCGTAAACGATATAAAAAGAAATCCACTTTTACGCGTAACAGTTGGAAACAATTTTCTACCCCCTATCACCCGGCCGCGTCGGCTGGGCGCCCGGAATTGCGGCGTGATTGACGCTCGGCATGTGTGGGGGTGAGCGGGCCGGGATCCGATGCCGCGGTCCCTCGATCAGCAACCGCCGCCGGCGCGATCGTTCTGGAAAATCAATAGCCAGCGCGCTTCACGCGACCATCTCGGGCCGTCCGCGCCGGGGGCGGCCGCCGCGTTCGCTGCGCTCGGCGGGGCCGGCCCCGCGCGAGCCGGCGGCCAGCGTGCAGAACTGTTGCAGACCCAGTAACGAGTATCGCGCCGTCGCGATATCTTCGGTCTTCAGTCCCGACTTGGCGAGGGTTTCCAGTCTCGCCGCCACACGTTCGTTGAGCAGCGCGCACAGCGCCACGCCCTTGGCCGAGTTGCGCACCATCGTCACCCGCTTGTCATGGGCGCTGCGCGACTGCGTCACATAACCCGTCTCGGTCAGCTTGCGCAGGTTGTAGGAAACGTTCGAGCCGAGATAGCACCCTCGCCACAACAGTTCGCTCGCGGTCATCTCCGCCCGGCCGATATTGATGACGATCATGGCGCGAACGTTGTTTATGTCCCGCAGCCGGAGGGCGTCGAGCTCGAGCTGGACGAATTCCAGAAACTGACGGTGCAGGCGCTCCGCAAGAACGACCGCTTCGAGAAAATCATCGGTTTCCATGGAGCCCGATCCCTTATGCTACGCCACTGGTTCGCCGCTGGGCCGCCCCCAAACGGTTCTCACTTATTAACCCAAGCTTGCCCGCCCCTAGCGGGACCTTCGCGCATGCCCGGTCCGCTACACACGGTGTGTCTCCAATAAGGTTAAGATTCTATGCCCGTCAACCGTGTGGAACTCGCAGACGTAACATTCGATAACAAAAACGATTTTGCCGGCGCGGTGAGCTGGTTGCAATCAAACCCCGCCGTCGCCAATCGAGACCCCGCGTGCTAGAGCGACTTGCGCGACCCGGCCGCCTGATGGCACTCGCCGTGCAACCTCTTATCGCCGGAACACCGAGACCATGACGTCCCCCGATCTTCCGAACATTCTCCAACTCACGCCGCTCGATCCCGGATACAGAGCCGACCCGCACGTCGCGTTGGACGACCTGCGCGCCCGCCAGCCCGTGCATCGCGACGAGACCGTCGGCAGTTTCATCCTCACCCGCTATGAAGACGTGCGGACGCTGGTCTCCGATCGCACCCTCTGGCGCGATCCTATCAACGCCGAGCCGGCCGCCCGTCTCGCTCGGGCCGGGGATGAAATCCCCGAGGGCGTGCCGCGCAGCGAGGCCCTGAGCATCCTGACGCTGGACGATCCCGATCACGCCCGGATCCGCCAGCCGCTCACCCAGGCCTTCTACGCCCGCATCGCCCGCTTCCGCCCGGAAGCGGAGCGGATCGTCGAGGAAGCCCTGGACCGGATCGACGCGTCGGGCCCGTTCGACCTGATGTCGACCTTCTGCGTCCCGGTGCCCATCGACGCGATCGCCTCCATCCTCGGCGTCGATCACGCCCGTCTGGCGGAATTCCGCGACTGGTCCGAAGGCCTGATCCAGGGCCTGAACCCGTTCCGCACCCCTGAGCAGACGATCCACATGGAGCGCGCGAGCGCCGCCCTCACCGACTACTTCACCCGCGCCATCGCCGAGCGCCGGACCGAGCCTCGCGACGACCTGATCTCCGACATGACGCGCCTCCAGGGCCAGGGCGAGCCGATCAACGACACCGAACTTCGCATCAACCTGACGGCCCTGCTGGTCGGGGGCAATCTCACCACCACCGATCTGATCGGCAACGCCGTGCGGCTGTTTCTGCTCAACCCCGCCGAGCTCAGCAAGCTTCGCGCCGACCCCGGGCTCATCGGCGCCGCTGTCGAGGAGGCCTTGCGCTACGAGCCGCCCGTGGACGCCACGGGGCGCATCGCCTCGCGCGACATGCAGATCAGCGGCTGCCCGGTGAAGTCCGCCCAGGCCTTCACCCTGTTCCTGCGCGCGGCCAATCGCGATCCGGAGCGGTTCGACGATCCGCACCGCTTCAACATCACCCGCGCTCGCCACCCGCATGTCGCGTTCGGCGGGGGCGCCCACATTTGCATCGGCGCGCCGCTGGCCCGGCTGGAAGCCCAGGTCGCCCTGTCCAAGCTGTTCGAGCGCTTCCCCAATCTGACGTTGGCCAATCCGGACGAGGCGCCGGTATGGCGGACCCTGCCGTTCTTCCGCGGTCTGGAACGCCTCGAGCTGCGGCCCTAAGACTTCGATCCCAGACCTTGATGGTTATGCAGCGAGCGGTTCGCCTTCCCCTGGAGCGATGAGCAGAAAGGGGAACCTTATGCGAACGACGGTTCCGGCTTCCTCTGACCGCGATGGCATGATCGCGCCCCCAAGCTGGCGCACGAAGATGGCCACATAGTCGGACCCACGTCTCTGGGGCGTCGTCGCGGAATTCTGATCGTTCATCCCCACGCCGTCATCGGCGACGGTCAACTCGATCAGGTCGCCGACCCGCGCCACGCTGAGCACGATCAACCCAACCCCGCCGGTAAAGGCGTGCTTGATGGCGTTGGTCGCCAACTCGTTGACCAAAAGGCCAAAGGGCACCGCGCAGTCAGGATCGATATCCAGGGCCTCGGCCTTGACCTCTATTTTGATACCCGGCCCGGGTCCGAGCAGGCTCGCCGACATGGTCTTGGCGATTTCCCGCAAATAGGCGTCCACAGCGATGGTGTGGCCTCGGCTGGACTGGGAGATCAGATCATAAAGCTGGGCGATGGCGCCGATACGCGCCTGCATGGCCTGAAGGCCGGGGCCCAGCGACTGCGGCGCCGATCGCGCCTCGTAAGTGATCAGGCCAACGATAATCTGCAGATTATTCTTTATTCGATGGGAGATTTCATTGGTCAGGCTGAGCGCGTCGCGCTCCCGCTGCTTGCGGTCGGTGATGTCCTCAAACACAAGCAGCATCCGAGTGACGTGATTGCCCACTTGGAAAATCTTACGCGCATTCAGGTTGAACACGCGGCGGCCAAGCCCCGGGAAATCGTCTTCGATTTCAAAACTTTCGATGGGCTTGTTTTCCGGAAGCACCTTTTCCATCAGATGCCGCAGGGCCGGCACGTCCCACTGGTGCTGGCCCAGTTCGGACAGTCGCAGACCGCGCGCCGCCGCCTCCGTGGTGCCGAACATGGTCAGAAAGGCCTTGCTCGCCGTCACGATCGTCATGTCATTTTCAAGCACGACCAGGGGGTCGCGGATCGTGTCGACGATACTTTGGGTCAGTTGCCAGTTGCGCTTGCTTTCCGCCCGCGCGGCCCGCTCCTCGCTGACATCCTCGATCGCCAGCAGGATGGAGCCGTCATGGCTCCCTGGCCGAAAGATTTTCCGTGCATTGACCAGCATTGTGCGCCGCCCGATGGTCGGAAAGTCGTGCTCGACCTCGAAGCCCTCGACGGAGGTGCGATGGGGGATCACGCTCTCGAGCAGGGTGCGAAGAGCGGGTATGTCCCACTGCCGATTTCCCAGATCGTAGATAAGGCACCCTTCGGTATCGGCCGGGCTGGTGCGGAACGTCTGATAGAAGGCCCGATTAGCTGATGTAATATTCAGATTTCGATCGAGAATAATCAGGGCGCTGGGTATGGTCTCGACAATATCACTGGCAGCAATATCGGATACTTCTGTTTCTCCGCGAGGAATATCAGACATTAACAAGAACCTTGATGGTCACGAAATTTTGGCTATGCCAGAAACATAGTATCTACAGAATATTTCAGCTGATCCGGCGAATAGGGCTTGGATAGGAAGTGCTTACCGTTGACAAATAAGTCTTTCATGGCCTCGTTGACGAAATTGCCCGTCGTGTAGAGGACGCGCAAACTCGGGCGAATTTTTGCGGCTTGAATCGCAAGTTCACACCCGCCAAGAACGTCGTCCTTGAGATAGATATCGGTGAAGAGAGCATCGATCTGCTGAGGCGATTGCAAAATCAAAAGCGCCTCGTCCCCATCACCCGCGGACAGGGTCGAATACCCCAAATCTTGAATGAGCATCTCCGCGACTTCGCGGATGAAAAAATTGTCTTCAACAACTAATATTACCGCCACAAACCTCTCCCGATAGCGCAAATAATGAAGGAAATCTTGCTTTGGAAGGCCAGGAGGCCGCCGGTCATAGCGCGAGGATTGCGGGATGGCTTGTGGCGTCTCGTGCACCCCTGGCGTCTCGACCAGCGCGCTCTTCATGCCAATATCACTATGCCAGTGTCCCTGGCCGATACCCTCCGCCCGCAATGCGGGAGGCTCACGTAACTCGCAGGGCGAGCTAAGGTTCCGGCCAGCTGGCGATTTTGTTTTGTGGAGGCGCGACTTATCCCACCTTGGCGGCCGCACAGCGATAGCTGTCCGCCCGGTTGCGGTCACCTTTTTCGTCCCAGATGGCCACCAGGGGATAGGGGCACAATGGACGGGTGCGGGCGACGGGGCCGCCCGGATCGTCGCCCACATGCTTGGCGACCACCAGGCGGTCAGGCGCCGCGCCGGTCTCCACCCAGGCGACCAGGGATTGAAGCGCGGGCATGGTGACCATGTTGGGGCCGGGGCCGCCGCCGCAATGAAGCATCCCCGGGGCCATGAACAAGCGATAGAAACCCGTGGTGTCGCCCATTCTCGCCTGGACGCGGCCGTAGTATTCGATGGAATCCCGTGGCGGAATCGCAGGGTCGGCCCAGCCGTGATACTGGATCAGCTTACCGCCGCGGGCCTTGAAGGCGCTGAGATCGGCGCTTTCAGCGCTGAAAATCGGCGCGAGCCTGGCGTCGATCGGGCCGAGCGCGCTGAAATCCAGTTTGCGGATATCATAATTCGGATCGGCGAAGACCACATACTGGTAGAAGTTGCGGGCGAATTCGTATTGAGCGGCGTGGCCGGCGGCGCCCGGAGCGGAGCCGACGGTCCAGACACCCCACCCCGCGCGCTCTCCTTCGCCGCCGGGGTCGAAGCCCGCCAGGATCCGCTTACCGGTCTTAGGGTCGCGCGCGCCGGCATAGATCTTCCGCAGGGCGGTGATCTGGGCGTCGGTCAGACATTGGTCGCTCTCCGCGCTCGAGCATCTGAGAACCGCCGGATCAAAGTGGCATTGCAGGGGGTTTTCGATCACCCCGTCGCCATCGCCGCAGGCCTTCACCGCCGCCGCCTGGATCGCCTTCAGCTTGGCCGCGGGGATATAGCTGGCCGGGGTCGCCGTAAGCGCCTGGACGTTCCAGGCCGCGGCGGCCATCAGATGGGTCCAGTGATTGGCCGGATCGCCGGCCAGGACGCCGTCGAAGTCCTCGGGATAGCGCTGGACCTCCATCAGGGCTTCGCGGCCGCCGTCAGAGCAGCCGGCGAAATAGGAATGGACCGGCCCGCGCGAGGCGTGGGCGGCGATGACCGCCTTGGCCGCTTCTGTGGTCTCCTTCAGGGCGCGATAACCGAAATCGGTGACCTTTTCCGGATGCCCCTGGGCCCAGCCGGCGTCGGTGCCAATCATGGACTGGTGGCCGTCGTCGGTCCCGGCCACGGCGAAGCCCTGGGCCAGGCCGACCCGGATCGAGGCTTCGGGGATGGTCCCGGCGAAGCCGCCATTGCCCACCTGCAGATAGCGGCCGTTCCAGCCCCCCGCCTCGGGGATGGCCACCTCGATCCTGATGTCGGAATCCGGCGTGGGGCGCGCGGTCACCAGCACCCGGCAATAGGCCGGTAGAGCCATGGCGGCGCCACTGGGCAAGGGAGCGGCGGCGACCAACTTGGCCTCGGTCACCGTGGAGTGGGCCAGTTTCAGGCCGGTGAGATCGGCGCAGGCTGTTTCAGCGCGCGCCGCGCCGGCCAGAGCCATCGTCCCGGCGGCCAATCCCGCAGCCATGATCATGCCCGACCGCGCCATTCTCCAACCCTTATCCGTTATCGTTGATCACCAGCTTAGCAGAGACTGCCGGCCCGGCTAGCGCTTCCCGCCAGAGTAGATCCGGTTTGGCGATCAGGAAGCGCTCTACCTTAATGATTTGGAGCCTTTTTATCCCACTTCGATTGATTCAATCGAAGTGGGAAAGGCTCTAAGCCAGGCGCATCTGGCGAGATCGCAGAGGGCGGCCTAAGCTGGATTGAAATAGAGGTCGATCACACGAACAGGTCCGTCGTTCCATGACAAGCGCACGCGCTCCAATCTTTCGACGGCGTCTTGTGGGCGGGCTGGCCGCGCTGACGATGGGCTGCCTCATTGTTCCGGCTATCGCCAAGGCGCCCCCCGCGCCGGCCGATGACCACGCCCTGGCCGAAACCCTGCGGCGACAGACCCAAACCCTACTGGACGCCATCGCCCCCGGTGACGTGAAGGTTTGGGATCATCTCCTGGCCCCGGAATCCATCCAGGTGGACGAAAACGACAAGGTCCGCGACCGGGCGCAGATCCTCGCTGACCTCAAGCCCCTGGCCCCCGGCAAGACCGGCAATCTGCACCTGGAAGATTTTCGCATGGTGCATCACGGCGACCTGGCCGTGGTCACCCACGAGGACGCCGAATATCTGAACTATTTCGGCCATATCCTGCACAGTCGGTTTCGCATGACCGACACCTGGCGGCTCACCCCGGCGGGCTGGCGGCTGGTGGCCTCGCAAGTGCTGGCAGGGCAGCAGGACCCGCCCGCCGTCGCCCTGCCACAGGACCGTCTCTGCGTCTATGAGGGCCGCTATGAGCTTCGAGCCGACATCGTCGCCGATATCCATTGCACCGGTGACGGGCTTTTGGTGAAGCGCGACGGCAAACCCAGCCGGACCTTCCGCCCTGAAACCGCCGACGTCTCTTTCGAGCCCGGGCAGCCGCGCAGCCGCAGGATCTTCCTCACCGACGCCGCCGGGGCGGTGACCGGCTTCGTCGATCGCCGGGAGGGCCGTGACATCGCCTGGCGCCGGATCGGCGAGCTGACCACCGGCCCAAAATGGATCCGGTCACAATCTAACGGGTTTTGACAAAAGACTTATATTTTCGGACCACATTATCGAAAACATCATCAAACCCGCAACCTAATTGCTCTTCCGATGGCATAATCTGCCGAAGATCTGTTGGAGGACGCCGTGGCGCAAGACCTGTTCGACAATCCCTTGGGTACTGACGGATTCGAGTTCGTTGAGTTCACCAGCCCCGACCCCGAAGCCCTGGCCGAACGCTTCATCCGCATGGGCTTCGCCGCCGTGGCCCGCCATCGATCCAAGAACGTAGTCCGCTACAAGCAGGGCGAGGTCAATTTCCTGCTGAACATGGAGCCGATGGGCCAGGCCGCCGATTTCCGCGCCCAACGGGGGCCCTCGGCCAACGCCATGGCTTTTCGCGTGCGCGATGCGGCCAAGGCGCTCAAGCTGGCCATCGAGCGCGGCGCCACGCCAGTGCACGGCCCGGTCGGCCCCATGGAGCTGAATATTCCGGCCATCGAAGGCATCGGCGGTTCGTTCCTCTATCTGGTGGACCGCTACGGCGCCAACGAGATCTATGACGTGGACTTCGTGGCCATCGACGGCGCGCTGGAGGCCGAGACCCGCAACAATGTGGGCCTGACCTATCTCGACCACCTGACCCACAATGTGGAACGGGGCAACATGGACAAGTGGGCGGGCTTCTACGAGCGCATTTTCAACTTCCGCCAGATCCGCTATTTCGACATCGAGGGCCAGCAGACGGGCCTGTTCTCCAAGGCTATGACCAGCCCGGACGGCAAGATCCGCATCCCGCTGAACGAAAGCCAGGACGAACATTCCCAGATCGAGGAGTTCCTCAAGGATTATCACGGCGAGGGCATCCAGCACCTGGCCCTGGGCACGGACGATATCTACAAATCGGTGGAGGCCATGCGCGACCGCGGCGTCCGCTTCCAGGACACCATCGACGCCTATTACGAGGGTATCGAGGCGCGGGTGCCGGGGCATGGCGAGAACCTGCAGCGCCTGCAGGCCGACAAGATCCTCATCGACGGCGCCCCCACCGAGGGGCAGGGCCTGCTGCTGCAGATCTTCACCGAAAACACGGTGGGTCCGATCTTCTTCGAGATCATTCAGCGCAAGGGCAATGAGGGCTTTGGCGAGGGCAATTTCAAAGCCCTGTTCGAGAGCCTGGAGCTGGATCAGATCCGGCGCGGGGTGTTGCCGGCGAAGGTTTCGGCTTGATCTAGGCGCCGGTGAGCCCCTCCACCACGCTACGCACGGCCCCCTCCCCAGAGGAGGAGGAATTAGGAACAAAACGCGCCGCCGCCACTCCTCCCCCCATGGGGGAGGGGGACCGCCCGAAGGGTGGTGGAGGGGGCTTCACGGCGTTACGAATACCACCGGAGGAACCGCCCAATGGCCAAGGGACAGTGGCTGCCCGTACGTGGCGCGCAAGGGACTCACTCGCGGCAGGCCCACGCCGATCTGCCGGAAGGAACCTATGAGCGGGAGATGTCCAAGGAGGGCTTCTTCGGCCCGGCCGCCTTCCTTTATCACCGCCGCCCGCCCACCAGCTGGACCTCTTTCGAGGGGCCGCTGCGCCCCCACGCCTTCGACCTCAATCGCCTGAACGAGGCCGCAGCCTCGCCGTGGAATGCGCCGCTGATCCTGCACAACGCCCATGTGCAGATGCGTTTCTGGAGCCTGGCCGGCGCCATGCCCGGCCTGGCGCGCAATGCCGACGGCGATCAGCTGCTGTTCGTGCACGAAGGCCAGGGCGATCTCTTCTGCGACTTTGGCCGCATCGCCTATGAGGCCGGCGACTATCTCTATCTGCCGCGCGGGACCATGTGGCGGTTGAGCAGCGCGTCGCCGACGCGGATCGTGATGATCCAGGCCACGGGCAGTCACTTCACCCTGCCCGAGCGCGGCCTGCTAGGTCCGCACGCCATCTTCGATCCGGCCATGCTCGACACCCCGGTGATGGACGACGCCTTCCGCGCCCACCAGGACGAGACCGGCGAGGTGCGGGTGGAGATCAAAAAGCGCGACGCGGTCTCGGTGGCCACCTATCCCTATAACCCCCTCGACGCGGTAGGCTGGCACGGCGAACTGGCCCCCGTGCGGCTGAATGTGCGCAACATCCGGCCCATCGCCAGCCACCGCTATCACGTGCCGCCATCGGTTCACTCCACCTTCCTGTCGGACCGCTTCGTGGTCTGCACCTTCACCCCGCGGCCGTTCGAGACCGATCCCGGGGCGATCAAGATCCCCTTCTTCCACAACAATGACGATTATGATGAGGTGCTGTTCTACCACGCCGGCGACTTCTTCAGCCGGGACAATATCGACGCCGGCATGATGACCTTCCATCCCTCCGGCTTCACCCACGGACCGCACCCAAAGGCGCTGAAGAACATGCTGACCCAAGCTAAACCGGCCACGGACGAATATGCGGTGATGATCGACACCCGCGATCCACTGGAGATCGGGGACGGCGCAGCCGCGGTGGAAAACCCCGCCTATGTGGACAGCTGGAAGACCGCATGAGCGCCGAACTCAGGCTCTACGACTATTGGCGCTCGGCCGCCGCCTACCGGGTCCGCATCGGCCTCAACCTCAAGGGCCTGGCCTATGAGCACGTGGCGGTGAATATCCTGCCCGGCGCCGATGAGCAGTTCCAGGCGGCGTTTCGCGCGCTTAATCCACAATCGCGGGTGCCGGTGCTGCAGACCGCGGCGGGCGAGATCGATCAGTCCCTAGCCATCCTCGAATGGATGGACGAGACCCACCCCGCCCCGCCCCTGCTGCCGGCCGATCCCTGGGCGCGAGCGCAGGTGCGGGCCTTCGCCCTGACCATCGCCGCCGACATCCATCCCTTGGGCAATCTGTCCGTGCTCAAACAATTGCGCGAACAGTTCTCGGCCAGCGAGGCGGACCTGGGCGTCTGGCGCGAACGCTGGTTCGGCGGCGGCATGGCGGCGCTGGAACAGCGCCTGGCCGGCCGGCCAGAAACGCCGTTCGCCTTTGGGGACACACCCGGCCTGGCCGATATCTGCCTGGTCCCTCAGATCTATGGCGCGCGGCGTTTCGGGCTGGACCTGACGGCCTTTCCGCGTCTTGTTAAGCTGGCCGCCATCGCCGAAGCCCATCCGGCCTTCGCCGCCGCCGCGCCCGAGCGTCAACCCGACAGTGTGAGACCGCCTGCATGAAGCTCGCCTCGCTGAAGACCGGCCGCGACGGCCGCCTGGTGGTGGTCTCGCACGACTTGGCCTGGTGCGCAGACGCTGTCGACGCCGCCCCCACCCTGCAGGCCGCCCTGGACGACTGGACCCGGGCCGAGCCGATCCTGAAAGCCATAGCCGCCAGCCTGGAGACGGGCGGGGTGCCACGCGAGCGCTTCCACGAGCACGAGGCCATGAGTCCTTTGCCCCGCGCCTATCAGTGGGCGGACGGTTCTGCCTATGTGAACCATGTGGAGCTGGTGCGCCGGGCGCGTGGGGCCGAAATGCCCGCCAGTTTCTGGACCGATCCTTTGATGTATCAGGGCGGATCCGACGGTTTTCTGGGGCCGCGTGACGCCATCCCCCTGGCCGACGAGGCCTGGGGTTGTGATCTGGAAGGCGAGGTGGCGGTGATCGTCGGCGACGTGCCCATGGGCGCCTCGCGCGAACGGGCCCTGGCGGCGGTGCGACTGGTGATGCTGGTCAATGACGTGTCGCTGCGCAACCTGATCATCGGGGAGTTGGCCAAGGGCTTCGGCTTCTTCCAATCCAAACCGGCCAGCGCTTTTTCACCCGTAGCGGTCACTCCCGGCGACCTGGGCGACGCCTGGCGCGACGGCAAGCTGCACGGCAAGCTGGAAGTGATGGTAAACGGCCAGCCCCTGGGCGAGGCCGACGCCGGGGTCGACATGACCTTCGACTTCGGAACCCTGATCGCCCACGCGGCCAAGACCCGCGCCCTGTGCGCCGGAACCGTGGTTGGTTCGGGCACGGTCTCCAATCTCGGCCCAGACGGCGGCCCGGGCAAACCCATGGCTGAAGGCGGCCACGGCTATTCCTGCCTGGCCGAACAGCGCACGGTGGAGACTCTGCTCACCGGCGCGCCCCAGACCCCGTTTCTGCGCCACGGCGACGTGGTCCGCATCGAGATGCGCGCGGCCCACGGTTCGATCTTCGGAGCCATTGAGCAGACCGTCGAAGCGACAGGGGTGTAATTTTAATCCAACCGCGCTAAACAGCCTTGGTCAGGTGACTAGGAACGTCGAAATGCCCTTGCGGATCGACATCGCTGCAATGTCCAACGCCGGCCCATCAGCCGCGCGGACGGTGCTGCTCGCGCTGAAAACCATGCCCGCGATGATGATTACCACCATTCCCATGGGAACGGGGTTCACGCGCGCGCCTTAAGTGCCGCCGCCTAGATCGCAAGATCTTCGAACCCCGCCTCCCTCCGGATGCGGGGTTTTTCATGTTCGGCTCATCCCCTTCCACCAGCCCCCAAGAACCAGGACCCCTCCGATGATTATGAAAATGACCCGCTCGATCACTCAAATCCTCCCCAACACCTTTTCCAATTCCAGTCGACGGACACCCCATGTTTGATGCTCCCCTCAATCCCCAACGAGACGAACTGCACGTTCTTCTGATCGCTGCGCGCTCCAGCCGCGCGGCTCTCCTGGCGGCCGAGGACGCCCTGGCGGCCAGCGACGCCGAGCTTTGTCGCCTGAGCCTGAAGCCGGTGGGCGAGATCGTCGAAGCCACCCTCAAGCTGCGCGGCTTGGACGCCGCCGCCGCCCAGCGCTTGGCCGACCGCGCCGGCGACTATCTGGGCGTGAGCTCAGCCCGGGTCGAGCACCTGTGGAGGCTCAAATGACGGCCCCAGCACTCAAACCGATCAAGGACGCCGATATCCAGCGGACCTTCTTCATCGACATGGCCGACGCGACCGATGCGGTGATGCGGGTGCTGGAGGCCTTTGCGCTCGGCGGCGCGCACCTAACCGGCCTGGAGCTGAAGCCGGTGGGCGAGGCGCTTCGCCTGCGCGTGGTCGCGGTGGGCCTGGACGAGATCCACGCCGACCGCATCCGCGGGCGCCTGGCCGTCATGCCCATAGTGCGGGCGGTGGCGAGCGGGTGGCGGGCGGTCTAAATCCGCCGCCGCCAACAAAGGAACCGAAGCGACAAGGCTTCGTTTGCTCAAGGCGCAGCTTAGCATCGGAGCCGTCATGGCGATCGAAGACGATGTCCTGAAGACCCTGAAGCCGGAGCCTCTGGACGCCGTCGCCCGCCGCATTCGCGATGGCGACATTTTGCTGTGTTCCGGAAACGACCCATTTTCGCGGCTGATCGGCTGGGCGACAAAAAGCCCCTGGACCCATGTGGCCCTGGCCTATCGCTGGCCGGCCCTGGGCCGGATCATGGTGTTCGAGAGCGTGCAGCAACTGGGCGTGCGGGCGGTGACCCTGCCTCGCTTCATCAGCCAGAGCAGCACCGGCCAAAAGCCTTATCCCGGCAAGATCATCCTGGCCCGGCATGAGGACTACGCCGACCGTGGCGGCAAGGAAGGGTCGGCGGCCATGAAGCGGCTGGCGGACTTCGCCGTCGACCGACTGGGCGATCGGTTCGCGCCCATGGAGATCCTCAGGATCGCCGCCCGCATCTGTCTCGGCTCAGCCAACAAGGCCATGCCCAAATGGGCCATGCCCAAAAATGAGTTCATCTGTTCGGAATATGCGTCCAAAGCGTATGAGGCCGTGGGCGTCAAGATCCAGTGGGATGGCCTGGGCTTCATCGCCCCATGCGACTTCGCCAAAGACCCCGCAACCAAGGCCATCGCGCAGTTCAGAACGCGGTAGAAATCCTCAACCCCGGCCTTCCCCTTTCGCGAGGAAGGTCGGGGCTCAGGAAGCCAGCGCCAACTTAGGACGCCATCTTGACCCGAACCGTTTCCGGCACGCCGACCAGTTCGTTGAACAGGGTGCGATAGTGGATCATGGCCTGGCGCAGATCTTCAGTGGCCGCCTGGCCGCTCTGATGACGCACGGCGACCTCGTGGCCTGCACGGTAGTGTTCGACCACCAGCGGGTGGTCCACTGAAATGTCCGCCGCGCGCTGGTCGAAATCGGCGATCGAATAGCCGCAGGTCGACATGACCACGCCCAGAAGCTGGTCGGCCTGGATCACCGAGCCGCCCGGATCATCCACGAACTGAGTCTGAACCTTGTCCCAGGACGCCAGATAGAAGTCCCTTTCGGTGGCGGTCAGCGGTCGGATGGTCAGCTTGTCGACCCGCTTCTCGCGGTCACGCAGATCCGCCTCGGCCTTGCCGCGCCGGCCGGTTTCAAGGACGGCGTGATCATATTCCGGGCCGAAGTGGGTGCGCAGCCGGTCAGTCCTGCGTTTACGCAGCATCACCAGCACGGCGATGACGATCACCGCCGCGACGATCGCGGCGACAACATAGATGGTGGTGGTCTGGTCCATTTTCGTCACCCTTCAATTCTCGCCCTGGATCGCTCGCCGGGCCGGCGAATATGGAATCGCGGTCAGATGGCGCGTCGCCCGCTCATGAAGTGCAGGACGATCATGATGACCGCGAGAATGAGTAGCAGGTGGAATACGCCGGCGGTGACGTGAAAGGCGAACAGGCCCAACAGCCAGCACACCACAAGAATAGCCGCAATGATGGCAAACATGCTTACTTCTCCCTAAAATCAAGGCGCGAAAGACCGCCCTCCATGTTGATGCATGAAGCCATGATTACTTTTGATCGTAGCTCATGCAGGCCGCGCTGATCCGGGGCGAAGCCGCCGAAATCGCGAAGACATCTACGCCATCAACTCGCGAATTGGAGGCCAGTTCCCAAAGACGCCCCGCCTCTCTTTCTCCACATGAAGGAGAAGGATGGGGTCTGCCGCGAAGCTCTTGGGAAGATAAGGGCCGCGCTTACATCTGCGCGACCCAGTTATGAATTCTCTGGGCGCGGGGAACTACCCTGCCGCCTTCGCTTTGCGCCGGTAGGCGTGCAGCAGCGGCTCGGTATAGCCGTTCGGCTGTTCCACGCCCTTGAACACCAGATCGCTGGCCGCCTGGAAGGCCAGGCTGGTTTCGAAGTTTCCAGCCATGGGGCGGTAGAGCGGATCGCCGTCGTTCTGGCCGTCGACCACGGCGGCCATGCGGCGCAGGGCCTCTTCCACCTGGTCCTTGCTGCAGACCCCGTGGGCCAGCCAATTGGCCACCATCTGGCTGGAGATGCGCAAGGTGGCGCGATCTTCCATCAGCCCCACATCGTGGATGTCCGGCACCTTGGAGCAACCGACGCCCTGGTCGACCCAGCGGACCACATAACCGAGGATGCCCTGGCAGTTGTTGTCCAGCTCCTGCTTGACCTCTTCCGGAGACCAGTTGCGGCCCAGGGCCACGGGGATGGTCAGAAGGCCTGACAGCGGAGCGTGGGCGCGGGACTTCAGCTCGCCCTGGCGCTCGGCCACATCCACCTGATGATAATGCAGGGCGTGCAGGGTGGCGGCGGTGGGGGACGGCACCCAGGCGGCGCTGGCGCCGGCCTTCAGCTGGCCGGCCTTGGTGGCCAGCATCTCGGCCATCAGGTCGGGCATGGCCCACATGCCCTTGCCGATCTGGGCGCTGCCGGAAAAGCCGGTCTGAAGGCCGTTGTCCACGTTCCAGTCCTCATAGGTGGTGAACCAGGTCTGGGCCTTCATCTCGCCCTTGCGCACCATGGCCCCCAGCCGCATGTCGGTGTGGATCTCGTCGCCGGTTCGGTCGAGGAAGCCGGTATTGATGAAGACGATGCGATCCTTCACCGCGCGGATGCATTCCTTCAGATTGACGCTGGTGCGGCGCTCCTCGTCCATCACTCCGATCTTGAGGGTATGGCGCTCCAGGCCGGCGAGATTCTCGATGGCGTCGAACAGGTCGTTGGCGAAGGCCGCCTCTTCCGGTCCGTGCATCTTGGGCTTGACGATATAGACCGACCCCTTGCGGCTGTTGACGAAACGGCCCTGGCGCTGAAGATCCTTGTGCGCCAGAAGGCCCGTGATCACCCCGTCGACAATGCCCTCGGGCGCCTCGGAGCCATCGGCCAGCTTGACCGCGTCGGTGGTCATCAGGTGACCCACATTGCGGAAGAACATGAGGCTGCGGCCTGGCAGGGTCACTTCGCCGCCGCCCGGCGCCTGATAGACGCGGTCGGGATTGAGGCCGCGCTGCAGGATCTTGCCGCCCTTGTCGAAGCTGGCGGTCAGGTCGCCCAACAGCAGGCCGGCCATGTTGTGGTAGAGGGCGACCTTGTCCTTGGCGTCCACCGCGGCGACCGAGTCTTCCAGGTCCATGATGGTGGTGACCGCCGATTCCAGCACCAGATCGGCGATCCCGGCCGGGTCGGTCTTGCCCACCGGATGGGCGGGATCGATGACGATCTCCAGATGCAGGCCGTGATGGCGCAGCAGCACAGCCGTGGGCGCCTCCGCCGGGCCGCGCCAGCCGCGCAAGGCGTCGGGATTGGCCAGGCCGGCCTTTCCGCCGTCGGCCAGGCTCACATGAAGTTGGCCATCGACGATGGCGTAGCCCGTGGAATGAGCGTGCGAGCCGGCTTCCAGCGCCGCCGCCTCGTCCAGGGCGGCGCGGGCGCGGGCGATGACCTTGGCCCCGCGGACGGGGTTATAGGCGCCGCCCCTGGTCGCGCCGCCATCTTCGGAAATGGCGTCAGTGCCGTAGAGGGCGTCATAGAGGCTGCCCCAGCGGGCGTTGGCGGCGTTGAGCGCGTAGCGCTGGTTGGACAGGGGAACCACCAGCTGCGGACCCGCGGTCAGGGCCACCTCGTCATCCACATTCTCGGTGCCGATGGCGAAGTCGGGGCCTTGCTCGACCAGATAGTCGATTTCGTGCAAATAAGCCTCGACCTCGGCCGGGCTCACCGCCCTGCCCTTGCGATCGGAATACCAGGCGTCGAGCTGCACCTGCAGCGCATCGCGCTTGGCCAGGAGTTCGCGGTTGCGCGGGGCGAAATCGTTCAGCAGGGCCGCAAAGCCGGACCAGAAACCGGTCGACGACAGGCCCGTGCCCGGCAGCGCCTCTTCCTCGATGAAGCGCTCGAGCTCGGCTGCGATAATCAGACCTTCGCGGTGCGCGACCATGTAATATCCCCGGATGCCATCGCCTGTTGTTAGGCTCGGGGGCTACAGCAGACAGGGGAAACGCGCAATGAGGGCCATGCCCCTGGAGCCCGAAACCATCGCCCGAAAGGCGCAGATCGCCCAGGCCCTGCGCAGGCTGATCGCGCGCGAGAGCGTGATCGAGGACGAGGTTGGCCTGAAGCCGTACGAAAGCGACGCCCTGACCGCCTATCAGCAGCCGCCCCTGCTGGTCGCCCTGCCCTCCACCACCGCCGAGGTGTCGTCGATCCTGAAATACTGTCACGCAGAGGGGGTCAAGGTGGTGCCGCGCGGGGCCGGAACCTCGCTGTCCGGCGGCGCGTTGGGTTTGGCCGATGGGATCACCCTAGGCCTGGCTAAACTGAATCGGATCTTGAAGATCGACTACGACAACCGCTGTGTGGTCGCCCAGCCGGGCGTGACCAACCTGGCCATCACCCAGGCGGTGCAGGCGGACGGCTTCTACTACGCGCCCGACCCTTCCAGCCAGATCGCCTGCACCATCGGCGGCAATGTGGCGGAGAATTCCGGCGGGGTGCATTGCCTGAAATACGGCATGACCACCAACAATGTGCTGGGGATCGAGATGGTGCTGATGACCGGCGAGGTGATCCGCCTGGGCGGCGCGCACCTGGACGCCGGCGGTTATGACTTGTTGGGCCTGATGATCGGCTCTGAGGGCCTCTTGGGCGTGGTCACCGAGGTCACGGTTCGCATCCTGCCGCGGCCGACCCATGTGCGGGCCATGCTATTGGGGTTCGCCTCCTGCGAGACCGGCGGAAACTGCGTGGCCCAGGTCATCGGCGCCGGCATCATTCCCGCCGGCATGGAGATGATGGACCACCTGTCCACCAACGCCGCCGAGGACTTCATCCACGCCGGCTATCCGCGCGATGTGGACGCCCTGCTGATCGTCGAGCTGGACGGGCCGGAAAGCGAGGTGGCCGAGACCATGGCCCGCATCCGCGCCATCGCCGAGGGGTGCGGCGCGATCTGCATCCACGAAAGTACCAGCGACGAGGAGCGGCTGCGCTTCTGGGCCGGCCGCAAGGCGGCGTTTCCGGCCCTGGGCAGCATTTCGCCAGACTACTACTGCATGGACGGCACCATTCCGCGCCGGCGGTTGCCGGAGGTCCTCGGGCGGATCGAGGAGATGTCGGGCCAGTACGGCCTGCGCGTGGCCAATGTCTTCCATGCCGGCGACGGCAACCTGCATCCCTTGATCCTTTACGACGCCAATCAGCCCGGTCAACTCGACAAGGCCGAGGCTTTCGGCGACGAGATCTTGCGGCTGTGTGTCGAGGTCGGCGGGGTGCTGACTGGCGAGCATGGCGTAGGGGTGGAAAAGCGAGACCTGATGGGAGCCATGTTCAACGAGACCGATCTGGACCAGCAGATGCGGGTCAAGTGCGCCTTTGACCCCAAGCACCTGCTCAATCCCGGCAAGGTGTTTCCGCAGCTGAAGCGCTGCGCCGAGTTGGGCCGCGTGCACGTGCATCGCGGCCAAACGCGATTTCCTGAGTTGCCGCGGTTTTGAGCACCCGCCCTTTGACGCTCCTCGAACCCGACACCCTCGACGCCCTGGCCGAGGCCGTCACTGACGCCGCCCTGGCGGGCGAGCCGGTGGAGGTTCTCGGCGGCGGCGCGCTGCGCGGGTTCGGCCGGCCGGTGAACGCGCCCCGCAGCCTGTCGACCCGGCGTCTCAACCGCATCCACTTCTACGAACCCGACGAGCTGGTCATCAGCCTGGAGGCGGGCGTGGCCCTGGACGCGGTGTCCGAGGCCCTGGCCACGTCCGGCCAACAATTGGCCTTCGAGCCACCAAACCTGTCGCGCCTCCTGGGCGGCGAAGGCGTGCGGACCATCGGCGGGGTGATCGCCGCCAACCTCTCGGGCCCACGCCGCCTGCAGGCCGGCGCGGCGCGGGACCACCTGCTGGGCTTTGTCGCCGTCAACGGGCGCGGCGAGGTGATCAAGTCCGGCGGACGGGTGGTCAAGAACGTCACCGGCTATGATCTGTCCAAACTGATCGCGGGGTCGTGGGGTACGCTCGCCGTAATCTCAACCGTAACTTTGAAAGTGCTACCTCGGCCGGAGACCGCCGCCACCCTGCTGGTTCCAGGCCTGGAAGCCGGCGGCGCCGTACGCCTGTTCGCCCGCGCCCTGGCCGCGCCGCTGGACGTCACCGCCGCCGCCTGGCTGCCGGCCACCCTGGCCGGCCCCTGGGCTAGCGGGCCTGTCGCCGCCCTACGCCTGGAGGGCTTGTCCCTGTCCGTGGCCGAACGACTGGACCTGATCGCCGGCCTGGCCGAGGGCGCCCCTACCGCGCGCCTTGAAGCCGGCGAGACCCAGGCCCTGTGGTCCGCGATCCGCGACGCCGCCCCACTGGCCGAGCCCCGCGACCGCGCGATCTGGCGGATCTCTGTCCCGCCCACCACCGGCCCCGGCGTACTGACCGCCCTGCCCGGCGCAATCGGCTATCTCGACTGGGCCGGCGGGCTGGTCTGGTTGTCGGTGGAGGACGCCGGCGACAGCGGCGCGGCGGCCCTGCGCGCCCACATCGCCCACAGCGGCGGCCACGCCACCCTGGTGCGGGCCTCGGCCGAAAGCCGGGCGGCGCTGGAGCCGTTCCAGCCCCTTCCCGCTCCGCTGGCCGCCCTGACCGCCCGGGTCAAGGACGCCTTCGATCCCTTGCGCGTGCTCAATCCCGGCCGCCTCTACAGGGAGCTGTGACGGGCCATGCGCACTAACTTCACCCCCGCCCAGCTGGCCGACGCGGACACCCGCGAGAGCGAGCAGATCCTGCGCAACTGCGTCCACTGCGGCTTTTGCCAGGCCACCTGCCCGACCTACGCCCTGTTGGGCGACGAGCTGGATAGCCCGCGCGGGCGCATCTATCTGATCAAGGACATGCTGGAGAGCGGCCGGCCCGCCAGCGCCCGCGAGGTCAAACATATCGACCGCTGCCTGTCGTGCCTGTCCTGCATGACCACCTGCCCGTCGGGGGTTCACTACGGGCATCTGGTGGACCACGCCCGGGCCTGGATCGAGCAGACCTACCGGCGGCCCTGGCCGGAACGCGTGGTCCGCGACCTGCTGGCCTGGCTAATGCCAAGGCGGAGCGCCTTCCGCATCGCCGCCGCGCTGGGCCGTCTCGCCAAGCCCCTGGCCGGCGCCCTGCCCGGCCCCGCCCGCGCCATGGTCACGCTCGCGCCCGCCAAGGTCCACGGCCCCGCCGCCGTGGACCGTCCGCAGGTGTTCCCCGCCCAGGGCGCCAGGACAATGCGGGTGGCCATGCTGTCCGGCTGTGTGCAGCCGGTACTGGCGCCGCAGATCAACCAGGCCACGGCGCGCCTTCTGACCCGCCACGGCTGCGAAGTGGTGGTGGCCAAGGGCGTCGGCTGTTGCGGGGCGCTGTCGCATCATCTGGGCAAGCAGGATCCGGCCCTGGTCATGGCCCGGGCCAATATCGACGCCTGGACCGCCGAGATCGAGGGCGCGGGCCTGGACGCCATCGTGGTCAACGCCTCCGGCTGCGGGGTGGTGGTCAAGGACTATGGCCACATGCTGCGCGAGGATCCGGCCTATGCCGCCAAGGCCGCCCGCATCGCCGCCCTGGCCCGCGATCCCTGCGAGATCATCGAGCAGCTGGGCCTGATGGCGGCGGTGATCGAACCCGGCCTGGCCGTCGCCTACCACCCCGCCTGCTCGCTGCAACACGGCCAGAGGATCGGTGAGGCGCCCAAGGCCCAGCTTCGCGCCGCCGGCTTTGAGGTGCGCGAAATCGCCGAGGCCCACCTCTGCTGCGGCTCGGCCGGCACATACAATATCCTGCAGCCGCAGATCGCCGGACAGCTGCGCCAGCGCAAGGCGGACAACATCCGCAAGGCCGGCGCCGACCTGGTGGCGACGGGCAATATCGGCTGTATCACCCAACTATCGGGCGCGGCTGGGATTCCGGCTATACACACCATCGAACTGCTCGACTGGGCGACCGGCGGCCCCAAGCCCGCCGCCCTGAACGCTTGAGGAACGCCTGAATGACCGCATCGTCCGACCCCGCTTTGGCCCACCCTGCTCTGACCCCCGGCGCCGTCGCCGTGATCACCGGCGCGGCCAGCGGCATCGGCCTCGCCGCCGCCCGCCGCTTCGCCGGCCTGGGCCTGAAGGTGGTGCTGGTGGACCGGCCGGGCGACACCCTGGAAAAAGCCCGCACCCTGGTGGCCGCCGAGACGCCGGAGGGCGAGGCCCACGTGGCCGCTATCCCCGCCGATGTCAGCCGCTTCTCCGACCTGGAACGCCTACGCGACGAAATCGTGGAAGTGTTCGGCCCGGTGTCGGTGCTGATGAACAATGCCGGCCTGGGCGCCAATCCGGGCAAAACCTGGGAAAACCTGCACGGCTGGCGCGACCTGATCGACGTCAATCTGTGGGGCGCGATCCATGGGGTGCAGGCCTTCGTCCCGGCCATGCTGGCGGGCAAGGCGCCCGGCCTGGTGATCAATACCGGCTCCAAGCAGGGCATCACCCTGCCGCCGGGCAACGGCGCCTACAATCTCTCCAAGGCGGGGCTAAAGGCCTATACCGAGACCCTGGCCCACGAGCTGCGCGGCGCCAGCGCCGGCCGCGTCACCGCCCACCTGCTGATCCCCGGCTTCACCTTCACCGGCATGACCGGGCGCGGCGAAAAGCCGGCCGCCGCCTGGACCGCCGAACAGGTGATCGGTTTCATGCTGGAGAGCCTGGCGCGCAAGGACTTCTACATCCTGTGCCCGGACAACGACGTGCCGCGCGGCCTCGACGAAAAGCGCATCCAGTGGATGGCCGACGACCTCATCCAGAACCGCCCGGCTCTGTCGCGTTGGAGCCCCGACCACAAGGCCGCCTTCGAGGCCTTCATGAAGCGGGGCGACTGAGCCTTGCACCGGCTGCGGTCCATCCAGGCCCTGCGCGCCCTGGCCGCCCTGGCGGTGGTGCTCTACCACGCCTGCCAGTGGGCCAATGCCGGCTTCGCCATCGGCGCGGCGGGGGTGGACGTGTTCTTCGTCATCAGCGGCTTTGTCCTGTGGACCTCGGTCCAGGACCGCGATCTGACCCCGCGCATCTTTCTGGAGCGGCGGTTCTGGCGGGTGGTTCCGACCTATTGGCTGATCACCGGCGTCGTCGCCTGCCTGGCCCTGGCCTGGCCAAAGCTGTTGCCCCACGTCTATGTCACCCCCGGCCACGCCCTGTTGTCCTTCCTGTTCATCCAGCACTCCGACCCCGGCGGCATCCCGTTCCCGCTGCTGCCGGTGGGCTGGAGCCTGAACTATGAGGCGATCTTCTACGGCCTCGTCGCTCTGGCCCTGACCGCGCCGCGCAAGCAGCAGTTCGGCCGCATCGCCTGGTCGCTGGCGGGGGTCGCAGCCATGGGCGCCATCGTCCATCCGCTGTTCTTCCTGTTCGCCAATCCGATGATGCTGCAGTTCCTGGCCGGGGCGACCCTGGCCAAGCTGAGGCTGGAGGGCCGCCTGCCGCGCCACGGCGCCGGGTGGGGGCTGCTGGTGGCGGGCCTTTTGATGTTCGCCGCCCTGTCCTTCTTCGACCTCTATGCCAGCCTGTGGCGGCCGCTGCTCTGGGGTGTTCCGGCCCTGCTGATCGTGGCCGGCGCGGTCAGCCTGGAGGCGGAGGGCAAGGTCTTGACCACGCCCCTGCTCGATGGCTTGGGCGAGGCCTCCTACTCCATCTATCTGTGCCACTGGCCCGTGGTGGTGCTGCTGGCCAGCCTGGTGGGCGTGGCGCGGCCGTGGCTGTTCGTGCCTTTGGCCAGTATTGCGGCCATTGGCGCCGGTTTGATCTGCTGGCGGCTGGTGGAGCGGCCGTTGATGCGGGGGCGGCCAGTGAGGATCTCGGTGCTCGCTCCTCAAGCCGCATCGTGAAAAATCACCCCCAATGTATGCCGCGATCCGCCGGTCACGGTGCTCACCCCATGGCGCAGGTTCACCCGATAGGTCCCGCGCGTCCCCGCCACCAGCCGGTGATGTACGGCGAAGATCACCGCATCGCCTCGGCTTAGAGGAACCACCGATGGCCGGCTCTGCATCCTTGGCCTCTGCTCGGTGATCACGAATTCGCCGCCGCTGAAGTCCTCGCCCGGCTCAGACAACAGGATCGCGGACTGAAGCGGAAACACGTGCTCACCATAGAGGTCCTGGTGCAGGCAGTTATAGTCGCCAGGCCCATAGCGCAGCATCAGCGGGGTCGGCCGCACCTGACCCGCCTGGTGGCAGCGCTTCAGGAACGCCGCATGGTCGGCGGGAAAGCGCGGCGCCAGCCCCATGGCCTCGTTCCACCGGTTGGCCATGGGCGCCAGGTGCGGATAGAGCCCGGCCCGCAGGTCCGCCACCACGTCGGGCAGGGGATAGGCGAAATACTGGTATTCGCCGCGCCCATAGCCGTGCCGCGCCATCACCACCCGGCTGCGGAAACGCCCGCTGTCCTCATAGAGGCCGGTGACCGCCCCGCAGGTTTCAGCGGGCAGCAGCGAAGGGACCACCGCCCAGCCCTGGGCGTCCAGATCGCCGGCCACCCGCGCCCAGTCGATGGCCGCCAGAGTCTGCCCGATCACGCCGCCGCGCCTTCGCGCTGCAGCAGGGCCCGCTTGCGCTCCACCCCCCAGCGATAGCCGGACAGACCGCCGTCCTGGCGCACCACCCGGTGGCAGGGGATGGCCACGGCGAGGCTGTTGGCGGCGCAGGCCTGGGCCACCGCGCGCACCGCCTTGGGCGCGCCGATCTGGCGGGCGATGTCCAGATAGCTGGCGGTGGCGCCCACTGGGATGGCCTGCAGGGCGCGCCATACCCGCTGTTGAAACGCCGTGCCGCGTACGTCCAGGGGCAGGTCCAGGCCCAAAGCCGGCGCCTCGATCAGGCCCACCACCTTGGCCATCCATTGCTCGTAGTCGGCGTCGCCGCCGATCAGACGCGCAGTGGGAAAGCGGTCTTGCAGGTCGCGCAGCAAGGCGTCCGGATCGTCGCCCAGCAGGATGGCGCAGACCCCCTTTTCGCTCTGGGCGGTGAGGATGGCGCCCAGGGAGCATTGGCCGATGGCGAAGCGGATTTCCGCCCCCGCCCCACCGGCCCGCCAGGCGCGTGGGGTCATGCCCAGCATGCGGTCCGACGCTTCGTAAAAGCGGCTGGAGGCGTTGAAGCCGGCGTCATAGATGGCCTCGGTCACCGTCCCCGCCCCCGGCAGCGCCTCGCGCAGCCGATTGGCCCGGTGGGCGGCGGCATAGGCCTTGGGCGTCACCCCGGTCACCGCCTTGAACACCCGGTGGAAGTGATAGGGGCTCAGCCCCGCCGCCCGCGCCAGCTCATCCAGCGACGGCGGGGTCTCGGCCACCTCGATCAGCCGGCAGGTCACGGCGATCATGGCCGCCTCGCGCACTTCCCGGGGCGCCTCATTGGGCCGGCAGCGCTTGCAGGGCCGAAACCCCGCCGCCTCGGCCGCGGCCGGCGAGGCGTGAAAGGCCACGTTCTTGGGATTGGCCCGGCGCGCGGCGCAGGAGGGCCGGCAATAGACCCCGGTGGTCCTGACCGAATAGAAGAAGGCGCCGTCGGCGGCCTTGTCGCGTGCGGCCACGGCGGCCCAGCGCGGGTCCTGATCGGCGGGCTTCAGAGCGGCGGTCATGGGGCGGACTAAAGCGTCCATGGGATGATCCTTTCAATCCGTCATATCGTTGTCCGCACAGTGATCGCCAAGCGCTGGCCCCACACTCCGGCTCTTGCGGTTGAATCGAATGGGCGCGGACGGCGGGATTTCAGTCCCCCCAAAACCGCGCTAAGCCTTGGCTCATGACCGACATCGCCAAGCTCACCGCCTTCGTCGCCGACACCTGGGACCGGGAAATCACGCCCTCCCTGGTCGACTATATCCGCATCCCCAACAAGTCCCCGGCCTTCGACCCCGACTGGGTGGCGCACGGCCATATGGAGCAGGCGGTGGGCCTGTTCGAGGCCTGGGCCAGGGCCAAGACCGCCGCCGTCTCCGGCGCCGTGGTCGAGGTGGTGCGCCTGGATGGCCGCACCCCGGTGATCCTGATCGAGATCCCCGGCGAGGGTCCGCAGACCCTGCTCTACGGCCACCTGGACAAGCAGCCGGAAATGACCGGCTGGGCCGAGGGGCTTGGCCCCTGGATCCCCGTCATCCAGGACGGCAAGCTCTATGGCCGCGGCGGGGCCGACGACGGCTATGCGATGTTCGGCGCCCTGACCGCCATCCTGGCCCTGCGCGACCAGAACATCGCCCACGGCCGCTGCGTCATCCTGATCGAGGCCTGCGAGGAGTCCGGCAGCTACGACCTTCCCGCCTATGTGGAGCACCTGGCCCCGCGCATCGGCTCGCCCAGCCTGGTGATCTGCCTGGATTCCGGCTGCGGCAACTATGATCAGCTGTGGATGACCACCTCCCTGCGCGGCCTCACCGGCGGAACCCTGACGGTGGAGGTCTTGGAGGAAGGCGTCCATTCCGGCGCCGCCACCGGCGTGGTCCCATCCAGCTTCCGCATCCTGCGTCAGCTGCTCTCGCGCCTGGAGGATCCCGACACCGGCCAGGTCCTGCCCGACGCCTTCAGCGCCGCCATCCCGCCCGCCCGCGTCGACCAGGCCCACAAGGCCGCCCAGGCCCTGGGCGCCGAGGTCTGGCGCGCCCTGCCCTTTGTCCCCGGGATGAAGCCCGTCATCGACGATCCGGCCGAGCTTTTGTTGAACCGCACCTGGCGCCCGCAACTGGCGGTGACCGGCGCCGCCGGCCTGCCCCTGCCGGAAAACGCCGGCAATGTGCTGCGCCCCTACACCACCGCCAAGCTCAGCCTGCGTCTGCCGCCGACCCTGGACGCCGAGGCCGCCGGCCGGGCCCTTGGCCTGATCCTGACCCGCGACCCGCCCTATGGCGCTCGCATCACCTTCAACCCCGACCATCCCGGCTCCGGCTGGAACGCCCCGCCGCTGGCGCCCTGGCTGGAAGCCTCGTTGGAGCGCGCCTCGCAGGCCACCTTCGGCCGGCCCGCGGCCATGATCGGCGAGGGCGGCAGCATCCCCTTCATGGCCATGTTGGGCCAGAGGTTCCCCAACGCCCAGTTCGTCATCACCGGCGTCCTCGGCCCCCACTCCAACGCCCACGGCCCCAACGAATTCCTGCACCTGCAGACCGGCAAGAACGTGACGGCGTCCATGGCGCTGATCCTGAGGGATCACTGCGCGGCGATGGGGCGAGGTCAGGTCCCGTGAGATAAAATCACCGCTCCTGCGGCGCTACGGCCTCGACCCACGCCACCAGCGCGGCGATGTCCTCCGCCCCATGGCTCAGCCGCACCCGCGTCGTCGACGGCGGCTGCCGCGCCGCCGACAGCCCCGCCCGCCACTCCCTGGCGGGCCGGATCGGCCGGGGCATAAACCCGCCTCCGCAATTAGGGCAGACATTGTGCAGATGCGCCTCCACGCAATCGGCGCAGAAGGTGCATTCATAGCTGCAGATGCGCGCCTGCGTCGCCGCCGGCGGCAGGTCCTTGTCGCACCATTCGCAATTGGGTCTCAGCGCCAGGGCCATGATCGAACCTTCGGTCAGCGGGCCGAGACGGTGACAGGCCCGGGCGGTGCGGTGAAGGACAAATGACCCTCGGATTGCGCCACACGCACGCCCGGCCAGCGCCCGCACCCCTCCGCTCGGAGAAACGGGGCCAGCCATCACCCCCGCCAAACCGCCGCCCGCTTCTCCAGAAACGCCGCCACCCCCTCCGCCGCGTCCCGCGATAGCATATTGATCGCCATGGCCTCGCTGGCCTGGGCGTAGGCCTGGGCCAGGTCGAGATCCAGCTGCGCCTGGAACAGGCGCTTGCCGACGGCGATCGCGCCAGCGGACCGACTGGCGATGCGGCGCGCGAGGTCCATGGCGCTGGACTGCAAGGCCGCGTCCGGAACCACCCGGTTGACCAGGCCCATGGCCAGGGCCTCGTCCGCGCCCACGAAGTCGCCCAGCAGCAGCATCTCCATGGCCCGCTTGCGCGGCACGGCGCGGCTGAGGGCGACCATGGGGGTGGAGCAGAACAGGCCCAGATTGACCCCCGGCGTGGCCAAGCGCGCGCCGGCCTCGGCCACGGCCAGGTCGCAGCTGGCCACCAGTTGGCAGCCGGCGGCGGTGGCCACGCCGCGCACCTCGGCGATCACCGGCTTTGATGAGGCGACGATGGCCTGCATCAGCGCCGAACAGTCGCCCATCAGCCCACGGAAGAACCCCAGCCCGCCGTCGCCGTCCGCCAGATGGCCCTGCATCTCGGCCAGGTCGTGCCCGGCGCAGAAGCCCGCCCCGGCGCCGGCGAGGATCACCACCCGCACCCCCGGGTCCGCGCCCGCCTGATCGATCTGCGCCCGCAAGGCCTCGATCATGGCCGCCGACAGGGGGTTGCGCTGGCGCGGCCGGTTCATCACCAGCCGGCGGACCGGGCCGGATGGCTCGGTCAGGACAAAGGGTTCGTGGGTCATGCCGCCGCCCTCGCCGCGGCTGGGGTCTCACGCCGAACCCTGGCGCGCGGTGGGGGGATCATATCGGCCTATTGAGCCCGTTGTCGCCCTTGGCCTGGCGCGATGGTTTCTCCCGTTTCGTCATCGCCGCACTTGTGACGATGCTGTGGGGATTGGGGACCTCATCCCCGCCCTACAGCGCCCCGAACACCGCCCGCACCCGCTCCACCCCGGCTCCCTCGGCCAGTAGCAGCTGCAACAATATCCGCGCCTTGCGGGCGTCCAGCGGGCCGGCGGGGATCAGGCCGCACTGGATCAGCTCGATCTCACCGCCAGCGAAGGCGTAGGAGGCGCGCAGGGTCTCGCCGGCGCCGGTGCGGCTGGCGAACACGACCGGGCGATCGGCCGCCAGGGCGGCCAGGGGCGCCACCGCTTCGGCCGCCACATGGCCCGCGCCCGGCAGCGCCACCACCAAACCCTGGGCGATCCCGGCCAGGGCCTGGACCACCGCCGGCTCCAGCCCCGGCCCGCTTTCCAGGATGGGCACGACGGGTGCGCCGCCCGCATGGCTGAGGGCCGGCAGCGCCCAGGCGGGGGTCAGGGCGATGCGCACCCTGCCCTCGGCCATCCAGCCGATCGGGCCGAACGGCGCGGAGGAAAAGGCGTGGGGGCGAAAGCTGTGGATCTTGCGCACCAGCGGGCCCGCGTGGATCTCGTCATCGATCACCACCAGCACGCCCAGGCCGCGCGCCAAGGGGCTGGCGGCCACCCGCACCGCTGCGGCCAGGTTGGCCGGTCCGTCGGCGCCCAACTGGTCCGGCCGGCGCATGGCCGCGGTGAGCACGATCGGGGTCAGGGTGCGCGTCAGCAGGGCCAGGGCGAAGGCGGTCTCTTCCAGCGTATCGGTGCCGTGGGTGATCACCACCCCATCGACCTCCTGGGCCGCATGGGTGGCGGCGGCGGCGATCAGGCCGAGATCGTCCAAGGTGAAGCTGGCGCTGGGCCGCGCCAGGACCCCGCGCGTCACCACCTGGGCGATGGCGTCCAGCCCAGGCGCCGAGGCCGACAGCGCCGCCGCGTCCAGGCTCAACCGCCCGCCTCCGCCCGCCTCGGCGGTCATGGCTATGGTGCCGCCGGTCGTCAAAAGGGCGATGCGAGGGCGGGCCGTCGTTGATGTCGGTGGGGCGTTGGTCATGATCGCGCGGCGCGTCCGGGGCTTGGGGGCGGCGCCTTGATTTCCTTATGCTGCGTGCGCCGAGACTCGAACCCGGATGGGCTGAGTCCGCGCGCGCCTGAAGGGCAGATGTCGTAGGCGGGCGTGAGCTCAAGCAACTTCCCGTCCCAGAACGCCGCGTGGTTGCGGGCATGATCGTCGGTATCGCCAACAAGGATGTTGAACCCGCGGCCGGATCGTAACCGCAGGGCGAGCTTAACCGCCAAACACGTCCGACGTATTCGAAAATCGGCGCTTGCTTGCCCCAGGGATGTGTTGGGCATCTCTATATCATTGAACGAGGGAGACCTGCCTCCGCCAAGTCCTGGCCGGTGTGTCCCGAACAGAAACCAACACTGAGGCGAAACGCATGAAGGCCATCCAAAACGCCCATCCCGCCAAGCTGGATACGATGCGCTATGTCGATCTGGCCGATCCCGGCGCGCCTGGACCGGGCGAGATCCTGGTCCGCATCCGCGCCAGCTCGCTGAACTACCACGACTATCTCGTGGTCGTCGGCGGCATTCCCACGCCAGAGGGCCGCATCCCCATGTCGGACGGCGCCGGCGAGGTGCTGGCGGTGGGCGACCGTGTCAGGGACTTCGCCATCGGTGACCTGGTCGTCTCCACCTTCTTTCCCAAGTGGCTGGACGGCGATGCGCCCGATGGCGGCTTCTCCGGCGTGCCGGGCGACGGCGCCGATGGCTATGCGCGCGAGCTGGTGGTGGCCCCGACCACCTCTTTCACCCGCGCCCCCAAGGGCTGGAAACCCGCGGAGGCCGCGACAATCACTTGCGCGGGCGTCACGGCCTGGCGCGGCCTGGTCGGCGACGGGGCCCTGAAGGGCGGCGATACAGTTCTGGTGCAGGGCACGGGGGGCGTGTCGATCTATGGCCTGCAGATCGCCAAGGCCTTCGGCTGCACCGTGATCGCCACCTCGTCTTCGGATGCAAAGCTGGAACGGCTGAAGGCCTTGGGAGCCGATTACGTGATCAACTACAAATCCGAGCCCGAATGGGGCGCAGCGGCGCAGAAGCTGACCGGCGGGCGCGGCGTGGACCACATCCTGGAGATCGGCGGCTCCGGCACCATGCCCCAATCCATCATCGCGACCCGCAATGGCGGCCATATCGCCCTGATCGGGGTGCTGGCGGGCTATGCCGGGCCGTTGTCGACCGTCGCCATCATGGGCAAGCAGCTGAAGGTCATCGGCCTGACCGTGGGCAGTCGGCGTCATCAGCTGGACATGATCCGCGCCATCGACGTGGCCGGATACAAGCCCGTGCTGGACAAGCATTTTCCGCTCGAGGACCTGGCCGGAGCCTTCCGTCACCAGGAGTCGAACACCCACTTCGGCAAGATCGTCGTGGATATCTGAGGAGCGCGCGATGAACGCTATCACCGGGGACATGACCGCCTATCTGGGCTGGAAGATCGACTTCGCCCATCCAGTGGGCGAAGCAGCTCTGGTCGAACCCGGCTCTGTGCAGTGGCGGGTCTTTAAGAACCCCATCGCGCTGGGGGTGGGCGGCATAGCGGCGGTGCTAATGGAGTTCGCCGACGCGCGAATCCGCTCGGGCGTGTGGGACCACTCCACCTACAAGGCCGATCCCATCGGCCGATCCCGGCGCACCGGCGTGGCGGCCATGGTCGGTGTCTATGGCCCGGCCAGCGCCGCGCGGCGGGTGATCGCGGGCGTCGGCAACATGCACGCCCGCGTTACGGGCGCCACGCCTTCGGGTGAGGCCTATCGCGCCCTGGACCCGGAGCTGCTGGACTGGGTCAGCGCCACGGCGGGCTATGGCTTCCTGACCGCCTACGACCGGTTCGTGGCCCCGGTGAGCGAGGCGGACCAGACCCGGTTCTATGCCGAGGGCGAGCCTGTGGCGCGGCTTTATGGGGTGCAGGCGCCCCTGCGGTCCTCGGCGGATTTCCTGCGGGTGATGCAGGCCCTGGCGCCCCGGTTCGAGCCCCACCCGATCGTGGGCGAGTTTTTGGACATCATCCAGTCGGGCAAGGCCGCGCCGGGAACGCCCAAGATGCTGCACCGGGCCCTGGCCCGCGGGGCGGTCTCGATCCTGCCGCCCCTGATCCACGAGCGGCTGGGCCTGGGCCGGGCCTTTGACCTGACCCTGTTCGACCGTCTGGCTCTGAAGCTGGCCGGCGCCGTGGCCGAGCGCGCGTCCGATCCGAAATCACCCCCCTGCCAGGCCAGCCAGCGCCTGGGCCTGCCAGCGAACTTCCTCTATCGCAGCCCGCCCGAGCAGGCGCGCCTGCTGGCGCAGCGGGAACGGACGTCGGCGCGGGCGGCCTAGACGCCGTTTTCAAGACTCGGACTGGTTCTGGCGAGACCTAGAAAACGTGATCGAGTCGAAAAAGTTAGAGCGGGTTGCGGGCGGAAATCCGCTTCGCACTTTTTCCTCAACCCGCTCTAGGGCAGAAGCACGGCCTTCACGCAATCGCCCCGGCCTTGGGCCTGGATCGCACCATTGATGTCATCGAGGGCGTAGGTCTTTGTCAGCTTATCGATCGGGAAACGGCCGGCCTTAAAGTGGGCGACCAGCTCGGGGAT
>DASXNV010000052.1:0-15700 GCA_036494815.1 Caulobacteraceae bacterium
CGGCGGACGGCCATCCCACAGCCGAACAGCTCGACCGCGACTATATCGCCAAGGGCTCGGACGCCCTGCGCCAGTTCGCCAAGGTCCGCCGGGTCTCGGGCGTGAGCATGGCCGCGGCGATGGCCAAGCGCCCAGAGATCTACGTCAATGCCCGGCGCTGCATGAGCGTGCTGCCGGCGGTGAAGCAGCGCCTGACTGTGGCGCTAAACAGGCTGTCCGAGCTTTATCCGGAAGCCAGGTCGGCCCCCATCGCCCTGGAGATCGGTCGGGGCAAGCCGGTGGGCGTGACCAGTTCGCGGGGGGTCTATGTGGGGGTCGAGGCCCTGTGCGCCGCCGACTTCATGGACCCGAACCTGGAGGACCGGTTCGTGCACAACATCGCCCACGAATATGGCCACGTGCAGCAGCCTCGGGCCGACGACACCGACGCGCCCGGCGCCACGGTGCTGCTGGCCTCGCTGATCGAGGGCGGCGCGGAATTCACCGCCGAACTGATCTCGGGCGGCGTCGGCGACTATCAGTTCAAGGCCCTGACCAAGGGCCACGAGGCGCAGATCGAGACCGCCTTTGTGCAGGACGAGGACAAGACCGACCTGTCGCAATGGCTCTACAACGGGGTGGGAACGCCGGAGCATCCGGGGGACCTGGGCTATTGGGTGGGCTACCGGATCGTGAAGTCCTATTACCAGCACGCGCCGGACAAGCATCAGGCGCTGCGCGACATCTTCGAGATGAAGGATCCGAAGGCGTTCCTGGCCAAGAGCGGCTGGACCCCGGGAAATCCAGGCTAGTAAGCCACATTCGCATACCGGTGGTATGGACAGGCTCACTTTTAACGCCGGCCTGACGTTGGGCTGACGTTCGTCCTGACGCCCCAGGTTCATTGATCGTCACGCAAACCGGGCGCCGGATTGTTCCACGCAAACCGCCCGGACTCGTCGACAACCCATCAGCCGGGGCACTACCATGCAAACCAAGTCATATCTCGCAGTCCTGACGGCCGTCGCGGCCCTGGGCTTCGCCGCCGCAAGCCAGAGCGCCTTCGCTCAGAGCGACGACACCGTTTCGGTCAAGGTGTCCTTTGCGGATCTGAACCCTTCCACCGATGCGGGCGCCAAGGTGATGCTGCGGCGTATCCGCAACGCGGCGAACTCGATCTGCGGCCCTGCGCCCACCAATCCCATCGATCGGATGACGGGGCCCTACGATACCTGCATCAAGGAAACCGTCAGCCAGGCGGTCGGCCAGCTGAACAGCCCGTTGGTGACGGCGCTCTACAGCGGCAAGGCCAAATCCGCCGGGACCATCCTAGCCAGCGCTCGCTAATCGCGGCGGCTGGCCGTAAAGACTTGGAGTAATGCGCTCCGCCCGGTCCGGCGCCTGCCTCGCAGGCTTTGGACCGGGTCTGAGGGGTTTGTTTTCGCTGCTGCTTCCAGTTCCGTTGACGTCGCCGTGTTGTCGGTATCACAGTACTGACCGTCCTGACGCAGTGGGAACGCCCCGCGGATGTACGATACGACCGTCCAAGCCGATCGAGCACGGCTTCGGCTCCTGGGCGCCTTTACGCTCATGACGGCGAATGGCGCCCGCGTTGACATCACCAGTCGCCGGGCGCGCGGTCTGCTCGCCTTTATACATCTTTCGCCGGATCACACCGCTCAGCGCGAGCGCCTTTGCGGGATGTTCTGGGGCGATCGGGGGGAGGCCCAGGCCAGGGCCAGCCTGCGCCAGTGCCTGTTCGAGCTCAGGGACGGCCTGTCCGCCGCCGGCCTGGACATCCTAGAGGTGGGCCGCGAAACCGTCGCCCTGCGCGCGCAATCGGTCACATCGGACCTGGCCGAACTGGAACGCGCGCTGAAGGCTGACGACATCGATGCGGTCACAGCCTTGCTGGCGGCCATCGGCCGTGAACGGCTGCTCGCGACTTTCGAGCTTGGGGGGCTGTTCCAGGACTGGCTCGATCAGGCGCGGGCCCAGGTGGAGCAGACCCTTGCCGATGGCGTTCAGGCCCTGCTCGCCCGGCTCGCCGCGGCCGGGCGATGGGCGACAGTGCGCTCCATCGCCGACGCCTTTCTGCAGCGCGACCCGCTGGACGAAGCCGTGGTCGCCGCCGCCATCCGGGCGGATATGGCCAGCGGCGCCGCGACCGCCGCCCATCGCCGGTTCCAGGCCCTGAAGGAGGCTCTGGCCAAGGAGTTTGGCGTCGCTCCGGGCGCCGCAGTTTGCGAGGCCATAGGCCAGGCCGCAGCCGCGCCCGCCCCGCGCCAGCCGCCTTCAGCCAGCCGTAACGCCCAGGGCTCAGACCGGCCCGCCATAGCCGTGCTGCCGTTCGGTTTCCCGCCGGGCGACCAGGACCAGGCCTATTTCGCGGAAGGGCTAGCCGAAGACATCATCGCCGGCCTGGCCCGTTCCAGGCTTTTGACGGTGTTGCCGCGGCAGTCGTCCCTGACCTTCGACGCCAGCGGGCTGAACACCGAAAGGATCTGCGCCGGACTGGGCGTCGACTATATTGTCCAGGGGCAGGTCCGGCGGACCGCCGCCACTGTGCGGGTGTCGGCGCAACTGATCAATGGCGTCGACGACAAGACCGTCTGGTCGGCCCACTATGATCGGCCGATCGACGATCTGTTCGCCGTGCAGGACGACATCACCACCGCCGTGGTCAGCACCATCGAACCCGCCCTACTGACCCACGAAGAGGCGCGGGCCCTGCGCGCGCCCAACCGCAACCTGGCCCATTGGGACCTGTTCATGCGCGGACGCTGGCATTTCTGGCGCTCCACCATCCCCGACAGCCGCAAGGCGCGGGACCTGCTCACCCAGGCCCTGACCTTGAAGCCGGACGATGCGCAGGCGCAGTCATTGCTGGCCCATTGCCACCTGGTGGACGTGTGGGCCGGCGTGGCCCGGGACCCGGGGCAATCCATCGCAGAGGCCTATCGCTACGCCCTGAGGGCCGTGCACCTGGACGGCTCGGACGCCTTCGCCCATTTCACCCTGGGCGTGGTGCTCTCGACCATGGGGCGGCCGGACCAGGACATGGCCGAGCAGCGGTGCGCCCTGGAGCTCAATCCCAACCTGCCGGCGGCCTCCGGCGAGATGGGGCGTCTGTTCGCCTTCGCCGGTCGGGTGGACGAGGCGCTGACCTGCTGCGACAGGGCGGTCAGGGCCAGCCCCAACGACCCGCACGTCTGGCTGTGGCTGTTCAGCAAGGCGATCGCCTGTTTCCTGGCCGAGCGGTACGAGGAGGCCGCGACCCACGCGGCGGACGCCTGCGCGCGACGGCCGGACTATTTTTTCCTGCACTTTCTGCAGGCGGCCTGCGCCGTGGTCGGCGACCGTGCGTCCGAAGCCCGCATAGCCATGGCCCAGGGCCTGAGATTGATGCCGCGATATTCCCTGGCCGCCCTGAAGCGTGGACACCCCTTCGTCAATCCGGACCACCTGAACCGCTATGTCGAGGCGCTGAAGGGTGCTGGGTGGGTGGATTCTTAGGTGCAGGGGTCAGCCCGGGTCGATTTTGTGCAGTTGTCCGCCGTCGCTTGAGGCCCTCCTGCTACGGTGCGACCAAAGCGACGAACCAATGGGGCCATGATGACCGTAAATCTGCGCAGGGGCGAAGCGGGGGATGCGGCCGCTGTGGGGGAGATCTGCTATCGCGCGTTCAAGGCCGTGGCCGAGGCGCACAATTTTCCGCCGGATTTCCCGAGCGCAGACGCAGCGGCCGGGATGCTGGGTGGGTTGATCGGCCATTCGAGGTTTTTCGACATGGTGGCCGAGGTCGACGGCGCGGTTGTCGGCAGCAACTTTCTGGACGAGCGCAATCCGATCAGCGGGCTGGGGCCGATCACGGTTGACCCGGAGCTGCAGAACAACGGCGCCGGCCGGGCGCTGATGCAGGTGATGCTGCGGCGCTCGGAGGAACGCGGTTTCGCCGGCATACGCCTGGTCCAGGCCGGCTATCACAACCGCTCGCTGGGCCTGTATCTGAAGCTGGGCTTCGAAGCGCGCGAGCAGCTTGCGTGCCTGCAAGGGCCGGGGGTGGGCAAGCTGATGCCCGGCTACGCGCTGCGCCGGGCGAGCACGGCCGATCTGGCCGCCTGCAACCAGCTTTGCTTTCGCGTGCATGGGCACGAGCGGGGCGGCGAGCTGGCCGATGCGGTGGCCCAGGGCGTGGCCAGCGTGGTGGAACGCGCGGGGCGCATCACCGGCTATGCCACCCCCATCGCCTATTTCGGCCATGCGGTAGGCGAGACCAATGATGACCTGAAGGCCCTGATCGGCGCCGCGGACTCGTTCCCTGGCCCCGGCTTTCTGGTCCCGACCCGCAATGGCGAGCTGATGCGGTGGTGCCTGGGCGAGGGTTTGCGCATCACCCAGACCATGACCCTGATGAGCATCGGCCTCTATGGCCAGCCAAATGGCGCCTGGCTGGCGTCGGTTCTGTACTGAGGCCGCGAGGATCAGAGCCTTGGCCCTGGATAATCGCCATCCCCTCCTCTGTTGCGCGCGACGGACGATTGCGCGCGGGCCTGCACAGGGCCAAGCTTGCGTCTGCACGTGGCCGACCGGGGAGAACGACCGTGTACGAACGCATTCTGCTAGCCACCGATGAAACACGGGAAAGCCTGGTCGCGCTCAGGGAGGGGGCGGTGCTGGCGCGGCGCTTCAATTCCAAGGTGTTTCTGCTGGTGGTGATCACGCACAGCACGGGCGCCCTGATGGCCGACAGCGTCTATCCGGCGCCGCGCTCGACGGCCGGCAAGGACTTGCTGGAGGCCGGCCTGGACCGATTGCGCCGCTTGGGCATCGAGGCGTCGGGCGCCGTGGTCGCAGGGGAGCCGCCGCAGCAGATCGGCGCGGCGGCCACGCGTTTCGGAGCCGACCTGGTCGTGGTGGGGCACCGCAAGCAGAACCTGCTGGATCGCTGGTGGTCGGGCGCCTCGGGCGGCTACATCGTCGACTATGTGGGCTGCAGCGTGCTGGTGGCGCGCAACTGCGTCACCGACGAGGAATTCGAGCGGCTGTTGGCGCCGAGTTAGGGCCTGGGCCAGCCGTAGGCCACTTCCACCAAGGTTCCTTGTTCGCGGGCGTCTTCCCGCTGGCCGATCAGCTTGCCCCCCAGTTGCTCATAGAGGGAGCGGGCGGGGATGTTGTCGCGGGGCACCCAGAGGGTGAAGCCCGTAAAACCCCGGTCGGCGAGGTCGCTCATCATGGCCGTCATCAAGAACTTGCCGAGGCCGCGCCGCTGATCGGTCTTGAGCACATAGACCGCGGCGAACTCGCCGTCATAGCCCGCGGCGGCGAAGTCCGGGCTGCGCTGTTCGCCGCAAGAGCCGAACGCCACCAGCTGGCCCGCCCGCTCGGCCACATAGGTGGTCGGCAGGTAGCCGGTTTCGCCCGAGAGGATGCGCCGCCAGGCTTCGGTTCTGGCGTCGGCGGTCAGGGCGTCGAGCATCTGTTCGGACATCAGGCCGATATAGGTCTCGCGCCAGGTGGCTTCATGGACCTGGGCCAGCGCCGCGGCGTCCGCGAGCGTGGCGCGCCGGATGGAGTATTCTGTCTGGACCACGTCGACGCCTCAGCCCCTGGCCTCACCCGAAGTTAAACTAGCACGTCGGGGCGCTCTGGAGTCCAGGCGGGTCGTGCGTCGAAAATCTTGGCCTTGACGCGAGGGAGCGGGACCATGCTTGGCATGGCGGAGCGGGCTCGCCGCCCTATCGCGCCGGAACGAGGGGAAGCCAGACCGCGCTGGCCTGGGCGGGCGAGCGGGAGATGGTCTGGGTGGCGGCGACATAGTCGGACGGCTTGGCGAAGAATATGTTGTCTACATAGGTCTGGGGGTTGCGGTCGTAGAGAGGGAACAGGGTCGACTGGACCTGGACCATGATCCGGTGGCCGGGCAGGAAGACGTGGTTGGTGGTGGGCAGCGCGAAGCGGTAGCGCTCGGTCTGGCCGGCGATGACGGGGCTGGGGTGCTCGAAGCTGTTGCGGTAGCGGCCGCGGAAGATGTCCAGGGAGATGGGCAGCTGATAGCCGCCCATCTCCGGCTTGTAGGGCGTTTGGTCGGGATAGACGTCGATCAGCTTAACCACCCAGTCGGCGTCCGTGCCGGTGGTGGCGGCGTAGAGGTCGGCGATGGGGGCGCCGCTGATCTGCACCGGGGCGGTGAGGACGTCGGTTTCGTAGGTCAAGACGTCCGGGCGGTCGGCGATCAGGCGCTGGTCGGTGACCAGCCAGCGCTGCCAGGCCGCGCCGTCGGCGAAGCGCACCGGGCGCGGCAAGTAGGGGACGGGCTTGGCCGGGTCGGAGACGTAGCTGTCGGCCACATCCTTGCCGCCCGCGGGCGCGTCGAAGCCCAGCTTGTGGCCGGCTTCCAGATAAAGGGGTTTCAGCGGCGTGGCGCAGCCCTTGTCGCAGGCCAGCGGCCAGTCGGCGAAATGCTCCCAGTGGTTTTCGCCGGTGTTGTAGATCACCGCGCGGGGGGTGTCGGCCTTGGGCGCGCCAGTCTTCAGATACTGGTCGAAGAAGGGTTTCAGCACGTCAGTGCGCCATTCCAGGGCGGTGTCGCCCTTGAAGGTCAGCGGCCCCAGGGACGAGCCGCCATGATTGGCGCCGCTGTGCCGCCAGGGACCCATGATCAGGTAGTTGTTGTCCTCGTGGCCTGCCGCCTTGAGCGCGCTCCAGGCGTGAATGGCGCCCCACATGTCCTCCTGGTCCCACAAACCCTGCTCCCACATGGTGGGCACGCTGGCGGGATGGGCGACCAGCTGCCGGACCAGATCCTGGTCCTGCCAGAAGGCGTCATAGGTCGGATGTGCCTCCATCCGCTGCAGGAAGGGATAGGCGTCCACCCCGTGAGCCTTGGCATAGGCGCCGGCCGAGCCGGCCCGGCGGAAGGCGTCGAAATCGTCATAGGCGTCCCGGTCCACCGGCTGGCCGGCGCCGCGCTTGCCGCTCTGGGCGGTGACGAAGTCCAGGTTGGGCTGGCGGAAGGCGCCGTAGTGGAACCAGTCGTCGCCCATCCAGCCATCGACCATGGGGCTCTCCGGCGCGGCGACCTTCATGGCCGGGTGCGGGTCCAGCAGGGCCATGACCACGGTGTAGCCCTCGTAGGACGAGCCGATCATGCCGACCCGGCCGTTGGTTTCGGGCACATGCTTGACCAGCCAGTCGATGGTGTCCCAGGCGTCGGTGGTCTCGTCGGTCTTGGTGGGGTTGAGCGGCCCGCGCACCGGGCGGGTCATGACGTAGTCGCCCTCGGAGCCGTACTTGCCGCGCAGGTCCTGGATGACGACGATGTCGCCGTCCTGGACGAAGCCCTGATCGACCTCGGGCACGCTGGCCAGGGCGGTGGGATTGGACTGGAAGTGTCCCGCGGCGTCGTAGGGGGTGCGGGTCAGGATGATCGGGGCGTCGTGGGCCGCCTTGGGGACGATGATCACGGTATAGAGCTTCACCCCATCGCGCATGGGGATCATGACCTCGCGCTTGACGTAGTCGAAGTTGGCCGTGGGAGTGGAAACCTTGGCCGGGATGTCGTTGAAGCTGACCAGGTTGGAGCTCGTTTGGGCCAGGGCCGCCGGGGCCGCCAGCACCAGGACCAGCGCCGCCGCGCCGCATTTCAACATCGCCTTCATAAAGCCCTGCTCCCTACGCACTGCACGCACGTCACCGATCGCCAGATTAGCCAGGCGCCGAACCCGGCCAAGCCTCTAAACCATGAGTCGTTCGCCGGATCAGGCCGAACAGATGCTGGATCAGGCCAAAACAGGGCATATGGAAGCGATATCGACACCAAACTTAGAATTTCTCTCTCGACCCAAACCCTAGCGCCCAGATAGACGTTTCGCGACCCGCCCACGCCGGCGCCCGAGGAAAGACCTGAACCCGTTGACCACCGGACGCGCCGAGCCCGCCAGGATCGAATTGATTGACTTGGCCAAGACCTTCGACACGGGCGCCGGCCAGCATCCGGCCGTGCGGGGCGTGTCCCTTCGCATCCAGCCGGGCGAGGTGTTCGGGGTGATCGGCGAGTCCGGGGCGGGCAAGTCCACCCTGATCCGGCTGATCAACCTGTTGGAGCGGCCCACCAGCGGCCAGGTGCTGATCGACGGCGAGGACGCCGGGGCCTTGCCGCCCGAGGGGCTGCGCCGCCTGCGCCGGCGGGTGGGGATGATTTTCCAGCACTTCAACCTGCTCAGCTCCAAGACCGTCGCCGAGAACGTGGCCTTTCCTCTGCGGCTGGAAGGGCGGCTGGGGCCTGAGGCGATCAAGGCGCGGGTGGCGCAGCTGCTGGGCCGGGTCGGCCTGACCAGCCATGCGGGCGCCTATCCCGCCAAGCTGTCCGGCGGCCAGAAGCAGCGGGTGGGCATAGCCCGGGCCCTGGCCTGCGAGCCCACCGTGCTGCTGTGCGACGAGGCCACCAGCGCCTTGGATCCCGAAACCACCCGCCAGGTGCTGGAGCTGCTGGCCGAACTGAACCGAGAACTGGGCCTGACCGTCGTCTTGATCACCCACGAGATGGACGTGGTGCGCCAGGTCTGCGACCGGGTGGCGGTGCTGGAGGCCGGCCGGGTGGTGGAGAGCGGCGATGTGGTGGATGTGTTCCTGAACGCCGAGCACCCGGTCACCCGACGCATGCTCGGCCAGGACGACGAGCCGCCCGTGGCGGGCATGGGGCGTAAGGTGCGCCTGACCTATCGCGGCAAGGCGGCCCATGCGCCGTTCCTGAGCCGCATCGCCAAGGAGACCGGGGTGGATTTCAGCCTGCATTCGGGCCGAGTGGCCCAGATCAAGGGTGAGCCCTATGGCCAGCTGACCCTGTCCCTGGACGGCGCCCAGGTGGACGAAGCCCTGGCCCGGTTCGCGGCGGCGGGCATCCGGGTGCAGGAGCTGACCGCCTGATGAGCGCCCTGTTCGCCCCCCTGTTCGCCAACGTGGATTGGGGCGACATCCTGCGCGCCACGCTGGAGACCCTGGCCATGCTGGGCGGGTCGCTAGTGCTGACCGTAGCACTGGGCCTGCCGCTGGGGGTGCTGCTTTTCCTGACCGGGCGCAGCCAGATGTGGGCCAGGCCGGCTCTGCATTCGGCCCTGTCGTTGCTAGTCAATATCCTGCGCTCGGTGCCGTTCATCATCCTCCTGATCCTGATGATGCCGGTGACCCTGGCCCTGGTCGGCAGCTCCCTGGGGGTGCGCGGGGCCATTCCGCCGCTGGTGATCGGGGCCGCGCCCTTCTTCGCCCGCCTGGTGGAGACCGCCCTGCGCGAGGTCGACCGCGGGGTGATCGAGGCTGTCCAGGCCATGGGGGCCAGGCCGCGCCAGATCATCCTGGGCGCCCTGTTGCCCGAAGCCCTGCCCGGCATCCTGGCCGGGACCACCGTCACGGCCATTGCGCTGGTGTCCTACACCGCCATGGCCGGGGTGGTGGGCGCCGGCGGCCTGGGCGACCTGGCGGTTCGGTTCGGCTATCAGCGCTTCCAGACCGATGTCATGGTGGTGACCGTGGTTTTGCTGCTGGTGCTCGTGCAGATCCTGCAGATGGCGGGCGACTGTCTCGTATCCCATTTCAGCCACCGCTGACCGGAGTTCCCGCCTTGAAGACCCGCTTTCTGAGCCTCGCGCTCCTCCTGGCGCTGGCCGCCTGCGCCAGGCCCGCCGCGCGGCCCGAGCACACCTTGCGCATCGCCGCCACCGCCGTGCCTCACGCCGAGATCTTGGAGTTCATCAAGCCGCTGTTGGCCAAACAGGGCGTCGACCTGCAGATCAAGGTGTTCAACGACTATGTCCAGCCCAACACTCAGGTGGAGGAAAAACAGCTGGACGTGAGCTATTTCGAGACCGGGCCCTATCTGGACGAATTTAACCGCACCAAGGGCACGCACCTGATCGAGATCGTGGGCGTGCATATCGAGCCCATGGGGGCCTATTCCCACAAGCATAAGAGCCTGGCCGAGTTGCCGGCCGGGGCCGAAGTCGCCCTACCCAACGAAGGCTCCAACGAGGGCCGCGCGCTGCTGCTGCTGCAAAAGGCCGGGCTGATCCAGCTGAAGGATCCCAAGAACGCCCTGGCCACCCTGAAGGACATCACAGCCAACCCCAAGCGCCTGAAGTTTCGCGAACTGCAAGCCGCCACCCTGCCCCGGGTGCTGGACGAGGTGGACCTGGCCCTGATCAACACCAACTACGCCCTGGACGCCAAGCTGGACCCGCAGCGCGACGGCCTGATCATGGAGGACTCCAAGAGCCCCTATGTGAACTATCTGGTGGGTCGGGCCGACAACCGGAACGACCCCGACGTGAAGAGGCTGGCTGCGGCCCTGACCTCACCCGAGGTCCGCCAGTTCATGGCTGACCACTATCACGGGGCGGTGGTTCCGGCGTTCTGAGGGGTCAGCCGGCCTTGGCGGCGAGCCGTCCCAGCCAGGCGTAGAGCGCCAGTAGCAGGGCGACGAAGCCGGCGACGCCCAGGGCCTCGGAGACCGGCAGGAAGCTGTCACCCACCAGGGCCAGGGGCGCGGACTTGCCGGTGGCGACCACCATCACGGCCATCAGCACGCCCATCAGCCCCTCGCCGACGATCAGGCCCGAAGCCAGGAGCACCCCCAGTTGCTTGAGCGCGGCGCCATCCGGCCGCCTGTCCGCCCGCCGGTCGAAGACCGACCCGGCCACGGCCCCGACCACCACGGTTAGGGTGGTGGCCATGGGCAGATAGATGCCAAGCCCCACCGCCAGGGGCGCCAGGCGCGGGCGCTTCAGAAGGCCCAAGATCTCATCGACCAGAATGACTCCCAGGCCCATGACCACGCCGATCATGATCAGGCTCCAATCCAGATGCCCCTGGATCACGCCCTTGGCCAGGGTGGAGATCAACGAGGCCTGGGGCGCAGGCAGGGCGTGGATCGAGGTGACCCCCGGCGCGCCGGCGAAACCATAGGCCTTGTTGAGCAGGTCCAGCACCGGCGGGATCACCGCCGCGCCCACCAGCACGCCCACGATCAGCGCCACCTGCTGCTTCCAGGGCGTGGCGCCCACCAGCTGGCCGGTCTTCAGGTCCTGCAGATTGTCGTTGCCGATGATGGCCGCGGAAAAGACGAAGGCGGTGGCGAACAGGGCGAAGGCCACCAGGGCCGGTCCCATATTGGGGCCCACCAGGGGGCGAACCACGAAGGCCATCAACAGGGCCGCAATCAGCACGGCCAGGATGCCGACGCCGGAGACCGGGCTGTTGGAGGAGCCGATCAGGCCGGCCATGTAGCCGCAGACCGTGGCTACGAAAAGGCCGACCACCACCACATAGACCAGCCCCCCGGCCACCAGGGCGCCGGTGGCCGCGCCCAGCCCGCCCTGATGAGCCAGGAAGGCCAGCATGCCGCCGATGCAGACCAGGCAGACCCCGGTGATGATCGCGGTCCAGCCGATGGGCAGGTCCTGTTCCTCAATGGACAGGGCAGCATTGCCCGACGCCCGGCGGATCTTCGAGGCGGCCAGGGCCGAGGCCAGTCCGCCCAGCACCGGCCGCGCCAGCTTGACCAGCGACCAGATGGCCGCAATCCCGATCTGGCCGGCGCCGATGAAGCGGACCTGATGCTTCCAGATGTCCAGGGCCGCGTCGGCCACTGGCCCGGCGTGCGTGGCCATGGCGTAGAGGATCGGCACCGCGCCGACCCAGGCGATCAGGATGCCCACCAGCATGGCCACGCCCACCCACAGCCCCACCAAATGGCCGACACCGAACAGGGCCAGGGACAGGCCGAAATCGAACCCGCTGGCGCCCCGGCCCACCCTGAAATAGCGGGCCACCTCGCCGGCGAAGACCTGGGTGTTGACGATCACCAGGAACACCGCCGAGGTGATCGAGCCCCAGATCACGGCCAGGAGGCCGGCATTGCCCGCGGCCACCTCAGCCCCGGCTTCGGCGCCCAGCACAGGCTCGCCCGCGCCCACCTTCAGCACCTCGGCGCAGGCCACCCCTTCCGGATAGGGCAGATCCGAGCCCGTCACCAGGGCGCGGCGCAAGGGGATGGAATAGGTCACCCCAAGGATGCCGCCCAGGGCGCAGAGCCCAAACGTCATCCAGAACGGGAAATGGGTCCACCAGCCAACCATGATCAGGCCCGGAAGCACGAACACCACCGAGGCCAGGGCTCCCGCCGCCGAGGCTACGGTCTGGACGATGTTGTTCTCCTGGATCGTGCCACCCTTGAAGGCCCGCAGCACGGCCATGGAGATCACCGCCGCCGGGATCGACGACGCGAAGGTCAGGGCCGCCTTCAGCCCGAAATAGACGTTGGCGGCGGTGAAGATCACCGTGATCAAGGCGCCCAGAATCAGGCTTCGCAGGGTCAGTTCGTTGCGCCGCGGAGCGGTTTCAGGCGCGATTTGGGTCAAGGGAGCGGCTTTCCTGACAAGAACGATGCGGCGCACACTGCACGCGGTCGCCTCGCTTGTTCAAGAGCCCCGCTTATTGGGGAAGGCCTGGCCCTCGGCTGGCGCCGGGCAGGTCGCCGCGCCGCGAAGCGTCACACCGACGGCGGCATTGGGACCTCAAGGGGCTCCATGGCGGCCGGCGGCCGCGGCGTCTGGCGCACCCCGGCAGATGCGGCGATCCCGTCAATATTGCTCCGTTTGGCCTCGAAGCCGTTCGCTCCGACCAGTTGAATCCTGGTCGTCAGCCCGAACGGCGGCAAAACGCCATTCCAGCTCAGGCGCGGCGCTGGGGTCCTGCCCCCGAAGCACCGCGACGCCCATCCCTGGTCGAAACCGTCTCCGCCCGCATCGAGCGTCACCTGGCCTTGCTGATCGAACATCACTGACAGCAGAGGTCGACCTTCGCGTGAAACCAGGACACCCTCCCCTTCCCGACGGACGTCCAGCCCGGGCGCGAACTGAAAGACCACCTCGGCTTGCCCGCCGTAAGGCGCCGGGACGAGGGTGTCGACGATCACCACCCCCTCTTCGGCCGCCGCTACGGAACGGTGATGATCCACACCGAAGCGGCGCCGATAGCCATCGTGTGAAGCGGTCACGCTCCAGAGTGGCGGCTCGGTCACGCGCTCAAGGCGGCAGTTCGCCTTGCGCGACCACATGAACGGACCTGCGATCAGGCTCTGATCGCTCCCCTGGACGGACAATGTGTTGTGGGCGCGCGTGCCGCGAAACCAGTTCCGCCAGTCGTTCTGGGCGTGGTACATGAAGGTGCCGGGATCGATCAGGATCGGCGCTCCGTCGACCGCCAGGGTGATCGCGTTGGCGTCGGCGTGGCCGTGGGCCGCTATGGACAGATAGCCCAGCGGCCCGTGATCGATGACCAAGTGCAGTTCCCGGCCCGCCCGCTCTTCCCGCACAACCGTGTACCCGCCATCCCGAAACGACCTCAGGCCCTTTGCGGCCACGGCGGGTGAGCGGGGAGATCCGAATACCGCGTCGCGCAGTTCAGTCTGTGGCGCTATCGGGCCAAAGGCCGGTCGCCGCAAATAGCCGGCCACGGCCGCGGCCACCGAAGCCGGATACGCCCTTTCGCGGTCGCCCGAGGTGTTCCAGACGCGCCCTTCGTCGTCATCGCCGATCGCCGGAACCTCACCCGAAGGCGAAGCGAGCCAGGCGATGCAGTCGGCGAACCGTTCCAGCCGCTGATCTACGCCGGCATCCAAAGGCTTGCCGACGCCCCGCGCCAACAGAGCCGCCGTCAGCAGACATTCGGCTGTGAGCGCGGCGTAGGTCGGCGATTGCTCGGCCCCGACGCCATCGGCGAGAATTTGGGCCTGAGCTCCCCGTTCAAGGATTTCCCTGGCCTCCGCCACCCCACGTCCGGCGCCCGGAAGATCCGGAAGCAGTTCACCGATGAGTAGAATTCCAAGCGCCTCGACGATCTGGTGATTGTTCGCCGAACTGAAACGCGCCGGATAGCGCTCCGACCAGTAAAGCGTGGCGGCCAAGATCGAGCCGATCCGATCGCGCACCTCTTGGCTAAGGGCGTCTCCGCACAGTGTGCTGGCGACAATCAAAGATAGGGCGCGCAGGCCCAGCTCGATGCCGGAGGACCAATTTGGGCCTCGAAATGGTGGATCTGCCGCGTACCAGCTCGAGATCGCAGATTCTATCGCGGCGAGCAGCCGCTTGTCCCCGGTCAGGAAATAGTTGGCGGCCAGCGGCTGCAGGAACTGTAACCGATTGATCTCCCAAACATATTTTACGCTCCCCAATTCCGTTTGGGCCCGATAGTCGATATCCAGGGAAAAGCGGTCCACCCCGGGCCAATCCCGCCCCGTGACCGGATCGCGACGCCAGAGCTCAAGGGGAAACAGATTCTGGTCAGACCGCTTTGGCCAACGAACCCCCAGGGCTTCGTACTCGCCAGCCATGAGCGCATCGCAGGAGGATTGCAGGACCTCGGCCAGTCCGTCCCCCGTATGAGCCTGCAGAGCCTGCGGAAGACCCGGAAAGGCGATGATCCCCGCCGACCGTTGGAATCGCGTCCATCCATGGGGCCGTCCGCGATCAAGGGCCCGCTTGATCTGTTCGTGGACGCGGTGGCGCACTTCCCCCGCGCTCATCGCGGATAGGCGCTTTAACAGCCAGTAAGGGCGAGCATAGGCTTTGCGGGTCAATCTACTGATCTCTCCCCGTTGGGCCACACCTGTTTCTACATTGACATAATGGGCGCGGACTAGCGCTCACGACAACTCGCTTCTCGCCATATTGTTTTCAAATTCGCGAAATAGTTGTCGACGTTCAGGCGCTCGGCGTGAAACGCGCGGGCTGATCGGCCAAGCCTCTCGCGCAATGGCGAATCGGAGACGACTCTGTCCAGAGCCTCGGCCAGCGCGATGGGATCTCCCGGCGGGCAAAGCAGTCCCGTCTCCCCGTCCCTGATAATATCCGTCACGGCGCCCACCGGCGTCGTCACCACAGCCAAACCGTAAGCCATGCCCTCGATGACCGAGAGCGGTAGGTTCTCGTCATGGGACGGCAACACGAGGATATCGGCGCTGGCGAGCATGCGCTCGACGTCCGCAGGGCCAATCCAACCCGTCAGGGCGACCGAGTTCGCCAGGCCCGCGGCGACCACACTATCCTGTGCGGCCTTAACCTCACCGTCCCCTGCGAGCGTGGCTCGCCAGGGCTGGGAACATTTCAAGCGGGCCAACGCCTGGATCAGGTCAGGGACGCCCTTGCGTTCCCCGATCCGACCTAGAAACAGGATATGGACCGGCTCGGCGCCGTTCCTGTGCTGGCGAGCGTTCGCCGGGGCGATCGTAGCATTGGGAAGAACATCAACCCTGGCGTCGGGGACACGTCCGCCCACATATTCGGCCCAGGCTCGTCCGAGGACGATGACACGAGAGGCCTTCTTGAATCCATTCCGAATTCGGGAAAACAGGATCGGACCTGCAGTATCCCAGTATTGCCGGTAGCTGGATCCATGAAGATGTAAAATATACGGAACACCTAATATATTGGAGACATAACACAGCGTCAGTTTTCGCCATGTGCTTCCGTTTTGCACAATATTCACATGAAATACGTCGACACCCCACGTAATTTTCAGAAATATCAAATGGAATATCGAGGGCAAAAAATGCGAAAACACAGACCAAAATAGAGCCCCCTGCCCTCGCGTGGTCAGGAAACGAACCTCCACGTCCCGTTCAGTTTGCTCACGGATCTGTCCGCGAACGACATCCATCATCCGATCG
>DASXNV010000053.1:0-71600 GCA_036494815.1 Caulobacteraceae bacterium
CAAGGCGCCTAGGCTGACGATCCTTGCCCCGGTTTGACGAGCGCAGATGACCGATCCGATCCGCCCCATCAGGCCCGTTTCAGGCGTCAGTCGCCTGCTGCCGGTCAGCGCCGCGTCGCGCGATCGGCCGGACGAGGCGCAGGGCGCCGGCGACCTTGATCAGAACCTGCCCGCGCCGACGGTCACGCCAGTGGTCGAGGCGCTGGAGCCTCAACGGGTCAGCGAAACGGTCTATGCCGCCCAGGTCATGGGCCAGGGCGGCCAGAAACGCGGCCTGCGCGGCGGACGTGAAACCCTGGATCGCGCGCGCTCGACCTATCTGGAAACGGAATATTCTGGACCCGCCGATCGCCGCATCGCCCGCGGCAGGATCACCAAGACCGAGGTTTAGTCGACCTCGTTCCCGTTCCCTAACCGCCCCTCGATCGCCGCCAGTCTTCGCTCGATTTCCCGCAGTCGCCGCTCCAGCGGATCCTCGCGCGGCGTGGGCGTGGACACGCCGGCGTGCAGGGCCACTTCGGCCGGCATGGCGCCCAGAAGCTCGGCGAAGACCGTCACCTCGGCGGCGCTCAATTCGCGCTGATCCTTGAACGCCAGACGTAGATCCTCCTCGGACATGCGGGCCACCAAGGCCAGGGCGGAGCGGTCCAGGCCCCGTTCGGCGAGGCGTTGATCAAACCAGGCGGCGTCAAAAAACAGGGCCACTGCGTCTAGGCCCCGTTCTGGCGCAAGTTTTGCTTAACCATGAGCGACGTCCACCCGTTCAGGTCCGCGCTCATGTCCGCCCTCGCCACCTCCGCCTTCAAATCCTTCGACCTGGTCATCGTGACTTTGATTTTCATGGCCATCATCTAGCGGACGTTGATCTCCCGGCGTTCGGCGGCAAGGGTGATGATGAACCCGGCCAGCACGTCCAGCAGGACCATCAGGGTCAGCAGGAAAAAGGTCGAGGTGGCGAAGGCTGGAAAAAGCAAAAACTCCACCAGGCAGGCGATGAACAGCACCATGGACAGCGAATGGTTGATCACCGCCGCATGACGGCTGCTGGCGGCCTTGAGCAATTCGACGAACAGCACCACCAGGGATCCGGCCACGAACAGGTCGCCAAGGCTCAGCGGCCAGCCGGTATGTGAGGCCATGGGAACGGTGGCGATCTTGGCCGCCAGCCGCTCAGCGGCGTCCGGCGTCCGCAGGCCGCCCAGCACCAGCGCTAAAAGATTGTAGGCCAGGACTGGTAGGGCCATCAGCGGCAGCGCGGCGAACATCAGACCCCTCCGTTTTTCATCGCCCAATCGAGGCCCAGAGGTAAGGCCATTCGCGCCGATAGGCAAAACTCGCCGGGGGCGCAGGCGTCGGCATGCGCATTATATGCCCTTGACGGAATATTCTTGCTTCGGCATATAGGGGTCATGCTCACGACATTCACAGCCCTGGCCGACCCGGTGCGCCTGCGCGTGGTGGCGCTACTGTTCGACGGCGAGCGTTCGGCGGGCGAGATCGAGCGGGCGCTGCGGATCAGCCAGCCCGCCGCCTCCAAGCACCTGCGCAGCCTTCGCCTGGCCGGACTGGTGCGGGTGCGCAAGGACGCCCAGCGGCGACTTTACCGCCTGGATCCCGCGCCGTTGGCCGAACTCGACGCCTGGCTGGCCCCCTATCGCCAATTCTGGAGCCAGCGCCTGGACGCGTTGGAACGCCATCTGGATCAGGACAGCTGACATGGTCGCCCCCTTACCCACATCCTTTCGCTCCGAACCCGGAACGACCGAATTCGATCTTATGCGGCGCCTGCGCCAGCCGATCGAAAAGGTGTGGGCGGCCCTGACCACGCCGCAGCGCCTGGCCGACTGGATGGGTGTCGACTGGCTGGCCAGTGACGGCCCGCTGACCCAGGGCGCAGAGTTCAGCTACCGCTTCCACAACACCGACATGGAGACCCGCGGCCGGGTGCTGCGGTTCGAACCGCCCTATGTGCTGGAGCACAGCTGGTTCGACAATGTCCCGCCGGGGGCGGTGGTGCGCTGGGCGCTGGAGCCGGACGGTGACGGCTGCCGCCTGACCCTCACCCATCGCTTTGGCCAGATGGACGACGCCCCGCGCACCGCCGCCGGCTGGACCGCCCTGATGGAATCCCTGGCCGTATCGCTGGGCGAGCCAGACGCCGCGCCGCCGGCGGGCAAGGACGACTGGCGCCGTCTCCGTGACGCCTATGCCGAGACTTTCCCGCAAGCTGCGCTGCGCGACGGCCGCCAAACCCAGGTCGATGGCGCGACCATTCTGCGCTTCGAGCGCCTGATCGCTCGGCCCGCGGCCGTCGTCTGGGAAGCTCTGACCACGTCTGAAGGCCTGGCGCGCTGGATGCAATCCGACGCCCAGGTCGAGCCACGTCAGGGCGGGCGCTTCCACCTCGCTTTTCATGGCGGCGAGCACGTCATGGATGGCGAGATCACCTGCTGGGCGCCGTCCAGCGTGCTCGAATACACTTGGCCCGAGGCCCAGGCCGGGGGCGACTCCTTGGTTCGCTTCGAGTTGAGCCCCCAAGGCGCGGGCTGCCGGCTGGTGTTGATCCACACCCTGAAGGCCGGCGGCGACCTCGCCGACTTCGCTTCCGGCTGGCACTGGCACCTGGACGCCCTGGACGACGCCGTCGATGGCGTGGCGCGAACGTTCGACAAGCTGAGGTGGGAGTCGCTGCGGACCATGTATCGGGCGACGCTTTAGCCCCGGAGGGGGTCCCTGGTCGGGACCAGTTCTGCTCGATCGGCCTCCCGGCGAAGCGCTCAGCTATGACGACCGCTAAGGAACTGTTCAGGGAATCTCATAAGACTTGGTCGCAGGGTCCGGCTAAAGCCGGCCGTGCTGACTCAAATCTTGGCTTGGTCCTGTGACTTCATAGCCACGGACACAGGTCTGCAGAGTGGGTTATGTAGCCGCGCTACATAATGCTCGTCCGTGCGCTGAATAGTTCAAAGGCCGCCCTGAGCGAGCTCGAAATTCAAGGGGATAGATCCATGTCAAACAAATCACCGCTGCTGGGCGGCGCTGCGGTCGGCGTGTTGCTCGCCGTCAGCCTCAGCGCCGGCGCGCAAGCCAAGACGCACAAGAAACATCACGCCGCGCCGGCGCCAGCAGCGGCTACGGCCGAACAGGTCAAGGCCCTGGCCGATGAGGTCGAGGCGCTGAAGGCTCGCCTGGACCAGGAAACCCTGGCCCGCGAACAGCTGCAAACCCAGGCCCAGGCCGCTACGGCGCAGGCCGCTTCCGCGCAAGCCGACGCCCAGGCCGCCCGCACACAGCTGGCGGCGCAGATCCAGACCCTGCCGGGCGAAGTGAAGTCGGCGGTGGTGGCCAACACCCCCAAGCCGGGCTGGTGGGGCGACACCAAGGTCGGCGGACTTGTGTTCGCGGACGTTAGCACCATCGATCAGAAGTCGGGTGGCGTGCACACCAACACCCAGAACGGCTTTCCGTCGTCCAACGGCTACGGCTTCGACATCAAGCGCGCCTATCTGACGGTGGATCACAAGTTCAGCGACGTCTATTCGGCCAACATCACCACCGACTTCACCTATGACGCCACCACCAAGGCGACCCAGCTCTTCATCAAGAAGGCCTATCTGCAGGCCAAGTTCTCCGACGCCTTCGTGGTTCGCGCCGGCGACAGCGAATTGCCCTGGGTGCCGTTCGTCGAAGGGATCGCCGGCTATCGCTATGTAGAGAACATGCTGATCGACCGGATCAAGTATGGCACCACCACCGACACCGGCATCAATATCAGCGGCGTGCTGCCCTTCCAGCCGGTGACGTTCGGTTACTCGCTATCGGCGGTGGACGGGGCGGGCTTCAAGGCGCCAGGCGACGGCAACTTCAACCGCTCCAAGCAGATGGACCTGGAGGGCCGTGTGAACGCCACCGTGGGCGGCTTCACCGCAGCCGTCGGCGGCTACCAGGGCGACCTGGGCAAGAACGTCAACGGGACATCGGTTTTCCACACCGCCAACCGGGTCGACGCCCTGGTGGCCTATGTGGACAAGCGTTTCCGCATCGGCGGTGAATATGTCTACGTCAAGAACCTCACGGACGTGTCGCAATCGGCCAAGGTGATCAAGCCGACCGGCGAAGGCTATTCCGCTTTCGGCTCCTTCAACCTGACCGACAAGGTCAGCGTCTTTGGGCGTTACGACTGGGTCAATCCGGAACAGGACGTTCTGGCGTCAGCGGCCAAGGCCAATTCGGCCACCCGCGACGAGTATTTCAACTTTGGCCTGTCCTACAGCCCGGTCCAGGCCGTGGATCTGGCCCTGGTCTACAAGCGTGATTCGGTAAGCAACGGCCTGTTCACCACCACCAATGGCGCCGCGACCCCGGCCAACGCCGCCCCGCAAGGCAGTGGCGTGATCGGCGGCATCCCGCAGAGCGGCGTGCTCAAGGGCGGGACCTACGACGAAGTGGGCATCTTCACCCAGTACAAATTCTGATCTGGCGTTCAGAGTCAGGCGACATCAAGGGCCGCGCCTCTGGCGCGGCCTTTTTTGCTGGGGATGCGATGGCTGGAGCGCCACCTCAACCTCCTCCATCGCCCCCGGATCGCGTGCGCGCGACCTCAGCCACATCACCCCCAGCAGATCCGGGGCCGAGGCGAACAGGCGGCCGAGATTGGTGTATTTCGACGCGCCCGTGGTGCGGGCGCGGTGACCGACAGGCTCGAAGGCCAGGTCATAGCCCTCGCGCTGGAACAGAGCGGGCAGGAAGCGGTGCAGGTGGTCGAAATAGGGCAGGCGCAGGAAAGCCTCGCGCCGGAAGGCCTTGAGGCCGCAGCCGGTGTCGGCGGCGCCGTCCCGCAGCAGGCCGTTGCGCACGCTGTTGCCCAGGCGCGAGGCCCAGCGCTTGGCCAGGCTGTCCTGGCGACGCAGGCGCAGGCCGCCGATCAGCCCCAACCTGGCCGGACCGTCGCGCAGGGCCCGGGCCAGGCGCGGGGCGTCAGCCGGATCGTTCTGCCCGTCGCCGTCCAGGGTGACCACGAACGGCGCCCGGGCGGCCAGCACTCCGGTGCGGATGGCGCGGCTTTGACCGGCGTTGCGGGCGTGGGTGATCACGCGCAGCATTGGCAGGCGTGCTTTCATCGCTGTCAGCCGGGTGCGGGTGGCGTCGGTGCTGGCGTCGTCGACAAACAGGATCTCGAAGGACTCACCGTCGAAGGCCGAGGCGATCTCCAGGGCCAGGGCCTCGGCCGCGCCCTCTTCATTGAACACCGGCACGACCACCGAGAATTCAGGCGCCGAGAACTCGGATGTGGAGAAATCAAGGGGCATCGGGCTCTTCGTCTCGTCTGTCAAAAGCCATGGGCTGCGGCCCGCCCCGCCGAACGGCGAAGCGCCCGCAAGCCACGGGGTGGATCTAGCGCCGGGTCAAGGCCTGGGTATTTCAGCCTTGACCCATATCGTTCGCGGCCTCCAAACGGGCCGGTGACCTTGTGCGCAGGATATTGTATCGCCGCGCCTCCGGGTCAAACCCGCCGGGATGTTCGTGCTATCTAAACTGATGATGCAAGCGACTCGCCTCGACGATTGGATCCGGGGATGGCGCGGGCCGCTGCTGGCGGCTCTTGTCGCCCTGGCCACCGCCCTGCCTGGTGCGCTGCTCATGCCGCCGACGGATCGCGACGAATCCCGTTTCATCCAGGCCACGGCCCAGATGCTGGAGAGCGGCGACTTCGTCGACATTCGCTTCCAGGACCAGCCGCGGGACAAGAAGCCGGTGGGTATCCACTGGCTGCAGGCCGCCAGCGTCAGCGCCTTTTCCTCGGCCGAGGCCCGCAGCATCTGGGCCTATCGCATCCCCTCATTGCTCGGCGCCATGCTGGCCGCCGCCGCCTGCGCCTGGGGCGCGGCGGCCTACTGGGGGCCGCGGCGAGGTTTTGCGGCGGGCGCGCTGCTGGGCCTGACCTTCATGCTGTCCACCGAGGCGGGCATCGCCAAGACCGACGCGGTGCTGTGCGGCGTCACCACTCTGGCCCTGGCCGCCCTGGCGAGGATCTATGCCGAATCGCGCGGGGTTCCGGGTGTGCGGACCAGCTGGCGCACCCGCCTGTGTTTCTGGGCCGGCATGGCGATCGGCCTTCTGGACAAGGGACCGATCGGTCCCATGGTGGCGCTCCTGGCCGGCCTGACCCTGTGGGCCAGCGATCGCAAGGCGCCTTGGGCGCGCAGCCTGGCCTGGGCTTGGGGCCTGATCCTGGTGGTCGCCGTGGCCGGTCCCTGGGCCGCGGCCATCACCGTCAAGACCGACGGCGCCTTCTGGGGCCATGCCATCGGCTCTGACGTGGCCCCCAAGCTGAGGGGCGGGCAGGAGGGGCACGGGGCTCCGCCGGGCGCGCACCTGATTTTTGCGCCGCTGCTGCTGTTTCCCTTCGCCGCCCTGCTGCCCGCCGCCCTGATCGAGGGATGGAAGGCGCGCAAGGAGCCGGGCGTACGTTTCGCCCTCTGCTGGCTGGTTCCGGCCTGGCTGGTGTTCGAGGCCACGCCGACCAAACTGCCCCACTATACCCTGCCGCTCTATGCCGCCCTGATCTGGCTGGCCATATCGGCTCTGGACCGGCCCTTGAGCGCGGCGGGACGATGGCTGGGCCTGGGGCTCAGCCTGCTGGCCGGCGCGGTCTGGATCGGCCTGGTGATCGTGCTGCAAGGCCGCTTCGGCGACGGCGCCAGTCTGGCCTGGACGGTGCTGGTCGCGGCATTGGCCCTGCTGGCGGCCATCGCTTGCGCGGCGACGGTGACGACACCGCCCGAGCGGCGCTGGACTCTTCTAGCGGCGACTTGTGGCCTTGGCCTAGTCGCCCATGTGGCCCTGACCGGCGGCCTGCTGCCCCGGCTGAAACCCCTATGGCTATCGCCCAGCATCGTCAATCTGCTGGATCAAGCCCATCTCAACCCGCGCGGCGGGCTGTCGCCCGGGCCGGTGACCGTAATCGGCTATGCCGAGCCCAGCCTGGTCTTCGCCCTGGGCACCGAGACCGAACTGGGCGACGCCGGCGACGGGGCGGAGGCCATTTCCGAGGGCCGTCCAGTGGTGGTGGAAGAGCGCGCGCAGAAGGCTTTTCTGGAGGAGCTGGCCAGCGACAAGCTCGTGGCCAAGGTGGTGGGCCAGGTTTCAGGGTTCGACTATTCCAGCGGCAAGCGCGATACCATGATCCTCTATCGCGCCGATCAGCCGGTGGTTCCAACCAGTCCCCAGGTCGCCTCATGAGCCGCTTTATCCAAATTGTCGAAGTCGGGCCGCGCGACGGCCTGCAGAACGAATCCCGACCGCTGGAGGTCGATGAAAAGCTCGATTTCATCCGCCGGCTCGAAGCCTGCGGCGTGCGCCGGCTGGAGGCGGTGTCCTTCGTCAATCCGCGCCGGGTGCCGCAGATGGCCGGGGCGGAAGAGGTGATGGCGGGCCTGGCGCCCGGCGGCGCATCGCGCATCGGTCTGGTGCTCAACCGCCGGGGCTGGGACCGCGCCGTGGCCGCCGGCTGCGACGAGGCCAATGTGGTGGTCTGCGCCTCGGACGGCTTCGGCATCCGCAATCAGGGCGCTCCGGTGGCCGAGCAGGTGGCGACCATGGCCGAGATCGCCGCCCTGCGCGCGCAGACCGGCGGACCGGAACTGTCCCTGACTATCTCGGTGGCCTTTGGCTGCCCGTTCGACGGCGAGGTCTCGGAGGATCAGGTCGTGGCCATCGCCCGGGAGGCCGCCGCCGCCGGCATCGGCGAGATCGCCCTGGGCGACACTATCGGCGTCGCCGACCCCTGGACCGTGCGCCAACGGATCGAGGCTGTGCGCCGCGCGGCGCCGAACGCGCGCCTGCGTATGCATTTCCACAACACCCGCAACACCGGCCTGGCCAACACCTATGCCAGCGTCGAGGCGGGGGTGGATGTGCTGGACGCCAGCTGCGGCGGCATCGGCGGCTGCCCCTTCGCCCCCGCCGCCACTGGCAATATCGCCACCGAGGACCTGGTCTACATGCTGGAGCGGGCGGGATTTGAGACCGGCCTGAACCTGGATGGCCTGATCAAGACCGGCAAGTGGATTGGCGAACGGCTAGGCAAGGAGGCGGCCTCAGCTCTGACCCGTGCGGGGACGTTCCCACCCAGAGCGATTCTTCATGACGGCTAGGGCGGGTGAGGCTTCGGTCAAGCAGGCGCCGCCGGCCCGGTTGAGGTAGGAAAAACCCATCCGCCGCACGACGGCCACGAACTCAGGGCAAACGCCAGGCGCCGGACCATCAGGTCCTGGCGAGGTCAAGGGAGCCGCCTATTGCCGCACAGTCCACCGCCCTGGTCCAAGCGGGCCGCCGCGGCGAACCTGATCCTTGCCGGCGCCGTCGCCCTCAGCGCCCTGGCCTGGATGGCTGCGCGGCCGGCGCAGGCCTCGCGCCTGGACGCCCTCAAGCGCATGGTGGGTGGGACGGAAGCGGCCCATCCCAACGCCCTCTGGCACATCGTCCACGGCCTGTGCCTGCGGGATATGAAGGCCAGCGGCAATCCCGCCCCCTGCGCTGAGGTCAACCTTGCGAGCGGTTACGCCGTGGTCAAGGACGTGGAACACAAGACCCAATATCTGCTGATCCCCAGCGCCCGCGTCACCGGCATCGAGAGCCCCGCTCTGCTGGCGACGGGGACCCCCAACTATTGGCAGGCGGCCTGGACATCCCGGCGTTGGCTGGAGCAGCTGGTCGGGCGGCCGATCCCGCGCGAGGATGTCGGCCTGGCCATCAATTCGATGTTCGGGCGCACCCAGAACCAACTGCACATCCACATCGATTGCGTGCGGCCCGAGGTTCGCGACACCCTGCGCGTCCAGGCCACCAGGATCGGGCCCCGCTGGTCGAGCCTGAAGGTCGGCTTCGGGGGGCGCCGCTATCGGGCGCGCTGGATCCAGGGCCCCGATCTGGGCGCTACAGACCCGTTCAAGCTCCTGGCCCGCACCGATCCCGTGGCCCGGGCCGACATGGGCCGCGAGACCTTGGTCCTGATCGGCGCATCCCGCCTGGACGGAACGCCCGGTTTCGTCCTGCTCAGCGATCGGGCCGATGACGCCAATATGGGGGCGGGAGAGCGGTTGCTCGACCACCGCTGCCATGTGCTTTCGCAGAACGCGCCGGGCTGACCGGCGGCGACCGCCTCAATCGCCAAAGCGATAGATCGCGCGTACGCCCAGATCGTCCATGCCGGGGTTCTGCGGGCCGGCCAGTTGGGCGTGGCTCAGATGGACATAGGAGATCTCGGTCGCCCAGCGACGGGACCAGACATAGCCGAGGGCGGCTTCCGGCTCGAACAGGAAGCGCGACCCAAGCTCCAGACGATTTGGCCGCCGCTGATAGGGAAAGGTGTCGCCGTCCTGCACGGCGCCGCCGATGCCGCCCTGGACGTAAAAACGCCGTCCTACAGGCAGCCGCCAGGCCACGCCCCCGGCAGCAAAATCGACGCCTCCGTCGGTATTGGCGGAACCCAGGGCGTAGAGCCTCAGATCGCCGAAGCGGTGGAAGTCGATCACCGGTGACGAGCGAACGCCGAACTGAACGTCCGCCCCGTGCTCGTAGCAGCAGACGGTGATGCCGAGGTTGACGTCGTGGGCATAGACGCCGGCGAAGACCTCGGCGGCCTGGGGCGCGCCGGCGCCAAATCCGGCGCAGACCAGGGCGGCGAACAACAGAGAGTGAGACGTCGCCGTCTTCGATTTGCGATCGGCCATAGGGGAAGAAGCCTCCCTGGGGTGTCCGGTTCCAATGGGCGTCATTGTTAGGGGACTGAACCTCTGGCAGCCTCCAGCCCAGCAAGGACGTCCGGCAGGCAAGGAATCCTATGAAAGTCGTCTTGATCTGCCACCTGACCCTCGACGGCGTGATGCAGGCGCCGGGCCGCGCGGACGAGGATATGCGCGGCGGCTTCGAGCATGGCGGCTGGGCCTTGCCCTATGGCGACGCCGTCATGGGCGAGGTGATGGGGCGGGGCATGAGCGGCGGCGGGGCGCTGCTGCTGGGGCGGCGCACTTACGAGGACTTCTTCGCGGTCTGGCCGGGCCGCACAGACAATCCTTTCACCGATGTCCTCAACGCCACGCGAAAATATGTGGCCTCGACCACGCTCAAGGCGCCCCTGCCGTGGATCAACTCCACCCTCCTGAACGGCGACGCCGACGACGCCGTGGCCGAGCTCAAGGCGCAAGGCGGCCAGGATCTGCACATCCTGGGTAGCGGCGTGCTGGCTGGGTCGTTGATGCGCCGGGGCCTGATCGACGACTTTGTGCTGACCATCCATCCGCTGGTTCTGGGCCAGGGGCGGCGGCTGTTCACCGACGACGGGCCCTTCTCGGCCCTGAAGCTCACCGACAGCAAGACCACCACCACCGGGGTCGTGATCGCCTTCTATCAGCGGGCGGAGGCGGTGGCGTAGCTGGACGGCCAGACCAGAGCCGATTTCGGCCAGTGACCGTTTTATCGGGATGCTTCCCGCTCTAGGCTCGTTGGATCGTCTCGCTGCGGAGAGTCCGGATGGAACCCCAAGATCAATCTCGCCGCACGGCCTTCGCCGCGGTCGGGGCGCTGGCTGGCGCGAGCATCCTCGGCCTAGCCAATGGATCGGCGGCCGAGCCCGGGAAGGGCAAGGGCCCGGGCCAGGAGAAGGATACGCCGGCGGTCGAGGATCTGATGCGCGAGCATGGGGTGCTGCGGCGGGCGTTGCTGGTCTATCAGGAAGTCGCGCCCCGCATCCGGGCCGCCCCGGACCGGTTCGACGCCAAGGCGCTGTGGCGCACCGCCAGGCTGTTTCGGGATTTCGGCGAGGACTATCACGAGCAGAAACTCGAAGAGGCCCACATCTTTCCCGTGGTGCGCAAGGCGGGCGGCCCGGCGGCGGCCTACCCCGACGTGCTCACTGCGCAACATGATCGCGGCCGTGAGGTGACGGAGTTCATCCTTGCGGTGACCAAGGGCGGCTCGATCGGCGCGGCCAATGCGGAACCCCTGGCGATCGCCTTGGAGCGGTTCGTGCTGATGTACGAGAACCACGCGGCGCGGGAGGATACGATCGTATTTCCGGCCTGGAAGCTGGCCCTATCGCAACGCCAGATCGACGCACTGGGCGACCAGTTCGAGGACATCGAGCGCAAGCAGTTCGGCAAGGACGGCTATGAGGACGCCGTCAAACAGATCGCCCAGATCGAAGCCGCGCTGGGGCTAGCCGACATAGACCAGTTCACCGCGCCGCCGCCGCCAAGGGCTTGACCGAGGCGCCCTTCCGACCCAGGGCCACGCGGCGCGGCGGGACCGTGCGCGCCACGTATCGTCATCCAGCTATCGGGTCAGAAATCCCCGATCAGGACCCGCTTCTTCTTTCGCGGCCGCTCCCAGACCACCCCGGGAAATCCCTTGAGCGGAACCAGTGGCTCGTCCCGGTAAGCCCACTCCGGCGCCTGTTCGATGGCGATATGATAGCGCGGCTCCCGACCGGTGCGGCTTGAGAACAAAGCCCTCGGGATATTGACCATGGTCGGTGAGTGCGCCCGCTCATAGGTCAGCGGGGTTCCGCACCGCCCGCAAAAGCTTCGGACCGTTCCCGCCGTCTGATCCTCAAAGCGCCTGACACCTGCCTGACCCTTGGTAAAGCGAAAGCGGCTGCGCCAACTGCCCACATAGGTGGCATAGGCCGCGCCGTGCGCCTGTCGGCTGGTTCTGGAATGATCGTGCCAGGCCCAGCGCGCAGGCACGCCGATCTCGAATTCTACGTCGCCGCACAGGCATTGGCCGGTCGCGCGGAGGGGTGATGGGGGTTTGGTGGCGCCGGTCGTCTTTGGCTTGGTCAAAGCGCCCTCGATCCTCTGGGGGATAGCTCCGTTGAGACGTTTCATCCCCCGCAAGCCCCAGTCACACCTCCCCCGTCCAGCTTTACCGAACAGGGGAAGCCGTCGCCCGCTACCTCGCCCGCAGATCCGGCGGCAAGGCTTCGGCGGTCAGGCTGGCTATGGCCTCGTCCAAGGTCAGGATGGTCTGGCCGTCCGACCCCAGCCGGCGCAGGGCCAGCTTGCCTTCCTCGGCTTCCCGGCGGCCGACCACGGCGATCACCGGGGTCTTGGCCAGGCTGTGTTCGCGGACCTTGTAGTTGATCTTTTCGTTGCGCAGGTCGGTCTCCACGCGAAGGCCGGCCGCCTTGAGCTTGGCGGCGGCGATCCTGGCGAAGTCGTCGCCTTCCGAGGTGATGGTGGCCACCACCACTTGGGTCGGGGCCAGCCACAGGGGGAAGGCGCCGGCATAGTTCTCGATCAAGATGCCCAAGAATCGCTCGATGGAGCCGAACAGGGCGCGGTGCAGCAGCACGGGCCGCTGCTTTGAGCCGTCCTGTTCCACATATTCCGCGTCCAGCCGCTCAGGCAGCACGAAGTCGAGCTGCAGGGTGCCGCACTGCCAGGTGCGGCCGATGGCGTCGCGCAGGTGGAATTCCAGCTTGGGGCCATAGAAGGCGCCCTCGCCGGGCAACATCTCCACCTCCATGCCGGCGGCGCGGGCGGCGCTTTCCAGCTTGGCTTCGGCCACGTCCCAAACTGCGTCCGTGCCGGCGCGCAGATCGGGCCGCAGGGCCAGCTTGACCGCGTGCAGGGTCACGTCCAGGTCGGCATAGACCGAGTAGAGCAGCTTGACGAACTTGGTCGTCTCTTCCTCGATCTGCTCCTCGCGGCAGAAGATGTGGGCGTCGTCCTGGGTGAAGGCTCTGAGGCGCATGATGCCGTGCAGGGCGCCCGACGGCTCATAGCGGTGGCAGGCGCCGAACTCGGCCATGCGCAGGGGCAGGTCGCGATAGGATTTCTGGCCCACATTGAAGATCTGGATGTGGCCGGGGCAGTTCATCGGCTTGACCGCCAGGACCTCCTCCTCGGCCGTCTCGCACACGAACATGGCCGTGCCGAACTTCTCCCAGTGGCCGGACCGCTCCCATAGGCCGCGATCGAGGATCTGGGGGGCCTTGACCTCCACATAGCCGTCATCGTCCAGCCGGCGGCGGATATAGGCTTCCAGGGTGCGGAACAGGGTCCAGCCCTTGGGGTGCCAGAACACCATGCCCTTGCCCTCTTCCTGCAGGTGGAAGAGGTCCATGGAGCGGCCGATCTTGCGGTGGTCGCGGCGTTCGGCCTCCTCGATGCGCTTGAGATAGGCTTCGAGATCGGCTTCGGAGGCCCAGGCTGTGCCATAGATGCGCTGCAGCTGGGCGTTGTTCTGGTCGCCGCGCCAATAGGCGCCGGCCAGCTTGGTCAGCTTGAAGGCCTTGCCCACATGGCGCGTGGACGGCAGGTGGGGTCCGCGGCACAGATCCTTCCAGGCGCCCTGGCGATAGACGGTCACAGCCTCGCCGGCGGGGATGTCGCCGATGATCTCAGCCTTGTAGGCCTCACCCATGGCCGTGAAGTCGGCGATAGCGGCGTCGCGCTCCACCACTTCACGAGTGATCTTCTCATCGCGGTCGACGATCTGGCGCATGCGCTGCTCGATCGTGGCCAGGTCGTCCAGCGAGAAGTGCTCCTCGCGGGCGAAGTCGTAGAAGAAGCCGTCCTCGATATTGGGGCCGATGGTCACCTGGGTCCCGGGGAACAGCTCCTGCACCGCCTCAGCCAGCACGTGGGCGGTGTCGTGGCGGATCACCTCCAGGGCCTCAGGGGCGTCGCGGGTGACGATCTCGATGGCGCCGGCCCGCTCGATCGGCCGATCGAGGTCGCGCAGCTCGCCATCCAGCTTGATCAGCAGGGCCTTTTTTTCCAGGGATTTGGAAATCGAGGCGGCCACGTCACGTCCCGTGACGCCGTCCTCGAATTGACGGCTGTTACCGTCGGGGAATTTCAGGTCGATCATGTCTCACACTTCCAACTCTGCTTAGCAGAGCGCGGGGGGACGGGGTCGAAGCCCGACTGGCCCCAGGGATGGCAACAGCACAGACGCTTGGCGGCGAGATAGCCTCCCCGCCAGGGTCCGTGAACGATCAGGGCCTCGGCGGTGTAGTCCGAACAGGTCGGCGTAAACCGGCAATAGCGCCCGATCAGCAGCGAGAGTGTCAGCTTGTAGGCGCGGTGCGCGCCTCTGACGATGCGTTCGTAGATGGTCATGCCGGCGAGGTTGCGAACGAAGGCTCGGCGTCCTTATCGCATCCGCGAAAAGCGCCGATCAAGCCGCGCCGGCGCGGCTAGTTCGCGAAGCCTGGGCCTGGACCGCCGTGCGGACAGCCTCCGCCGCGGCCTCGAACGCCAGGAGCGTAGAGGTGTGGCGGGCGGGATAGTCCTTGACGGGCGCCAGCACGGAAAGCTCCGAAAAGCGGCCCTGGGGGGCAGGGCCGTTCGCCTTCAGCATAGCACGAAGGGCCTCGCGGGCCACCTCGATCTCATCCAGGCTGGCGCCGATGACGTTTTCGCCCAACACCGCCGCCGCGGCCTGGCCCAGGGCGCAGGCGCGCACGTCCTGGGCGAAGTCGGTGACCTTGCCGTCCTCGACCTTGACGTCGACGACGATGGTCGAGCCGCACAGCTTGGAGACCTTCTCCGACGAGGCGTCGGGCGCAGGCAGGCGGCCGGCATGGGGCATGTCCGCCGCCAGCCTGAGGATCCTGGCCGAATAGAGGTCGTCGATCATGGGTTCTATTTGGCCTCGCCGGAGCGTTCGCGCCAGAGGGCCTCGGCGCGTTCCTTCAGCGCCTCGCCCACGGCGGCGAAACCGCGTTTCAAGGATCGGCGCCGGGCGCGGGCTACATAGGGACCGGCCAGGCCCAGGAACACCTCGCCGTTGGAGAAGGCGCAGCCGATATCCGAATAGGCTTCGATCTCGAGGAAGCGGATGGTCTGCAGAAAGCCGCCCATGGCTTTCAACTGCCAATGGATGGCCTCGTTGGGGGTCCAGTCCAGGATCGGCGCCTCGATCTCCCTGTGCACCTGCCCCGGCAACGCCACGGTCAGGGACAACTGCCCGCCATAGCGCACCTCGCCGGCGGCCTTGGGATAGATCGGGTTCCATTCCGGCCAGCCGGGCACGTCGGCCAGGATCTCCCAGATCACCTCGGCCGGGGCCGCGATTCCGATGCGATGTTCGATCTTTACGGCCATCGATGTGTCTAAGCTGCCTTTGTTGGCGGGTGTGGAGCGGATAGCATTTCGGCCCAATCGCCAGAACCGGCCGGCGGCGGCGTCCTTAGGCTGCGACAAGGTCTTCGCGGTCTCGATCCACGATTTCCCCTTGCCGCTCGAAGTCGGTTCCTCTCCATCGGGCCGGCTATCGCTAGTCGTTGAGCCGCCAAGTCGCGCCATCTGGATTGTCCATCACCACGATATTCAACGCCGTCAGCTCGTCGCGGATGCGGTCGGCGGTGGCCCAGTCCTTGGTCTGGCGGGCTTCGAAGCGGGCGGCGATCAGGGCCTCGACCTTGGCCTTCAGGTCATCGTCGGCGTCGCCATGGAACCAGGCGTTGGGATCGGTTTGCAAAAAGCCCATGATCGACCCGGCCTCGACCAGGGCGTCGCGATAGACGCGCACCAGATCCAGCTCGCCCTTGTCGGCGGCGGTGGGCAGCAAAGCCCGGAGCTGATCGGCCAGCCCGAACAGCTCGGCGATCGCGCGCGGCGTGTTCAGGTCGTCTTCGAGCGCTTCCATGACCAAGGCCAGCTGCGGCGCGGTCTGGGACTGCTGCGACAGGCTCGGATCGTAGCCGGACGAGGTGAGCAAGGCGTTGGCGTCGCTCAAGGCCCCATAGAGCCGATCTAGCGACTTGCGCGACTGGATCAGTAGATCGCCGGTCCAGTCCAGGGGCGCGCGGTAATGGGCCGAGAGCAGCGCCCAGCGGATCGCCTCACCGGGCACCTGTTCGATCAGGTCGTGGACCAGCAGCACATTGCCCAGGGACTTGGACATCTTCTCGGCGTCCATGGTCAAAAAGCCGTTGTGCATCCAGTAGTTGGCGAACACCGGCGCATGATCGGCGCAGCGCGACTGGGCGATCTCGTTCTCGTGGTGAGGAAAGATCAGGTCGTGGCCGCCGCCGTGGATATCGATGGGCAGGCCGAGGTTCTTCTCCACCATGGCCGAGCATTCCAGGTGCCAGCCCGGCCGGCCGGCGCCCCAGGGCGAGGGCCATTCCGGCTCGCCCGGCTTGGACGGCTTCCACAGGACGAAGTCGGCGGTGTGGCGCTTATAGGGCGCGACCTCGACCCGCGAGCCGGCGATCATGTCGTCGAGGCTGCGCTTGGACAGCTTGCCGTAGTCGGCGAAGCTCTGGGTGTCGAACAACACATGGCCTTCGGCGGCATAGGCGGCCTGGTTGTCCACCAGCCGGCCGATCATCTGCGTCATGGCCTCGATATGGGCGGTGGCGCGGGGCTCCAGTGTGGGCCTGAGCGTCCCCAGGGCCGCCATGTCGGCGTGGTAGGCCTCGGTGAAGCGATCCGTAATCACCGATATGTCCACGCCCTGCTCGATGGCGGACTGGTTGATGCGGTCGTCCACGTCGGTGATGTTGCGGGCGTATATCACCGCGGCCTCGCCATAGATCAGGCGCAGCAGGCGGAAAACCAGGTCGAAGACCACCACTGGCCGCGCGTTGCCGATATGGGCGAAATTATAGACCGTAGGGCCGCACACATACATGGTCACCCGGCTGGGATCGCGCGGGGCGAAGGCGCGCTTTTCACCGCTCAGGGTGTCGTGGATGGCGAGGGTCATGGGGCCTTGGGGTCGACGTCTGGGATTTCAGAGGCGCCCGTATAGCCGTCCTCGCCGCGTGAAGCCACCGGCCACGAGACCCTAGCCCGGCCGGTGCGACGCCTCGAACGCCGCGGCCGTGCGGATCAGGGTGTCGGCGTCTGACCGCGTCGGTGTCCAGCCAAACGTGGTCTGGGCGGCGGAAGGGTCGGCGACCAGGCGCGGCGGATCGCCCGCGCGTCGGCCACACAGCTCATGGGGCGGGATCTTGCCCATGACCCGCTCGGCGGCGGCGACCATCTCCAGCACCGACAGGCCCTTGCCGGTCCCCAGGTTGAAGGCGCGCCCCCCGCCCCAGGCTTCGGCGCCGCCGGCCTTGAGCCAGGACAGGGCGGCGATGTGGGCCTCGGCCAGGTCGGTGACGTGAATATAATCGCGCACCGCCGAGCCGTCCGCCGTGGGATAGTCGGTTCCGAACACTTTCAGCCCCGGCCCTGTGCCCAGGCTTGCGCGGACCATGTTGGGGATCAGGTGGGTTTCCGGATCGTGGCGCTCGCCGATCTCGCCGTCCTCGTCGGCCCCCGCGGCGTTGAAATAGCGCAGGGCCGCCCAGCCGAAGCCATGCACCGGAGCCATCCAGGACAGGGCGCCCTCGATCACGCGCTTGGTCTCGCCATAGGTGTTGGTGGGCTTCAGCGGCTCGGCCTCGGAGATCAGTTCGGCCTCGGCGGCGCCATAGACGGCCGCGGTGGAGGAGAAAACGATCTGCTTCAGGCCCTCGGCGGTCAGGGCCTCGAGGAAGCGCAGAGTGGCGATGACATTGTTCTCGTAATAGAGCCCAGGCTTGACCATGGACTCGCCCACCAGGCTGGAGGCGGCGAAGTGCATCACCGCCGTGATCTGGTGGTCCCGGATCGTCTGGCGCACAACCTCCGCATCGCGGATGTCGGCTTGGACCAGCGGTCCCCACTTGACCGCGTCGGCATGGCCGGTGGCCAGGCTGTCCAGGGTGACCGGACGATAGCCGGCCCTGGCCAGGGCCTTACACGCATGGGAGCCGACAAAGCCGGCGCCGCCGGCGACCAGAATGGATTCCACGCTGCGCTCCTAGACAGGTCGTGTGCGGATTGAACTGATGATCAGGCGGCCAACAGCGCCCGGATCGCCTCGCGGGCGGCAGGGCCGAGATCGGGATGTTTCAGGGCCAGGGCCACGTTGGCCCGCAAAAGGCCGATCTTGTCGCCGCAGTCATAGGTGGTCCCGTCATAGTCCAGGGCGAAAAAGTCCTGCTTGGCCATGAGCTTGACCATGGCGTCGGTCAGCTGGATCTCGCCGCCGGCGCCGCTTTCCTGGTTGGCCAGGATGTCGAAGATCTCCGGCTGAAGGATATAGCGGCCGCTGACGATCAGGTTCGAGGGCGCAGCGCCTTGCGGCGGCTTCTCGACCATGCCGGTCATGCGGCGCAGGCGACCTTCGCCGGGCTCCATGGCCACCACGCCATAGCGATGGGTTTCGGCTTCCGGCACCGGCTCGACCACGATCAGATTGCCGCCGTTCTTGGCCTGCGCCTCGACCGCCTGGGCCAGGGCGGGCACGGTCGCATCCATCACCATGTCGGGCAGGATCACCGCGAAGGGCTCGTTTCCGATCACGTCCCGGGCGCACCAGACGGCGTGGCCCAGCCCCAGGGGCTGCATCTGGCGCACAAAGCTCATCTCGCCGGGGCGGGGCAACTCGCCGAGCAATTGCGCCAAAAGCTCGGTTTTACCCTTGGCGGCAAGCTGGGCCTCCATCTCCACGTGATGGTCGAAATAGTCTTCCAGGGCCTGTTTGCCGCGCCCGGTGACGAACACGAAATGCTCGATCCCCGCCGCCCGGGCCTCGGCCACCGCATAGGAGATGATCGGCCGGTCGACGACGTTCAAAAGCTCCTTGGCCACGGTCTTGGCCCCCGGCAGCACGCGGGTGCCGAGACCGGCGACGGGCAGGACGGCTTTGCGAATTCTTTGGCTCATTTGGGGGCTCATGCGGGCCTCAGATCTCCTGGTTGTAGGCGCCGACTTGGGAATAGCGCGCCAGCCGCGGCTTGACTTCCTGCCGGAACAGCTGCCGCATGTCGTCTTCGGAACGGGTGCTTTCCACCACGACCACGATCTCGGGTTTGTTGGAAGAGGCGCGCACCAGCACCCAGGACCCGTCGTCCAGGGCAACTCGCACGCCATTGACCGTGATCACCTCGGCGATCTTGCGGCCAAGGATCTCACCGTCCGCAGCGGCCAGGGCCTGGTACTCGTTCACCACCGCTTCGACGACGCCATATTTGGTCTCATCGGCGCAGTGTGGCGACATGGTCAGGGAGGTCCAAGCCACCGGCAGGGCCTTTTTCAGATCGCTGAGCTTGCTGCCTGGATTGCGGTCGAGCATGCCCAGGATCGCCGCCGCCGCGGTCAGGCCGCAGTCATAGCCCCGCCCCATGGCGCCGCCGAGAAAAAAGTGGCCGCTTTTCTCGAAGCCGGCCAGGGCGTCGATCTCAGCCGACTTGCGCTTGATATAGCTGTGGCCGGTCTTCCAATAGAGGGTAGTGCAGCCGTTGGCGGCCAGGATCGGGTCGGTGGCGTAGAGCCCGGTGGACTTCACGTCGACCACGAACCGGGCGCCGGGGTGCAGGGGCGCCAAGTCGCGGGCCAGCATCAAGCCGATCTTGTCGGCGAAGATCTCCTCGCCCTCGTCGTCCACCACGCCGCAGCGGTCGCCGTCGCCGTCGAAGCCCAGGGCCAGATCGGCGCCCGTGGACCTGACCATCTCAGCCATGGCCTGCAGCATCACATGATCTTCGGGGTTGGGATTGTACTTGGGAAAGCTCCAGTCGAGCTCGCAATCCATCTCGATCACCTCGGCCACGCCCATCCGGCGCAGGCCTTCAGGGGCGAAGGCGCCGGCCGTGCCGTTGCCGCAGGCCGCGACCACCTTCAGCGGCCGGGACAGGCTGACCCGCGTGGCCACGTCGGCGATGTAGCGTTCCATCACCCCGTCGACATAGGTCAATTTGCCGCCAGGGCGTTCCTTGAAGGCGCCGGTCAGGACGATGGTCTTCAGCCGGCCCATCTCGTCGGGACCGAAGGTCAGGGGGCGTTGCGCGCCCATCTTGACGCCGGTCCAGCCGTTTTCGTTGTGGCTGGCGGTGACCATGGCCACGCAGGGGGCGTCCAGGTCGAACTGGGCGAAATAGGCCATGGGCGACAGCGCCAAGCCGATATCCAACACCTCGCACCCGGCGGACAACAGGCCCAGGGTCAGGGCCTGTTTGATCGACAGCGAATAGGAGCGGAAGTCGTGCCCCACCACGATCTTCGACTGGCCCAGTTCGTGAATATAGGTTCCCAACCCCAGGCCAAGGGCCTGGATCCCCAGAAGATTTATGTCGGGTCCGAACAGCCAGCGCGCGTCATATTCGCGAAAGCCGGTCGCCTTGACCAAAGCTGTGGTCTCATAGGCGAGCGTGTTGACAAAAAGGTCGTCGCGCGGCGCTGCAAACATCAAACCCCCGAAGACGATCATTCCGGCGACCGCCTGATAAACCGGCCCTGGCCAATTGGCCAGCGAGCCCGCAACGCGGCGCCCCCGAAAACTGTTCCTGAACAAAAGACGCCAAAGAGCGTTCCGCAACCGGGCTTAAACACGCCCGTGTTGCATGCTATAGCATGTTGCGGCGCACAAATTGGCCATAGGGTTTGCATCCAGGCGGGAACGTGCGGTCGCTTGCCGCTTTCTATTGCCGACTTCCCCCCGTGGCCCCCATGAGATAGGGCTAATCGTCGGGGGCGTTTACGCGTTGGTCAAACGATCTGGAGTAGTCACGACGCATGAACACCCATCTGCCCGAAGGCCTGGTAGCAAGGCAAGGTCTGTCCGGACTTCTGGATAACCTGAAGCCTGCCGCCGCCAAGACCCTGGATCTGCAGCGCTATATCGCGATTTTTCGTCGCCGGCAGATGACCTTCACCCTGGTGGCGGCGACAGTCTTCGTGCTGGCGATGGTCGTGACCTTGGCCATGCAAATCTGGATGCCGCTCTATACGGGCACGGCCGATGTCATTCTCGACCAGCACAAGCAGACCGTGGTCAACGAGCAGCAGGTCATGGGTGATCTGCCCAGCGACCCCTTCACCGTCGATACCGAGGTGCAGGTCCTGGGATCGCGCGATCTGGCCGAAAAGGTCGATGCGGCGTTGAACCTGGACCGTGATCCTTTCTTCAATAAGGATGCTCGTCCCCCAGGCCTGCTGCGGCCGATCAAGCTGGCTCTCGTCGGCATCGCCGATGGCGTCATCGACTCCATCACCGGCAAGCAGGAGCCAAGCGACGCGCTCAAGGCGCAGATCGCGCACGAAAAGGTCATCGACGCCGTCCTCAAGCACCTCAAGGTCACTCGGTCCGGCCTGACCTATGTGATCGAGGTGGGCTATCAGGCCGATGGCCCGCAAAAGGCGGCCCTGATCGCCAACACCTATGCGGACAAATATCTACTGGAGCAGCTGGACGCCAAGTTCGAGGCGACCGAGCGCGCCAATCAATGGCTAAACTCCCGCCTGGCGGGGCTGCGCGACCAGGTGGTCGCCTCCGAGGCCGCCGTGGAACGCTACAAAGCCGCCAATGGCCTGCTCAGCGCCGAGGGCAACACCCTGACTGAGCAGGAGATCTCCAACCTCAATAACCAGCTGGCCATCACCAAGGCGCAGGAAGCCGAGCAGGTGGCGCGCCTGAACACGGCCACCAGCCAGATGGCCCGGGGCAGCACCGGCGACGATGTGGGCGAGGCGCTGAATTCCCAGGTGATCCAGCAATTGCGCGCCCAGCGCGCCGAGGTCAGCCGCCAGGTCGCCGATCTTGAGGCCCGCTACGGCCCCCGTCACCCCGAACTGTTGCGCGCCAAGCAGCAGCTCAACGATATCGACGGGCAGATCCAGGCGGAAATCAAGCGAGTGGTCTCCAACCTGCAGGCCCAGGCCCAGGTGGCGCGCCAGCGCACCGCCTCCATTCAGTCCAGCCTGTCGCAGTCCAAGGGCACCTTGGTGGCCAACAACACCGCCAGCGTGAAACTGAACGAACTGGAGCGTAACGCCGACTCCGCGCGCACCCTCTATCAGACCTTCCTCGATCGCTTCAAACAGACCAGCGCCTCGCAAGGGATCGAACAATCCGACAGCCGCGTGATCTCGCGCGCCAAGATGCCGACCAAACTGAGTTCACCCCTGTGGATTCTCAACATCCCCTTGGGGATTATCGCGGCTTTTGGCTTCGGCTTCGGCGCCATCCTGCTGTTGGAGATGTTCGAAAACCGGCTGTTCACGGCCGATCAGGTGGAGACGCTGTTCGATCTGCCCGATCTGGGCGCGATCCCGATGCTGGCCTCGACCATCACCGACAAGACCATCTCCAAGGCCCGCCTGTCTCCGACCAACTATGTGGTCGAGCGGCCGTTGTCTGCCTTTGCAGAGTCGTTCCGGAACCTGCGCGCGGCGATCAGCGCATCCAAGACTGGAGAGGCGTCGCAGGTGATCGCCATCACCTCCTCCTTCCCCGGCGAGGGCAAGAGCACCACCAGCATCTGTCTGGCGCGGGTGATCGCCATGGCCGGCGCCTCGGTGGTGGTGGTTGACTGCGACCTGCGCCGCCGTGCGATCGCACTGCACCTGGGCCTGCAGGCCAAGGCCGGCCTGCTGGAGGTGCTGAGCGGCGCCGCCAGCCTGGAAGCCGGCTTGATCAAGGACCAGCTGACCAACGCCTATTTCCTGACAGCCTCGGCGGAAGGCGCCTCATCGCCGCGCGACGTGTTCGGCGGTGCGCCCATGGACCGGTTGCTGCAGCATCTGCGCCAACGGTTCGACATCGTCATTCTGGACACTGCGCCCGTGCTGGCCGTGGCCGACACCCGGGTGATCGCGCCCAAGGCCGACACCGTGCTGATCTTGGCGCGCTGGCGCAAGACCGCCCATCAGGCGGTGGAAAAGTCGATCAAGATGCTGCAATTCTCCGGCGCCCGCGTCGGCGGGGTGGCCCTGACCCAGATGGACATGCGTGAACAGGCCCGGTCAGGCTATGGCGATATCGGCTACTACGCCAAGGAATATCGCGACTACTACACCCAGTAGGGGCGCGGTCTCCTCTTCCCCATGAGGCAAGAGGAAGACGGCCGTAACCGACTCGGATCCGATCGACCCGAGCCGGCTTCGCCCAGACCATTTTCCGCCGAAGTGGCCGCCAGTTCGGCGAAGAAAATGCTCTAACTTTAAGTCCTTACGAGCATTCGCCGGTTCATGTGAACCGACGAATGCTCTAGCAGGACCTATCGCGCGATCGGCGCGCCATCCTTGCGATAGACCACACCGGCCTTCATCACGAACTTGACGTGTTCCAGTTGGCGGATGTCGGCGATGGGGTCCCCGTCGACGGCGATGATGTCGGCGTATTTCCCCGGCGCTATGGCGCCCAGGTCGGTCCCCAGCGAGCCGAGCATCTTGGCCGAGGTGGTCGTGGCGGCCTGGATCGCCTGCATCGGCGTCATGCCCCACTCGACCATCTTGGCGAACTGCTTGCCATTGTCGCCGTGCGGGTAGACTCCGGCGTCGGTGCCGAAGGTCATGGTCACCCCCGCCTTGACCGCGCGGCGGAAGGTTTCCCGCTGCAGCCGGCCGATGGCCCGCTCCTTGGCCAGGCTCTCGGGCAGCATGCCCATCTTGGCGCCCTCACCGAGGATGAAGTCGTCGTTGTAGATGTCCATGTCGAAGGCCGAACCCTTGGCCTTGGCCAAGGCCATGGCCTCGTCGTCGGCCAGGCTGGCGTGCTCGATAGTGTCGACCCCGGCGCGGATGGCGTCCTTGATCCCTAACGTGCCGTGGGCGTGGGCGGCGACCTTCATGCCCAGCATGTGGGCTTCGTCCACCGCGGCCTTCATCTCCTCATAGGTCATCTGCTGGGCGCCCACGCTGTCGCCCTTGGACAGCACCCCGCCCGTGGCGCACAGCTTGATCAGGTCGGCGCCGTATTTATGGTTTTCGCGAACCTTGTGACGGACAGCGTCGGGGCCGTCGGCCACGCCTTCGCCCACGTCATGATAGGCGTAGGGCAACAGATTCTCATCGCAGTGACCGCCGGTGGCCCCGATCAGTGGCCCGGACACGAACAGGCGTGGTCCGGCGGTCTCGCCGGCATTGATGGAGTTGCGCAAGGCCACGTCGGCGAAGCCTTCGGCGCCCACATTGCGTAGGGTGGTGAAGCCGGCCTGCAGGGTGGTCGAGGCCTGGGCGACGCCGCTGATGGCCTGGGCGGGCACACTAACCCCCAAGCCCTGATAGCCTTCGCTGTCGGGGCGTGAGGTGATGTGGGTATGCATGTCGATCAGGCCGGGCAGGATGGTTTGCGACCCTAGATCGATGCGCCGCGCGTCCGCTGGCGCCGGCAGGTTGGCCGCGGCGCCAACCTGGACGATACGGTCGTCCTTGATGATTACGGCCGGGGCGGTGATCACAGTGCCGCTTGCCGGGTCGACCATCTTCGCCGCGGTCAGATAAATGGTCTCGGCTCGCGCTCCGGCGGCCAAGGTCAGGGCCGCCAAGCCAACCGCCGCGGCGGCTGCAAATGTCTTCATCTCGATACGCCTCCCATCGCCCCGCGTGGATCGCTCGGGCTCGCGCGCTTACAGCGCCGCTTCCATTTAGAACGGCGTAGGGGAATGTGCAGGTGATTTCGTATGCGGCGGCATACACTTTTGACGTGGGGTCGCCGCGGGAACCATCCTGGATGCGGCGGCATTGTCACAGTCCAATCGACTAACGCCCCGAGCCGCGGGGACTCGTCCGGGCGTCCGTGATCACAGCCACGGGGCAGCGGGCGCCGCCTCTATTCACATATTTCTGATACGCGCCATGCGTGTCTTTGAGCCTCTGAGGGGGCCTCAAGGTGTTGAACATGGGCTATAAGACCCTAACTACCGATCGCTACTCGCCGCTCACGAAAGAAACGACAGGAGGATCCGAATGGTACAGGTGATAACCGTCGCGCCGGTTCAGGGGGGCTGGGCCGTGGAACACGACATCGCCGGCAACGCCATGGTGTTCAGAAGCGGCGCCAAGGCGGAAGCCGCGGCCCGCGAACTCGGCGGCACCTTGGCGCGTGAGGGCGAGCCGGCGGAAATTCACATCTATCTGCGTGACGGCTCCCTGGGCGGCCGCTTCGTCTGTCCGCCGGTCGAGGCCCTGGCGGGGGTGTTCTAGAGGCCGCCTCAAGATGCCGCAGCCTGGCGATTCCGGCAGAGTAATCTATTGATATTAAAATAGAAATCGCGGCGGCGCGATCTGCGGTCGCGGTGCGCTCGGCCCGAGCCTTAAGGGCTGAGCAACCCTATGGGGCCATCGTCTGCGCTATGGACAGGGCCAAACTCGCCCCATTCGATTTCCAGGCGCCCCCGTCCGCGACGGGCGCCGCGGGTGAGGCGCGTCGCGAACCACGACCCCGTACACTCCTGTCGGGCAAACTGGTTTTCGGCCCGCACGACCACACCGCCGACTGCACGATCCGCAATCTGTCGGGTGGCGGGGCCAAGATCCAGACCAGCCTGGCGGCGACCCTGCCGCGGGAATTCTGGCTGATCGTTGTCAAACAGGGCGTGGCCTATCGCGCCAGCATCACCTGGCGCCGCGACGAGACGCTTGGTCTGCATTTCGAGGCGGCGCACGATCTTTCCATGGAAAGTGACCCGCAGATGGCCAGAGTGCGCCAGGTCTGGCGGCAGCTGATCGATCGCTAATCGATCACTGTTGGCTTGATTTAGGCCGCCTGGGTCATGGGCAGTCGATCCGGCTCCCGCGCCAGATTGCCGATCGGCAAGGTCATGGACCCGCACACGCCGGACCCCGTTATGAACGGGGTCTTTTCCTGCAGGCAGGCCTTGAGTTCGGCGCGGCTGCGCACGTTGGTGATGGCCGGCCAGATCTGTCGGCGCTTGAAGCTCGCCTGCTTGTCCATGAACCGGTGCAATGCGGCGAGGCGCGAACGCTCGTCGCCTTCCGGCAGCCGAAGGGTGACGCTGTTGATCAGTCCCTGCGGCACATAGTCGATCTCAAAGCCCGCGTCGTCGATCTGCAGGTCGATCATCGCAAAATGCGGGCTGAGCACGTCGTGCATTTGCGCCAGGGCCGAGAAGGTCGGCGAGCGGGGAACTTCATAGACCGCCGCTGCTAGCTTCTTCTTCTTCTCCGGCGGCAAGGTCAGCAGTTGCTGTTCGTAGCTGGCCCGGGTGGAGCGGCGCATCAACGAGGAAAAGCAGATGGGCAGGAACATTACGCCGATGAACGGCTGCGCCGCCATGTGCCGTCGCCCCGCTTCCAGACAGGCCATGTCGAAAGCTTCGGCATGGTCGCCTGGCAAGTGCTCGACGCCATCGACCAGACTGTAGGGGAATTCCGCGCTCTGCTGCGTCGCCACCACGGCGCTGCCGATGAAGGATCGGCGGGGGGTGAAATAGACGCCGCGAAACGTGGTGTCGACGCAAGCTGGACCAACATCGTCAAGGCGGCCCGGCGGTATTTTGTCCGTCGCGCGCTCTAAGGTGCGCCAATGCAGACCCATGGACAGCCCTGTCGCGGTGATCTTGAGCAATCGCCCGCCGAACGCAGTGGGGCGCAGGGGCTCGCGCATGGCGTTTTTCAGGCTGACATGATCCATCTGCAGGAAGCTGGCGGTGTCGGCCTCGTCTCCATCATGGAGCAGCAGGGTCACCTCGCCGCCGCCGGAGACACCGAACAGCTTGAGCTGCAGCTCCTCGGCCAGCCGTTCCAGCCGGGCCACGTCGACTTCGTCGGCCTTGGGATCGGTCAGTTCGAAACTGAAGGGGGTGAGGGCGCTATAGCGTTTGGGCCAGGACCAGCGCGATTCCAGAAAAGCTCCGGTGACCTTGGCGATCAAAGGGCCCAGGGCGTCGAGCTTGGCGATCTTCTCGTCGCTAAGATCGAGCATGATGCGAAGGCGGACAGAAGCAGGCATGGCGTGGCCCCAGAAGCGCCACGCATTATCGGGCCCATTTGCCTTTCAAGCCCGTTAAAATTGTAAAATCGCCCTGCGGCTAATTCGACACCACCGAGGGGTGATTTGTGGGGTGCGCCTTACGCCTCCAGCTCGATGTCCCAATACAGATAGTCCAGCCAGCTTTCATGCAGGTGGTTGGGGGGGAAGCGGCGGCCATGTTCCTGCAGCTCGAACATGTTCGGGCGGCGCGGATGATGGCGGGGGTGCATATGGGCTTCGCGCGGGGTGCGGCCGCCCTTGGTCAGGTTGCAGCGTGCGCAGGCGGTGACGATGTTCTCCCAGGTCGTGCGGCCGCCGCGGGAGCGGGGGATGACGTGGTCGAAGGTCAGGTCGTCCGGCGAACTGCAGTACTGGCAGGCGAAGGCGTCGCGCAGGAACAGGTTGAACCGGGTGAAGGCCGGCGGCCGGTCCTGGGCTACATACTGCTTGAGCGAGACCACGCTCGGCAGCTGCATTTCGAAGGAGGGGGAGTGGACCGTCTGGTCGTAGGTGGAGACCACGTCGACCCGGTCCAGAAACACAGCCTTGATCACCTCCTGCCAAGGCCACAGCGACAGGGGGTAGTAGGACAGAGGCCGGTAATCGGCGTTGAGCACGAGGGCGGGCCAGCCCGACGGCGGGCGCTTAAGCACCTGCATGACGGAACCTCCGCACAACTTGCGGGGCCGATTTCAATTTACGCGCGTATGGACTGAAGACGAGCTCCTTCCTGACGCCGACGCCTAGAATCAAAGCAGGGGCGAGAATCACGCCAGAGATTCGAGGTCATTCCCACCATAGGGGAAAAGCCGCGACAGCTCCATGTCAGGAATGTGATCGTTTCGCCTTCAAAAGAACCCGGACCGGTGGGACAAAAAAGGGAGAGACGAGGGGAGTCGTCCCTCCCAGGTTTTCCGGTCCCGACATGGGGTCAGGCCGGTTTAGATGGCGACGAGAGCAAGAGCGCCGGCCGTCAGCAGGCCCATGGCGACCAGGAAAAGGCCGCCAGCGCGGTCCAGAGCGAGTTCAAAGTTTGCGAGAGACATGAGAGTCGTCCTTAATTGAGAGGGTCGTCAGAACGCCGTCCGGGGGGAGCCGGCGGTGGTTTGGATCGTTGGAAGCTGGGGGGAGCCAGCCGCTGTTCGATCTGAACGATGCTTAAATAGCACGGAACTGAACGCTGTCAAGATGATCTTTACATCGTTCGGATTAAAAGTTAGAAAGCTTTCAAATGAAGGGTGAAAACATGACGACCGTCGCACTGGCAGAGCCCAAGCCGTATCACCACGGTGATCTGCGCCGCGCCCTGCTCATGGCCGCCGAGGCCGTGCTCGAGCGCGAAGGTCCCAGCGCCCTGTCCTTGCGCGCCGTGGCGCGGGAAGCCGGTGTCAGCCCGGCCGCGCCCTACCACCATTTCAAGGACAAGAACGAACTGCTCAACGCGGTGGCCATGGAAGGCTTCGCTCAGCTGAAACAGGCCATGGCGGCGGCCATCGACCGGGCCAGCGCCGAGGAGAAGCGCTCCTCCATCGGCGTCGCCTATGTGGAGTTCGCCCAAGCCAATCCACATCTGTATCGCGTCATGTATGACTGCGCCCGCAATGGCGAGGCCCTGCCCGAAAACACAGATGAAGCCGACAGCGCCTATGAGCTGGTCAAGGAGACCATCACCGCGGCGGCCGGCGACCAGCTGAGCGAACTCGACCTTGAGCTGACCTGCATCGCCTCCTGGTGCGCCGCCCACGGGCTGGCCGAGATGTGCAATTTCGCCAAGTTCAAACCGCTCAAGGACCTGATGGGAGGCGAGCGCGCCTTCCTGCAAGGCGTGCTCGATCATCTGGGCGTCATGAGCCGGATCAAGACCGAGCTTCGCTAACTCCGAAGGCTTGGCCTGGATACAGGTTTTGACCAGTCGTTTCGCGCCCTCGCCCAGCGGCTATCTGCACAAGGGCCATGCCTTTTCCGCGCTCAGCGCCGACCGGGTCGCCCGAGAAATCGGCGGGCAACTCATTCTACGCATCGAGGATATCGACACCGAGCGCTGCCGGCTCGCATTCGAGCAGGCCATTTTTGAAGACCTGGCTTGGCTGGGCCTGACTTGGGCCATGCCGGTCCGTCGCCAGTCAGATCACCTGGCCGACTATCGGGCCGCCCTGGAGCGGCTGCGAGACCAGGGTTTGGTCTATCGCTGTTTCAAGACCCGCCGCGAGATCTTGGACGAGATCGCGCGAGCGCCACACGGGTCCGTCGCCCCCTATCGCGGCCAACCCATGACCGCGCCGGACGAAGATCGGCGGATGGAGCAGGGCGCATCCTTCGCCTGGCGGCTGTCACTGGACGCGGCGCGTGAGCGGTTGGGGTCTGAATGGGACGAGTTGAGCTTCAGCGAGCAAGGCCGGGGGCCGGCGGGTGAGGCGGGAACCATCCGGGCTCAGCCGCAGATGGCCGGCGACGTGATCCTGGCGCGCAAAGGCCTGGGCGTGGCCTATCACCTGGCTGTGGTGGTCGATGACGCCCTGCAGCAGGTCAGCCACGTGGTGCGCGGGAACGATCTGTTCGAGGCGACCCACATCCAGCGGCTGTTACAGGCCCTGCTGGGCTTGCCGACGCCGATCTATCGCCACCACCCCCTGCTGCTCGGCCCTGACGGCAAGCGTTTCGCCAAGCGGGACAAGGCGGAAACACTGCGGGATATGCGCGTACGGGGGACCAGCGCCGAGGCGCTGAGAGCGGAACTGGAGTTCGAATAGCGGGCGAGGGGGCGTCGCCACCCCCTCAGCCTTAAAGCGTCCGCCGAACCTCTTCGACCGTGAAGCACTCGATGGTGTCGCCGGCCTTGATGTCCTGGAAGTTGGCGAAGGCCATGCCGCATTCCTGGCCGACCACCACTTCGTTGACCTCGTCCTTGAAGCGCTTGAGCGTTTGCAGGGTGCCCAGTTCGAGGATGACCACGTCGTTGCGGATGATCCGCACCCGCGCGCCCTTGCGCACCACGCCCTCGGTGACCCGGCAGCCGGCCACGCGGCCGATCTTGGAGATGTCGAAGGCCTGCAGCACATCGGCGTTGCCGAGGAAGGTTTCCCGCTGGATCGGCGCCAGCATGCCGGAGAGCACGCCTTTGATGTCGTCCAGCAGGTCATAGATGATCGCGTAGTAGCGGATCTCCACGCCCTCGCGCTCCGCCAGGTCGCGGGCCTGTTTCGAGGCGCGGACGTTGAAGCCCAGCACCGGCGAACCGGAACCTTTGGCCAGCATCACGTCGCTCTCGTTGATCGCGCCGGCGCCGGAATGGATGATCCGGGCGCGAACCTCGTCGGTGGAGATCTTGTCCAACGAGCCGATGATCGCTTCGGCCGAACCCTGCACGTCCGCCTTGATGATCAAGGGCAGTTCGGAGACGCGCTTGTCCTGCAGCTTGGCCATCATGTCGGCCAAAGAATTGCCGGTAGCCGCCGCCGGGGCGCTGGTCTTTTCGCGCTTCTGGCGGATACGGTACTCCGTCAATTCGCGGGCGCGGGCTTCGTTCTCGACTACGGCGAAGGCGTCGCCGGGATCGGGGGTGCCGTCCAGGCCCAGCACTTCCACCGGTTCGGAGGGGCCGGCCGTCGGCACCTGCTCGTCGCGCTCGTTGATCAACGCGCGCACCCGGCCCCAGTTGGAGCCGGCGACGACGATGTCGGAGCGCTTCAGCGTGCCGCGCTTGACCAGCACGGTGGCCACCGCGCCGCGGCCGCGATCCAGCTTGGATTCGATCACCACCCCGTCCGCCGAACGGTCGGGATTGGCCTTCAGGTCCATCAGTTCGGCCTGCAACAGGATGGCTTCGATCAGGTGATCCAGGCCGATCTTCTTAGTCGCGGAGACCTCGACGATCTGGGTCTCGCCGCCGAGGCTCTCCACCACGATCTCGTGTTGCAGCAGCTCGTTGGTCACGCGGGTGGCGTCGGCGTCTGGCTTGTCGATCTTGTTGACCGCGACGATGATCGGCGCACCGGCGGCCCGGGCGTGATGGATGGCCTCGATGGTCTGAGGCATGACCCCGTCATCGGCCGCCACCACCAGGATGACGATGTCGGTGACGTTGGCGCCGCGAGCCCGCATGGCCGAGAAGGCCGCGTGGCCTGGGGTGTCCAGGAAGGTGACGCGCTCGCCGTTGGGCAGGCGCACCTGATAGGCGCCGATATGCTGGGTGATGCCGCCATGTTCGCCGGCGGCCACATCGGTGGCGCGTAGGGCGTCCAAGAGGCTGGTCTTGCCATGGTCCACGTGACCCATGACCGCCACCACCGGTGGGCGCGGCAACAGGTGATCGTCCACATCCTCGGCGCCGATGAAGCCTTCTTCCACGTCGGATTCGGACACCCGGCGGACGGTGTGGCCGAATTCGGTGGCCACCAGTTCGGCCGTGTCGGAATCGATCACGTCGTTGATCTTCAGCATCAGGCCCTGACGCATCAAAAACTTGATGATTTCGACCCCGCGGATGGCCATGCGGTTGGCCAGTTCCTGCACGGTGATGACATCGGGCACGATCACTTCGCGGGCCGCGCGGACCTGCTCCTGGGCGCCGCCCTTGCGCTTCTCACGCTCGCGTTCACGGGCTCGGCGAACCGAGGCCAGGGAGCGCATGCGTTCGACGGCCTCGTCATCGTTTCCGGCCACGGCCTGGATGGTCAGACGGCCTTCGCGGCGCTGGGGCGCGCCCTTGACACCGCGCGTCGGCTTGGCCGGCGCGCCCTTGGCGCCACGGCGGGCGGCGCTTTCTTCCTCTTCGTCCGGACGGCGGTCGACTACGCCGCCGCCGGGGCGCGGGGCCTGGCGGGTGGCGCGCTGGATCTCCGGACCGGCGGGCGCGGCCTCGGGCCGACCGGCGCCGGGGGCGCGTGGGCCGCCGGGGCGGTCGCCGCGCGGCGCGGGGGGCGGATTGAGCGCCGAATAGCGGACGGTTTCGCCCTGACGCGGCGGACGATCGCCAAAGCTGCGGGCGCCGCCTTCGGGCCGGGCGCCGTCGCGGGGACCACGAGCGGCATAGCCGCCGCCTTCGGGGCGCGGACCACGCGGCGCGCCAGCGTCGGGACGCGGGCCACGATCAGGCGTACGAGGCGCGCCGGCGTCCGGGCGCGGACCGCCGGGGCGAGCGCCGGCGTCGACGCGCTGGCCGTAATTGATCTGGGGCCGCTCGGGCCGATAGGTGGTGGTCGAGCCGCGATCGTCGCGGCGCGGCTGATCTCGGTCCGGCGAACGCGCTTCCGTACGCGGCGCTGGAGCGGCGGCGCGGGCGGGTTCCGGCGTCCTCGGCGCGGCGGGCGCCGGGGTCGGGGCCGCGGCGACGGGAGCCGCGGGTGCGGCGGCGACAGGTTCCGGCGCGGCGCGAACAGGTTCGGGCGGCGGTTGAGCTGCGACCGGCGGCGCGGCGGGCGTGGGCGCTGGGGTCGCGACCGTTGGCGCCGGCGCTACTGGCGCGGCGACCACTGGCGGCGCGGGCTGGGCGGCGCGTTCGGCGGCTTCAGCTTCGCGACGGCGCGCTTCGGCTTCGCGGCGCTGAGCGTCTTCCTCGGCGCGGCGCGCGGCGTCGCGCCGCTCCTGTTCGGCTCTGGCGGTTTCGAGCACGCGCTGGCGGGCGAGCAGCTCTTCCTGGCTCAGATTGAGATTGCCAGGCGCGCCGCCGCTGGGGCCCCCTGGGCGGGGACCTTGTGGATCACGCGGCCGCACATCCAGCGTGGTGCGCTTTTCGGCCGCGGAGGGGCCGCCAAGATTCTGCCCGCCGGCCGGGGCGTCCACCCGGCGGCGTTTGGTCTCGACCACCACGGTCTTTGACCGGCCGTGGCTGAAGCTTTGCTTGACCGTGCCTGCGTTGACGGCGCCCGCCCTGGGTTTCAGGGTCAGGGGCGCACGCCCACCGGCGTTCCGGCCATTTTCGTCGTCGTTCGCGTCGCTCATCCGCTCGCTTTACTGACAGCCGAACCCCTGCGGGTACGGCCTGTCCTAACCGTTGCAAATCCATAGCAGAACGGGCCGGGGGCGGTCGTGCGCCTGGCCCGTTCTCAAGGCTCCTCGCGCCAACTCTCAGGAAGGAGCGGACGGAAGCCGGAAAGACGCTCGACATCGATTGTCCAGCTCTTTGCGCCTCGTCCCGCAAGGAAGACGAGGTGTATCACATTTCCCAGGCCCAAGGCCAAACTCAATTCTTCCGAATCGAACGCACCTAGCAGCCGGGGAGGCTTTTCCAGTCGGCGGGCGATCTGTTGCAGCTTGCGCCGGCCATCCGCGGCCGCGTCGGACGCCTCGATCAGCCAGGCGGCCTTACCCCCTGCTATAGCCGATGAAACGCCTTCGAAGCCGAAGGTAAGGTCGCCCGCCCGCCGCGCAAGGCCCAGCCCGTTCAAAATCCGCGCCCGGAGCAATCCTTCGACCTGATCGGCGAGATCCGACGGCGCCGACAGCTTGGCCTTGGCTGACCGTGAAAAACCGCCCTTGCGCGCCGCCGTCTCCACCGAGGCCCGGTCCGCCGCGACCCAAAGCCCCCGTCCTGGCAGCTTGCGCGCCACGTCGGGAACCACCACCCCGTCCGGCGCGGCCACGAAGCGGATCAGCGCCGCCTCGTCCATCACCGCGCCCGATACCAGGTCCCGCCGCAGCCGCGCCGCTTGGGCGAGGGTCGCGGGGCCGGCGGGGGCGGGTTCAGCCGGTTCGGTAGGGGGGGTATCGGTCGCGGGAGGCTCCATGGGTTTGGTGTCGGCGGGGTCCGGTGAAAAGGAACAAGCTAGAAACCCCGCTCATCGCCGCTCCCGGGCTCGGCTGTAGGCCGATCCGAGGATAAACTCCGGCGGAGATGAGCGGAAATTTGGCTCAGCCTTCTTCAGTCGCGGCTTCAGCTTCAACCTCGAGCGCTTCCTCCGCGCCCTCTTCGGCGAATTCTTCTTCCACCAGCTCTGGTTCCGGTTCCGGCTCGGCCTCGACCCAGCCCATGGCCACGCGCGCATTCATGATGATCGCTTCTGCGGCGTCGGGGGCCAGGGCGAAGGTTTCCAGCACGCCTTTTTCACGCACACGCTCGCCGTTCTTGACCTCGAACCAGCCGCGCAGGTCGTCGGGCACCAAGCCGGCCAGATCCTCCACCGACTTCACATCGCCTTCGCCCAGGGCCACGGCGATCGGCAGGGTCACGCCTTCGACTTCCAGCACGCCGTCCTCGACGCCCAGGCCCTTGCGCTTTTCGTCCAGCTCGGCGGCTTCCTTTTCGAGGAAATCACGGGCGCGGGCCTGCAACTCCTCGGCGGTGTCTTCGCCAAAGCCTTCAATGGACGAGATTTCGTCGGCCTCCACATAGGCGACGTCCTCGACCGTGGCGAAGCCTTCGGTGACCAGGAGCTGGGCGATCACCTCGTCCACGTCCAGGGCTTCCTGGAACAGGGCGGTGCGCTCGGCGAACTCGCGCTGGCGGCGCTCGCTCTCCTGGCTTTCGGTCATGATGTCGATCTGCCAGCTGGTCAGCTGGCTGGCTAGGCGCACGTTCTGGCCGCGGCGGCCGATGGCCAGCGACAGCTGCTCGTCGGGCACCACCACCTCGACCCGCTCGTCCTCTTCGTCCATCACCACCTTGGTGACTTCGGCCGGGGCCAGGGCGTTGACGAGGAAGGTCGCGTCGTCCGCCGACCAGGAAATGATGTCGATCTTTTCGCCTTGCAGCTCGGCCACCACCGCCTGGACGCGGCTGCCGCGCATGCCGACGCAGGCGCCCACCGGATCGATGGAGCTGTCGTTGGAGATCACCGCCATCTTGGCGCGGCTGCCCGGATCGCGGGCGATGGCCCGGATTTCGATGACGCCGTCATAGACTTCCGGCACTTCCTGGGCGAATAGCTTGGCCATGAAGCCGCCGTGAGCGCGGCTCAGCATGATCTGCGGGCCCTTGGCCTCGCGGCGCACGTCATAGATGTAGCTGCGGATACGGTCGCCGACCTGGAAGTTCTCGCGTGGAATGGCCTGGTCGCGGCGGACGATGCCTTCGCCACGGCCCAGATCGACAATGATGTTGCCATACTCGACGCGCTTGACCACGCCGTTGACGATCTCGCCCACGCGGTCCTTGAATTCTTCGTGCTGGCGCTCGCGCTCGGCTTCGCGGACCTTGCCGGTGACTACCTGGCGGGCCATCTGGGTCTGCACCCGGCCGATCTCGAACGGCGGCAGAATTTCCGTATAGGTCTTGCCGACCACGGCGTCCTTGTCGTCGCGCTTGGCGTCGGCCAGGCTCTTGAAGGCGCAATCGTTCTCGATCACCTCGGCGTCGTCGACCACGGTGACCACGCGGGTGATGGTGGTTTCACCGCTCTTGGGGTCCATATGCACGCGGATGTCGTGCTCGGCGCCGTAGCGGGCGCGGGCGGCCTTCTGAATGGCTTCCTCAATCGCCTCGATCACGACCTCACGGTCGATCGACTTTTCGCGGGCGACCGCCTCGGCGATTTGCAACAACTCCTGCCGATTGGCGGAAATGCCGGTCAGGGCCATGGGACTTACTCCTCGTTTGCGTCTTCAGACGCCCGTTCGTGTTCCAGCCGAGCTTGGCGTTGGTCGGCGCCGCGCTTCATCAGTTCGTCGTTCAGGATCAGCTTGGCGTCGATGACCCAGGCGAAGGGGACGAGAGCGGTCTCTTCCTCGCCTTCCAGATTGATCGCCACATTGTCGCCGTCAACGCCGGCCAGTTCGCCGCGGAACCGTTTGCGGCCATCGGCCAGGCGGTCCAGCTCCATGCGGGCTTCGCAACCTTCATAGGTGGCGAAGTCCTTGAGCCGGGTCAGCGGCCGGTCGATGCCAGGGCTGGAGACTTCCAGCAGATAGTCGCCCGAGATCGGGTCGGCGGCGTCCATCACCTCGGACACAGCGCGAGACAGGCGCGCGCAATCCTCGACCTGCATCTCGCCGTGGACGTCCTCGGCCATGATCTGCAGGCGCCGCGATTGGGTGCCCCCGATCAGGCGCAGCCGCACGATCTCATAGCCCGCGGCCTCGGCCACCGGGTCCAGCAGTTCCAACAGAGAACGGTCTTCCTGCGTTTTGCCGCGCAAGGGTTCCTCGAAAACCAACAAAAAAGCGGCGGGCCTTCCGGCCGCCGCTCGAAAGCGCCATCCAGCGCAGACGATCGATGTTGAGGGGAATATAGCGCGGGTTATGGGGGTTGTCAGCCCCCTTCTCACCACGGGGGCCGGCGATGACGGTGAGGGGAGCTAAACCCGCTCGAAATCAAGATAGACCGGCTTGCAGTCCCCCAGCGCCTTGGTCTCGTAGCGCGTGGTCAGGTGATCCTCGGGCGGCGTGCGCCAATCGTCGGCCCGTTCGGCCTGCCAGCGGAAATCCGGCGATTGCAGCATCTTTTCCAGGGTCCAGACCGCGTAGGCGTTCCAATCGGTGGCGAAGCGCAGGCGACCGCCGCTTTTCAGCGCCCGAGCCATGTCGGCGATGGTCTCGGTCTGGATCAGGCGGCGCTTGTGGTGGCGGGTCTTGGGCCAGGGATCGGGGAACAGGATGAACAGACGGTCCAGGCTGGCGGGGGCGAGGTCGGCGAGGACTTCGCGCGCATCGCCTTGGCGCACGCGGATATTGTCCAGGCCCTGTTCGTCGATGTGCCGAAGCGCGCTGGCGACGCCGTTGAGGAAGGGCTCGACGCCCAGGATCAGCAGATCCGGCCGGCGAGCGGCCTGGCTGGCCATGTGCTCGCCGCCGCCAAAGCCGATTTCCAGCCAGATTTCGGCGGCGTCGGGTTTCAGCGTGCGCGGGTCGAGGGGGCCTTCGGGGATGGCGATGCGTGGCGCCAGGCTGTCCAGCAACGCCGCCTGCCGCGGCTTAATCGGCCGGGCCTTGATCCGGCCATATGTGCGCAGGGGCGCGTGGATGTCGTTGTCGGCGGTCATGAGGCGATTTTGGGGCCATCCGCCGAAAAGCGATAGCAAAAGCCCTTCCCCCCGACTGAGAGGAAGGGCCATTGGTTTAGCTGTTACGCCAGACCCTTCAGTTCGCCCACCAGATCGGTGGCTTCCCACGAGAACCCGCCGTCGGCCTCGGGCGTGCGGCCGAAGTGGCCGTAGGCGGCGGTGCGGGCATAGATGGGGCGGTTCAGCTTCAGGTGCTCGCGGATGGCGCGGGGCGTGCCGCCGCCCACCAGTTCCGGCAGCACCTTTTCCAGCTTGGCCGGGTCGATGTTGGCTGAGCCGTGTAGGTCCACATAGAAGCTGAGCGGCTTGGACACGCCGATGGCGTAGCCGATCTGGATGGTGCAGCGATCGGCTAGGCCGGCGGCGACCACGTTCTTGGCCAAATAGCGGCAGATATAGGCGGCGGAACGGTCGACCTTGGTTGGATCCTTGCCGGAAAAGGCGCCGCCGCCATGGGGCGCCGCGCCGCCGTAAGTGTCGACGATGATCTTGCGCCCGGTCAGGCCGCAGTCGCCGTCAGGGCCGCCGATGACGAAATTGCCTGTGGGGTTTACGTGCCACTCGGTCTCGGCCGTGATGAAGCTCTCGGGCAGGACGCCGCGGATATAGGGCTCGACCAGGGCGTGGATGTCGGCGGGGGTGTAGCCTTCCTTGTGCTGGGTCGAGAGCACGATGGAGGTGGCGCGCACCGGCTTGCCGTCCTGATAGAGCAGGGTGACCTGGCTCTTGGCGTCCGGCTCCAGTTCAGGGCGCTCGCCCGAATGGCGGGCTGCGGCCAGGACTTTGAGGATGTTGTGCGAATATTGCAGGGTCGCCGGCATCAGCTCCGGCGTCTCGTTGGTGGCGTAGCCGAACATGATGCCCTGGTCGCCCGCGCCTTCGTCCTTGTTGCTGGTCGAGTCGACGCCCATGGCGATATCGGCCGACTGGGCGTGCAGGTGGCATTCATAGGCGGCGTTCTTCCAGTGGAAGCCGTCCTGTTCGTAGCCGATGTCCTTGATGGCGGCGCGGACCTTGTCTTCCAGGCCCTCGACCACGCCGTCGGGGCCGCGGACTTCGCCGGCCAGGACGATGCGGTTGGTGGTCACCAGGGTCTCGCACGCCACCCGCGCCACGGGATCCGCGCCCAAAAAGGCGTCGACCACGGTATCGGAGATGCGGTCGGCGACCTTGTCCGGATGACCCTCCGACACGGATTCGCTGGTGAACAGATAGGAGGATCGGGCCAAGGGGGCAGCTCCATACGTGCAAGGCCGCGCGCACAGTCGGCGGGCGCTAGGGGATACTGCCAGACCATATAAAGATATGTTTATATCCGCAAGTCATCGCCGCGCCGGGCGCAAGTTCGACTTGGCGCGCAGGTGGCCCCCAGTGTGCGGGCGCTTCGACCGGGCGCAACTGATCAGCGCCTAACTATCTGATATGAAACCATCTTCAGGCCGGATCGGCCCAAGGTCGGCGACCGTCAGGTCGAAACAGCGTCCGCGTCCTCGGCTTCCGCTAGGGAGCGGATCAGATCCACCAGGCGCCGGCGGATTCGGCGTTGGCTGATCTTTGGGAACAGGTTGGCCAGATCGGCGCCCTCCTGGGTCATCAGGAATTCGTGGGCGTAGCCTTGGCTGACCGTTTCGCCGCCTTCGCCTCGCCCCGTGGACGGATCGGTCAGGCCCTCGAAGAACCAGCCGATGGGAACGCGCAAGGTTCTTGCGATCTCATACAACTTGGACGCGCTAATGCGATTCGCGCCCCGCTCGTATTTCTGAACCTGCTGAAAGGTCAGCCCAAGGGTTTCAGCCAGTTTTTCCTGGCTGATCTTTAGTTCCTTGCGTCTTAGCCGCACCTGCAGGCCGACATGAACATCAATGGGGTTGGGCGTCCGGTCGTTTTCCATCCTATCATTCATCTCTCGACGGGCTTTCCGCTCTTGGGGTCTTGGGCGCCCCTGGTGCGAATAGTTGAGCCAGTCCCTTCGACCTGTCGACCTAAATTGCTGATCTTGTCGGCCGAATGCGACGATAAGATGCGAACGCAGCCGCCGCCGACACCAGAAGCATCATTCCATAGAGGCTATTTCCGTGCCCGAAGAAGGGCGTGGGGTCCAGCGCGGGCGGCAGGGGTGCGTCGATCACGCCCATTTTGCCCTGGCCCAGGCTCTCGCCCGGAACCACGCGGCCATAGGCGTCGATGATGGCCGAAACGCCGGTCGGTGTGGCCCGCACCAGAGGCAGGCCCTCTTCGATGGCGCGATAGCTGGCCAGGTTCAGATGTTGGACCGGTCCGTAGGTGTGACCGAACCAGGCGTCGTTGGAGACATTGACGATCCACGCCGCCCGCCCGCCAGTTTGGGCGCCCTCGCGGGTGAAGCCGGGAAACAGGCTTTCGTAGCAGATGAGGGGCTGCACCGCCGGGATGCCGGGGGCGCGCATCGGGCGGGGCCTTGGGCCCGAGGTGAAGCCGTCGCCCACATGGACCAGGGCCTTGACCCCCAGCCGGCCCATCAGGCTGTCCAGCGGCATATATTCGCCAAACGGAACCAGCCGGAACTTGTCATAGACCCCGGTGACCGCCAGGTCGTCGAAGCCTGCGCGCACGGCCAGGACGGTGTTGTAATAGTCGGGTTGTTCCGGTGGCCCGGCGATGCGGTAGGCGCCCACCAGCAAGGTCTGGCCGGGCCGCAGCGCGCGCTGGATGGCCGTCTTGGTCCAGGTCCCATCGGCCAAATATTCGTTGGCGGCGTCGGGTATGGCCCCCTCCGGCCAGACGACGATATCCACCTTATGGGCCGAGGGCCTTGCGGTCAGGGCGACATAGCGGCCGAGGATCGAGCGGAACATGCGCTCGTCATATTTGCTCTCTTGCTCCACCTGCGGCTGGACCACCCGCACGATGGGCGCCGAGGCAGGAATGGGTGCAGCGTGGGTCAGGCGGTGCAGGCCATAGGCGTAGAGCCCGGCGATGGCGCCCACCCCCAGGACCGCCGCGGCCCACACCCGCCTGGAGCGCTGGATGTCCGCCAGCATGGCCGGCGCGGCCGCGGCCGCCACGGTGATCCAACCCAGGCCATAGGCCCCGACGATGGCCGCCACCTGGGACGGCGCCGATCCGGCCTTCCAGCTCTCGCCGGCCAGGTCCCAGGGAAAGCCGGTCAGGACATGCCCGCGCAGCCATTCCAGCAGGCAGAAACAGCCGGCGAACACCAGGACCCGCAGCGCGCCCGAGGGCTGCAAGGCGCGATAGAGCAGGGCCGCCGCGCCCCAGAACAGGGCCAGCCCTCCGGCGAGCAGGGCCACCGCGAACGGCGCCATCCAGCCCTGATTCTGGGCGTCCACCAGAAACGCCTCGGCCACCCACCAGGTGGAAATGGCGAAATAGGCCAGCCCCGCCAGCCAGCCGCGCCAGAAGGCGCTGCGCAAGGGCCTGGGCGCGGGGGCCAGGTCCGCCAACCGCATCATCAGGCCATAGCCCAGAAGGCCCGGCAGGAAGCCGAACGGCGGAAAGGCCAGGGCGGTCAGGGCGCCGGCCAGCAGCGACAAGGCCGCGACCGCGAACCCGCGCTGGGAAAGGCCGGCCATGCGGGCCATCAGCGTTCGGCGGCCTTTTCAGCCGCGGCGACCACCGCAGCTTCGAGCGCGGGCGGGTTCTGTTCGACCCGGCGCACGCGGACGCGCTTGACCCGCCGCGGGTCTGCGTCGGTGATCTCGAAATCGAAGCCGGCCGGGTGGGCGATGACCTCGCCGCGCTGGGGCACGCGGCCGGCCAGGGCGCTGACCAGGCCGGCCACCGTGTCGATATCCTCGTCCTGCTCTTCCGTGGCCAGGGCCACGTCCAGGGCCGCCTCCAGATCCTCCAGGGGCGCGCGGCCGTCCGCCTCATAGACGCCGCCCACCCGGGCCACGATCTGGGCGTGGGCGGCCTCGTCGTGCTCGTCGTCGATTTCGCCGACCACCGCCTCGATCAGGTCCTCCATGGTGACCACCCCGTCGGTGCCGCCGAACTCGTCGATCACCAGGGCCATGTGGATGCGGCTGGCCTGCATCTTCAGCATCAGGTCGGCGGCGCGCATGGAGCCGGGCACATAGAGGATCTCCCGGCGCAGGCGGCCCAGCACTTCCTCGTCCGGGGAGGGCTTGAGCCGGTCGTCCACCAGCATCTTGAACACGTCCTTGACGTGAACCTGGCCCACCGGATCATCCAGCGTCTCGCGATAGATCGGCATGCGGGTATGCTCGGCCTCGAGAAACCGCGCCAACAGGCCCTCGAACGGCGAGGAGATCTCCACCGCCACGATATCGGCGCGGGGGGTCATCACATCGTCCACCCGCAGGCTCTTGAAGGCCTCGGCCTGGTCGACAATGTCCACGGCGCCGTCCGGGGTCGACGGCAAGGGATGGGCCTCGGCGTAGCGCTCGGCCTCGCCCTTGCGCCGCCAACGGCGGAACAGGGCGCGAAAGCCCCTGCTGGGCCTGGGGTGGCTGTCGCGGGCGTGGTCTTCGTCAGCCATGATCGGCCTGGTCCCCGGCATAGGGGTCCGGCGCGCCCAGGTCCGCCAGAATGCGGCGCTCCAGCGCCTCCATGGCCTCGGCCTCCGAATCCGTCTGGTGGTCGTAGCCTACAAGATGCAGCACCCCGTGCGCCACCAGGTGTTGCAGATGGTGGGCCAGGACCTTGCCCTGTACGGCGGCTTCGCGTGCGCAAACGCCATAAGCCAAGGCGATGTCGCCCAGATGATCCTCGGGATTAGGCGCGGCCGGAAAGGACAGGACGTTAGTGGGGCCTTCCTTGCCGCGAAAGCTGCTGTTGAGCGCGGCGACCTCCGCGTCGCTGGTCAACAGCACCACGATCCTCCCGCTCCCACGCGCTGCGGCCAGGGCGGCCAGGGCGGCGGCGCGGGTTAGGGCTTCTGCGTCGGGCAGGGCCAGGGCCCAGCTATCAACCTCGACCTCCACCTCGACGGGAGAGTCGGTCAAGATCGGTCCTTGGCCACGTCGGCGTCATACGCCTTGACGATCCGCTCCACCAAAGGATGGCGCACCACGTCTGAGGCCTCGAACCGGGCCACGGCCACGTCCTGGACGCCTTCGAGCAGGCGCACTGCGTGGGACAGGCCGCTGTCGCGAGTGTTGACCAGGTCGATCTGGCTCGGATCGCCGGTCACCGCCATGTGCGCGCCTTCGCCCAGGCGGGTCAGCACCATCTTCAGCTGCAGGCGCGAGGTGTTCTGCGCCTCATCGACGATGACGAAAGCGTTGTTGAGGGTGCGGCCGCGCATGAAGGCGATGGGCGCCACCTCGATCTCGCCCTTGTCCCGCCGCCGGCGCAGCTGTTCGGCCCCCAGGATATCGGACAGGGCCTCCCAAACGGGGGCCATATAGGGATCGACCTTCTCGTTCATGTCGCCAGGCAGAAAGCCCAGCCGCTCGCCCGCCTCCACGGCGGGGCGGGTGACGATCAGCCGGTCGACCTCGCCGCGCAGCAACATGCCGGCCCCGTGGGCCACCGCCAGAAAGGTCTTGCCGGTGCCCGCCGGACCCATGCCGAACACCAGGGTGTGTCGGGTCAGCATGTCCAGGTAGCGGGCCTGGGCCGCGGTCTTGGGGGCGATGGCGCCGCGCCGGCTGAGCGGCAACTCGCCGCCGGCGGCCCCGCTTTCGCCGCGGCGGGCGGCCGAGGCGGCCAGGCGCACATCGGCCTCGGTGACCTCCACCCCGGCTTCGGCGCGCTTGGCGACAGCGTGGATGGCCTTCTTGGCCCCGGCGCGAGCCTTGGCGTCGCCGGCCAGGGAGACGCCGCCGCCAGGGGTTTCCAGCAGGACGTGGAAGGCGTCCTCGATCAGGGCTGCGTGCCGGCTGTTGGGGCCGGCGATGGCGCGCACGGCCTCCTCCGACAGGGGCACGAATTCGCGGGTGTCGCGGCTCAAGCGAGCGCCTCGGCCAACGTCCCTGCCAACGTCCCTGCCAACGTCCCTGCCAACGTCCCTGCCAACGTCCCTGCCAACGTCCCTGTAAGGCTGCCGCGTCCGGCGGCGGTGATGGCCACGGGCGCGATCTGCCCCACCAGTTCGGCCGGAGCCTCGATATGCACAGGCTGCAGATAGGGGCTGCGTCCGACCACCTGGCCCGGCTTGCGGCCCGGGCGCTCGAACAGCACCGGCAGGACGGCGCCGACCTGGGCGGCGTTGAAGTCTTCCTGCTGCTGGCCCAGCAGGTCCAGCAGCCGCGCCAGGCGCTCTTCCTTGACCGCCTCGGCGATCTGGCCGGGCATGGCGGCGGCGGGTGTGCCGGGGCGGCGGGAATACTTGAAGGCGAAGGCCGAGGCGTATTTGACCTCGCGGATCAGATCCAGGGTCGCCTCGAATTCCTTGTCGGTCTCGCCAGGGAAGCCGACGATGAAGTCGCCGGACAGGGCCAGGTCCGGCCGCACGGCGCGGATACGCTCGATCAGCCGCAGATAGCTGGCGGCGGTGTGGTCGCGGTTCATGGCCCGCAGCACCCGGTCGGAACCCGACTGCACCGGCAGGTGCAGATAGGGCATCAGGGCCGCAATCTCGCCGTGGGCTGCGATCAGGGCCTCGTCCATGTCGCGTGGGTGGCTGGTGGTGTAGCGGATGCGGTCCAGGCCCGGAATCCTGGCCAGCCGGCGCACCAGGCCGGCCAGGCCGCCCTCGCCGGCATAGGCGTTGACGTTCTGGCCCAGCAGCGTGACTTCGCGCACCCCCTGGCCCGCCAGGTTTTCGGCCTCGGCCAGGATGTCGCCCACTGGCCGGGAATATTCGCCTCCGCGGGTATAGGGCACCACGCAGAAGGTGCAGAACTTGTCGCAACCCTCCTGCACGGTCAGGAAGGCTGTGACCCCGCTGACGGTACGCTGCTTGGGCAGGGCGTCGAACTTTTCGTCGGCGGCGAAGTCGGCCGACAGGCGTTCGCCCCGGGCGCGATGGGTGCGGGCGATCAGCTCAGGCAGCTGGTGATAGGCCTGCGGCCCGACCACCAGGTCCACCGCCGGCTGGCGGTTCATGATCTCTTCGCCCTCGGCCTGGGCGACGCAGCCGGCCACGGCGATGGTCATGGCGCCGCCGGCTTCGGCCTTGCGCGCCTTCATCTCCTTCAGCCGGCCCAGCTCGGAATAGACCTTCTCGGCGGCCTTTTCGCGGATATGGCAGGTGTTGAGCACCACCAGGTCCGCGCCCTCGGCCTGGTCGGTCATGGCATAGCCCAGCGGACGCAGGACATCGGCCATGCGTTCGCTGTCATAGACATTCATCTGACAGCCATAGGTCTTGATGAACAGGCGCTTGGGGGCCGCGGTGTCGGTCATGCGGGGCTTATGGGCGCGGGGCGAAGGGGGTTCAAGCGGCGCCCTAGTTCTTCGGCTCGTCGGCTGGCACGCCGTACAGCTCCAGCCGGTGGTCCACCAGGCGGTAGCCCAGGCGGCGGGCGATCTCGGCTTGCAAGGCTTCGATCTCGGGATCGACGAACTCGATCACCTGGCCGGTCTTCATGTCGATCAGGTGGTCGTGGTGGACGTCCGGCGCCTCTTCATATCGCGAGCGGCCATCGCGAAAATCGTGGCGGGCGATGATCCCCGCCTCTTCGAACAGGCGCACGGTGCGATAGACGGTGGCGATGGAAATGTGCGGATCCACATCATGGGAGCGACGGTACAGTTCCTCCACGTCGGGGTGGTCATGGGCCACCGACAAAACGCGCGCAACCACGCGGCGCTGGTCGGTCATGCGCATGCCTTTTTCGATGCAGAGCTTTTCTATGCGGTCCAAGCGTCGTCTCCGGCGGCAGTGAGCCTAAACATAGGCTGAGAGCGGGTCGCTGTTAAGCGGGCGCCGATAAACAAGCGCGTCAACCGGAGCGCCGCCCTGGTTTGGGTAATAGCCGCGGCGCAAGCCTACCTGATCGAATCCATTGCGCCGATACAGGGCGATGGCGGGGCGGTTGTCGGCCGCCACTTCCAGGAACATCGCTTCGGCGCCCTTGGCGTGGGCGACGCCGATCGCCGCCTGCAACAGCGCCTGGCCCAGGCCCTGGCCGCGCAGGTCCGGCTCGATGGCCAGGGTCAGCACTTCGGCCTCGCCGGCCAGAGCGCGGCAGAGGATGAAGCCGGCCAAGGGCGGCGCCTTTATCACCAGCCCAAAGCCGCCGGGGGCGGTCAAGAGGTCGCCGATTTCCTCGGTGTCCCAGGGCGCAGGGAAACAGCGGGCATGGACGCGGGCCATCTCCGGCGCGTCCAGAAGGCTGGCGGCGTGCAGGCTCACGGCGGGGTGATCCCGCCCGGCAGCTTGGCGTCGGGGGCGCGCAGATAGAGCGGGCGAGGTGGGGCGAAGGGCGACCTAGCCGCCGCGGCGATCCGCGCCACCACCGCGGGATCCGGCGCCGTCGGCGTCTCGATTCGAGCCTGGGCCAGCACCCCGGCCAGCAGCGGCGCGCCTGAGCCGGCCAACACAGCGGGCCCGCCGGCCCACAGCTCGGCCAGCCGCGCGGCGGCGATCTCCAGCGACAGTACATCGGGGGCCATGATGGCTCGCCCATCCGTGAACACCTGCAGATAGACCTGACCGCGCCGCGCATCGAGGCAGGCGGCGACGAATCCTGCGGGCTCGGCGGCCAGGGCCAGGGCTTCCAGCACCCCGACCCCGATGCAGGGCTTGTCCAGGGCCAGGGCCAGTCCCTTGGCGAAGGCCAGGCCCACCCGCAGGCCAGTGAACGAGCCCGGCCCCACGGTCACGGCGATGCGGTCAAGCCCGGCGAAGGCGGTTCCTGTCATGATCTCGGCCACCATCGGGGCCAACCGCTCCTGATGGCCGCGCTGCATGGGCTCGGACAGGCTGGCCGTGACGGCGCCGTCGGCCCAGAGAGCGGCCGAACAGGCGTCGAGACAGGTGTCGAGGGCGAGGATCTTCACCGTGGATCAGCCGGCATAGTGCCATGGGCGCGGCGGGGTCCAGACGATGGTCCGCAGGAACCCCTTGGACCGCAGTAGGGAGTCGGGCGGAAACTCCATGGAATGCCAACCCGGCAGGGCGAAGACATAGGTCACCGCGCCCTCGTGCGGCCGTGCGCAGATCATGGCGTCGCTGTCACGGTCCGTACCCAGTTCGCATTGGGACAGGTCAAAGCCGCTGGCCTTCCAGCCCATGCCCAGGGTCTCGCCGTGCGGCCCCCTCACCGGCCCGCCGACCAGGCGCACCGAGCCGATCCTGGGATCGTCAGTGCCGGGAAAATTGGAAAAGCCGTCGACAATTTCGAGCAGTTCCGCGCCGTCCTGGGTCACGGTGATCACCCCCCGGGTCTCGTCCGGGGCGATGCGCACCTCGCCGTCCTTGACCACCGCCCTTGGGAACAGGTCGCGGATGGGTGGGCCTTCAAAAAAGGTCGTGGCGCGGATCGGCCCGACGCCCCATTCGGCGGCGGTCAGAGGTCCGCTCTGATAGGGTGTGACCGGCGGCGCCGCCGGTTCGGGCGCACGGCTGCAGGCGATCAGCGCCAAAGCCGCGCCCAGAACAGTGAAGAGAACAGTGAAGAGCGTTGCGCGCCGCCGGATCATGTCGCTTTGGTTAGACGATCCGGTTGGCCTCTTCAAACGACAGGCGCGGCGAACGGGCGAACAGGTTCTCGTCCGTGCCCTTGCCCACCGAACAGATGAAGTTCGATTTGACGTTGGTCCCGGCGAAAAAGGCGGCGTCCACCGCGGCGTTGTCGAAGCCGGACATGGGGCCAGTATTGTAGCCCAGGGCGCGGGCGGCGATGATGAAATAGGCGCCCTGCAGGCTTGAATTGCGGAAGGCGGCGCTTTCGCGGAAAGCCGGATCCTGGAACCAGTCCTTGGCGGTAGGGGCGTGGGGGAACAGCTTGGGCAGATGGTCGGGGAAATCCAGGTCGTAGCCGATGATCACGGTGGCCGGGGCCTTGAGGATCTTGGCGCCGTTGGTCCCACTGGACAGGGCGGCCAGCTTTTCCTTGCCCTCGGGCGTCGCCACCCAGACGAACCGCGCCGGGCTCATATTGGCCGAAGTCGGGCCGAACTTGGCCAGGTCATAGATTTCGCGCATGGCGCTTTCGGGCATGGGCTCGTCAGTCCAGCCGTTGTGGGTGCGGGCATCGCGAAAGATCAGGTCTAGACCGGCGGCGTCGAGGACGTGGCTCAAGGGAGGGCTCCGAAGGCTATGAGGCTACATGGCGCGATACGCAGATCGCGCCCGCGCCACAAGGACTGAAAGCGTAAAAGGCGGCGGGTCTAATAGACCTGCTCGACCCGGGTCACTTCCGGCACATAGTGCTTGAGCATGTTCTCGACCCCGGCCTTCAGGGTCGCCGAGGAGGACGGGCAGCCGGAACAGGCGCCGCGCATATGCAGCCAGACCACGCCGGTGGCGGCTTCGAAGCGGCTGAAGGTGATGTCGCCGCCGTCCTGGGCCACGGCCGGGCGGATGCGGCTGTCCAGCAGGTCCTTGATCTCGGCCACGATCTGGGCGGTGTCGCCTTCGTAATCGCTGTCGTCATGGCCCTGGCCTTCGGCGTCCGAGCCACTCGCGGCCTCGCGCAGCACCGGGGCGCCCGAGGTGAAGTGCTCCATGATCGCCGCCAGCACCGGCGCCTTCATCTGCGGCCATTCCAGGCCTTGGGCGTCGCGGGTCACGGTGAGGAAATCCGCGCCCAGGAACACCCGCTTGACCCCTTCCAGGGAAAAGATCGCCTCAGCCAGGGGCGAGGTCGTCGCCTCGTCCGGGGCGCGATATTCGCGCGTGCCCTCGCCCAGCACTTCGCGCCCGGGCAGGAACTTGAGCACGTCGGGATTGGGGGTGGTTTCGGTCTGGATGAACATGGTCGGCTCCGGCAACAAACTTCAGATGGCGCGCCGGGCCAGCTTACGCAAGCACATCAATGCGCGGGCGGTGATCCATCCGCTGCGATCTTGGCCCGGATGTTGAAGCTGGCGGTGACGGGGCCGGCATGTTCGAACACCAAGGTGATCTCCTGCTGGCCGCCGTCAGTGAGCTTTTCCTTCAGGCCCGTGAGCATCAGATGGCGCCCGCCGGGATGGAAGGCGACCGTGCCGTGGGCCGGGATGACCACCGGGCCATCGTCGCCCATCATCATCATGCCCTTCATTTCCTGCATCACATGGGCCCCGACCTTGTCGGCGCAGGCGCAGCTGGCGGATAGCAGCCGGTCGGGCGTATCGCCGCCGTTGGAAATCGTCAGATAGGCCGCCGTGGTCGGCGTATGGCCCAGGGACGCGCGCACCACCCGCGAGCTGATCACCAGCTTGCCCACCTTGACCTGATGCGGATCGGCGCTGGCCGGGGTGGCGAGGAGGGAGAGGGCGGCGGCGATCAGGACCAGGGCGCGCATGGGGTCTCCTTGGGCAGGGTGTCTCCTCATGACTCGTTTGAGGGAGGGTGGAAAGCCAAGGCTGGCGGTTCGCCCCGCGCCGGCGCGGCAGTCTCACCGCTGCCGAACCTAATCAGCCTTCGACGCGGGCCACACCCTGCCGATCAACACCTGCGCTCCCGCCACCAGACATCCCGCGATGATCCCGGTCATCAGGTCCCGCACCAGGGTCAGCCCGAAGGTCACGACCAGCACCGCCCCGGCGCCGCGCCAGTCACGCAGCAGCCGCACGAACTCCGCCTTTTCAGCCATGTTCCAGGCCACCACCACCAGCACGCCGGCCAGGGCCGCCAGGGGTGTGAAGCTGGCCAGGGGGGCGGCGACCAGGATGAAGAGCAGCAGGAACACCGAATGCAGCATCCCGGCGAGGGGACTGCGGGCGCCTGCGCGGATATTGGTGGCGGTGCGGGCTATGGTTCCGGTGACGCTTATGCCGCCGAACAAGGCCGAGGCGATATTGGCGACGCCCTGTGCCACCAGCTCCATGCTGGAGCGGTGAACCCGGCCGGTCATGCCATCGGCCACCTTGGCCGAGAGCAGGCTTTCCACCGCGCCCAACAGGGTGAAGGCAATGGCCGAGGGCAGGATCCCAAGCAGCAGCTTGAAGGAGATGGGCGGAAGGCTGGGCCAAGGCAGGCCATGCGGGATGCCGCCAAAACGGCCGCCGATGGTCTCCAGCGTCACATGGGGCAGGGCCGCGAATACGGAGGCCAGCACCACGGCGATCAACATGCCGGGCCAGGTGGGCCGAAAGCGGCGGAGGGCGAAGATCAGGGCTGCAACGCCGATCCCGGTGGCGAGGGAGGTCGGGCGCAGGGTCGGCAGGGCGTGGGCCAGAGCGGTCAGCTTGGGAAGTAGCGGCCCGGGCTCGGCGCCGGCTAGGGTCAGGCCGCCCAGATCCTTCAATTGGCTGGCCAGGATGGTCACGGCGATGGCGCAGGTGAAGCCCACCGTAGCGGCGTGGGGAATGTGCCGCACCAGCGCGCCGAGCCTGAAGAGGCCCATCAGGGTCAGCATCACCCCGGATAGCAGCACAGTCAGCAGCAAGCCCTCGACCCCGAACCGGGTCACGGTGGCCGCCACCAGCACGATGAAGGCGCCGGCGGGCCCGCCCACCTGGAACCGGCTGCCGCCCAGGGCCGAGACCAGGAAGCCGCCCACGATGGCGGTGAACAGGCCGCGCTCCGGGCCCACGCCAGAGGCCACGGCGATGGCCATGGACAGGGGCAGGGCGACGATGGCCACGGTCAGGCCGGCCAGGGCGTCCTTTTTGAAGTCGTCCAGCCCATAGGGCTCACGCAAAGTCGTGGTGAGCTTTGGCCGCAACAGATGCGCAGTCGCTGTCCCGTCCGGCATCCGTTCGCCGATTCCACCTTGCGAAGTGAACAGCCGACCTAGGCGGGCGGGCGGATCTCGTCATTGATCCAGGTCAAGGACCGGCGGAGACCTCAGGCCGTCGGCCGCCAGAACCCGACCTTGCGGCGGGTCTCTTCCAGGATCGGGTCGGCCACAGCCGCCGCCCGCTCGGCGCCGCCCTGCAGGATGCGGTCCAGTTCGGCCGGGTCGCCCGTCAGCCGGCGCATTTCGGCGCCGATGGGGGCGATGGTTTCCACCATCAGTTCGGACAGGGCTGGCTTGAAGGCGCCAAAGCCCTGGCCGGCGAAGCGGGCCAGCACCTCGGCCTTGGTCTGGTTGCTGAGGGCGGCGAACAGGCCCACCAGGTTGTCCGCCTCAGCCCGGCCCTTCAGATCGTCGGGGTTTTCCGGCAGGGGCTCGGGGTCTGTGCGGGCCTTGCGCACCTTCTGGTCGATGGTGTCCTTGTCATCCATCAGGTTGATTCGCGAATAGTCGGACGGATCGGACTTGGACATTTTGGCCGTCCCATCGCGCAGGGACATGACCCGCGCCCCCGGACCCTCGACCAGGGCCTCGGGCAGGGGGAAGAACCCCGGCGTCGAAAAGTCGTTGTTGAATTTCTGGGCGATGTCGCGGGTCAGTTCCAGGTGCTGGCGCTGGTCCTCGCCCACCGGCACGTGGGTCGCCCTATAGACCAGGATGTCGGCGGCCTGAAGCACCGGATAGGTGTAGAGGCCCACGCTGGCCCGCTCCTTGTGCTTGCCCGACTTCTCCTTGAACTGGGTCATGCGGTCGAGCCAGCCCAGTCGGGCGACACAGTTGAAGATCCAGCCCAGCTCCACATGGGCGCGCACCGCCGATTGCGGGAAGATGGCCGCCTTGGCCGGATCCAGGCCCGAGGCCAGAAAGGCGGCGGCGATCTCGCGGGTCTGGGCGGCGAGAAGGGCCGGGTCCTGCCAGGCGGTGATGGCGTGCTGGTCGGCGACGAAGATGAAGCAGTCCATCCTGTGCTGCAGGTCGACGAACTTCTTCAGGGCGCCCAGATAGTTGCCCAGATGCAGCGCGCCCGAAGGCTGGACGCCCGACAGGACGCGGGTGGGGCCGGCATAGGCGGCGGGGATTTCATCGGTCATGGAAGGCTCGGATCAGGAAGGACGAACAGGCGCGCGCAATCGCCGCCACGGGGACTTAGCGAACCCCGCGCCGCCATCGCCGAAGATTTCCATCCGCAAAACGCATGGCCAGCGCTCTAGCCCGAAGCCGCTTCTAGGGCAAGCTGGCGGGCGGCGAATCCTCTGGCTTGACCTTGGCGGGGCGGCGCAGGGCGGCTTTCATTTCGGTGAGGGTCAGGCCCCCCGAGGCGAACAGTAACAGGGGATAGATCGCGCCGGCCAGGACCAGGACGCCCAGGATGGCGATCTCCTTGGCGTGCAGCGGGCCCAGGTGGAACCCGCCCATGGCGGTCTGGACCCCCATCCGGAAATGAGCGATCCCGGCCAGGATCAGGCCCAGCGCGACGCTGGCCGCCAGGATCCGCGCCAGCTTGGACCAGGCCACGGGACCGGGCGAATAGTCGCCGCGCCGGTGCAGAGTGGTCGCCATCATGATCACATTGACCCATGAGGCCAGGCTGGTGGCGGCGGCTATGCCCTGCACGCCGATGAAGTGGAACAGGGTGATCCCGGCGACGATATTCACCACCACCGAGACGATGGCGTAGCGCATCGGCGTCTTGGTGTCCTGGCGGGCGAAGAAGGCCCGGGCGATGATCTGCGACAGCACAAAGGCCGGCACCCCCCAGCCATATTGCCTCAGGGCCAGGGCGGTCTGCAGGGCGTCGTTGGCGTGGAACTCGCCGCGGGTATAGAGCCCGTCGACCAGGAAGAAGGGCATGGAGAACAGAGCCGCCGCCGCCGGCAGGGTCAGGGCCATGGAAAAGGTGATCGCCTCGTCCATGGCGCTGCGGGCGCCCACATGGTCGCTGGCGTGCACCGCGCGCGACAGGCGCGGCAGCAGCGCCACGCCAACGGCCACGCCCACCAGGCCTTGCGGCAGCTGATAGAGCCGGTCGCAAAAGGCCAGCCACGAGCGCGCGCCATTGATCGGCGAGACCAGGATCGAGGAGACGAACACATTGATCTGGCTGACGCTGGCCGCCACGGCGCCGGGCACGGCCAGGGCGATCAGCTGCTTGATCTGAGGCGTCAGCCGCGGCAGTCGCCAATCCACCCGCGCCCCGGACTTGTTGACCCCCCACCAGAGCAGGGCCGCCTGGGAGATCCCCGCCACCAGCACCCCGGCCGAGGCCGCTTCGGCCGCGCCCACTGGCGAGGTGGCTGGCAGCACCGTGGCCAGGGTCCACAGATTGAGCAGGATCGGCGCCGCACCGGACAGGATGAAGCGGTTGCGCGCGTTCAGCACCCCCGACAGGTGCGCGTAGATGGCCATGCACGGCAGATAGGGCATGGTGATCTGGGTCAGCAGGATCGCCAGCTTGAACTTTTCGGGATTGGCCGCGAACCCTGGCGCGATCAGGTACATCAGCCAGGGCATGGTCAGCTCGGCCAATACCGTGATGGCCAGAGTCGCGGCGGCCAGGGTGGCCATGGCGTCGGCGGCCAGGATGTCGGCCACCTCCTCGCCGTCCCGCTCCAGCGATCGCGAATAGGCCGGCACGAAGGCGGCGGCGAAGGCGCCCTCGGCGAAGATGCGGCGGAACAAGTTGGGAAAGGCGAAGGCGGTGTTGAAGGCGTCGGCCGCAAAGGTGGCGCTGGCCCCCATGCGATAGCTGATCGCCAGGTCGCGCACGAACCCCATCAACCGGCTGACCAGGGTCAGGCTGGAAAAGATCATCGAGGATCGGATCATCCCCGAACGCTCGGACTTGGCGGGTGAGGATGCTGTGTCGGGTTGGGGGGTCACGAGCGGGCGTTACGATGGCCCAGGGTTCGGGTCAAGCTGGCCTACCGCGCTACGCTGGCCCGGGCCCGCGACAGTTTCGGCCGGCCGGTGGGCGCCTCGCCGGGGTCCTGGTCCAGCACCTCGGTCAGGACGGCCTTCAGCCCTTGCAGGCGGCGGGCGTCGATCAGCTTGCGCCCATCCTCGCCGCACACATAGAAGACGTCCACGGCCCGCTCGCCGTAATTGTCCACGTGGGCCGACAGGATCGACAGGCCGGCGTCAGTCAGGGTGTGGGCCAGGGCGCCCAGAAGGCCGGGACGGTCGCGGCCGGAGACCTCGACCACGCTGGCGTCCTGCGAGGCGTCGTTGTCGACGGTCACTGTGGGGATGATGGTGAAGGCGGAGGCGCGGCCCAGATCGGGCGAACGGCGCGGTTCGGCGGGATGGATTTCGCCCTTGGCCGCGGCCTCCAGGGCTTCGACCAGGCGATCCAGGGTGCGGGGGCTGTCACAGCCAAAGGGGCCACCGGCCACGTCCTGCACGAAGAACACGTCCAGGGCGTCGCCGCCCTTGACGGTGAAGCCGCGGGCCCCGACCACATTGGCCCCGAAACCGGAAATAACAGACGCCAGGTCAGCGAACAGGCCGGTGCGGTCGCGCGAGATGATGGTGATCTCGGCGGCGTTGCGATCCTGGATCTGGGCCTGGGCGGCGGCCCCGCCCTGGGCTCGCGCGCGCCCTGCCAGGGCGGCGTGCTGAAGTTGGTCGGCCACGCCAAAGCCGGTGAAATAGGCGTCTTCCATGGCCAGGGCCCAGTCGGCGGCCCCAGCGTCGGCCTCGACCAGGACCCTGCGCGCCTGTTCGGCCTCGGCGTGCAGGTGCCTGGCGAAGGTGGCGGCCGGATCGCCGCCGCGGCCGCCGCGGAAGATGGCCTCGGTGGCGCCGAACAGCTCGCGCAGAAGCTGACCCTTCCAGCCGTTCCAGATCCCTGGCCCCACCGCGCGGATATCGGCCACGGTCAGCACCAGCAGCAGCCGCAGACGTTCCGGATTTTCGACGATGCGGGTGAAGGCGGCCACAGTGCTGGGGTCGGTGACATCGCGCTTCTGGGCGAAATCGCTCATGACCAGGTGGTGCTCCACGAGCCACGCGATGAGTTCGATGCGCTCGCGCTCCAGGCCCAGTCGTTCGCAGGCTGAGCGGGCCGCCCGGGCCCCGGCCTTTTCCTGGCCGCCCACCCCGCCCTTGCCGGTGTCGTGCAGGAGCATGGCTAGGAACAGGGCCTCGCTGTCTTCGATCAGGGGATAGGTCTGCACGGCCAGCGGATGGTCCGCGGCCAGCTCGCCCCGCGAGATATCGGCGATGATGCCCACGGCGCGCAGGGTGTGCTCGTCCACCGTGTACGAGTGGTACATGTTGAATTGCATCTGGGCGACGATGTGCCCGAACTCGGGGATATAGCGCCCCAGGACCCCGGTCTCGTTCATCAGGGTCAGGGTGGCCAGGGTGCGTTTGCCCCGCGCCAGCACGTCCAGGAAGGCCTTGGCCGCTTCGGGGTCGCGGCGCAGCTTGGAGGTGATCAGGGGCAGGGAGCGGGTCACCGCGGTGAAGGCGTCCGGGTGCAGATCCAGGTTTCGCCGGTCGGCGATCACGAACAGGCGCAACAGGTTCACCGGATCGCGCTCGAAGGTCTGGATCCCGTCGACGGTCAGGCGGCCGCCCTCCTCGGCGAACCCGGGGATGTCCAGGGCTTGGCGCCCGCCGCGCCGGCCGCGCAGGAAGCGGGACAGTCCTTGCGGCTGCTTCTTGGCCTCGTCGGCTTCGAGTTTGGCGCAGAACTGGCGCGTCAGGACCCCGACCTCGCGGGCGATCAGGAAATAGCGGCGCATGAAGCGCTCGACGGCGGGGGTGTTGTCGCCGTCCTTGCGCGGCCGATCGCCATAGCCCATGCGCCGGGCGATCTCCGGCTGCAGGTCGAAGCTGAGCCGCTCTTCCGGCCGGCCGGTGACGAAATGCAGGTGACAACGCACAGCGAACAGGAAGTCGAAGGCGCGGATGAAGGCGCGCACCTCGCGCCGGTCGAACATCTCCAGGCTCATGGCCTGGTCTGGAGAGTCCAGCGGGTGCAGGTATTGGGCGATCCAGAAAAGGGTGTTCAGGTCGCGCAGGCCGCCCTTGCCTTCCTTGATATTGGGCTCGACCAGATAGCGCGAGGCGCCGGCGCGGGCCTGGCGCTCGTCCCGCTCCTTCAGCTTGGCGGCGACGAAATCGGCGCCGGTGCCCTTCATCACGTCGTCGCGGAAGCGGCGCTTCAGCTCCTGGGCCAGCTTCTCGTCGCCGGTGAGCCGCCGCGCCTCCAGGATCGAAGTGCGGATGGTGTAGTCCTCGAGCGAAAGCCGGACGCATTCCTCCACCGTGCGCGAGGCGTGGCCGACCTTGAAGCCCAGATCCCACAGGGCGTAGAGCATGAACTCGATCACGCTCTCGGCGTGGGCGGTCTGCTTGTAGGGTCGCACGAACAGCAGATCGAGGTCGGAGAATGGGGCCAGGGTGCCCCGGCCATAGCCGCCCACCGCCATCACCGCCAGGCGCTCGCCCTCGGTGGGGTTGCGGGCGCGGAACACGTGTACGGTGGTGAAGTCATAAAGGGCGGTGACCACCTCGTCGGTGACGCCGGACAAGAGGCGGGCGGTCTCGATGCCGCCGCCGCCGTTCTCCAGCCGCTCCTTGGCGATCATCCGGCCACGGAACAGGGCCGCCTTGAGGATTTCCAAGGCGCGACGGCGCTGTTCGGCTTCATCGCCGATAGCGGCCAGGGCGGCGGCGGTCAGCTGCGAACGCAGCTTGATCCCATCGACGACGTATTCAATGCGAGTCGGGCGAAGGCGGGGAGGCATGAACCCTATATAGCGAGCCGAATGGCGGATTGTATGAATTCGTTGCGGCCTCGCCCTACCCGCGGTCGGGATCGCGAAGGTGGCTTGCGGTTGCGCTATCATCTGATAGCGTCTGTGCATGGCTCAGTTGTTGGTCAGAGACGTGCCCCGCGACCTGGTTGAGGCGTTGAAACGGCGAGCTGCGAGCCACGGCCGAAGCGCCGAAGCTGAACATCGCGCCATCCTAGAACAGGCGCTGAAGGCCGGCCGCGACGGCTTTCGCGCCCGCGCCGGAAACCTTCGAGATGAGACTCGGGGCCGGATTCTTGGCGAATCCGCCGACCTTATTCGTGAAGACCGCGACAGCCGGTGAGCATCGTCATCGATGCGTCCGTCGCTCTCAAATGGGTGCTCGACGAGCCGGGCAATGACGCTGCCGACGCCCTGCTGGATGAGGAGTTGATCGCGCCGGCGCTGTGGTTGCTGGAGGCCGCCAGCGCGCTATGGCGGCGCGCCCGACGCGGCGAAATCACCAACGAGGAAGCCAAGGAACGGCTCACGGAACTCTACAACGCCCCAGTGGCGTCGACGCCGATCGAGGATGATATCCAAGCGGCTCTAGCCTTGGCGCAGGCGCTGGGACACCCGGTCTATGACTGCCTCTACCTGGCGTTAGCGATCCGCGAGAACACCCACGTCGTCACAGCTGATGGCCGGTTCCACGCGGTCGCCGATCAGTCGCAGACCTTCAAGGGCGTCGTGCAGTTGTTGGGCGCTCAGGTAGCGCCACAGCAAGTTGGCTGACAAATATCTCCCGGCTCTTACGTCCGAACGACCCCGGGGCTGCGCCCGCCACCAGCTGAAAGCGCCAATTTCGCTCATGGCCGATCAGCAATCCTTCGTCGGGTCTGGATTGGGCGGACCGCGAACGATAGCCTTAGTCTGAAGTTCCCCGCCAAAACCCACCCCGTTTGATCAAAAGTTGAGCTGAATCAGTGGGAAGGCGGATTTCGGGTGATTAGAATGTAGGCATGTATTGTGTCGATATGTGTTGTATTAATGGGGTAATTATGGTATGTGGTGGGCATGCACGTCCACATCGTCCCCAACCGTGGATCCCCCCCCACCGCGCTGCTGCGCGAAAGCTACCGCGAAGGCGGCAAGGTCAAGAAGCGCACCCTCGCCAACCTCTCCGATCTGCCCATGGAGCAGATCGAGGCGATCCGCGCGGTCTTGCGCGGCGACGCCCTGGCCCCCGCCGGCCAGGCCTTCCAGATCGCCCGCTCACAAGCCCATGGCCATGTGCAGGCGGTGATCACCGCCATCAAGCGCCTGGGCCTGGCATCGGTAATCGCCAGCCTGCCCAGCCGCGAGCGCGATCTGGTGGTGGCGATGATCGCCGCACGCGTGCTTGCGCCGCACACCAAGCTGGCCACCGTGCGCTGGTGGGACCACACCACCCTGGCCGAGGAGGCCGGCGCCCTGGGCGCCGATGAGGACGATCTCTACGCCGCCATGGACTGGCTCCTGGAGCGCCAGGACCGGATCCAGAAGAAGCTCGCCGAGCGGCATCTCGAGGCCGGCTGCCTGGCCCTCTACGACCTGTCCTCCAGCTACTACGAGGGCGCCACCTGTCCGCTGGCCAAGCGCGGCTACAGCCGCGACCGCAAGAAGGGGACCCTACAGGTCAACTATGGCCTGCTGACCGACCTGCGCGGCTGTCCCGTCGCCATCTCGGTCTATGAGGGAAACACCTCCGATCCGGCCACCCTGGGCCCGGAGATCGCGCGACTGAAGGACGCGTTCGCCATCGAGACCTTCGTCATGGTCGGCGATCGCGGGATGATCTCGCAAAAGAACGTCGACGGCTTCAAGGCGCAGGGCGGCGTCGACTGGATCACCGCGCTGAAGAGCGTCTCGATCCGCGCCCTGGTCGAGCAGGGCCAGGTGCAGCTCGATCTGTTCGATCAGCGCAACCTCTTCGAACTCACCGCCCCCGACTATCCCGGCGAGCGGCTGATCGCCTGCCGCAATCCCGCCCTGGCCGGGCAGCGCGCCCACAAGCGCCAGGACCTCCTGGCCGCCACCGAGGCCAGCCTGGCCAGGATCCAGGCCCGGGTCGAGGCCGGCCGCCTCGGCGGCCGCGACCAGATCGCGCTCGCGGTCGGCCGGGTGATCAACCAGTACAAGATGGCCAAGCACTTCCAGCTCGACATCTGCGACGACGCCTTCGGCTTCCGCCGCGACACCGCCAGAATAGCCGCCGAGGCCGCCCTCGACGGGATCTACATCATCCGCACGTCCCTGGCGGCCGAGCAGATGAGCACCCCGGACTGCGTGCGCTCCTACAAAGCCCTCAGCCGCGTGGAACGCGCCTTCCGCACGCTCAAATCCGACCTGCAGATCCGCCCCATCCATCACCGCCTGGCCGACCGGGTCCGCGCCCACATCTTCCTGTGCATGCTCGCCTACTATGTCGAATGGCACATGCGACAGGCCTGGGCCCCGCTGCTGTTTGCCGACGAGGACCAGGTCGCCAAGCTCACCCGCGATCCCGTGGCGCCGGCACAACGCTCGCCGGCCGCCCTGCGCAAGGTCCACGCGCGCCGCCTCGACGACGGCTCCCCCGCGCACAGCTTCTCGACCCTCCTGGCCGAGCTCGCCGCCGTCACCCGCAACACCTGCCGCGCCGCCGCCGCCGGCCAGGCCGCTCCAACCTTCCAGGTAATCACAACCCCCAACCCCAAGCAGACCCACGCGCTCGAACTCATCGACGCCATCCGACCGTAGGCAGCAGCAAGAACCCCGTCTCAACGCATCCCGTTGAAACAGCAGAATAACTCGTCAGAACACTGGGGGAACTTCAGCTTAGGGGAAGCGTTCCACAAAGGCGTTGACGGCAGTAATCATTTTTGAAGAGGCCGATTGGCCAGACGTCGGTTGAGCAGACGCGAGCTGCGCTAGGTCAACTTTCATAGCCTCATACTTCCGGCGACCCTCTCCTTCCGTGCCGAAAAACCGGGTGTGAACCATCCAATCGTAGACGCCACAGGTAATCGCAAAGGACGCAGAACCCGTTTCGCGCTCAAGTGAGATGCGCGCTCCGTCCAGGTGCTCTTCATCAGCGATGATGACGCCATTTTCGCAGCCCCGGTGGCCCAAGCTCTTGCCATCGTCGAAAGCAGTCCAGTTCATAGCGGCTTCTTTACGCAATCTCGCCCACGACAGCTATGGGTTGGCAACCGGTCGTGACCCCACTTACCCCCGCACCATCCCCCGTAGCCGGTACAGCGCGTCCATCGCCTCGCGCGGGCTCATGCCATCCAGGTCCAGGTCGTCCAGGGCGCGTTCGACGGAGCTGGGTTCGGCGAAACCGGCGGCGGCCGGGACTGCGGCGGTGGCGGCGAACAGGGGTAGGTCGTCCAGGCGGGCGGGAGACGAGGTCTGGCTTTCCAGCCGGTCCAGCACCTCGCGGGCGCGGGCGACCACGGTCAGGGGCACACCGGCCAGCTTGGCCACCTGCACGCCATAGGAACGGTCGGCGGGGCCGGGGCCAGCCTCGTGCAGGAACACCAGGTCGCCGTTCCATTCCTTGGCCCGCATGGACAGGTTGCACACGTGGGCCAGGCGGCCCTCCAGCTTGGCCAGCTCGTGATAGTGGGTGGCGAACAGGGCGCGGCAGCGATTGACGTCGTGCAAGGCCTCGGCGCAAGCCCAGGCGATGGCAAGGCCGTCATAAGTGGCGGTGCCACGGCCGATCTCGTCTAGAATGACCAGGGAGCGGGGCGTGGCCTGGGTCAGGATGGCCGCGGTCTCCACCATCTCGGCCATGAAGGTCGAGCGGCCGCGCGACAGGTCGTCCGCCGCGCCGACCCGGCTGAACAGCCGGTCGACCACTCCCAGCTTCAGCCGCCGCGCCGGCACAAACGAGCCGGCCTGGGCCAAGATGGCCAGGAGCGCGTTCTGGCGCAGGAAGGTCGACTTACCTGCCATGTTGGGGCCGGTGACGATGGCCAGGCGCGCGACATTGACGCCCGATCCGTCCAGGCGGCAGTCGTTGGGGGTATAGGGTTTGCCCTCGCGCCGGGTGGCGGCCTCGACCACCGGATGGCGGGCGGCCTCGGCGTCGAAATCCAGCGAGCGGTCGACCATGGGGCGCGAGGCCTGGGCGTCCTCGGCCCATTCGGCCAGGCCCGCCGCTACGTCCAGCCGCCCCAGGCCCTCGGCTGCGGCCTGGATCGGAGCGGCCAGGGTCACGGCCTCGCCGCGCCAGGCTTCGAAGGTCTCGACCTCTATGGCCAGCACCCGCTCGGCGGCCTGGGCGATGCGGGCGTCCAGCTCGGCCAGTTCGACGGTGGTGAAGCGGACCTGGTTGGCCAGGGTCTGGCGATGGATGAAGGCCGCATTGTGCGGCGGCTGGAATAGGATGTCGGCCTTGGCCGCTCCGATCTCGACAAAATAGCCCAGGACGGCGTTGTGCTTGACCCGCAGGGCCAGGCCCGTTTCGGCCTGCAGTCTGCCTTCGAGCGCGGCGATCACCCGGCGGCTGTCGTCGCGCAATAGGCGCACCTGGTCCAGCTCGGGCCGGATCTCAGCAGCGACATAGCCGCCGTCGCGCGCCTGGGCCGGCAGGTCGGGGCCGAGCCCCTGGCTCAAGGTCATCAGGAACGCGGCCAAGGCTGGATGCAGGTCCGGGGTCAGGGCCGCCAGGGCCTCGGCGATCTCGACGGGCGGCGCATCCAGGGGGTCGGCTTCGGCGGCGATCAGGCTCGCCACCGCGGCGCCGCTGGTCAGGCCGTCGCGCAACACGCCCAGGTCGCGGGGGCCGCCCCGGCCCAGGGCCAGGCGGGACAGGGCCCGGGCCATGTCGCCGGCGCCCTTCAGCCCGTCCCGCACCTTGCGGCGCAGGTCGCGGCGATTCAGCACCCACTCCACGGCATCGAGCCGCGTCTCGATCCGCGCCGGATCCAGCAGCGGGCGGCTGAGCCGGGACGCCAACAGGCGCGCCCCGCCCGAGGTCAGGGTGCGGTCGATAGCGGCCAGCAGCGAGCCTTCCCGCGCCCCGGTCTGGGTGCGGTCGATCTCCAGGCTGGCGCGAGTGGCCGGGTCGATGGCCATGGCGTCGGCCTCGCCGGCGCGGCGCGGGGCGTTCAGCACCGGGGTGCGGCCGGCCTGGGTGGTCTCCAGATGGGCGGCGATCAGGCCCAGGGCAGAGATCTCGGCCCCGCTGAGGGCGCCGAAACCGTCCAGGGTGCCAACGCCATAGAGCCGTTTCAGCCGCGCCTCGGCCGCCGCCGGTTCGGCCAGGGCCTGGGCCAGGGGCTGGATCAGGCCGCCTACGGCCTTCAGGGCGGCGGCAAGATCGGTGTCGGCGAACAGGCGGTCGGGAACCAGGATCTCGGAGGGTTGCAGCGCCGCCAGGGCCGCGGCGACGCCATCCTTGCTGGTCGCCACCACCTCCACCTCGCCGGTGGACAGCTCCACGCTGGCCACCGCCGCCTGGCCGGCGCGAAAGGCGATCGCGGCCAGGCGATTGGCCCCGCGCGCGTCGAGCAAACCGTCCTCGGTCAGGGTGCCGGGTGTGACGATGCGGACCACATCGCGGCGGACAATGGACTTGGAGCCGCGCTTGCGGGCCTCTGCCGGATCCTCCATCTGCTCGCACACGGCGACCTTGAACCCGGCGCGGATCAGCTTGGCCAGATAGGCCTCGGCCGCGTGCACCGGCACCCCGGCCATGGGGATGGGCGCCCCGGCATAAGTCCCGCGCGCGGTCAGGGCGATGCCGAGGGCCGTGGCCGCCTTCTGCGCGTCCTCGAAAAACAGCTCGTAGAAATCGCCCATGCGGAAAAACACCAGGGCGTCCGGCTGGCGCGACTTGGCCTCGAAGAACTGGGCCATGACCGGCGTGGCGTCGGCGGGGACGGCTGAAGCGGCTGTGTCGGGGGGCGTTGGAGCGTTCATCGCCGCCATCCTACAAAACCTCAGTGAGTCGCGTCAGCCCTTGACGGCGGGGGCAGGGCGCCGGAGCGTCAAGCTGTGGAGAGCACGCTGACCTTCGCCATCGTCCCGGCCGGCCCGTCCGACGCCGCCGAGCTCGCTCGCGTACACGTCCAGGCCTGGCGCGAGACCTATCCCGGCATCCTGCCCCGCGGCTATCTGGAACGCATGTCCGCCCCCCTGCACGCTCGCCGCTGGCGCGTGCGGCTAATGCGTCCCGACGAAGTCACCCTGGCCGCCGAAGGCCCGGACGGCCTGGTGGGCTACGCCTCCGGCCAGTGGGCGCGGGGGCGCCAAGAGGCGGACGAGGGCGAAATCACCACCCTCTATGTGCTCAAGGCCGTGCAGGGCGAGGGCGTGGGGCGGCAACTCCTGACCGGCGTCGCCCGCACCCTGGCCGACCGTGGAGCGCGTTCGCTGGTGATCTGGGTGCTGCGCGAAAACAGTCGGGCGCGGGGCTTCTACGAACGCCTCGGCGGCCAGCCCCAGGAAACCCGCGGCGAAAATGTCGGCGGCGGGGTGGTGCCGGCGGTGGCCTATCGGTGGAGCGATATCGGGGCGTTGGTTTGACTCAATAGGCCTTCATCGGGATGAGCGGAAAAATTGAGCAGCCCGTTCGTGTGCAGGCTTAACTTGCGCCCTTACCCTAGACCTGCGCTCTAGGCCCTCACGCCTTCCCAGAACCGCTTGGCCTTGTTGAAGAAGCCGGCCGATTGGGGATGCTGCTGTTCGCCGCACAGTCCGGCCAGTTCGCGCATCAGTTCTTTCTGGCGGGCGGTGAGGCCGGTGGGGGTTTCCACGAACAGCTCCACCACCAGGTCGCCGCGCTCGCGCGAGCGCAGGGACGGCATGCCGCGGCCTTTCAGGCGCACGGTGCGGCCGGTCTGGGCGCCCTCGGGCACCTTGACCTTGATCGCGCAATTGCCGTCGCAGTTTTCGCCGCCCGTCAGGCAAGGCGCATCGATCTCGCCGCCCAGGGCCGCGGTGCACATGGGCACGGGCACGCTGCAGAGCAGGTCCAGGCCGTCGCGCTCGAATAGCTCGTGCGGCTTGACCGACAGGAAGATGTAGAGGTCGCCGCGCGGCCCATTGTGCGCGCCAGCGTCGCCTTCCCCCGCCAGGCGGATGCGGGCGCCGTCATCGACTCCGGCGGGAATGCGTACCGACAGGGTTCGCTCGATGCGCATCTGGCCGGCGCCGCGGCAATCCTTGCACGGGTCCAGCACCAGCTGGCCGGCGCCGCCGCAACGCGGGCAGGTGCGTTCGATGGAGAAGAAGCCCTGGCTGGCGCGCACCCGGCCAGCGCCGCCGCAGCCGTTGCAGACGGTGGGCTTGGTGCCGGGCTTGGCGCCGCTGCCTTCGCAGGTCTCGCAGGTCATGGCTGCCGGCACGGCGATCTCGACTTCGGCGCTGGCATAGGCCTGCTCGAGGGTGATCTCCAGGTCGTAGCGCAGGTCCTGGCCCCGGGCCGGACCATTCTGGCGACCGGCGCGGCCGCCGCCGAACATGTCGCCAAAGGCCTGGCCAAACACCTCGTTGAAGATGTCGTGCACGTCGGTGAAGCCGGCGCCGCCTGGGCCGCCGCCATTGGCGCCATTGACGCCGGCATGGCCGAATCGGTCATAGGCCGCGCGCTTTTGCGCGTCGGACAGCACCGAATAGGCTTCGTTGAGTTCCTTGAACCGGCCCGAGGCCTGCTCGCACCCGCCGTTGCGGTCGGGGTGGTGCTCCATGGCCTGCTTGCGAAAGGCCGACTTCAGCTCGGTATCGCTGCAGGTGCGGCTGACGCCGAGGATTTCATAATAATCGCGCTGCATAGAAGCGTCGGGTCCTTGCTGGATCGCGTCCTGATTATCCGCCTGCGGGGTAAACCGGAAATGGACATGGGCGAGAGCGAGCGGCTGTGCAACTCGCGCCCGACCGATTGGCCGGGCGCGGGCTGCGACGGATCATCACGCAGATTTGTGGCTGTCGTCGACTTCTTCGAATTCGGCGTCGACGACCCCGTCGTCGGCCTTGGCTTCGGCGTCATCGGCGCCTTCGGCCTGGGCCTTGTACATGGCCTCACCCAACTTCATCGAAGCCTGGATGAGCGTCTGGGTCTTGGCCGAGATCGCCTCGGCGTCGTCCCCTTCCAAAGCGGACTTCAGGTCAGTGAGGGCGGTTTCGATGGCGGCCTTGTCGTCGGCCGAAACCTTGTCGCCATGCTCGGCCAGGGCCTTTTCGGTGGAGTGGATGACCGCGTCGGCCTGGTTCTTGGCCTCGACCGCCGCCTTGCGCTTTTCGTCGGCGGCTTTGTTGGCCTCGGCTTCCTTGACCATTTTGTCGATGTCGGCGTCGGAAAGGCCGCCATTGGCCTGGATGCGGATCGACTGTTCCTTGTTGGTGGCCTTGTCCTTGGCCCCCACATTGACGATGCCGTTGGCGTCGATGTCGAAGGTCACCTCAACCTGCGGCACGCCGCGGGGCGCCGGGGGCAGGCCCACCAGGTCGAATTGACCCAGCATCTTGTTGTCCGCCGCCATCGGCCGTTCGCCCTGAAACACCCGGATGGTCACGGCCGACTGGTTGTCGTCGGCGGTGGAGAAGGTCTGCGAGCGTTTGGTGGGGATGGTGGTGTTGCGCTCAATCAGCGGGGTGAACACGCCGCCCAAGGTCTCGATGCCCAGGGTCAGGGGGGTCACGTCCAGCAGCAGCACGTCCTTGACGTCGCCCTGCAGCACGCCGCCCTGGACCGCGGCGCCCAGCGCCACGACTTCGTCCGGGTTGACGCCCTTGTGCGGCTCGCGGCCAAAGAAGGCCTTCACCGCCTCCACGACCTTGGGCATGCGGGTCATGCCGCCGACCAGGACGACTTCGTCGATGTCGGTCTTCTTCAGGCCCGCGTCCTTCAGCGCCTGTTCGCAGGGGCCGATGGTCTTGGCCACCAGATCCTCGACCAGAGCTTCCAGCTTGGCGCGGCTGAGCTTGATGTTCAGGTGCAGCGGACCCGACGCATTCATCGAGATGAAGGGCAGGTTGACTTCGTACTGGGTGGTGGAGCTGAGCTCCTTCTTGGCCTTTTCGGCCTCTTCCTTCAGGCGCTGCAGAGCCAGCTTGTCCTTGCGCAGGTCAACGCTGGTTTCCTTCTTGAACTCGTCGGCCAGGTAGTCGACCACCCGAAGGTCGAAGTCCTCGCCGCCCAGGAAGGTGTCGCCATTGGTGGCCTTCACCTCGAACACGCCGTCGCCGATCTCCAGGATCGAGACGTCGAAGGTGCCGCCGCCGAGGTCATAGACGGCGATCTTCTGGCCGTCGTTCTTTTCCAGGCCGTAGGCCAGCGCCGCCGCGGTGGGCTCGTTGATGATGCGCAGGACTTCCAGTCCGGCGATCTTGCCGGCGTCCTTGGTGGCCTGGCGCTGGGCGTCGTTGAAATAGGCCGGGACGGTGATGACCGCCTTTTCGACCTTTTCGCCCAGATGGGCTTCGGCGTCCTGCTTGATCTTCTGCAGGATGAAGGCCGAGATCTGTTGGGGCGAATAGTCCTTGCCGTGCGAGCGCACCCAGGCGTCGCCGTTCGGCCCCTTGACGATCTCATAGGGCACCATGCCCTTGTCCTTGGCCACGACGGGGTCGTCGAAATGGCGACCGATCAGGCGCTTGATGGCGAAGAAGGTGTTGGACGGGTTGGTGACCGCCTGGCGCTTGGCCGGCTGGCCGACCACTCGCTCGCCGTCTTCCTGGATGCCGACGACGGACGGGGTGGTGCGTACGCCTTCGGCGTTTTCGATCACCTTGGGCGTCTTGCCGTCCATGATGGCCACGCACGAATTGGTCGTGCCGAGGTCGATGCCGATAATTTTGCTCATAGCGTAGCTCAAACTCTCTTTTCTGGCGGACGGACCCGCAGCCTCGTCGAGCGCCGCTTAGTATCCGCCCCCTTTTGGGGTTCCGTCTGGAAATTCAGGACCCCGCATAGCGCAGGACCCGTTTCCATAGCTAGGCTTCACCTAAAGGGAAAGCCCGGCGTTGACGTCGATATGGGGGGTCGCACGTCGGTCGCAAGGGGAGTCGCAGGCTGTAAGAGGCCAGTTTGCGGGGTGGTTGCGGGGTCCGCCCTGACCTATATCAAGTCCATGGAGATCAACGGATTTCGCATGATCCCCGGCGCGCTGGACGCAGCGGTTCAGGCCAGGCTTTTGGACGACGTTCTGGAGGCCTTGAAGGTCGCGCCGCTTTATCGGCCGATGACGCCCTGGGGCAAGCCGATGTCGGTGGAACAATCGAGCTTCGGCCCGCTTGGCTGGATGACGGACGCCAAGGGGTATCGCTACCAGGCTCACCACCCCGTCACAGGGCTGGTCTGGCCCGCCATGCCACAGATTCTAAAGATAGTTTGGGATCGGCACGCCGGCGCGGCGCTGGCGCCCGACTCCTGCCTGATCAATCTTTACCGGGACGACGCGCGCATGGGCCTGCACCAGGACTCCGACGAGGCTGACCTGGCGGCGCCGGTGCTGTCGATCTCATTGGGCGACACGGCGGTGTTTCGCCTGGGCGGCCCGGCGCGGGGCGACCCCAGCCGCACGGTGCGCCTGAGCTCCGGGGATATCTGCGTGCTGGACGGTGCGGCTCGCCACGCCTTCCACGGAGTCGACCGCATCCTGCCGGGCTCCTCGCGCCTGATCCCCGGCGGGGGCCGCATCAACCTGACCTTGAGGCGCGCAGCGGCGTAAAGCCGCAAGGGGCTTTGACTTGGGCGGTTGTCCGGCTGCACGATGGTCAAAAGCCAGGAGACGCCCATGATCAGACTGACCCGCCCCGAGGGCTCGCGGCCGGAAGACTTCAACCTATCGCGCCGCGGCCTGGCCGCCGCCGTGTTTTTCTCCGGCTACGCCGTCTATGCCCTGTCGGCGGATGCGGAGCCCATTCATACCGACGAGGCGGGCCTGGTCATCGAGACGGTGATGCTGCCCAGTCCCGACCAGCCCCTGCCGGCCTATCTGGCGCGCCCGGCGGCTCCCGGCAAACACCCGACAGTGATCGTGGCGTCGGAGATCTTTGGCGTGCACGACTATATCAAGGACATCTGCCGCCGCCTGGCCAAGCTCGGCTATGTGGCCATAGCCCCGGCCTTTTTCGTGCGCGTGGCCGACCCGGCGCCGCTGTCGGACATGGGCCAGATCATGAAGATCGTGAGCGCCGCCTCCGATAAACAGGTGATCGGCGACGTGGGCGCGGCGATCAAGTTCCTCAAAGGCGAGCCCTATGCTGACACCGCCCACCTGGCCATCACCGGCTTCTGCTGGGGCGGCAAGGTGGTGTGGGAATCCTGCGAGATCTTTCCGGAGATCAAGGCCGGCGTCGCCTGGTACGGGCATATGGCCCCGGCCAAGGACGAACCCGTCAATCTGGCCAAGTTCTGGCCGCTGCAGCACGTGGCCGAGCTCAAGGCTCCCGTGCTGGGCCTCTATGGCGGCCTGGACAAGGGCATCAGCGCCGATGAGATCGCGGCCATGCGCGCCGAGCTCAAAGCTCACAATAAAAAGGGCAGCGAACTCATCGTCTATCCCGACGCCGAGCACGGTTTCCACGCCGACTATCGCGCCAGCTACAACGCCGCCGACGCCAAGGTCGGCTGGGGCAAGATGCTGGCGCACTTCAAGGCGAACGGGGTGGGGTGACGAGCCCAAAAAGGGACGCCCGCCGTCCTGCTTAGCCGGGCGACGGGCGCGGGGGACCCCTTGGACCTCCATCCAGGAACAACAGTCTGACTCCGGCCGAGGGTGATCGCGAATCACTAGGCCGTGACAGGCTGAGCCACCACGGGCCTCAGTGCGCCTCGTCCCAGTTCTTGGCCGCCCGCGCCTCCACCACCAGCGGCACGCTCAGGACCAAAACCGGCTCGGCGGCCCGTTCCATCACCTGGCGGGCGACGGCGCAGACGGCCTGGGCCTCGGCCTCTGGGGCCTCGAACACCAGTTCGTCGTGCACCTGCAGGAGCATGCGGGCGGTCAGGCCCTCGGCCTTCAGGGCGGCGGGCATGCGGATCATGGCCCGGCGGATGATGTCGGCGGCGGCGCCCTGGATGGGGGCGTTGATAGCCGCGCGCTCGCCAAACTGCCGCTCGGCGGGGGCCTTGGCGCGGATGGCGGGGATGTTGACCTTGCGGCCGAAGATGGTGGTGACGAAAGCCTGCTCGCGCACCAGGGCCCGCATCTGGTCCATATAGGCGCGGATGCCGGGGAAGCGCTCGAAATAGGTGTTGATATAGGCCCCCGCCTCTTCCCGCGGGATCGACAGCTGGTTGGCCAGCCCGAACGCTGAGATGCCATAGACGATGCCGAAATTGATGGCCTTGGCCCGGCGGCGCACCTCCGACGGCATGCCCTCAATGGGCACGCCGAACATCTCCGAGGCGGTCATGGCGTGGATGTCCAGGCCCTCGTGGAAGGCGCGCTTCAGCTGGGGGATGTCGCCGATATGGGCCAAGAGGCGCAGCTCGATCTGGCTGTAGTCGGCGCTGATCAGCACATGACCCGGCTCGGCGACGAAGGCCTTGCGGATCTTGCGGCCCTCTTCCGTCCGCACAGGGATGTTCTGCAGATTGGGATCGTTGGAGGACAGACGGCCGGTGGTGGTGGAGGCCATGGCGTAGGAGGTATGCACTCGCCCGGTCTTGGGATTGATCGCCTGGACCAGGGCATCGGTATAGGTGCCCTTCAGCTTGGACAGCTGGCGCCATTCCAGCAAAAGGCGCGGCAGGGCGTGGCCCTGGACGGCCAGGTCCTCCAGCACGCTGGCGTCGGTGCCCCAGGCGCCGGTAGCGGTTTTCTTGCCGCCCTGCAGGCCCATCTCGCCGAACAGTACGTCGCCAATCTGCTTGGGGCTGCCCAGGTTGAAGGGGTGGCCCACCAGTTTCTGCGCCTCGGCCTCCTGCTCCACCATGCGCATGGAGAAGTCGTTGGACAGGCGGCGCAGCTGTTCGGGGTCGATGCGGATCCCGGCGCCTTCCATCTGCGCCAGCACGGCCGGCAGGGGCCGCTCCAGGGTCTCATAGACCGTCAGCAGGCCCTCGCGCGCCAGGCGGGGGCGCAGGTGATTGTAGAGCCGCAGAGTGACGTCGGCGTCCTCGGCGGCATAGGCGGTGGCCGGCTCCAGGGCGATATGCTTGAAGCTTTTCTGCGCCTTGCCGGTCCCGGTCACGGTCTTGAAGCTGATCGGCTCGTGGCTCAGCCACAGCTTGGACAGCTCGTCCATGCCGTGGCCATGCTCGCCGGCCTCCAGCACGTAAGAGATCAGCATGGTGTCTTCGATGGGCGACACTGCGATGCCGTAGCGCGACAATACGCCCATGTCGTATTTGGCGTTCTGGGCCACCTTCAGCACGGTGGGATCTTCCAGCAGCGGCTTGAGCGCGGCGATGGCGTCGACCAGCGGGATCTGTTTCAGCGCCGTGGGCGCCTCCAGCTCCAGCCCGCCCACTTGTTGGGTCTCGTGGCCCAGGGGGATGTAGCAGGCCTCGCCGGGCGCCAGGGCCAGGGAGGCGCCCACCAGGTTGGCGCTGGAGGAGGACAGAGCGTCGGTCTCGGTGTCGAAGGCCACGACCCCGATCTTGCGCGCCTTGTCGATCCAGGCCTGCAGGGTCTCCAGATCCTGGATGCAGACATAGCCGGTGGTGTCGATCGGCCCTTGGGCTGGGGCGCTGGCTTCGGATGGCGCCCGCGCCGCTGGCGAGGAACTGACGCCCCGCGCCTCGTCCACCCGCCGCGCCAGGGTGCGGAACCCCATCACGTCCAGGAACTCGCTCAGCACCGCCGGGTCCGGCTCGCCCACCGCCAGGTCCTCGATGGGCGCCGGCAAGGGGGTGTCACAGTCCAGCTTCACCAGCTCCCGCGACAGGCGGATCTGGTCGGCGAAGTCGATCAGGGTCTGGCGCCGCTTGTCCTGCTTGATCTCGCCCGCGCGGGCCAGCAGCGTATCCAGATCGCCATATTCGTTGATCAGGGCCGAGGCGGTCTTGATGCCGATGCCCGGCGCGCCCGGCACATTGTCTACGCTGTCGCCGCACAGGGCTTGGACGTCGACCACCTTGTCCGGCGTCACGCCGAACTTTTCGGCCACCTGCTCGGGGCCGATGCGGATGTTCTTCATGGGGTCGAACATGGACACGCCATCGCCCACCAGCTGCATCAGGTCCTTGTCGGAGGAGACGATGACCACCTCGCCGCCGGTGTCGCGCACAGCGCAGGCATAGGCGGCGATCAGGTCGTCGGCCTCATAGCCGGCCAACTCCAGGCTGGGCAGGCCAAAGGCGCGGGTGGCGTCACGCACCAGGGGGAACTGGGGAACCAAATCCTCCGGTGGCGGCGGCCGATGCGCCTTGTACTGAGGATAGAGTGCGGTGCGGAAGGTCTTTTCCGAATGGTCGAAGATCACCGCCAGGTGGGTCGGCGAATCCGGCGCCGCCTTCATGTCCACCATTAGCTTCCACAACATGTTGCAGAACCCGGCTACCGCCCCGATGGGCAGGCCGTCCGACTTGCGGGTCAGGGGTGGCAGGGCGTGATAGGCGCGGAAGATATAGCCCGACCCGTCCACCAGATAAAGCCGCCGGGCGGGTCCGTCCTGGGTCAGGGCGCGGGGAATGTCATCGAGAGTGGCGGGCGCGTCGGCAAGGGTATCGGTCATCGGGCCAGGATAGGCGTTTCAGCGCGGCGGGTCAGCCCGGCGATGACGAATTCTGACGAACCCCTCAGTGTCCGCCCGGACCCTCATAAACCCCCGGCGCCAGTTTTTCGCTCTCGTGCGCCTCATGGCTCGCCGCCACAAAGCGGCGGTCGCAATAGGGGCATTCCACGAAGGGCTCGGATCCCATCTCCAGCCACACCCGCGGATGGCCCAGGGCCCCGCCGACCCCGTCGCAGGCGATGCGATGCGAGCGCACCACGATCACCTCGGGGGCGGAGATCGCATCGGCGGTGGGGTGGGACTTGGCGCTCATGGGCTTTCAGACTCTCCGGCGACGCCGACTTGGCAAGCCGGACGCGCGCGCATACCTATGCAAAGGGCCGGTCAGCGTCAATTCGGCCCGGCGCCTCACCCTGCCGCCCGCTCGCCAGACACCAAGCTCGACACCACGCCCAAGGAAGCGCCAAAACCTCGATGGATCTGCCCCAGTACGCGATCGAGGCCAAGGGCCTCATCAAGACCTACGCCGCCACCAAGACCACCCCGGCCAAGACCGCCCTCAATGGCATCGACCTGCAGATCCCGCGCGGCTCGATCTTTGGCCTGCTGGGGCCGAACGGCGCCGGCAAGTCGACCTTCATCAACATTCTGGCCGGTCTGGTCCGCAAGAGCTCGGGCACAGTCAAGATCTGGGACCGCGACATTGATCTGCGCCCGCGCGACGCCCGCGCGGCCATCGGCGTGGTCAGCCAGGAGATCGCCGCCGACGTCTTCTTCACCCCGCGCGAATCCATGGAGGTCCAGGCCGGCCTCTACGGGGTGCGCAGGAAGGACCGCCATACCCTCGACCTGCTCAACGCCCTGGGCCTGGGCGACAAGGCCGACGCCTATGTGCGCCAGCTCTCCGGCGGCATGAAGCGGCGGCTGATGGTGGCCAAGGCCATGGTGCACAATCCGCCGGTGCTGATCCTGGACGAACCCACCGCCGGGGTCGATGTGGAGCTGCGCCGCCAGCTCTGGAACTATGTGGTGGAGCTGAACCGCAAGGGCGTGACCATCGTCCTGACCACCCACTATCTCGAAGAAGCCCAGGAGCTGTGCGACACCATCGCCATCATCAATCGCGGTGAGGTGGTGGCCTGCGAGCCCACCAGCCAGCTGTTGCGCCGGCTGGACACCCGCACCGTCGTGATCACCCCCCAGGCGCCCCTGATCGCCGTGCCCAAGCTGGGTCGCTTCGAGGGCAAGCTGCGCGGCGACGGCCAGCTGGCGGTGACCTTCAAGACCGGCGAGGCTGGGGTCGAGGCGGTGCTGGCCGCCGTGCGCGAGGCAGGTGTGGCCATCAAGGACCTGTCCACCGAGGACCCAGACCTGGAGGACGTGTTCATGTCCCTGACCTACGCCGCCGAGGGCGCCGACCCCACCGCCTATTGAATCTGGAGGCGCGCTCGTCGTTGCGTCCGGACCGCCTTTCGGTTAGGTAGGCCACCCCGCGCGGTGAGATCCGCGCGCCGGTCCGCACTCGTAGCTCAGCTGGATAGAGCGCAGCCCTCCGAAGGCTGAGGTCACAGGTTCGAATCCTGTCGAGTGCGCCAGCGGCGCGAATAGCTCAATAACATCAATACGGGTGGCGGCGGTCCGGGGTTGGGGCTGGCCTGTGGGTCAGCGAATATAGCAAGGTCGTGGCCGCGCGC
>DASXNV010000054.1:0-47255 GCA_036494815.1 Caulobacteraceae bacterium
TGTGCTGGCCAACGACGCCGACCACAACGGCCAGAGCCTGACCGCCGCCCTGGCGGCCAATGGCGGTCCAGCCCACGGGACCCTGGTCCTGAACGCCGACGGCTCGTTCACCTACACCCCTAACGCCGGCTACGCCGGAACCGACAGCTTCACCTATATCGCCAGCGACAGCCTCTCGACCGGGACCCCGACCAAGGTGACGCTCAATGTCGCCGCCGGGACGCCGGTCACCCAGGCGGCCAGCTACGCCGTCCTGGCTGGCCAGGCCCTGGCGGAAAATGCGGCCCACGGCGTGCTGGCCGGTGACGCCGACACCAATGGCCTGTCGCTTACCGCCTCGCTGGCCACCAATGGCGGCCCGGCGCATGGGGCCTTGGCCCTCAACGCCGACGGCTCGTTCACCTACACGCCAAACGCAGGCTTCTCCGGGACCGACAGCTTCACCTATATCGCCAGCGACAGTTTGAGCGCCGCTGCGCCCACCACGGTGACCTTGACGGTTGGGGCCGCTTCGACCACGTCGACCGTCTCCGTTGTCCCGACCGCCCCGCTCGCCGTAGCGGACACGTACGTGGCGGCCGGCGATGTCACCACAAGCGTCAGCGCCGCCCATGGGGTTCTGGCCAATGATGTGGACTCCAACGGCTTGGCCCTGGCCGCGGTGCTGGCCACAAACGGTGGGCCGACTCACGGAACGCTGGCCTTCAACGCCGACGGCTCGTTCACCTACACCCCGACCCTGGGCTATGTCGGGGCCGACAGTTTCACCTACATCGCCAGCGACAGCCTGGGCTCAAGCGCCCCGGTCACGGTGAGCCTGACTGTCGCGGCGCAGGACATCATCGGCGGAACCGGCAATGACACCTACCATGTCTATAACAGCGCTGATCAAGTCACGGTCGCAGCCGGCACATCAAACGAGACGGTGATCGCCGACTGCAACTACGTCCTGCCCGCCAATATCCAGAACCTTGTCGGCCACGGGACCGGCGCGCTCACGCTGGTAGGCAATTCGCTGGCCAATGTGATCACCGCCAACAGCGGCGCCGACACCCTGACCGGCGGCGGCGGCGCGGACATATTCGTTGTCGCCCCGGGCGAAGCGCAGGAGACGATTACGGACTTTCGAATGGTCGGCCGCGACAAGATCGACATCAGCAGCTTCCTGGCCAAGGGACTCAACCCGACCTTCACCGACTACGGATCCTATTCGACTGTGAGCTTTTCAAGCGGGGAAACCATCAAGCTGCTCGGCGTGCACGCCTCAAACCTGCACGTCAGCGGGCACTATGTCGTTTAGGTCGCGATCTTCCGCCGACCGCGCCATCGAATCCCGGCCATGATGGCGAAGGTCCTTGTTGTTCGATAACCATCAGAATTGGCGGACGATTCACTAACCGGCGTTAGGGTTCAGGCGAGTGGAACGGACGATTGGCGATGACCAGGCTACCCGTCACCTATCCCCCGGCGCCGGAGCGGCGCGAACGGCTGATGACCAGGGCGCTCCGCCTTGTCTGGACCTTACTCTGTTGGATTGCGGCCTTCTCGATCGCCCTCCTGGCCTGGGCCAAGATCGAGCGGTGATACGGGCCACCGGCCCCTACCCCGCCCTCAACACCGTCCGAAACCCGATATGCGACGCACCGCTGTCCGGCGGCCCCGGCGAGCGGGCGGCGGGGCGGTAGCGGAAGCAATAGTCTTCCGAGCACAGGAACGATCCTCCCTTGATCACGTGCTTGGGGACCTGAGGCTCGATGGGGTCCAGGGCGCGCGGCTCGGGCGGTCCGCCCGCCTCCTCGGTGGCCGCCGGCTCCAGGCCCGGCTTGAACCAGTCCTTGGTCCACTCCCACACATTGCCGGCCATGTCGTAGAGGCCGAAGCCATTGGGCGGATAGCAACCCACCGGCGCAGCCTGGGCCTTGTATCCGTCGGCGCCGGTGTCGAGCACTGGAAACACCCCCTGCCAGGTATTGGCCCGCGGCGGACCCTGGCCCACCGCTTGGTCGCCCCAGGCATAGCGTTCGCCCACGAGCCCCCCGCGCGCGGCGTATTCCCACTCCGCCTCGGTGGGCAGGTCGCGACCCAGCCAGCGGGCATAGGCCAGGGCGTCGGCATAGGCGATATGCACCACCGGCAGGGCCTCGCGCCCCTTGATCGCGCTGTGCGGCCCCTGGGGATGACGCCAGTCCGCCCCCGGGATTATCCGCCACCAATTGGAGGGGTCGCGCATGTTCACCCCAGGCCCGGCGCCCACAAAGACGAGAGACGATGGCGCGCGCTGGGCTTGGCTAAGATTGGGATAGAGCTTCACCTCCAGCGGCCGCTCGGCCAGGGTCCGATAGCCGGTCGCGGCCACAAAGCGGGCGAAGTCGGCGTTGGTCACCTCGGTACGGTCGATCCAAAAGCCGCCGACGCGCACGCTGCGGGGCGGGCCTTCCTCGGAGCGCAGGGGCGCGGCGCCCATGGCGAAGGTCCCTGCCGGCACGAACACCATGCCGGCGCGCGGATGAGCGGGATCGGGGATCTCCAGCCGAGCCATGCAGGCCTTGGGCGGCGCCGGCGCGTGATCGCAGGCTGCGCCGGTCAGGGCCAGCGCGAGCGCCATCCAGAGTCCTCGCGATACGCTCATGGTCGCTTCTTGTTGCCCCCGTTCCGCCCCAGCATATATTGACATTGATAGTGCTAAAAGATGGAATGCGGCGATAGGAAGGAGACTATTATGGGGACGCCGCGATACAGGCTGCTGACGCCCGAAGCTCCCGCATGAGGCCCGCCGTCAGCCGGGCTGTGACCAGCGCCTTGACCAGTAACGCCCGGCTGGGCTTGGTGCGCGCCGCCGCCAGCCTGAAGCGTCGATTGGGCGGCGCAAAGCCGGCGATCGACTATTTCCACCAGGTCGACGACCCCTATAGCCACCTGACGGCGCAACTGTTGACGCCCCTGGCCGAGCGCTACGGCGTGACGATCCGCCCGTGGCTAGTCCCGCCGCCCGCAGACACAGCCGCCCCCGAGCGTGAGCGCCTGAAGGCCTACGCCCTGCGCGACGCCGCCCGGGTAGCCGCCGAATACGGCCTGATCTTTCCCAGCGGCGCCATGGCGCGCTCCCCTCAGGCCGTCGATCTGGCCAGCCGGGCCCTCGTCGCCGCAAAGACTGCCGGCGATTTCGCGCCAGCGGCAGTGCGGGTCGGCGCGGCGCTCTGGGCGGACGACACTAAAGCCCTCCATGACCTCGCGGCTGCGGAAAGTCTTGCCGCCGCCCTGGCCGACGGCGAAGCCGAGCGCCGCCGCCTGGGCCATTATCTGGGCGCCATGCTGCATTTCGAGGGCGAATGGTACTGGGGCGTCGATCGCCTGAACCATCTGGAGGAACGCCTCGCCGGCCTGGGATGGGACACGGCGCCCCGGACCCCTCCTCTGGCCCCCTATCGCGACATGGCGCTGGGCGAGGCTCCAGCCGGCAAGGCCTGCCTGATCGAGGCCTGGTTCTCGTTCCGCAGTCCCTATTCCTGGATCGCCCTGCCGCGCCTGCGCACCCTGGCCCACCATTACGGCGCCGAGCTGCGCCTGCGCTACATCCTGCCCATGGTCATGCGCGGCCTGCCGGTGCCACGCGTGAAACAGATCTACATAGTGCTCGACACCATGCGCGAGGCGGGCCGGGTGGGCCTGCCGTTCGGGCGCATGGTCGATCCGGTGGGCGCCGGCGCCGAGCGGGCCCTGGCGGTGCTGCACCACGCAGTCGCGCTAGGCTGCGGCGAGGCCTTTGCCGAACTGGGGCTGAGGGCCGCCTTCGCCGACGGGATCGCCCTGGCCGAGGACGGTGGGCTCTATGACGTGGCCCGACGCGCAGGCCTGACCGACGCCCAGACCGCCGCCGCCCTGGCCGACAACAGCTGGCGGGGCGCCGCCGAGGATAACCGTACCGCCCTGTTCGAGGCCGGCCTGTGGGGCGCGCCCACCTATCGTATCAATGGCGGCCCCGCCCATTGGGGCCAGGACCGGCTGTGGGCGCTGGAACAGGATCTATTGGCTGCGATGAAGGTTTCTCCGGCCTGAATTTCGCCATCCCCTGTGGCGAAGGCTTAAGCTCGCCTATATCGATGAACTGCTAGGTTCCCAGGCGGCGAGAAGGACAGGCAGATGGCGGCACGCCACAGCGATCGTTACACCAGCGTCGCCATCCTCATGCACTGGTTGATCGCCGCGGCCATCGTCTTCCAGATCCTGCTGGGCTGGCGCATGGGCTGGGCGCCCAAGAACAGCTCGCTGGCCTTCAGCCTGTTCCAGCTGCACAAGTCGGTGGGCATCACCATCCTGCTGCTCAGCCTGGCGCGGCTGGCCTGGCGGCTGTTCAACCCGCCGCCGCATGTGGATCAGCCGGCCTGGGAGGCCGTGGCCGCCAAGATCGTCCACGTGGGTTTCTATGTGATCATGATCGGCCTGCCGCTCACCGGCTGGATGGCGGTCTCGGCCAGCCCCACCAATATTCCGACCCTGCTCTATGGCGTCGTGCCCTGGCCGCACCTGCCGGGCCTGGCCGAGCTGGCGACGGCGCCGAAACACGCCTGGTACCATAACGCCAAGTTCAGCCACGAAATCCTGGTCAAGATCACCTACGCCCTGCTGGCCCTGCACCTGGGCGCGGTGGCCAAGCACCAGCTGCTCGACCGCGACGCCGTATTCAGCCACATGGCCGCCGGCGCCAGGCCTGGCTGGTTCGAGCCGCGCTTGTGGTTGGCCGCCGCGGCCTTCGTGGCCGTGATCGCCGTTGGCTATCTGTATGTCCCGAGCGTCAAGCCGGTGATCGCCGCGCCACGGCCAGCGCCCATCCTCGCCGACGTGGAGCCTGCTCCCTCCGCGTCACCGGCGGCCTCGTCCGCCGCCGCCTCCGCGGCGCCTCAGGCCGAGACCCCGCCCCCCTCCCCCGCCAAGGCTGTTGAAACCCCGGAACCGCCGGCGGTCTGGACCGTACGCAAGGAGTCCGCCCTAGGCTTCACCGCCTCCTGGTCCGGCCAGCCGGTGGAGGGCCATTTCGACCGCTGGAGCGCCGACATCCTGTTTTCTCCCACCGCCCTGGACAAGTCGCACCTGACCGTCAGCGTCGACCTGGCCTCGGTCTCCACCGGCGACGCCCAGCGGGACGCCACCCTGCCCACCGAGGACTGGTTCAATGTCGCCGCCCACCCCAAGGCGACCTTCACCGCCACCAAGTTCCGAAAAGTCGGCGACGGCCGCTTCACCGCCGACGGAACCTTGGACCTGCGCGGCGTGAAAAAGCCGCTCAGCCTGCCCTTCACCCTCAAGATCGATGGCAAGACCGCCCGCGCCCACGGCTCGGTCACGGTGGACCGCACCGCCTTCGGCGTCGGCCAGGGTGAATGGTCGGCCACCGACTCCATCCCCGCCGCGGTCAAGGTCAATGTGGCCCTGGCGGCCGACCGGCCGTAGGGGATCGGCCAGGTTTCCAAACGCAACGGGCTTGACAACCCTCGCGTAATCTCAAGCCATTGGGGACGACCTTTTCATTCAGGAACGTCCCCATGAAGACCCGCATCACCGAGCTGTTCGGCATCAAGCACCCGATCATCCAGGGCGGCATGCACTTTGTCGGTTTCGCCGAGATGGCCGCGGCGGTGTCCAACGCCGGAGGCCTGGGCATCATCACCGGCCTGACCCAGGGCACGCCGGAAAAGCTGGCCGCTGAGATCGCCCGCTGCCACAAGATGACCGACAAGCCGTTCGGGGTGAACCTGACCTTCCTGCCCTCGGTCAATCCGCCGGACTATCCAGGCCTTGTGAAGGCGATCATCGACGGCGACATCAAGATCGTCGAAACCGCCGGCAACAATCCGCAAAAATGGATGCCCCTGTTGAAGGAGGCGGGCATCAAGGTGATCCACAAATGCACCTCGGTGCGCCACTCGCTGAAGGCCGAGGCCATCGGTTGCGACGCGGTCAGCGTCGACGGCTTCGAGTGCGGCGGCCATCCGGGCGAGGATGATGTGCCCAACTTCATCCTGCTGCCCCGGGCGGCGGAAGAGCTGAAGATCCCCTTCGTCGCTTCCGGCGGCATGGCCGACGCTCGCTCGCTGGTCGCCGCCCTGGCCATGGGCGCCGAAGGCATGAACATGGGCACCCGCTTCATGGCGACGAAAGAAGCTCCGGTGCACGACAACGTGAAACAGGCCATCGTCGCCGCCTCCGAACTCGACACCCGCCTGGTCATGCGCTCCTTGCGCAACACCGAACGGGTGCTGGTCAACGCCGGGGTCGAACGGCTGATCGAGAAGGAAAAGGCCCTGGGCGCGGCCCTCAAGTTCGAGGACATCATCGCCGAGGTGGCGGGGGTCTATCCCAAGATCATGATCGAGGGCGACATGGACGCCGGCGCCTGGTCCTGCGGCATGGTCGCCGGCCTGATCCACGACATCCCTACCTGCAAGGACCTGATCGAAGGTATCATGGCCGACGCCGAGCGGATCATCCGCGGGCGATTGGAGGGGATGCTGGACGCGTAGAGGCCAGGTTCGTCCTCCTACTGCGGTGGCGGCCCTCAATAGTGAATCGCTCCCCTGGTCCCGCCGCCGCAGGCGATGGCGTCGCCGTTGATCGCCACGCTACGGGGTGAGGCCAGGAACGCCACCACATCGGCGACCTCGGCCGCATCGACGATGCGGCCGATGCTGACACTGGCCGCCAGGCGCCGTTCGATCTCGTCAGCTGTCACCCCAGCCGCCTGCGCCCGCCCCGCCACCAGGGGCTCGGTTTTCTCGGTGCGGGTCAGGCCGGGGTGGACCACGGTGACGTTGATCCCCTTGGGTCCCAGTTCGTCGGCCAGATTCTTGGTCAGGGCGGCCACGGCCACATTGCGGATCGAGCCGATGATCGAGCCTGTCTGGCGGGCGGCCAGGCCGCTGACATTGATGATGCGGCCCCAACCTGCGGCGGCCATGTGCGGCGCGGCCTCGCGCGCGGTTCGCAGATAGCCCATCACCTTGACGTCCACATCACCCCAAAACAGATCGTCGGTGATCTCGGCCAGCTTGGGCGGCGGCGCCTGACCGCCGGGCTTGGCGGCAGCGTTGACGAGGATATCCAACCCGCCCAGCGCCGCTACGGCGCCCTCGACGAGCGCCTTGACCGAGGCGTCGTCCTGGGTGTCCGCCGCAATGCCTGTGACCTTGCGACCGGTCTTTGTCGCCAACTCCCGCGCCGCGACTTCCAATTCGGCAAGGTTGCGCGCGGCGATCACCAGATCGACGCCTTCCAAGGCCAGTTGCCGGGCGATGGCGCGGCCAATCCCCTTGCTGCCGCCTGTGACCAGGGCCCGCTTGCCGCTCAGTTGCAGATCCATCGCTTCAGGCTCCGGTGGGTTCAAAGTAACGACTAGCCTGCCACGCCGGCGGACAGGGGAACATGATATTGAACCCGTCGAAGACTTGGGTCCCCGCCCCCGCCGAATTGGCTCCTCTAATTTCTCCCAAACTGGCCCTTCTTGGCGATCGGAAAGCCCGTATGACAGGATGGCCACTGTTCGGAGAGAGCGCCGTGCGCCAGATCCTCGCCGTCTTTCTAGCCTCTGCGGTGATCTCCTGCCTCGCCCCACCGGCTCTGGCGGACGAAGGCCAGGATCTGGCGCAGGCCGCGGGCCAGTCCCTGATCGGCAAGGCGGCCCCGCGCCTCAAGCTCAAGACCATCGACGGCCGCACCATCGATCTGGGCCGCCTCTATGGCCACAAGGCGGTCTATCTGAAATTCTGGGCCACCTGGTGCGTGCCCTGCCGCGAGCAGATGCCGCATCTGGAACATGCCTACCGCACCGCCGGATCCGACCTGGAGGTGATCGCCGTCAATACCGGCTTCAATGACAGCCTGGGCCGTGTGCGGGACTATCGCCGCAAGCTGGGCCTGACCGTACCCATGGCCATGGACGACGGACGACTGGCCGCGGCGCTCAATCTGCGGGTGACGCCGCAGCATGTGGTGATCGGGCGCGACGGAAAGGTCGTCTATGTGGGGCACCTCGCCGACGCCCGTCTCGACCAGGCCCTACGCGCCGCCCGCTCCACCGCCACAGCGCCATATGCCCAGGCCGGGACCGACTCGCTCAAGGCTACGCCCCACTACGGGGTGGGAGACCGCCTGCCCGATCTGGCGCCCAAAACCTTGGACGGTGGGCCGTTCGCAATCCGCGACAAAGCCGGTGCCCGCCCCACGGTCCTGCTGTTTGTCTCGCCCTGGTGCGAATCCTATCTCGCCACCAGTGTTCCCAAGGCGGCCAAGGATTGCGGCGCCGTGCGCGAACAGGCGCAGGCCTTGGCCCGCGATTCCAAGGTGCGCGTGCTGGGCGTCGCCTCGGGCCTGTGGGCGAGCCTGGATGACCTGACCGAATATCGCAAACACTACGGGATCACCGAACCCCTGACCTTGGACGAGACCGGAGATCTGTTCCGCGCGTTCCGGGTCACATCCGTGCCCACAGTGCTGGTGGCCGACGCCCATGGACGCATCGTTCGCCGCCTCGACGGTCCCGCGCCGGGCCTGGCCAAGCAACTGGCCGACCTGACCAAACCCTGAGCAAGCCCTTGCGTCGTTCTCGGCTAGCGCCCTGGCTATGCCGCGTGGGTCAGGATGATCGGCGCGCTCGCCGGCGCCTGAACCGGCGGAGCCGGCGCGGCATGGAAAAGTGGGCCGCCAACGCTGAACAGGCCAATAATGTTGGCGGCGTACTGGTCGGCGTTGAGCTGAGCGGCCGGCAGGCCGGAGACCAGGGCGGGATCCATGGTGTCGAGACTGCCGCCGTTCCAGAACATGGCCCGGAAGGCCTCCTTCTCGATCAGCGGCGTGTCGATGATGGCGATCCGTTCGGACCGGAGTTGTTGCACTACCTGGGTGAAGGACCGAGCGCGGATAGCGGCCGGCAACCGGGTGAAGACGCAGGCGTGCGGCAGGGGGCGATCGAAAAAGGCCGCCATATCCTGCAGCGACTTGGAGGTGCGAATGGCCTCAGCCGCTTCGAGCGGGGACGGGCCAACGGGGATGATCACCAGATCCGGCTTCAGGGTCCCCACCTGGTCCCAGGCGCGCGGCGAGCCTTCGGTGTCGACGATCAGCCAGGGCGCTATGGCCCGGGCGTCCTCCAGGGCTTGTAGCATCTGCGGGATGGTGGTGGCGGGAAACACCGTCAGGTTTTCCGGCCCCGTGGCCTGACCGCGCCAACGATGGATCGGCTGGTTTACGTCGGCGTCGATCACCGCCACCCGTTCACTGCGGCGGGCCAATCCGAGCGCGAGGGTCAGGGCGGCGGTGGTCTTTCCGGTTCCGCCCTTGGAACTCATGAACACGATGGTCGGCATCGAGGCCTCGCCCGTTCGAAGATCTGAATCCCGCTGGCTCCGACAGCGCGGGCCGAAGCGGCACGGTTAGTTATTTACGCGATATGGTTAACGGGTGATTGAGCCGGTGCGCCAGCTTGCGCGGGACAATAGATAATCACGAGGCATGACCGGACGATTCGCCTGCGAATACAAGCCCCGAGGGCCTAGCTGCATCTGGAGCGGCGTCCCGAGTTCCAGCCTCGTCTTGCGTCTCCACGCCGACCTGGGCCGCAATCTTGGCCCATTGCTTGGTCTGTGGGCGAATTCAAGGCGGGATGAGGTCGTCGATCATGTGCAGGTCACGTCAGATAGGCGCGCCGCGTGGTGGCGGGCCGCGGGGTCGACCGCTACGTCCTGCAGTCGCCGACACATCACCGACGGCATCACGTCCTCGATATCACCGAGCCGGTCGGCCATTTCGGCCTGACTGCGGTTTGGGATCACCTGATCGGCGCCTGGCTGGGACCCGACCTTTGGCGGGATTATTGCGATTTCTAGGCTGGCCTGACCCAGACCGGGCGCCGGCGGAACCTGCAGCCACAGTCGGCGCCAGACGCCCGGAATCGAGCGCTGTGAGCAAAGTTTAGTATCCGGCTACGATGACGCTTGCTGGACGGATGTGTTTGAATGATTGACTAGTGACAGGCTGAACCAGGGGCTGTGCGGAGGCCCGCAGAAGCGGGCGGCATCCGCAACGATGCAGGTGGTTTCAAGATGGACGCCGCTCCGCCGGACTTCCGACTGCTGAAATTTGTCAGCGACGCCCTGCCGGCGCCGGCGCGCTTTGATCTGTGGCGCGACGTGGTCACGCGTAAACTGCTGCGGCTGGCCATCGATCCCCTGTCGGCCGACCCTTTCTACGCCAACGCCAGCCTGCGCAGCCAACATGGCCTGTCCATCGGCGCCGGGGATGTGGGCGCTACGGTGAGCCACCGGACCCGCGACATCGTCTCTGGCGACAACGATGATCTGGTGCTGATCGTCAATCAGCGCGGAACCTTCCTGATCACCCAGGGCGAACGCGAACTGGTGCTGGCTCCCGGCGACGCCACCGTGATCAGCTGCGCCCAGGTCGCCAGCTTCCTGCAGCCGGACAATGGGCGACTGATGTGCGTGCGCCTGCCCAGCGCCGCCATGACGCCGTTCCTGGACGAGCCGGACGAACGCGCCGCGCGGCTGATCCCCGCTCTGTCGGAGCCGCTGCGTCTGTTGAAGGCCTACGCCACCTCGCTGGTCGAGGACGACGACATCGTCATGTCGCCCTCTGTCAGCCGCGCGGTGGTCAATCACCTGTGCGACCTGGTGGCGCTGGCGCTCGGGGCCAGCGGCGAAGCGGCCGAGTTCGCCGCCGGCCGCGGGGTCCGGGCGGCTCGGCTGAAAGCGCTGAAGAACTTCGTTGACCGCGAGCTCAGCTCGTCATCGCTGTCGATCCAGGAGGTCGCCGACCATATCGGCGTTTCGCCCCGCTATGTGCGCAAGCTGCTGGAAGCCGAGGGCGTCAATTTTTCGGGCTTTGTGATGGAACAGCGCCTGGCTCGGGCCCGCGCCATGCTGACCAGCCTGCGGCACGCACACATGGCGATTTCGAGCATCGCCTATGAGGTGGGGTTTGGCGATCTGTCCTACTTCAATCGCACCTTTCGCCGCCGCTACGCCATGACCCCTACCGAAGCCCGCTTCGAGCAGGGCGCATCGGAAATCCGCAACTGATCGCTGACGGGACCAAGCCGCCAAGCTGGGCCACATAGGCCAAAAGCTTGTTCCGCTGAGTCCAAGCCAGCTTCCCAAGGCCCCGCTAGATTTTGAACCCGCTGGGGCGCGCCTGCGAGAGCCCCGCGTGGGTCGGGAGTTCGATCGCTGTGAACGCGGAAGTCTTCACGTCTGTCGAAAAGACCGTGGCGCGGGATGCGGCCAGGCCTGTGCTTGATCCCGCCTTCCTGTTCTCCATGGTCCTGGCCGCCCTGTTGATCGTCTTTCTGGCGCCGCTGATGATCTGCGTAGCGCTGGCGGTGCGGTTGCAGGACGGTGGCCCGGTCCTGTTCGCCCAGAAACGCGTCGGCTATGGCGGCCGCACCTTCGCCTGCCTGAAATTCCGCAGCATGGCCGTCGACGCCGAAGCGCGGCTGGAGCGGTTGCTGGCCGAAGATCTGTTCGCCCGCGCCGAGTGGGCCAGCGACCATAAGCTGCGGATCGATCCCCGGATCACGCCGGTGGGGATGTTCCTGCGCCGTTCGAGCTTGGATGAGCTGCCACAGCTGTTCAACGTGCTGCGCGGCGAGATGGACCTGGTAGGTCCGCGCCCGATCGTTCCATCCGAAGTGGGGGGTTATGGCCGGCGCATCCATCACTATTGCGCCGTGCGCCCAGGCATCACCGGGCTGTGGCGGATCAGCGGCCGCACGGACATCTCCTACCGACGCCGGGTGGCCATCGACACAGTGTATGCCCGGTCCAAGGATTTCACCTTCGACCTCAAGATCCTGGCCCTGACTCTTCCTGCGGTGCTGTTCCAGCGCGGATCCTACTAGACAGTATTGCGAATGACCGGCCGGCTTCTACCGCATGGACAGCGACACGGTCGACGCGTTATATGATCATTATCATATAATAGCGAGACGCACCGTGACCCAAGCCGCCATCCAGCCTTCCGCCGCCCACAGCCGCACCGTGACCTGGGAGGATCCGGCCGCCACCCGCGCCGCCGCCGCCGGGCTCAGCGGCCTGGAAGTCATGCGCGGCATCCGCGACAAGACCCTGGCCCCGCCGCCCATGGCCGCCGTGATCGGCTTTGACTGCGTGCGCGCTGAACCCGGTGACATCGTCATGGAGCTGATCCCGGATCCATCGTTGGAGAACGCCATCGGCGTTCTTCATGGCGCGGTGGCGGCAACCTTGCTCGACACCGCCATGGGCGCAGCCATCAACACCCTCTTGGACGCCGACAAGACCGTCGTGACCATCGACCTGAAGATCACCTATCTGAAGCCCCTGACCCTCAAATCAGCTCCGATCCGCGCCAGCGCCAAGGTGCTCAACCAGAGCCGCAGCCTGGCCTATGTGGAGGGCGAGGTGCGCGACGCCTCCGGCCGGCTGGCGGCCCACGCGGTCGGCAACTTCTCGATCCTGTCGGTGGGGTCCGGTGCTGCGACTTGATCCTCAAAAAGAACGCCTCCCCGTCGTCCGGGGAGGCGTCAAATGGCGGGTGGGAGGGTCCCCGCTGGAAGCCTATGCGCTAAGCTTCAGCCGCCGCCGTTCAGGCGCACCTTGACCGTGGTCGACAGGCCAGGGCGCAAACGCTCAAGGCCAGCCTGCCCCGGATCCAGGCGGATGCGCACCGGCACCCGCTGGACGATCTTGGTGAAATTGCCTGTGCCGGGCTCGAACGGCAGCAGTGAGAACTGAGACCCGGATCCGGGGGCGAAACTTTCCACCTGGCCCTTCAGCGCCTTGCCCGGCAGGGCGTCGACCTTGATCGTCGCCGGCTGGCCGACGGTCATGCGCGAGACCTGGGTCTCTTTGAAATTGGCCGTCACATAGAGGGCGGTCATGGGCACGATGGTCAAAAGCCGGGTGCCCGGCTGGACATAGTCGCCCGGCTCCACCTGCCGGTCGCCGACCACCCCATCGATGGGCGCGCGGATCACCGCGTGGCCCTGATCCTGACGGGCCAGGGTCAAGGCGGCCTGGGCGCGGGCCACGGCGGCCTCGGCTTCGGCCTGGTTGGCCAGCAGGGTGGCGCGCTTTGCCTGGGTTACGGAAGCCTGGTTGCGGCTCACATCCAGCTCGGCGCGGCTGTGGTCGGCGTCCGATTGGGCGGTGATGGCCGCGGCGCGGTAAGTGTCGGCGTCCCGGCGCGCCACGGCGCCGCTGGCCACCAGGCTTTCAAAGCGCTTGCGGTCGGCCTGGGCGCGATCGCTCTGGGCGTCGGCCGAGCGGATCGAGGTCTGGGCCGCGCGGACGTTGGAGGCAGCCAGCTGTTCCTCGGCGCCCAGGCTGGTGAGGGCCGCCTTGGCCGCCTCGACCGCGGCCTGGGCGTTCTGCAGATCCGCCGAAGCGGACGCCACTCGGGCGTCGAACTCCTCTGGGTCGATCCGCACCAAGGGATCGCCCCGCCTGACGCTCTGGTTATGGGCCACAAGCACATCGGCCACCAGACCGCGCACCTTGGGCGCCACCACCGAGCTGTCGGCCTGGACATAGGCCGCATCGGTGGCCTCCGCGCCCTTGGGGGCCGCGATATAGGCGGCGCCGAGCGCCGCCACCGCCACCGCCGCGCCCACGGACAGCCCCGTGCGGCGGGAGAAGGGCAGGCGCAGGCCGGCGCTGGTCGTCGTTCTCGCAGGCGCTTTCACGCCGACGCCGGGGAGGGCTGTGTCGGTCATTTGTCGAACACCAGGAGGGTTGAGGTGGCGGTGGCGTAAAGGCGGCCAGCGGCGTCGGTGATCCGGGCCTCCGCAAAGGCGGCGCGGCGACCGAAGGTGATCACCTTGCCCTCGGCGCGAACGGGGCCGGTCTGGCTGGTCATGGCCTTGTGATAGGCCACCTTCAGCTCCAAGGTCGTATAACCCTGCGCAGGGCTAAGCTTGGTGTGGACGGCGATGCCGCAGGCCGAGTCCAGCAGGGTGGCGGCGTAGCCGCCATGCACCGTGCCGATGGGGTTATAGACCTTCTCGTTGGGGGTTCCTTCGAACACCACCCGGCCCTCTTCGGCCTCGATCAGCCTGAAATCCAGCAGTTCGGTGATCGGCGCGCGAAGGCCGCCGGCCATCAGGGCGCGCACCTGTTCGAGGCCGGCGGGGCTCGGCGCCAGGGTTTCGGCGAGGCTCACGACTTGGTCTCCAGATTGAAGCGGCGCTTCAGGGCGGCCTTGGACCGGGCCAGGATCGCGTCCGAGCCGGCCGGATCGGGCTCGGCCCGGGCCAGGGACACCGCCCCCACCAGTTCGGCCAGCATGGAGGCGGCCTCGTCCTCCGCGCGGTCGTGGCCTAGCGCGGTCAGTTGGGCCGCCAGGGCGGACCTCAGTGCGGCCACGCCGAGAGCGAAACGCTTGCGGGCGGGATCGGCCAGGCGCGGCGCATCGGCGGCCAGGAACGGCAGCGGACAGCCGGCTGTGCGGGCGTCGCGGTGCGCGCGCGACAGGTAGAAGTCGATGTAGCCGTTCAGCGCCCCGGCCGGCGTGCGACCCTCGGCGGTTTCGGCCAGCTTGCCCCGGCTTTCCTCGAACATCTGGCCTATGGCTGCGGCCACCAGCTCGTCCTTGGAGCTGAAGTGGGCATAGAAGCCGCCATGTGTCAGGCCAGCCTTGGCCATGACCCCGGCCACGCCGACCTGGTGCGGACCCTCGGCGCGAATGGCCTTGGCCGCCTCTTTCAAAACCCGTTCCCGGGTCTTCTGCTTGTGCTCCGCATCGTAACGCATGGACTTGCGGTCTCCGTTTATATGACGCATATAATATTAAGGCCGGCCACTTGGCAAGAGGGCGATATGAGCGACGCAGCGGTTATCTCAGGGGCTCGGCCCGCGCCGAAAGCGACGGCGCCGGCGCCGGCGATCAATCCCGCAGCCCTGCCGGATTCCCGCAAATATTTGATCTTCGCCATCATGGCCTTTGGTCAGTTCATGGCCCTGATCGACATCCAGATCGTGGCCGCCTCGCTGAACGACGTGCAGGCGGGCCTGTCCGCCGGGCCCGACGAGATCAGCTGGGTGCAGACCGGCTATCTGATGGCCGAGCTGGTGATGATCCCCTTCTCCGCCTTCCTGGCGCAGGCCCTGTCCACCCGCTGGCTGTTCGCCCTGTCGGCCGGCCTGTTCACCATCTCCAGCGCCCTGTGCGGCGCGGCCTGGGACATCCATTCGATGATCCTGTTCCGGGTGCTGCAGGGCTTTGTGGGCGGGGCCATGGTGCCGACGGTGTTCGCCACCGGCTTCGCCATGTTCTCCGGACCCCAGCGGGCCATGATCCCGGCCATTCTCGGCATGGTCTCGGTGCTGGCGCCGACCTTGGGGCCGACGGTGGGCGGCTGGCTGACCGATGCGGTGGGCTGGCGCTCGATCTTCTACGTCAACATCCTGCCAGGCCTGATCGTCACCATCCTGGCCATCACCTTCATCCGCGTGGACCGGCCCAATCTGGCCATGCTGAAGAAGATCGACTACTCGCACCTGGCCGCCATGGCCGTGTTCCTGGGCGGCCTGGAATATGTGCTGGAGGAAGGCCCGCGCCACGACTGGTTCGGCGACCCGGTCATCCTCACCGCCGCCTGGCTGTCCTTTGTCGGCCTCCTGCTGTTCCTGGAGCGCTCCTTCCGCTCCGGCGGGCCGATCGTGGTCCTGACGCCGTTCCGCAAACCCACCTTCGCCTTCGCCTGCGTGTTCAACCTGGTGATCGGCTTCGGCCTCTATTCCTCCACCTATCTGATCCCGGTCTTCCTGGGCCGGGTGCGCGGCTACGACAGCCTGCAGATCGGCACGACGGTGTTCGTCACCGGCATCGCCCAGGTGCTGTCCACCGTGATCGCCGCACGCCTGTCCCAACGGGTGGACCAGCGCATCGTCATCACCTTTGGACTGAGCCTGTTCGCCGCCAGCCTGTGGTGGACCTCGCGTGTGACCGCCGACTGGGGCTTCGCCGCCTTTTTGGGGCCACAGATGCTGCGCGGCTTTGCGATCATGCTGTGCATTGTGCCCAGCGTCGGCCTGGCGCTCAGCGGCTTCGCCATGACCGAACTGCGTTACGCCTCGGGCCTGTTCAACCTGATGCGCAACCTGGGCGGGGCCATCGGCATCGCCGTGGTCAATACCTGGCTACAGGACAACACCCGCATCCAGGCCGCGCGGATGGGGGAGGGCTTGGGCGAAGCCGGCCGCCACGCGCCCGGGATCATCAGCGCTCTGGCCAGCCAGTTCATCCAGATGGGCGGCGACGCCGGTCAGGCCCTGCTGCTGGCCCGGGGCGAAATGGCCCGGGTGGTTGGCCGCTACGCCCTGACCCTGGCCTTCAACGACGTGTTCCGCCTGATGTCTTGGATCTTCATCGCCGCCCTGGTGATGGTCCCGTTCTGCAAGCCGCCCCCCGCCGACGCCGCGCCGCCGGTCGATGCTCACTAGACACCCATCGAGGTTATCATGACCCTGTCCCGCGCCCCGGCGAACCGGCTCAAGCCGATCATCGCCCCACTCGCCCTGGCTCTGCTGGCCAGCGCCTGCGCCGTCGGCCCCGACTATCAGCGGCCCGCTCTCAAGCTCACCGCCGCCTATCAGGGCGCGCCGCCAGCGGCGTCCGCCCCAGCCACTCCCGCGGCCATCGAAACCTGGTGGGAGAGCTTCAACGACCCCATGCTGGTGCGGGTGGTTGAGCGCGCCAGCGCCCAGAACCTGGATCTGGAGCAGGCCCGCGCCCGCATCCTGCAGTCGCGCGCCGTCGCCCGCGCGGCCGGCGCGGCGCTGCTGCCCCGGCTGGACGCCGCCGGCGAAGCGACCCGCTCCAGCCAGTCCCTGCTCAACCCGCTGGGCGAGATCACCAGCCATGTGGGCGTGCCCCGAGACGCCGACGAGGCGACCCTGGGCCTCGCCGCCAGCTGGGAGATCGACCTGTTCGGCGGCCTGCGCCGCCAGCGCGACGCCGCCAACGCCGAGGCCAAGGCCGTCGAGGCCCAGGCCGTAGCCGTGCGCATCAGCGTCGCCGGTGACGCCGCCGACGCCTATCTGCAGGCGCGCGCCTATCAAGGCCGCCTGGATGTGGCGCGCCGTCAGGAACAGATCCAGCAGGACTTGGTCGCCCTTCTGACCCGCCGCACCGGCGAAGGCGTCTCACCGGAACGCGAACTGCACCAGGCCCAGGCCCTGCTGGAGGGCGTGCGCGCCACCATCCCGCCGCTGCAGGCCGGGCTCGACGCCGAATTCAATCGCCTGGACGTGCTGATGGGCGCCCTACCGGGAACCTATCGCGCCGAACTACTCGCCCCAGCCGCCCTGCCAGCCACGCCCAGCCTGTCCATCGCCGAAGGCCCCGCTGACCTCCTGCGCCGGCGTCCCGATGTCCTGGCGGCGGAACAGCGGCTGATCGCCGCCAATGCCGGGATCGGCGCCGCTATCTCGGATTATTACCCCAAGATCTCAATCTCGGCCCTCCTGGGCGTGGACAGCTTGGACGCCAGCCGCCTGTTCGCCAGCCAGGCCCTGGAGCACCAGATCGGCGGCGGCCTGCGCTGGCGCCTGTTCGATTTCGGCCGTGTCGACGCCGAGGTCGCCCAGGCCAAGGGCCGCAAGGCCGAGGCCCTGGCCGCCTATCGCGCCAGCGTTTTCAAGGCCGCCGAGGACGTGGAGGACGCTGTCTCCGACCTGCGCCAACAACAGGCGCGCGCCGACGCTTTGACCCAGGAGATCGGCCAGCTGTCCCTGGCCCGCAGCCAGGCTCAGCAGGCCTATGAGGGCGGTGTCATCAGCCTGGTCGAGGTGCGCGACGCCGACCGCGACCTGCTCACCGCCTCCGACCAGCTGGTCCAGGCCAAGGCCGGCGCCGCCCGAGCGGCGGTGGCCGCCTATCGCGCCCTCGGCGGCGGCTGGAAGCCCGAGACAGCGCTGCACATCGCCGCTGCGTCCTAAGAAACGAACCCGAATAGGCCGAGCCGCGCCAGGTAATATGATAATCATCATTTAATCTTAAAGGAGCCTGAAATGACCTACCAACCCCCCATTGGCCAAACCCCCAAGGGCGCCGCCCTGATCACCGGCGCCTCCACCGGCATCGGCGCCGTCTATGCCGACCGCCTGGCCAAGCGCGGTCACGACCTGATCCTGGTCGCCCGCGACATTGGCCGCCTGGAAAGCCTCGCCACGCGCCTGCGCACCGAAACCGGCGTCGCGGTCGAGGTCCTGCCCGCCGACCTGGGCGCCAAGGCCGACCTGGTCCGGATCGAGGCGCGTCTGCTGGATGACGCCGCAATCTCGATCCTGGTCAACAACGCCGGCATGGCCGCTGGCGGCGGGCTGTTGAGCGGCGATCCCGACCGCATAGAGGCCATGATCCAGCTCAATGTCATCGCCGCGACCCGGCTGGGGATCGCCGCCGCCAAGAGCTTCGTCGCGCGCAAACATGGCCTGGTGATCAATCTGGGTTCGGTCACCGCCCTGATCCCCGAGCGCTTCAATGGCGCCTATAGCGGCACCAAGGCCTATGTTCTCAACTTCACCCAGGGCCTGCACAGCGAGGTCGAGGCCAGCGGCGTCCGCGTCCAGGCGGTCCTGCCCGGCGCCACCCGCACCGAGATCTGGGGTCGCGCCGGCACCGACATCGACACCCTGCCCGCCAGCATGCTGATGGAAGTCGACGACCTGGTGGACGCCGCTCTGGCCGGCCTGGACCAGGGCGAACTGATCACCCTGCCCTCCCTGCCCGACCCCACCGACTGGGACGCTTTCACCGCCGCCCGCCATAACCTCGGCCCCAACCTGTCCAGGGACCGTTCCGCGGCGCGGTACGGAGTCGGGGTGGTCCACGAGACGGTGTGACGCTACCCTAAAAAGCCCAACCCGCTTCCGGAGCCCACCATGACCACAACCTCCAAAGTGGCCCTGGTCACCGGCGCCGGCAGCGGGATCGGGCGGGCGGTGTCCCTGGCCCTGGCCAAGGACGGCTATCAGGTCGTCCTGGCCGGCCGACGGCTGGAGACGCTGCAGGCCACCGCGGCCATGGCCGAGAATCTCAAGGCCCTGCTGCCCGTCGCCACCGACATCTCCGACCCGGCCTCGGTCACGGCCCTGTTCGAAACCGCCCAAAGCGCCTTCGGCCGCCTGGACCTGCTGTTCAACAACGCCGGAACCGGCGCCCCACCTTTGCCGCTGGAAGACCTCAGCCTTGAGCATTGGCGGCGGGTGGTCGACATCAACCTGACCGGCGCCTTTCTCTGCACCCAGGCCGCCATCCGGCTGATGAAGGCGCAGGACCCTCGCGGCGGCCGCATCATCAACAACGGCTCGATCTCGGCTCATAGCCCGCGCCCGAACTCGGCGGCCTATACCGCGACCAAACACGCCATCACCGGCCTGACCAAAAGCGTCGCCTTGGACGGCCGCCGCTGGGACATCGCCTGCGGCCAGATCGATGTCGGCAACGCCGCCACCGAAATGACCGCCCGCATGAGCGGCGGCGTGCCCCAGCCCAATGGCGAGACGGCCATCGAGCCCACCATGGACGTGGAGGCCGTGGCCAAAAGCGTGCTCTACATGGCCAGCCTGCCCCTGGACGCCAACGTCCTGTTCCTGACGGTGATGGCTACCAAGATGCCGTTCGTCGGGCGGGGGTGAGCCAAGAAAACTTGACCAGGGTGACGTGACGTCTGCGTCGCGCGCGCTCGATTGGCGGGTTATCACCGTCCCGGCCTTTTAAGCCGCAGAGTCGGGAGACAGCCTTGGACACGCGCACGCCAGTCATCATCGGGGTCGGTGAAGCCTCCGAACGCATCGATGCGGCGGGCTATGAGGCCCTGTCGCCGGCCGATCTGGCCGGGCGCGCATCGCAGGCCGCGCTTGACGACGCCGGCGCCCGAGAACCCCTTGGCCCGCACATCGACCTGATCGCCGCCATTCGTCAGTTCGAGGTTTCGACCCCAAACGCCAAGCCGCCTTTCGGCGCGGCAGACAACTTCCCTCGGGCCATCGCCCGCCGCATCGGCGCCGATCCGGCCCGCGCGGTGCTGGAGCCCACTGGCGGCCAAGGCCCTCAGCACCTGATCAACGAGCTTAGCCAGGCCATCGCCGCCGGCGAGATCGGCATGGCCCTGATCACCGGCTCGGAAGCCATCTCCACCGTCCGCCACCTGACCGGCCTGGGCGAGACCCGCGACTGGAACGAAGTGGTCGGCGGCCAGTTGGAGGATCGCGGCTTTGGCGTCAGCGGCCTGTTATCCCGCGAACTGATCGCCCATGGCGCGGTCACGCCGATTTCGGTCTACGCCCTGTTCGAAAACGCCCGCCGCGCCCGCCTGGACCTGGACCGCGGCGCCTATGGACTAGCCATGGGCGAGCTGTTCGCGCCCTTCACCGAGGTCGCCGCCGGCAATCCTCACGCCATGTCGCGCGAGGTCTATTCGGCGCAAGCGCTGGCTGCGGTCACCGGACCTAACCGCCTGACATCAGATCCCTTCCCCCGCCGCATGGTCGCCCGTGACCAAGCCAATCAAGGCGCCGCGGTGCTGTTGACATCGGCCGAGCGGGCGCGGGACCTGGGCGTACCGGAGGACAAACTGATCTATCTGCACGGCGGCGCCGACGCCAAGGAGCGCGGCGTGGTCGAACGCGCCGACCTGTCGCGCAGCCCGGCCTCGGTGCTGGCGGCCAAGCAGGCCCTGGCCGTGGCGGGCCTGGAGGTCGGCCAGATCGACCTGTTCGACTTCTACAGCTGCTTTCCCATCGCCGTGTTTAACATGCTCGATGGGCTGGGTATCGATGTGGGCGATCCGCGCCCCTTCACCGTCACCGGCGGCCTGCCCTTCTTTGGTGGAGCGGGCAACAACTATTCCATGCACGCCATAGCCAGCATGACCCGCGCCCTCCGCAACCGGCCGGGCGCTTATGGTTTCGTCGGGGCCAATGGCGGCTTCCTGTCGAAATATTCGGTGGGGATCTATTCGACCCAGCCGGCGGCTTGGCGCGGCTTCGAAAGCCACGGCCTGCAAGCCGAGATCGACGCGTGGCCCGCGCCCGTCCTGGCGCCGCCGAGCGGCGGCTCTGGAACAGTGGAGACCTACACCATCGACTATGCTGGCAAGGCGCCGCGAGGCCTGGCCATCGGCGCGCTGGACACCGGCGGCCGTTTCATCGCCATGACCGATCCGCAGGACAGCGCCGTGGTGGAGGCGATGATCGCCCAGGACCCGCTTGGCGGGCGGGTTGCGCTGGAAGCCAACGAGCAGGGGCAGTCGATCATCCGCTCGTTCGAGGCGAAGTAAAGACGCGCTCACCGCTCGGCGCATAGGGTTCCTAGGGCTTGCCGGGTCAGCTCGCGCTGACTAGGCATGCTCTCTTCATCGCCCTAGCCGCAGGCCCGTCCATGACCCTCGAAACCGTCTCCACCAACACCAGCCATGGCGGCGTGCAAGGCGTCTATCGCCACGCCTCGCGCGAGACGGGCACGGACATGACCTTCTCTGTCTTCGTCCCGCCGCAAGCCCAGGCCGGCGCCAAGCTGGCGGTGGTCTGGTATCTTTCGGGCCTGACCTGCACCCACGCCAATGTCACCGAAAAGGGCGAGTTCCGCCGCACCTGCGCCGAACTGGGCCTTATCCTGGTCGCCCCCGACACCAGCCCGCGCGGCGAGGGCGTGCCGGACGACACCCAGGCCGCCTATGATTTCGGCCTGGGCGCTGGCTTCTATGTGGACGCGACCCAGGCGCCGTTCGCCAGGAACTACCGCATGTACAGCTACGTCACCGACGAGCTGCCCGAGCTGATCGGCGCCAATTTCCCGGCCGACATGGCCCGTCAGGGCGTCACCGGCCACTCCATGGGGGGCCACGGCGCCCTGATCATCGCCCTGAAGAACCCGGATCGCTTCCGGTCGGTCTCAGCCTTCGCGCCGATCGTCTCTCCCCTGCGCTGCCCCTGGGGGCACAAGGCCCTGGGCGGCTATCTGGGCGCCGATCAGGCCGCCTGGCGCGCCCAAGACGCCACCGCCCTGATCGAGGATGGGGCGCGGGTGAGGGATATCCTGGTCGATCAGGGCGGGGCCGACAATTTCCTGGAAAGCCAGCTCAAGCCCGAGCTGCTGCAGGCCGCCTGCGACGCCGCCGGCATCCCCCTGACCCTGCGCATGCAGCCGGGCTACGACCACAGCTATTACTTCATCTCCAGCTTCATGGAGGACCATCTGCGCTGGCACGCCGCGCGGCTGGGGTGACCGCGAATTAGATTGTGTAAAATTAAATTTGACCGTCATCGCCTTTTGCCGGAAGCATGTCGCCAAGTTTCCGCATGAGGACTTCCATGAAATCCATCGCCGCCATGACCCTGGGCGCCGCCCTGCTGGTCTCCGTCCCCGCCCTGGCCCAAACCGCGCCGGCGGCCGGTCCTCAGATCGTCCGCGGCGTGATCACCGACGTCACCGCCGACGCGGTGCATGTGAAGACCAAGGACGGCAAGGCGGTCTGGGTCGGCCTGACCAAGGACTGGTCCGCCTCGGTGATGAAGCCGATCGCCGCCAGCGACATCCAGACGGGCAGCTTCATCGGCACCGCTGAAATGCCCCAGGCCGACGGCAGCGGCCGTTCGCTCGAGGTGCATGTGTTTCCGCCCGGCGTGAAGATGGGTGAAGGCCACTATGGCTGGGACCTGAAGAAGGGCTCGATGATGACCAACGGCACGGTTGGCAAGGTCGTCGCCAGCAAACACGGTCGCGAACTGGACGTGAGCTACTCCACCGGCACGCGCCATATCGTTGTGCCGCCCAAGGTTCCGATTGTGCAGATCAATCCGGGCGAGCGCAGCCTAATCCAGACCGGGGTCAAGGTGTTCCTGATCGCCGCCCCGACCCCCAGTGGCGGTTTGGCCACCAACGCCCTGGCCGTTGGCGAAAAGGGCAAGGCGCCGCCCATGTAGGCGGCGCCTTCGCAGCTCGCCCCATGCCCGCCGATCGCCCGCTGAAGGGTGGCCGCCTCTTGATCTATCGCCATACCCTGCTCGTGCGCGCCACCCATTGGGTGAACGTGCTGAGCCTGGGGGTGCTGCTGCTCAGCGGCCTGCAGATCCTGTGCGCCCATCCCGCCTTTTACTGGGGCGATACGTCGAGATTCGCCCGTCCGTTCGCTGCGATCACGACTTCCACGGCGAACAATGGCGATGCTCACGGCGCACTGACCGTGGCCGGCGCCAGGCTGGACACCACCGGCGTCCTCGGTGTCTCCAGGGACTCAGGCGGACAGATGCAGACCCGCGCCTTTCCCCGCTGGATCACCCTGCCGGCCGAGTTGGACCTGGGCGCGGGCCGGCGCTGGCATTTCTTCTTCGCCTGGCTGTTCGCCCTCAACGGCGCCCTCTATCTGGCCCAGGGCCTGATCAGCCGGCGGCTGCCGCGCGAGATGATCCCGACCCGCGACCAGCTGGCCCACATCGCCCCCTCCCTGATCGAACACCTGCGCCTGAGGTTCCCCCGGGGCGACGAAGCCCGTCACTACAACGTGCTGCAAAAGCTGGCCTACCTGCCGGTGGTGTTCGGCCTGCTGCCGCTGATGGTGCTGACCGGCTTGTCCATGTCCCCGGCCATCGACGCCCGCTTTCACCTGCTGACCGTGTTGCTGGGCGGCCGGCAAAGCGCGCGCACCCTGCACTTCCTCAGCGCCAGTGGCCTGGTTCTGTTCGCCTTGGTGCATGTGGCCATGGTGTTCGCCGCTGGGCCCCTCAACGAGCTGCGCTCGATGATCACCGGTTGGTTCGTCCTCCAGCCCGATGAGACCGCCCCATGAGCCCGCCCGCCAGCCGCCGCGCCTGGCTTCAGGCCGGCCTTACCGCGGCCCTCGGCCTGACCGCCGAGGCCTGCGAAAAGATCACCCAGTCGCCGGCGGTCAACCACACCCTGGACGGAGCCGAGACGCTCAACCGCCGCCTGCACGGCCTGATCGTCGGCCGCTCGGCACTGGCGCGGGAGTACGAGGCCAGCGCCATATCGCCCGACTTTCGCGCCAACGGCACCACCAACCCCGACAATGACGACTATCAGAAACTGGTGGCCAGCCAGTTCGCCGACTGGCGCCTGCAGATCGGCGGCCTGGTCGAACAGCCGCTGAGCCTGTCACTGGCGGACCTGCGCACGGCGCCCGCCCGCAGCCAGATCACGCGCCACGACTGCGTCGAGGGCTGGAGCAGCATCGCCCAATGGCGCGGCGCCCGACTCGGCCCGCTATTGACCCGCGCCCGGCTGAAGCCCCAGGCGCGCTATATCGCCTTCTTCTGCGCCGACACCCTGGAGCTGACCTTGGACGGGACCGGCGACTATTACGAGACCATCGCCATAGGCGACGCCTTCCACCCCCAGACCATCCTGGCCTACGAGATGAACAGCGCCCCCCTGCCGGTGGCCCACGGCGCGCCCATCCGCCTGCGGCTGGAACGGCAGCTGGGCTACAAGATGGCCAAATATGTGATGCGTATCGAAGCGATAGACGACTTCGCCAAACTCGGCCGCGGCAACGGCGGCTATTGGGAGGATCGCGGCTATCAGTGGTACGCGGGAATCTAGTCCGGCGCGCAGGGTCCCGGCTCACCGAGTCCCTCGGTCAGACGATTGAGCATTCCCTTCAGGGTCATGACCTCATCCACTGACAGCGGCAGCTGGCACAGCACCGACAGTGGAATGGCCATGGCCCTGGCGTGCAGGGCGCGGCCGGCCTCGGTCAGGTCGATCAGCACCCGGCGTTCGTCCTCGGGATCGCGTTTGCGCGCCACCAGGCCGGCCTTTTCCAGCCGCTTGAACAGCGGGGTCAGGGTGCCGGAGTCCAGGCTCAGCCGCCGGCCCAGCGCGCCCACCGTTTGGGGCGCGCTCTCCCACAGAACCATCAGCGCCAGATATTGCGGATAGGTGATGCCCAGGGGCTCCAGCAGCGGCCGGTAGAGCCGGGTGACCAGGTTGCTGGACGAGTAGAGGGCGAAGCAAAGCTGAAGATCCAGCCGCAGCAGATCCGCCGGCGCAGCGGGCGCCTCGACGGTCGCTTTGGTTTTCGCGGCGTTTGCGGTCATAGGGATCGAATTTTCGTCAGTTCCAGGACAGGCCCGCGGAAGGCGTTCTCGCCCGATCTAAGGTGCAGACTTCGGGCCCCAAAGCAACAGGCCGTGCGCCGCGGCCCTTGACCTGCAAGGCCCTGTCGAGGCGCGAGCTGAACCTGCCGCTGCGTCGCCGATTGACGCCAGCGGCGGAACTGCCTAAGGCCCGCCCTGCGTCAGGTCCCCGCAAGGGGTGAATAGGGAACTCGGGTGAGACACCCGGGCTGCCCCCGCAACTGTAAGTGGCGAGCTCGCGTATCATGAGCCACTGAACCGGAGCCGCAAGGCGAGGGTTTGGGAAGGCGATGCGCATCGGCGTTGACCCACGAGCCAGGAGACCTGCCTGATGCGGTCGTCCTTCGTCCGGCCGGGGTGCGCCGAGCGAACGGGATTTCCCGAGAGGCGACGTTTGAGCTGGCCGCGTCCGCGCGGGCGTCTCGCGTCATGACCTCGGCGCCAGATTCCCATCCGCGGGCCGGTCGTTGGACCGTCGCAGAGGGGGATAAACCCATGACAAGACCGCAAGCTTCTACCCGATCACTGTTCGCCGGCGCGGGCGTCGCCGCCATTCTGACCCTGCCGTCCCTGGCCTCGGCTCAGGACGCCAGCCCAGCCGCGGCCAGCCCCGACGAGATCGTCGTCGTGGCCAACCGCGCGCCCGATCCCCTGTCCAAGATCGGTGTTTCGGTCAGCGTGATTAACGATCAGACCATCAAGGCCAGTCAGGCGGTGACCCTGTCCGACCTGCTCGAGCAATCCCCTGGCCTCAGCGTCGTGCGTAACGGCGGCGAGGGGCAGACCACCTCGGTGCTGATCCGCGGGGCCGATTCCGATCAGACCCTGGTGCTGATCGACGGGGTCCAGATCAACGACCCTGGCGCGCCGAGCGGCGGCTACGATTTCGGCGACGTGCTCACCGGCGACATCAGCCGGGTGGAGATCCTGCGCGGCGCCCAATCGACCCTGTGGGGCAGCCAGGCCATTGGCGGGGTGGTCAATATTGTCACCGCCGAGCCCAGCCAGGCGCTGGAAGGCTCGCTGAACGCGGAGGGCGGCTCGCGCGGAACGCAATATTACCGGGCCGGCGTGGGCGGGACCCTGGACAGGCTGAGCTTCCGCCTCGCCGGGGGATATTACTCGACCGACGGGGTTTCGGCCTTCGGCAAGGCGTTCGGCGGCAAGGAGCTGGACGGCTATGACAATTCCGCCTTCAGCGGCCGGCTAGGCTATGCCTTCACTCCCGACGTGCAACTCGACCTTCGTGGCTATGTCACCCACAGCCACGTGGATTTCGACGGTTTCGACAACCCGAACGGCGTCTTCGGCGATGACAACGAATACGGAACCACGGACCAATATATCGGCTATGCCGGCCTGAACTTCAGCCTTCTGGACGGTCGCCTGAAGAATCGCGTGGCGGCGCAATACACCGATATCAACCGGCGCCTGTACGATCCGGGCCCCTATTACCCAGCCGACTTCTTCTTCGCGCCACCCCCAAGCCCCGAGACCTTCTACAGCTACGGCCACAATGTCCGGCTGGAATATCAAGGGACCTTCCAGATCGCCGACGGCTATCGCGCGGTGTTTGGCGCCCAGCACGAGCGTTCCAGCATCACCAGCGACACCCCCGCCTTCGACTTCGGCCCCACGCCTCCGCTCAAGGGCCATGCGGACCTGGACAGCGGCTACGCCCAGATCGAGGGCGAGGTGGTCAAGAACCTGAACCTCACCGCCGGCGTGCGCTATGACGACCACAGCACCTTTGGCGGCCACACCACCGCCCAGACCGCCGCCGCCTGGTCGCTGAACGGCGGCGCGACCTTGTTGCGCGCCAGTTTCGGCCAAGGCTTCAAGGCCCCGGCGCTCTACCAGCTGTTCAGCCCCTACGGCACGACCAACCTGAAGCCTGAGGAAGCCAACAGCTGGGACGCCGGTATCGAACAACACTTCTGGGACAGGCGGGTGGTGGTCTCAGCCACCTATTTCGGCCGCGACACCAGCAATCTGATCGCGTTCGTCGACACCGACAGTCCCCCGTTCGGCGCCTACCACAACGTCGCCAAGGCAAGCGCCGAGGGTGTTGAATTGCAGGGTCAAATCCGGCCGATCCAGGCCCTGACCCTGGCGGCCAACTACACCTATACCGACGCCGAGGACCTCACAGCCCACAAGCAACTGCCCCGCCGTTCGCGCAACGCCGCCAACGTCTCAGCCAGCTTTGTCTGGCCGGTCCACCTGACCACGGCGATCACCGTGCGCTATGCCGGCTCCAGTTACAACGACGCGGCCAATACGCAGCCGCTCAAGGCCTACACCCTGGTCGACCTGCGCGCCTCCTATCCGCTGACCCAGCGTTTCGAGGTTTACGGCCGGATCGAGAATCTGTTCGACCGGCGCTACGAGACCGCCTTTCAGTACGGCAGCCTCGGCCGCGGCGCCTTTATCGGGGTGCGGGCGAAGTTTTAAGAACCGAGCCGGGCCGCTGGATCAACAGCGGCCTGTGCTCCAGCCTGGACGCGACGTGGCGAGCGAACGGGTCATGGCAGGGGCTCTGCGCGAGCCGCGGTGAGGACGCCGTACCAGTCGGCGCGGTTTAGGCGGACCTTCATGGCGTCGGCGGCCTCGCGGATCCGTTCTGGCCGCTGGGAGCCCACGATTGGGATGGGTCCAGCCGGGTGAGCCATGATCCAGGCATAGGCTATCGCGGCGCGGCTAACGCCTTCCCGGGCGGCAAGGCTGTCAAGGGCGGCGGCGACCGCCTGGGCGCGAGGCTCGCTGGGGTTGCCGGCGGCCAGCCGACCGCCGCCGAGCGGTGACCAGGCGAGAACACCGAGGCCACGCTCCAGGGCCTGATCGAGCACGCCGTCATAGAGCGGACCGATCGCCAGGGGCGAGAATTCCGGCTGAATGCTGGCCAGGGCGAAGGACAGGTGCGCCTGCAGGGCGGCGACCTGTGCTGCGGTATAGTTGGACACCCCGACCTCGGCGATCTTGCCGGCCTGGCGCAGGCGGGTCAGGGCTTCGGCGGTCTCGGCGGGGTGGGCCAAGGTGTCGGGACGATGAATCTGATAGAGGTCGATGCGCTCGACCCCAAGTCGCTTCAGCGACGCCTCGCAGGCGCGCTGCAGGTAGTCTGCGCTGGAATTATAGGGCGTGCCTGTCTCGATCCCGCCCTTGGTGGCCAGCACCATTCGACCGCGCAGGGCCGGCGCTTCGGCGAACACCCGCCCCAGCAGGGTCTCGGCGGCGCCAAACGACCCGCCATGGTCGGAGCCATAGATGTCTGCGGTGTCGAACAGATCGACGCCGATCTCCAGCGCCGCTTCGACCAGGACGCGGGCCGCGGCTACGTCCTCACCGCGAAAGCGCCACATGCCCCAGGCGATCGGGGCGATCATCGGGCCACTCTTGCCCAGCGGCCGCCGGCTGTGGGTCAGGCTCAGAAAACCAGGCTCGGCGGCGCTCATCGACAGGATCCCCAGATAAAATCACGATCCAAATACACGACCGACAAGGTTCGCATCTGAATCATTGGCGCGGGCATGATGGGTCGAGAGCATATTCGCAACCTCAAACTGTTTGTGGACGCCCAGGCGTAGGCCCCGGCCGTTCCTTTCCCAGGCTCGATCGGCGCGGCGCTGAGGACCCTGGAAAGCGCCCTTGCCCTCCTGTGACGTTAGCTGTGACGTCCGTCACCGCCGCCGCGGCCTTAGGGCCTTAGATCGCCTCAACGAACGGCGTTCGCAGTTGCGGGGCCGGCCGCGATCAGAAGGGGTGAGCATGGGGGCCGTCAGCCGGATCGATTCCGACGAACGCTGGGCGAGGGCGATCGAGATCCCCTTGTGCCTGGCCTTGCTGACTTTCTTTGCGCCGCTGATGCTGGTGGTGGCGCTGGTGATCAAGCTCAGCGACGGCGGTCCGATCCTGTTCGCTCATCGCCGGTTGGGCCGCGGCGGCCACAGTTTCGGCTGCCTGAAATTCCGCAGCATGGTTCCCGACGCCGAGCCACGGCTGCAGGCCCTGCTGGCCAGCGACCCCAAGGCCCGCACCGAATGGGAGCGGGATCACAAACTGACCAACGATCCACGCATCACCCCGATCGGCGAATTCCTGCGCCGCTCCAGCCTGGATGAGCTGCCGCAGCTGTTCAACGTGCTACGCGGCGAAATGAGCCTGGTAGGCCCTCGCCCCATCGTCGAGGCCGAGGTGACGCGCTATCGCCGCTACTACGCCTTCTATTGCCAGGTTCGGCCCGGCGTCACCGGCCTCTGGCAGGTAAGCGGACGCAACGATGTGAGCTATCGCCGACGGGTGGCGCTGGATGTGGTCTATGCGCGGTCCCGCTGCGTCGGCCTCTATTTCAAGATCCTGCTCGCCACCGCCCCCGCGGTCCTGGGCCGCCGCGGGGCGCGGTGAACCACCTGCGCGCGGGCCTGCCTAGCTGATGGCGATGAAAAACGACCCCGCGGCGATGGCGACGCAGGCCGCCAGGCGCGCTGGAGTCAGCCGCTCCCCCAGGAACATCGCGCCGATCAGGGCGGCGAACAGCACGCTGGTCTCACGCAGGGCCGAGACCGCGCCGAGCGCGCCCAGGGTCGTGGCCAGGATCACTGCGCTATAGGCGACCATGGCGATCAGGCCGCCGATCGCGCCGATCGCCGTCTGTTTCAAGGTCGGACGCGCGCCGCTTTCCGAACGGCGGGCGAACAGGAACCAGCCGCCGATGAACACCCCGTCCAGCACCCACAGCCAGGCGATATAGGAGGCGACATTACCCGACTGCCGCGCGCCCATGCCGTCGACAATGGTGTAGCAGGCGGTGAAGCCGGCCGTGCTGAGAGCGACCAAAATCGCGGACAGGGGCAAACGCCGACCGCCGCCGCGGCGCAGGCTGACGATGCCGGCGGAAACGACGGCGATGCCGATCAACTGTCGGGCGGAAAGCTGATCGCCCGCCGCCAGCGCCGCTCCCGCAGTGACCATCACCGGCGACGCCCCCCGGGATATGGGATAGATCTCGCCCAGGTCGCCCAGGCTGAGCGCCCGGATAAGGAAGACGTTGTAGCCGATATGCAAAGTCGCGCCCGCCACCAGCCAAGGCCAGCTGTGCAGGGTCGGCAGGGGTAGGAACAGGGCCGCCACCGCAGCCACCGCCATGGAGGTCAACTGCATGACAATCGTCATCCAGCGGCGATCGCCAGAGCCCTTCAGAAGTGCGTTCCAGCTGGCGTGCAATACGGCGGCGAGCAGAATCAGGGCGACGATCGCCGTGCTCAAGGCCGCCAGTCCATCATCGATTCCGCCCCGCGCCCGCTAGTTAAGCGTCATCATGGTCGATCCGGCCGGCGTGGCCAACAGGACCTTGAAGGTCAGTCGCTCAGCGCCGCCTCGATCGCGCTGAACAGCCGCGTCACTTGGATTGGCTTGGCCACATGGTCGTCCATCCCCGCGGCGATCAGCTCGGCGACCTGATGGGCCATGGCGTTGCCAGTCAGGGCGATCACCGGCGTGCGCGCCCGCCCGCTGGACCGCTCGCGAGCGCGGATCTCCTGAACGGCGGCAAGGCCGTCCATCACCGGCATTTGCACGTCCATCAGCACCAGGTCCCACTCGTCCTCAGCCCAGGCGGCGACCGCCAGGGCGCCGTCGGCGACCAGGGTCAGATCCAGTCCAGCCTGGGCGAGCAGGGTCTTAAGCACCAGCTGGTTTACGTCATTGTCCTCGGCCGCGAGTATGCGCAGAACCCGCTCGCCAGCCGGGGCGGCTGTGAGAGGAGCAGACGCGAGGGCCGCATCATGGGCCGGCTCTGCTCGGCGCAGCGGCAGGTGGATTGTGAAGGTCGATCCGTAGCCCAGCTGGCTGTCCACGGTGATCTGGCCGCTCATCAGCCCACACAACTCGCGGCAAATCGCCAGGCCCAGGCCCGAGCCGCCATGACGCCGCGTGATCGAAGTGTCGAGCTGGACGAACTTGACGAACAGCCTGTCCTGTTAATCCGGCGCGATCCCCTCGCCCGTATCGCTGACCGAGATCCTGAGCGTGCCGCTCGCGTAGGCCGCGGCGATCCTGATCCCGCCGGCGACGGTGAACTTCACCGCGTTGGAAACCAGATTGTAGACCACCTGGCGCAGCCGGGTCGGATCGCCCAGATAGGCGCCCCGCGCTGTCTCGTCGATGTCCAGGTCCAGGCTCAGCCCCTTGGCCTCGGCGTTGAACGCAAAGGCCGCCTGGCCCGTGTGCAGAACCTCCGCCAGATCGAAGGCGATGGTCTCCACTTCCAACTGCCCTGCCTCGATTTTCGACAGGTCCAGGACGTCGTTGAGCACGGCGGTCAGGGCCTCGCCCGACTTGCGGATCACAGCCACACGTGCGCGCTGTAGATCCGACAGGGTGTCCGCTTCCATGGCCTGGGCCATGCCCAGCACCCCGTTCAGCGGCGTGCGGATCTCATGACTCATGGTCGCCAGAAAGGTGCTCTTGGCGGCGTTGGCGACGGCGGCCTCCCGCTCCTTGACTACGGCCGTCTCGAGGGCGGCGGCGATGGGATGCTCCATCGCCCGGCGAGTGCGGGCGGCTTGCAGCACATAGGCGAAGAAACAGGCGATCCCGGTCACCGCGAAAGCCAGGCCGAGGCCGTGGGCTGCAGCGCGCCAGGACACCGCCGCGACCACCACGGCGCAGTCGACCGCCAGCGCGGTTCCCCCGATACGGCGGGAGATCACAAGCTCACCACTGGCGCTCATGGCGATAGCCCCGAACATGGCCAGGGCGCTGATCGAAGCCATCTGAGACCCTTCAAGCTCCAGGGCCAGCGGCAGGGCGCAATAGACCAGGGTGTGGAGGCCGGTCTGGGCGGCAAGCAGGCCATGCCAGCGCGCGGAGGGGTTTGTCTGGCGCCCGATCCGTTCGCCCAGCATATGGCTGATGGTGAAACTGACCAGGCAGCCCGACAGCCAGATGAGGCCAAAGCGAACGCCCAGCCAGTAGGCCCCGGCCAGGGCCGCCAGAAAGGTCAAGGGCAGAATGGAGAGCCGGTCGCGACGACGGTGGGCGACGATCTTGGTCCAGGTGAGATCGGAGGTTTGAGCCGCAGGATCAGTGGCGCCGTACAGCCCCGCGGTCAGCTCCGACGTCAATCACTCAATCCCACTGCGCCCTGCCGTGTTACGCCTAAGCCGCGCCGGAGAGACACTCCTCCAGCGCGGGGCAGGATCGCGGTTTGAACTTACGAAGTCGTTAGGCGAGGCAGGATCGTGGGTGCGCCAAACGGTCGCGGGTCTGCTCCATTCAACGGGGCGCCATCAGGCGCGGTTGGCCACCGGACTTGCCGTGGCTCACCGCGTCGCGCCGATGGCGAGAAGCGCCGCGGGCCGCCAAAGCTGCTTGCAGCCACAACGCCCCCATCTCCACGGCCAGCACCCAGCCAAAGGCGACGTCCTTATGGGTCCTCAAGAACTCTTCCATCACCGATCTCCTTCAGATGGCCTTGTGTGAAAGCGATATTGCCGCCACAGGCTTGATGATGACAAAGCGGTTCTCCTGCTCTATACATAAGCCAGCCTTATGTCAGATCCCCTCGCCACCCTGCCGCTCAGCGCCGTCCGCGTGTTCGAGGCCGCCGCCCGTCTGAAGAGCTTCACCCGCGCGGCGGAGACTCTGGGCATGACCCAGGCCGCGGTCAGCTGGCAGGTGAAGGCGCTGGAGAGCCGGCTGGGCCAGCCGCTGTTTCACAGGCTGCCGCGCGAAGTGACCCTGACCGCCGGCGGCGAACGCCTGGCCCGGGCGGCCACCGAGGCGGTAGGCCTGCTGCGCGCCGCCCTGATCGATCTGACCGAAACCGACGAGGGGGTGCTGTCCATCACCACCCTGCAATCCCTCGCCACTCAATGGCTGGCGCCGCGCCTGGGCGGATTCCAACTGGCCCATCCCAAGATCGCCGTCCGCCTGGAGACCACCGGCCGCATCGTCGATCTGACGCGCGAACCCTTCGACCTGGCCATCCGCTCAGGCTCAGGCGAGTCGCCGGGCCTCGAACATGTCTATCTGTTCCCGGCCCAGGTCACGCCGCTCTGTTCGCCGGCCCTGCGGACGGCCCTCGGCGGCTTGGCCAGCCCGCGCGATCTTCTGACCGCGCCCAGGGTCGGGCTGGAAAAGGAATGGGCGGCTTGGTTCGCCGTGGCCGGGTTGGAGGCGCCGTGCGAGACCGCGCCCCGGCTCACCGCCGATCTGCAATCCATCGAGGTCGCCTCCGCCATCGCCGGCCAGGCCGTGGCCTTGGGTTCGCCGGTGTTCTTCGCCAGCGAGATCGCCAGGGGCCTTCTGGTTCAGCCCTTCATGATCGGCTGGGACCACAATCCAGGCTATTGGCTGGCCTATCCGAAAGATCGCCGCCGCGCGCCCAAGATCACCGCATTCCGCGACTGGCTGCTAACCCACCTCGCCGCCGATCCATCCACCGCGCCGTATCTCGACGGCCCCCCGGCTGGACCTGCAGCCTAGCCGGTCTCGGCCGACCAGCCCGCCAGGGTCAGGGCGTCGGTGAACCGGGCCAGATCTTCGGGGCGGGCGAAGGGGTGGCCGGCTTTCAGCACCGGCAGCGGATAGTGAGGCAGGCGTAGCCGGCCCTCGGCCAAGGCCGCCTTGGCGGCGGGGATGTCGCCGGCGCCCGCTTGGCAGGCCGCCAGAGTGTAGTGATGAAAGAAGAAGTCGGGCCGCCGCGTGCAGGCACCAGCCGCCTGGGCGACCGCTTCGGCGTGGCGGCCGGCCAGGAAATAGGCGATCGCCTTGGCCCGGAAATAGAGGCTAAGATGCGGGTCCGCCGGCGCCAGGGCCATGGCCTGATCCAGATAGGAAATGGCCAGGTCCGTCTCGCCAGAAAAGGCCAGCAGCCGGCCGATCTCGCCGGTGGCCTGGGCGAAGAAGGGATTGAGCTCCAGGGCATGACGCTGTTCGGCCATGCCCTGTTGCAGCTGGCCGGTTAGGGACAGGGCCACCCCATGGGTGAAATGGGCGAAGGCGTCGCCGGCGTCCAGGCGCACGGCGCGCAGGGCAAGACGCGTCGCCTCCTCGATGGCCCCGTCCAGATCCGGCGACCAACCCGACCAGACCTCGCCGAAATAGCAGTGGGCCAGCAGCGCCAGGCTGGGCGCATCCTCGGGCCGCAGGGCCAGAGCCTGGGTCAGCAGGTTCTGGGCCGCTATCGTGTGTTTGTGCGTGCCGCGCCAGAAGTGCCAGCGCGCGCGCAAAAAGAGGTCCCAGTGCTGCAGGCTGCGCGGGGTGTTGCGCACCGCCTGCTGTTGCTCGCGGTCGAGCAACACCGGCGCCAACGTCGAGGACACGGTGGCGGTGATCTCTTCCTGCACCGCAAACAGCCCTTCGATGGGGCGGTCATAACGGGCCGACCACACCGATTCGCCCTTGGATCCATCCACCAGTTCGACGGAGATGCGGATCTGTTCGCCGATCCGGCGCATGCGGCCCAAGAGCAGGTAGCGCACTTCCAGCTCGGCGCAGATCTGGGCGGCGTTCGAGGCGTCGGCGGCGTGGCGGAACGAGGAATGCCGCGAGGCTACGAACAGCCACTTATTGTAGTTCAGGCCGACGATGATGTCCTCGGCGAGACCTTCGGCCAGATAGGCTTCGTCCGCATCGCCGCCCCCAACCACGAAGGGCAGGACGGCGATGGCCGGGCGGTCGCCAAGGGCGTCGTCCAGGGAAGCTGGGGCCGGGGCCTTCAGCGGAGTCCCGACGCCGGGCTCACTGACCCGCCAGGTGCGCACCGGCGCGCGCATGCCCTTGATCTGATGAAAGCCGAGATCTTCGAAAGCCACGGCCGCGCGCGCCTCGATCGCTTCGCGGATGGCGTCAGAGACGTGGATCGTGTCCGGTTCGGCGGTCTGTTCCAGCCGCGCCGCCAGGTTCACGCTGGCGCCCAGAAGGGTGTCGGCCGCCACTGTGACCTCGCCCAGATGTACGCCGATGCGGAAGCTCAGGCGGCGATCCAGTGGCCGGTCGAGATTGGCCTGCCGGTTCGCCGACAGAAAAGCCTGGGCGCAGGTCACCGCCTCGACGGCGCCTTCGAATTCCAGAAGAGCCCCGTCGCCGCGCAAGGCGACGACCCGTCCGCCCCGCTCCGCCGTCAGGTTGGCCAGGTGACCATGCAGCCGCCCCAAAGCGTCGAGCACTCCCGCCTCGTCAACCTCGGCGTGACGGCTATAGCCCACGAGATCGGTAAAAACGATTGCGCTGCGCCGACGCCTGGACGAGGGCGCACTGGACATGGTCGAGGCAGGTTCAAGTCCGGCCAAGAACAAAATCAACCCCCACAGGCGCGGCTTCGCCGCGCGGAACAACCCTGAACTATTAACGATGCCGGCGAACCAGCCCCGCTCTACAATAGCCCAACGACTCCCGCCCTCAAAACCTTACAGACACGTCAACCCGGCGGGGGTAAGCGGCGGCGGTCTGCATGTCTTCACCATCAACTCATGATGTGAAGGCTTCCCCATTGCGTTGCATTTTTTGCAAGCCTGGCGTTCATTGGGCGGGCTTACGCCGAATAGCGCCCACGTCGCCTGATTCTGTTCCGACGGATAACGTCATAATCTCAAAGGATCTAGTATGGACAGCACCGCGGGCGTCGAAAAGATCGCAATTCTCGGTGGGGGCATAGCCGCGCTGTCCACCGCCTTCGAATTGACCAACACCCCGGACTGGACCTCGAAATACGACATCACCCTCTATCAGATGGGTTGGCGCTTGGGCGGCAAGTGCGCCACCGGGCGGGGCGAGAATGGCCGGATCCAGGAACACGGCATCCACGGCTTCCTCGGATCCTATCACAACACCCTGCCGATGATGGTCCAATGCTTCAAGGAACTCGGTCGCCCGGCCGGTTCGCCAATGTCCAGCTTCGACGACGCCTTCAATCCCCAAAGCGCGATCCTGCAATGGGAGTGGATCGACGGCGGCTGGAAACAGTGGGCGATGGTCTATCCCACCAATAAGGACTGGCCGGACCTGCCGGCGGACGACTGGACCGTGGGGGGGATGCTGCGCCGGGTGCTGGCCGCCGCCGGCCATTTCGTCGAGCGCGTGGCCGAAGATCTGACCCAGGACATTCTGCACGTGCTTAACCCCATGCGGGGGATGCTGAACGCGCTGGATCAGAGGCTCAAAGTCCTGGCCAAGGTTGCTGACGCTCGCGACCTGATTCAGGATGTGGAAGCGGTGTGGATCCACCTGCAAGGCTGGCTGGTCGCTCATCTGCAGACCGATTTGCGTCGGCTCTACATGCTGCTGGACTATCTGTTCGCCCTGGTTCGCGGCGCCCTGGTCGATGACGTGCTGGACAAGGGCTTCGATCATCTGGACGAAGAGAACTTCGACACCTGGCTGCTGCGCCACGGCATCGATCCGATCACGCTGAATTCGCCCCTGACCCTGAACACCACCAACCTGTCTTACCAATACCCCAATGGCGACACCTCGCTGCCGCCGCAAATGGGGGCGGGATGCTATCTGCACTGGACCTTGCGGATGTTCGATTTCCGCGGCGCCTTCGGCTTTCTGTTCAAGGCCGGCACCGGTGAGACCATCATCCAGCCGCTGTACGAAGTGCTGCTCAAGCGTGGCGTGAAGTTTGAATTCTTCCACAAGGTCGAAGCGCTGCGCCTGGCGGAGGACGGCAAGACCATCTCGGCCATCGACATCGGCGTGCAGGCCACGCTCAAGCCAGGCTTGGAAACCTATTCGCCCCTGACTCCCATCGGCGGCCTGCAGTGCTGGCCCGCCGCCCCTCTCTACGACCAACTGATGGAAGGCGCCGCGCTGAAGGCCCAGGCCATCGACCTGGAATCCTATTGGACCGCCTGGACGCCCGTGGCGCGCAAGACGCTGAAGGCGGACGAAGATTTCGACAAGATCGTCTTCGCCATCTCCATCGGCGCCATCCCGCACCTGTGCCCGGAACTGCTGACCGCCAGCGTCGCCTGGCGTGACATGGTGGCCCATATCCCCGCCCTGACCACCCAGGCGGCGCAGCTGTGGCTGTCGCGCTCGACCAAGGATCTGGGAGCGACCCTTCCGCCCGCCGACGCCGGGATCATCATCAGCGGCACCTATGCCGGGCCGCCGGACGGACAGGTGGATTTCACCGGCCTGATCGCGTTCGAGGACTGGCCGGCAGCGACAAAGCCGCAATCACTCTGGTATTTCTGCGGGCTGATGCCGGAATATGAGCCGCCACCGCCCTTCACAGACCACGACTTCCCCGCCCGGCAGAGCGAGCGCGTGCGCTATCAGTTCATCCAGTACCTGCAGACAAACATCGGCCCGCTGCTGCCAGGGGCGACCACTGCGGCCACGAGGCCGCCAGGCGATCCGGCGGGCCTGGACTTTGGCCTGTTGGTGGACAATTCCGGGGCCAAGGGCGTAGCGCGGTTCGACAGCCAGTTCTGGCGCGCCAATATCGATCCCACCGAGCGCTATGTGGCCTCGCCGCCCGGCAGCACCAAATACCGGCTGAAGGCCTGGGATTGCGGGTTCTCCAACCTGATCCCGGCCGGGGACTGGATCTATACCGGCCTGAACGTGGGCAGTGTCGAGGGCACGGTGATGGGCGGGCGGCTGGCGTCGCACGCGGTGTGCGGCTCACCGGCGCTGAAGGACATCATCGGCTATCCGAGCTGAACCTCACCGCCGCCGGGAGCGGTTGGTGAGGGCGGCCAAGGCGGTGCGGTCGACCACGCGGGTGCCCGTGCGGCCGATCTCGATCCAGCCGCGCTCGCGCCAGACCGCCAGGGTCTTGTTGACCCGCTCGCGCGAGGCGCCGATCAGCCGGGCCAGTTCGCCTTGCGGCTGGGTCACCGGAGCGTCGCCGGCCTGCAGCAGAAGCCGCGCGAGGCGACCGGGCAGATCGATCAGCGCCGTCTCCTCCACTCGGGCGTCGGTGGACCGTAGGCGCGAGGCCAACAGCGCCAACAGCGCCAGGGCGCCGGCGGGCTCGTCCTTCAGGGTTTCCAGCACGCTGTCCCGGCGGATCTTGAACAGGGTGGTGCGCCTCATGGCTGTGGCGTCGGCCGAGCGCGGTCCGCCGTCCAGCACTGCGATCTCGCCGATCAAGGCGCCCGATCCCAGAGAGGCCAACCACACGTCGCGGCCGTCTGCGTCGGAGGCGACCACTTCCAGTTCGCCCGACAGCACCAGGAAACAGGCGTCGCCCGGATCTCCGCGCGAGAACAGCCGCACGCCCTTGCTCAGGGTCAGAGTGGTCCCGTCGCGCAGCAGCTGCGCGCGCCGGCCTGGCGACAGCACCGAGAACACCGCGCTGGTTCCCAGAAGCGCCGATGCTTCGTCAAGAGCCCCCAAGCGACTTGGCCTCCTGCGCCGAGAACGGACGAAAAAAGTTTGCGAAGACGGACTGTAAGCGTTCATCGCCACCCCATCAGACCAAGGCCGCCCCAGCAAGTCCAGGGCGAGCGAGCGGTTTATGGGTAATCCTTAGCCGGCTGAGGTCACACCAGCTGTGACACGCGTCACAGCCAATGACAGTGAAATTCACGGTCAAGACTAAGGGTTTTCGGCCGCGAAGGGTCATCAAGCCCTACCCGTCGCATCTGCACGTCAACCTGGCGCCCGGCTGCAGGGTCAAGACATGGGCCGCCTGCCTGAGCCTTACAACCTGATCTGGTTCGTCATCGACCTTGGACGTCCTACTGCGCCTCGATCATTTCCGAAGTGGTGCGATAGTCGCCGTCCAGCCAGGCGACGATCTCGCGCGCGCCGGGATGGGCATGGTCCGAATAGCGTTCGCGCAGCCTGAGCGCCGCCGGCCCCAGCCTGTCCCGCCCGGCGTCCTGGAGCAGGGAGATGTGTCGCTGGACCAGGTGGGCGAGATCCTCGCCGAGCACTTCGGCGGCCGCGCGCAGAAAGGCCGCGCCATATTCATAGGACGAGCCCATACGATAGCTCTCCACCAGACTGAGAGCGGGAATGCGCGACAGCACCGGTTGCAGAGCCGGATTGATGCCATGGGCGCTGACATAGTCGCCGATCGACGCCGGCCGCCCGGTCATGGCCCGAAGGTGCAGATAGGGCGACATCAAAGGCCCGTCATTGACCGGATAATTGTCCCATAGAAACGGCTTGCGGCGCAGGCTCTCGGCCACCCGCGCCAGATGGGAGACGCCATATTCGCGCGAACAGACCTCCTCCCCGGTCCAGAACACCTCGACGGAGGGATCGAGAGCCGCGCCAAGATCGGCCAGATAGTTGGCGGGGCGTTCGCCAAAGGCCCGGTCCAAGGCCGGATCGTCGGTATAGTAGGTCGGGCAGACGATCAGCCGCGACGCGCGGGTGCGCTCGCCGATCCAATGAACGATGCGTGTCTGAGAAGCCGCCAGGTCCGGTACGTCGCCGCGCATGTCGTCGAACAGGATGCCAAGGTCGTCGACGCCCACGGCGTCGAGAAAGGCCAGCTTGTCGGCCAGGGCGGCCTGAGCCTCGGCGTCGAAGTTGCGGTAGACTTCGAAAGGGCTGAGCCCGACCCCGAACCGCATGCTATAACGACGGCACTGGCGAGCCAAGGCGATCAGCCGTTCGGTGGTGTCATGGGGATGCTGTTCGCGCCAGCGGCGACGCAGATATTTGTCGGCCTTGGGGGCGTAAAGATAAAAGCCGTAGCCGCGCGGCGCCAGAAAGGCGACCTGCTCCTCGCGCATGGGCCAACTCCAAGAGGGGCCGTAATAGCCCTCCAGAACGCCCAGTTCCACGCCCATGCCTCGCCCCTCTACCGTTCCGCGAGTGCGGTTGACGGTCCGTTTTGCTGACTCGATCAGACCCCAGACTGTGCTTCAGGCCGCCGCCGCCCGTCCACGACCGAAAGTTGAATATTCGCGGACAATTGACGTAACCGCTCTCGAAAAGAGAGTATATTTCGAGCGCTCAACGCTCGAAGGCGCCATCCAGGATCGCCGGGGCCCAGGCCTCGACGGATTGATCGCGCCAAACCCCGAACAGCTTGGCCCCGGATAACCGCTCCAGACTGGCGAGCGTGTCCTCGAACGGTGTCTCCGCGCCCGCGGATTGGCTGACAACGATGCCCGACAAGGACAGCCCTGCGCCCCGGATCACCGCAGCGGCGGTCAGGGTGTGACTGATCGAACCCAGATAGGAGCCGGTGACCAGCAGGATGGGCGCGCCCAGGGCGACCATCCAATCCAGATTGGTGGTGGTCGGAGACACGGGAGACATGACGCCGCCGACGCCCTCGATCAACAGAATCTCATCTCCGGCCGCGGCGATCCTTTGGCGGCAAAGGTTGAGGATGCCGTCGAAGTCTATGCTCTGGCCTTCCCGCCCGGCCGCCATGTCCGGCGAGAGCGGAGCGCGATATCGCCACGGCGACAGGCTATCTAGGGCCTGGGCCGTTAGGGGCCGCCCCAGGGCCTGCAACAGACGGCCGGGGTCGCTGCCGGTCCAGTCGCCGGGATCGAAGCCGCTGACAAGGGGCTTGAGTGCGGACACCGCCGCGCCCCGCGCCCGCAAGCTGCGGATCAGGCCGGCGGTGACGTGGGTCTTGCCCACGTCCGTGCCAGCGCCGGCGACGAACAGGGCGGTCATGCGGCCGCCCTCACGATCAGCGGGCGGACGGCCCTGGCCAGCTGCGCAACGTCCTCGGATGAATGACCGGCGGTGAAGGCGATGCGCAGGCGCGCGGTTCCTTCGGGCACGGTCGGCGGGCGGATGGCGACCACAAGAAAGCCCTGCGCCTCCAGCGCCCGCGACGCGGCCAGGGCGTCATCTGCGGCGCCGATGATCACGGGCACGATCGGACTTTGCGCCTCGGGCAGGTTCAGGGTGGTGGTGAAGGCGCGGGCGTTGCGCAGCGGGCGGGCGGTGAGCTCCGGGTCAGCCTCGACGATATTGAGGGCCGCCAGGGCCGCAGCCATGCAGGCGGGCGGCGGAGCGGTGGAATAAACCAGGGTGCGCGCGCGGGTCTTGAGCAGGTCGACCACCGGCTGGCTGGCGCAGACATAGGCGCCGTAGCCGCCGATGGCCTTGGACAGCGTGCCCATCTGCAAGGGGATCACGGCGTCTGGAAACAGGGCGGCCGAGCCACGGCCCTCAGCCAGCACGCCGATCCCGTGCGCGTCGTCGCTGAGCAGCCAGGCGTCATGCTCCAGACACGCCGCCGATAACTCGCCCAAAGGCGCCAGATCGCCGTCCATGGAGAACACGCCGTCGGTGGCCACCAGGGCGCGGGGATGACGAGGACGCCGCTCGGACAGGCGATCGCGCAGATGTTCCACATCGTTGTGGCGAAAAGCGATCACGCTGGCCCCCGAGAGCTTCGCGCCGGCCCACAGGCAGGCGTGGGCCAGCTCGTCGATTAGGACCAGGTCGCCGGGACCGACCAGGGTCGGGATCAGACCGGTATTGGCCAGATAGCCGGACCCGAACAGGCAGGTGGCCTCGGTTCCTTTGAGTCGCGCCAGTCGCGCTTCCAACTGGGCCAACAAGGGATGATCGCCAGTAACCAGCCGCGAGGCCCCCGCGCCAGCGCCATAAGTCTGCACCGCCTCGGCGGCGGCTGCCTTCACCGCCGGATTGTGCGACAGGTTCAGATAGTCGTTGCAGGAAAAGGAGAGCAGGCGGCGACCGTCACGCTCCACCCATAGCCCATCCAGCCGCCGGGTCGGGGCCAGCCGCCGGCGCAGCGATTGTGCATCCAGGGCTTCGAGCTTGTGGTGGGCGAAGGTGGAGAGACTGTCCATGCGGGCTTTCAGGTTGCCAATGCGGCGCAAGCCTCTAGCAAGGCCTGCTCGGACGATGAAGCCACGCGACGCAGCGGCAGGAGCAGAAATGACATTCGACAGTCCCGAACCGGCCTGGCTCGAACGCGGAAAGGGCCATGTCTGGAGGCCCTATTGCCAGATGAAGACCGCCCCGCCTCCGCTCGCCGTGGCGCGCACCGAAGGCGCGCGGCTGATCCTGGAGGATGGGCGGGAGTTGGTGGACGGCATCGCCTCCTGGTGGACCGCCTGCCACGGCTATAATCACCCGCACATCCGCGCCGCGGTCCAAGCCCAGTTGCAAAAGGCCCCGCACGTGATGTTCGGCGGACTGGCGCACGAGCCGGCCTATCGGCTGGCGGCGCGGCTGGCGGATCTGCTGCCGGGCGACCTGAACCACGTCTTCTTCGCCGAATCCGGCTCGGTCTCGGTGGAGATCGCCATGAAGATGGCGCTGCAGTACTGGATCAATCGCGGCATAGCCGGGCGCACGCGGTTCCTGTCGTTCCTCGGCGGCTATCACGGCGACACCCTGGCCACGATGACGATCTGCGACCCCGAGGAGGGGATGCACGCTCTGTTCGCCGGGATCATGCCCAGCCAGCACGTCGAGGCCCTGCCGCTGGACGACGCGCGTGAAGCCGATCTCGACGCCTTTCTCTCAAGCCACGGCCATGAGATCGCGGCCATGATCGTCGAGCCGCGGGTGCAGGGCGCCGGCGGCATGCTGTTCCATGACGACGTGGTGCTGGCCCGCCTGCGCGCCCTGGCTGACCGGCATGGGGTGCTGTTGATCTTCGATGAGATCTTCACCGGCTTCGGCCGCACCGGCGATCTGTTCGCCTGCAAAGGCTCGGGCGTTATCCCCGACATCGTCACCCTGTCCAAGGCCCTGACCGGTGGGACCCTGCCCCTATCGGCGGCGGTGGCCTCGACCCGCATCTTCGAGGCCTTCTGGTCGGACGATCCGGGCGCGGCCCTGATGCATGGCCCGACCTATATGGCCAACCCCCTCGCCTGCGCCGCCGCCAACGCCTCGCTCGATCTGTTCGAGACCGGCGATTGGAAGCCGGCCGTGGCGCAGATCGAGGCCGGCCTGCGCAACGGCCTGGAGCCCTGTCGCAGCCAGCCAGGCGTGGTCGACGTGCGGGTTAAGGGCGCCATCGGCGTGGTCGAATTCGACAAGGCGGTGGAGGCGGGCAACCTGTGCGCCCGCTTCGCCCGGCGCGGGGCCTGGATCCGGCCCATGGGCAAGGTGGTCTATCTGGCGCCACCGTTCGTGGTCACAGACGCCGAACTGACCCAGCTGACCGGGGCGATCGTCGCGGAGGTCGCCGCCGGTGTGTGATCAGGCCCGGATCAGTCCAGGTCTTCGGCCAGGATCGCCATTTCGAACAGGAACGAGCCGGGCTCGTCCTCGTCTTCATAGATCACGCCGATGAATTCGCCCTTGAGCTCGACCTCGGCCGAGTCCTTTTGCTTGGGGCGGGCTTTCACCGCCACGTGCGGGTTGCCGAAGGTGCGCTTGAGGTGCGCCTCGACGCGCTTGAGATCGTTCTCGTTCACGACGGCTCCTAGTCGGCCAAGAGAGAGTCGGGGGAACCTAGACGCATATGCGCCAGGAGCAACCCCCCAATGGCCCGAGCTTTCGCTCAGATCGAATAGTCGTAAACGTCCTCCGCCAGGGTGTGGTCCATGGTCCGGGCGGGCGCCTCGCAGGTGGGGCAGTTGGTCAGGCGGGCGGGCACGCCGGCCGCGGTGCAGCCCGAGGGGACCGGCTTGAGCACCACCGAGCCGGAGGCGATCTTGGCGTAGTCGCCGATGACGATATTGCCCAGGACCTTGGCCCCGGCGCCGATAAGCACGCCCTTGCCGATCTTGGGGTGGCGGTCGCCGCGCTCGGCCCCGGTGCCGCCCAGGGTCACTCCATGCAGGATGGAGACGTCGTCGCCCACCACCGCGGTCTCGCCGATGACTAGGCCGGTGCCGTGATCGAAGAACACGCCCGAACCGATGCGGGCGGCGGGGTGGATATCGACCTGGAAGATCTCCGACATCCGACTTTGCAGATAGAAGGCCAGGGTGTCGCGGCCCTCGTTCCACAACCAGTGAGCCACGCGATAGGTCTGCAGGGCCAGAAAGCCTTTGAAAAACAGGAACGGCTGCAGATAGCCCTTGCAGGCCGGGTCACGCTCGAACACCGCGCGCAGATCGGCCTCGGCCATTTCGACGATGACGGGATCGGCGGCATAGGCTTCGTCGGCGATCTCGCGCGCGCTCATGGCCCGCAGTTCCTGGTCGCCCAGCTTGCGCGCCAACTGATAGGACAGGGCGCTGGCCAGCCGATCGTGCTTGAGCACCACCGCGTTGATCAGCGAAGCCAGGTTCGGCTCGGTCTGGGCCGCATGGGCGGCTTCGTTGCGCAGCGCCGCCCACACGGGGGGCGGGCTTTGGGCGCTGACGACCTCAAGACGCTGTTGCGACATCCACCACGTCCTTGTTCTGTTCGTCCCTAGAAGGCCCGATCTAAGGATGCTCGGCAGGCCTTAACATAGCCTTGGCCAAGCCCTCCGGCAGTTCGCCTTCTTGAGCCATATGGTAGGCCCGCAGCAGCATTGCTACGGTCGGCATATCCAAGATCATGCCTGATAGCGCCAAATCCAACGCTTCGCGAAATGGAATCCTCGTGATCTTAAGGACTTCGGTCTCGTCGGGGTCGGTTTCAACCGCGCTCAGATCCAGGGCGACATAGCCGAAACCCTGCTCGTCGGTGATCGAATTGGACAGTTGGAAGCGCATGACCTGGCGCCAGTCGGCGGCCACGAGGCCAGCTTCCTCGCGCAGTTCGCGCTGAGCGCCAGCCAGGGGGTCTTCGCCGATTGGGCCACCGCCCTCGGGGATCTCCCAGGAATAATCGGCCAGGGGAAACCGATGCTGGCCCACCAGGGTGACGGTCCCGTCGGCATGCAGCGGCAGCACGGCCAGGGCGTAGTTGCGGAAGCTGACCACCCCATAGAGCGCCAGCCGGCCCGTAGGCGCGGTCGCCTGGTACTCACGCACCGTCATCCAGGGATTTTCATAGACCGTGCGAGCGCTGTTGATCGCCCATGGCCGGCCGAGCGGGCCCATCCAATCGGGTTTTTGCGTCATGCCTGGCCAAGCCCCCCATTGCCGTCGCCGCGAGGGGCTTATACCTGAAGCCAGCCCATCTGAAGCACACCTGCGGTCGACGCCTTTCCCGATCGCGAACGAGGTCCGCCTTGCCCCAATCGCTGCCCCCGGAGCCTGAGTTCGGCGCCGCCCTGCCTGCCCCCGCCCGCTCGGAAGACGTGCTGGCGTTCCTGGCCCTGCGCCGCTCGGCCTCGGCCGCCACGCTTCGCGCCCCCGCGCCATCGCCGGACGAACTGCACGACCTTTTGCGGCTGGCTGTCCGCGTGCCCGACCATGGCAAGCTGTCGCCCTGGCGGTTCGTGGTGCTGGAGGGCGAGGCCAAGGCTGCGTTCGAGGCGCGCGTCGAACAATTGGCCTGCGAGGGCCCCGACCCCGAAAAAGCCAAGGGAGCCCTGTTCAAGCTCAAGAGCCCGCCCCTGGCCGTGGTGGTCATCTCCCATTTCGCACCGGGCAAGATCCCTGAATGGGAGCAGCGCCTGTCGGCTGGCGCCGTGTGCATCAGCCTGGTCAACGCCGCTCAGGCCATGGGCTTCGGCGCCAATTGGATCACAGACTGGTACGCCTATGACGGCCGCGTCGGTGCGTTGCTGGGCCTGCAGGCGGACGATCGGGTGGCAGGCTTCGTCTATCTGGGCACGCCGAGCGAGCCGCCGCAGGAGCGGGTTCGCCCGGACATATCGACCCTCACCAAGTGGTGGTCTCCTGGCTAAAGACTTCATTCGGTTTGGCCACATCATTTTGACTGGCCTCGCTCGAGACCGTTGTGGCACGGTGAGCGCCATATTTTCCCGGGGAGGTTTTGATAGATGACCGACAAGGCTTTGCCGACCATCTTCCAGCTGACTCCGCTCGATCCGACCTATCGGGCCGATCCGCATGAGGTGCTCGACGATCTGCGCGCCCGCTGCCCGGTGCACCGCGACACTGCGTCCGGCACCTTCATTCTCACCCGCTATAGCGACGTGAGGACCCTGGTCTCCGACCGGACCCTGTGGCGCGATCCTCTGCACGCCGAAGAGGCTGCGGTGCTGCAGCGGCGTTTCGCCGATCAGGTTCCCGAAGGCGCGACCCGCGGCGAGACCACCAGCATCCTGATGCTCGACGATCCAGACCACGGACGCATCCGCCAGCCGCTGACCCAGGCCTTTTATGCCCGCGTCGCCAAGGCTCGTCCCCAGGTCGAACGTATCGTCGACGCGATGCTGGGTGGGCTTGAGGGAGAAGAGAGCTTCGATCTGATGAGCCGGTTCTGCGTGCCGGTGCCGATCGACGCCATCGCCTCGATCCTGGGTGTCGACGGCGAGCGGCTGGTCGAATTTCGGGACTGGTCGGAAGGGGTGATCCAGAGCCTCAATCCCTTCCGCAACGAGGAACAGACCGCCCATATGGAGCGGTCAAGCCAAGCGCTGTCGGCCTATTTCGCGCAGACCATCGCCGCGCGTCGCGCCGATCCGCGCGACGACCTAATTTCGGACATGACCCGGCTGCAGGCTGAAGGCGCGCCGCTGAGCGACGTCGAACTTCAGATCAATCTCAGCGCCCTCTTGATCGGCGGCAACCTGACCACCACCGATTTGATCGGCAACGCCGTGCGCCTTTTGCTGCTCAACCCCGCGGAACTGGCCAAGTTAAGGGCCGATCCCGGTGTGATCAACACCGTGGTCGAAGAGACCCTGCGCTACGAGCCGCCGGTGGATATCACCGGCCGCATCGCGTCGCGGGACATGGAGGTCGGCGGCTGTCCGATCAAACAAAGCCAAGCCTTCACCTTCTCACTCCGCGCCGCCAATCGCGATCCGGAGATGTTTGAAGATCCCCACCGCTTCGATGTCAGCCGCAAGAACAAGCCGCACGTGGCTTTCGGCGGCGGCGCCCACATCTGCATCGGCGCGCCGCTGGCCCGGCTGGAAGCCCAGGTCGCCCTGGTCAAGCTGTTCGATCGCTTCGGGAGCCTGAGGCTCGCGGATCCCGACGCGACGCCAGTCTGGCGGACCCTCCCCTTCTTCCGGGGGCTGGAACGCCTGGAGCTCATCGCGTGCTGACCGCCACCGGCCTCCGGACCGGAGAGGCCGGCGACCCAGAGCAGGATGATTTCAGGTGGAATCACCTGAAATCTGATTCATGCTCTGGAATCAGCCTCCAGGCCCTTGATGTGCTG